>CAZFVQ010000021.1:0-62554 GCA_964522415.1 uncultured Rikenellaceae bacterium | reverse complement strand
TTAGCTTATGCTTTATACTACACATTCATTGGATACAAACATAGGGACTTTGACAGATTGGTCCGGACCATCAATAATATATTTTGGCGCAAGAATAATTTTTCGGTCAATAATCGTATAGTTAATATCTGTACCTGCAAAAAGATTATCCAGTATTTCACCAATTGGTTCATCATTTACATTGATATTGACTTTACGATCTATATTAAGCAGTTTATCGTTGAATAAAAAGTAAAACTCACTCTTTTCTTCAATGTTCCCAAGAACTTTAATCAACTCCGAATCTGAAAAATCTAAAGACAGTCTCGCATTCTGCGAATAAACTTCTATCGCGCCTGCCTGCAAGACTCCAGCGATGAAGAAGATAATAGCAATACGCATAATTAGATAGGCTTTTTTCAGGGAATGTGAAAAATGATTCCCTAAATGAATAGTTTTTTTCATAATTTTGTTGGGTTTTGAAATTAAAAATATTGTAAAAAATTTTTGAGGAAATCGTTACAGCGATTTCCTTTTTTTAATGTCTTGTCTTCAGGGACCCTTGGTAATTTTCATATTTTGAATATTTAAGTGAATATTTATAAATAGTTACCTCTTACCGATAATTACTTTTTCCTTGCTTAAAGTGCTGTCCGGCAAAAGTTCCCGGGGAGTAATCCGGTATTTTAAAGGGGAAGTCATACTTAAAAATCTCATAACATCTTCAAGTTTATCGTCTTCAAAAGTTCCCCACAATGAATAATCCAGTAATTCCGGATCGGATATTTCGATCTTTACATTATACCAGCGCTCAATTCGCCTGATCACCTCTTTCATCGGGTCACCCTTAAAAATCAACTTTCCTTCTGTCCATGCATAATATTTTTTAGGATCAGTAAGCGTCTTTTTAATAATGCCATCCTGATAAAACAGTCTTTCTGCCGGATTCATCATTATTATTTCATTATTCCGGTTATTGACTAATTCCATCTTCCCTACTTCAAGTACTATTTCTATATATTCTTCCGGCGAATAAGCGCATATATTAAAGCTGGTACCAAGCACCCGCACCAATAAATCGCCTGTCACAATTTTAAAAGGGTGATCTTCATCGCTTTTTACATTAAACCAGGCTTCTCCTTCAAGTGTTACTTTCCGGTCAGGAATAAAAGGAATTGAATAATTCAGGTGCGACCCACTGTTAAGCATCCCCGTAGTACCATCGGGTAAATTAAAAGAAACCCTGCTGCCCATAGGTGCATATATTGTAGAACTAACCGGATCATCCGGCTCAATCCCTGAATTATATTTTTTATATCCGGCAATCAGTATTCCTGTTATAAATAAAGGTATAAACAGAATGGATGCAACATTTGCATAAACAGATTTTAATCTTTGGACAGGCCTTTTACTCTTTATATGATCATTTTTATAAATTGAATAAAGAACTTTATCAAGATTATGATTTGGCTTAACTTCTGCTTTGGCGGGATCATTGATTATCCGGTCCCAATCATTTTTAACAGAATTTTTAAAATATTGATTGTTTTCCTGAAAAAGAGATATAATAAAAAGTTTCTCCTTTTCATCTATACTGGCATTCAAATAGCGGTCAATTATATCCTTTTCGTATTCTGTCAACGAATTCAATATTTGCTTTCTAATAACATATACACCGGAAAACCAAAAACCTCACAAACAATATGCTTAAAAACATGAATTTAGTATAACAGAGGAATTAAAATAACAGTGACAGGAAGAATTATCCGGAGAGATTCACTATGAATACAATTACGGATAAACTTTAGAGATTTTGACAAGTAATTTTCAATTGTGGCAGGTGCCAGTCCAAGTTCTTTTGCTATTTCTTTATTTGACCTGTCTTCCAGTTTACTTTTTACAAAAATTACTTTTTGTCTGTCAGGGAGTTTATTAATGATCTGTTCTATGTATTCAATCAAAGACTTGTTATTTATTTTATCTTCCACAGCAGTACAAGGCATTGAGCTCAGATAGAGTGTCTGGGTAATATATTTTTGCCGGACTCTTTTTTCCCTGTATCTGTTACAGATCTCGTTGTATGCTATAGTGAAAAGAAATGAGTTGAATGACAGCTCTTTTTTAAGATTCTTATGCGTTTCCCACAACTTCATAAAAACTGACTGAACCAAACCTTCGGCATCGGCTTGTGATTGAAGGTGTTTTAATCCGAAAGAGTATAGTTTTCCTGAATATTTTTTATAGATTATGCAAAAAGCTTCCAGATCTCCTTTTTGAAGGTTTTCAACCAAATCTTTATCAGTTCTCTCGGGTTTCAAGATTTTTTTATTTGTTAACTTATCTTTCCTTTTTCAGGTACTGTTTTATATTATTTCACTAATGTTTGCTTCTTTATAAAAAGATATTGTATGATTATTATTGATAGGAAATGGATAATGAAATATGAACCATTCAGTATCCCTGTGATACCATACGGTACACTAAAAGAAATTCCGGAATCTCTTCTTCTCATGTATCTTGCCATATTTTATAGCGGTCATCTGTCCGGCTCCTGTCAATAAAAAAATTAAGAATAAGTATAATCCGATGTCACTATATGTATACACCGATGAAGTGGAAACCTCACACGACAAATCAATTTTTTTTAGTATTTCTGTCCGCCTGAAATAATGTAAAGAAGGTACTCTCCTGAGCTTTCCTCATTAGTTCTGTAAGTAGAAAATAAATACAATTTACACACAGATATGGAGCACCCTGACAACCCAAATGTTACTGACTGTAACACAGAAGATCGCCAAAGTAAAGAAATTACCGCAGGATATGTATATACCCAACGTTTTCCGGTCCCCTGCCTTTACGTCATTCAGACCAAAAGCTTTTTCGGTTCACCCGTTTCCATACTCTCCAATGTAGTCCCAAAACTGAAAACAATTCAATCTAACCGACAGGTTCACAATGTTTGAGAACCGGAAAAATAAAATTTAAAAGTACTATATTGACTTTTAACGAATTATTGAAATAATTACATTTTTATCAGCTTCACCATGAATCGCTTTTCCTTCCTCCGTGGGCAGGTATTGTTATTGGCATCATCGGACGCCTGCCGGCTTCTGCTCTTTTTGCTACGAAATTGGCAGAACGGTATTCACCAAGGTACAGTACTCCTGAAAATGTATCTCCTTCAACATTTCCGTCAAAGACATAGGGTATTGACTGGGAATTTTCCCTGTAGTAACTCTGGAGCTTCACATTTTTACCTTCAACTCTTCCGGCTATGTCAAGCAAAGAGAAAGTACTCTTATGGCTTCCCTTTATTTCATGTCCTTCCTGTTTTCCAAGATACAGCTTATGTTCACCCTTGCCGGAATAAAAATCAATGCTTACATCCCACTGGCCGGAAATATCGACAGCAGGGGGTTCAATGACAACAGTCTTTTTCTCATGCTTCGCGGACAGTATGTTGAAAATTCTGTCGGCAACGATTTTCTCATCTCCCGGCTGCATCATCTGAGCACTAATCGAGATGGAGGTTCTTCCATCCGCGGGGTTGACTCTTCCTCCGCCCAGAGCAACTCTCGGGCTGTTGTTGTACAACTCATTTGAAACTTCCTCTCCGGTGATGTTCAGAACTGCAGGATCCCACGATATTGACATTCGGGCACTGCGATTATCAACACCCTGTGGTTCCGTGATCTGAGTGGTCACACCCTTTACCGTACTAACTTTTTTCGAAATATATTCAAGCCACGTGATCCATGTCTTTTCTTTCTGGGCATGATCGGTTTTCACCCATGCTTCCACAGCGGCAAGCATACCCATATGTTCTTCCTTACCGATTTTATTATCTCTTCCCGGTCCGTGATGAGGAGAACTTGACTGCCAGGTTGAAAAAAGAATATCCTTGTTACCCAGAAGAAGTCCGGCACCCTGGGGCCCTCTTAAGGCCTTTCCCCCGCTATATGCTACAATAGTTGCACCCCATTTCAAATGATCATTTGGAACTGTAAGTATTTCAGCAGCTGCATCTACAAGAACAGGAATATTATTCTCTCTTGCAACAGGGGCTACCTTTTCAATGGACAGAGGTCCGTCATAATAAGCCCGGGGACCGGAAAACAGATAGATCATTGCAGTACGTGAGTTGATCGCCTTTTTAAGATCTTCCACTGTTTCGACTTCTATCAGATCAGCCCCGGTATTTCTTATTGCAGCATCATACTGATTCCTTGAATATCTCGGAATGATTACTTCTGTTTTATCAAATCCTGTCAGATCAGGTATTTTAACAAGCTTTTCAGGATCACCACCGGTGAGACAGGCAACTGTAACATGTTTCAAACCTGCTGCACAACCTGAAGACACCATTCCCCATTCAGCACCGGTAATCTCTGCCAGTCTTTTACCCACTGCCATTGCCAGCTCGTCAATATGCACATGAAGCATCGCAGCATATTCAACTGCTTTTCTGACTTCATAAAGTTCCGTTGAACCACTGATAATTGAAAGAGTCCCCCTGCAGTTGATAAGGGGCTCCACACCAATAGACTGATAAAGCTGTGGCCCAAGAGCCAGCGCCCCTTTTGCCGGATTTGACAAAAGACCTGCATCAATCACAGGTTTTTTCTGGCTTACTGATGCTACAAGAGGTTCTATTGACATAAGACCACCGGCAACCGGAATTGTTGATAGAGTTTTTAATACTTCCCGCCTTTTCATCATAATATTATTTTAATTTTAATTGAACGTTCATTTGTTTGCTGTAGTGTTCCAGCTTTTTAACGAATGTGCCAAAAGGTTTTCAAAGAAAAGTCCCTGAAAAAACATAAGTCATTAAACAGCAACAATATATATGCTTTCCACAGAACTGTTAAGAAAATCAGCTCCTAAAATACTTCTTTAAATCAAGTTTTGCGTATTACCTGAATAATCTTAACAAAAATTAAATATTTCCAGTTAATCTTGTATTGTTTCTTTTTCCAGCTGCGTATCCTGGTGTAAGCAGCAACTGACAATGTACTAAAATTGGCAAATAAGGATGTACCAAAAACAGCAATTAGCCAGTTGCTGCTTTGCTTACACCAAGACTATGAATAACTGTAGCCCGTTAAGGAAATGGGGCTTGAAAATGAAATCGGGAGGATTGTGAATAAGTGTATAACAGCCGGAATTTAGGATGCAGCGAAATTGTAAGATCTACCACATAAATGGAAGGTTGCACGAAAAAAACTCCACGCAAATCCAATAACTACTCGACATTGTTGGAAATAATTTGAATAGAACAATTATTTTTCACAATTTATCAACGCCGGCAGAGTTGGATTAAAAATGACAGTAAGAAGATAACAGCTGTTTAATTATCCATTAAGCCGTAGAAGATGAAATACTTACACTATTGAAACAAAATTATATTTACCCTAATTTATCGAAAATTGTGTATTATTATTCATCGTTTACACCCAATATATTAAACGCCTCCCAATGTGTGAGCGCGTTCGGGACTCTCACCCTATTATTAATGTCCATGCACGGCACACCAAAAAACAAGGCTGCGAGAAAACTCCAGCAGCCTTGTTAGCTTTATATTTTAAATATTGCAACCCTATTCTTTATCCCACCATATTCTAGACGTCCAAAAATCTCCTTCCCATCTTTGATTGACTAAAGCTTCTTTATAGTTAGCTTCATTACGAGTGGTTTCAGATACCAGATATGGAATCCGTCGGGGTATAGTTCCGCCTGTCTGATTACCCGGATAATTAGTTGGAACAAGTCTCGGGTACTCAACACGCCTCCAGTTTGACCATGCTTCAATACCATTCAGGAAATTTGACAAATAAAATTGCGTGTGGATTTGTTCCATTTCCTCTTCAAAACCCGCATCAGTTTTATACGGAAATCTTGTAAGATAATCGTCAATGTCACTTTGAGATATTACAAAATCACCGGGATATAATGACTGGACCGACATTGATGCATTGACGCCTTTTTCATAATATTCTCTTGGCGTTCCACTTGCCCAGCCCCGCAATGCAGCTTCTGCAAGAAGATACTCAACCTCAGAATAATGCTGAAAAATTGTTGGTGCTGTCATATGCCCAATTGTATGCAGATTAACCTCCGAAAATTCCTTATAGGTATTCGTTGTCCATTCAGGATATAATTCCTTTATTGTATTGGCATCATATCCATGAGGTAATCCCTTTTGAATTTCATGTCTTGAATATTCCGTCAATTGCGAAACATCAGCATTTCCTTGCCACAAAGTGATGTAAAAGGGTGACCTTGGATCCAGGGTTTCACGTAACATAGTCACAAAAGTTTCTCCCATCTTACCATATCCCGTACCCTGTGCAGAAACAGGTGTTACTTCAGGACCATTGAATCTATATGTTTGCTGATTGTAGTTTGTACCGGTACCCGCTGTATGCTCCAGATATGGAATATCTGCATTACTTGACATTACCCCTCCTGCAATTGCCTTTTTTACCCATGTCTCGGCCAATGCCGGATCAACTTTTGTTAAACGCATTCCAAGGCGAAGCATTAGTGAATAAGCCCACTTTTCCCATTTTGTCACATCTCCGCCATAAATGTAATCAGCCCTGCCAAACGGTAATGGTGTTTTTAAATCATCTAGGTTATTGGCAGCCTCTTCCAGCTCCTTAAGCATATCTTTGTAAATATCTTCCTGCCTGTCAAATTTTGGTTTGAGAAGACCCTCTGTATAACCTTGGCCGGCTTCAAAATAGGGCACATCTCCATACATATCCGTACAACGATGAAGTATGTACACGCGGAATATCCGCAGGATATTGTATTGATTTGATAACTCAGGATCATCTTTGGTTAAATAAAGCAACTGCTGAACCGACTGTAATTCAGTTCCGTACACAGAACTGAAAAAACCGTTTGTATATTCCGGCTTATCCATATAAAAGACTCCTGTCCACTGCATGACATTCAGGGAAGACCAATATTGCATTATTGCACCAGCAATTTTATCGCGTGGGTATTGAGTATTTCCATCAGCCGTTCCGGCAACATTAATAATGCTTCTTGCAAAAAGATTATTAATAACCGGTTCATTAAAGGCATTGGGATTTGTATTCATTTCTCTGAAACCCTTATCGCATGAGATTAATAATACGAAAGAGAAAAGCAATAGACAATACAGTGATGTTCTGTAAATCAATCTGTTATTGTGAAATAATATATTCATAATCATTTTATTATAGCTTAGATATTATATAACGTTAAAACTGCACTGCCAAACTAAGGCCATAACTTCTCGTAGGAGGAACACCAAAATTTTCCATCCCCTGTGCATTCCCGGTATTGTAATTCGTTTCAGGATCAACATTCTCCATTGCAGAGTAAAGCAGGAACAGATTACGAGCCACAAAAGAAACATTTAGAGACTGTATAAATGGTATGTATTTTCGATAAATAGTACTTGGTACTGAATATCCAAAATTCACCTGGCGAAGTTTAATAAAATCAGCTTTATAAACGTATTCATCAGTTATTCTAAAAGCAACATCTCTAAAATAGGTTTGAGCATCTATTACATTATTGAAGGGTTCCTCAATTTCTCCATTCTCAGTCTTACTAACTGTAACTCCGGTTACAGAAATTCCGGTTTCTCTTACACCATTTGCAACAGTATTTTTATGCAGACCATAATACGTTCCATAAGCATTCGTGGCAGAATACATTACCCCTCCCCATTTACTATCTAAAAATAAATTGAGAGAGAAGTTCTTGTAAGTGAAATTATTTGTCAGACTTACATTTAACGGCGGCACTCCACGTCCAAGAGCCTTTAACTCGCTTTGCACTGGAAGGCCGTTTGCGATATTATAAACAATATCACCATTTACACCTCGTTTCATTTCATAACCTGTCACCATTCCAAAAGGCTGACCTTCATAATTGTAAACATATCCATTCCCAGTTCGGACAGTACCAAGGTGCATGCTTTTCACTTCATCTGAAATTCGAACTATCATATTCCTGTTATAGGCCATATTGAAAACTATATCCCAGTTAAGACCCGACCCTGAAGAAATAGGTGAACCTGTTAACATAAGTTCAATACCTCTGTTTTGCACTTCTCCCACATTCAGATTAATGCTGCCCCAGCTAGTAGATGCGGGAAGCGAAGCACTAACTATATCATTGGTAGTTGTGCGGTCATACACGGTAAAATCAACACCGATACGATTATCAAATAGTCTGAAGTCGATCCCCGCCTCAATAGTTGTTGAAGTATATGGTTTCAATATGGTAGGAATTGTACTACCGGAAATACTCATTAACGGATGTCCCAAATGTTGTACCGTTGATGCTGAATAACTAAGATTGGTTCCATATGCTCCGGGAGCTCCGCCTCCAACCTGTGCCCATGACGCTCTAACCTTTGCAAAACTCAACCAGTCTGGCCGCGATTGCCATGTTTCGGAAATTATATAACTTAATCCTGCTGAAGGATAAAAAATAGAATTTGAATTATCCTCCAGAAAAGGATCAGTTAATGTTGAGAACCAATCTTGTCTTCCTGATAAAGTTAGAAACAAATAGTTCTTGTATCCGAGGTCGGCAGAAGCAAATAGTGAATTAATAGCATTTTCTGAAAAAGTTCTACTGGATGTTTGTGCTGTGCCATTTGTAAGAAAATATGCAAAAGGGACATCAAAACGTCCACTTGAAAAAGAGGTATTCCTGTTATTTGAATATTTCTGGTTACCGCCTGCTAGAGCGTTAATTCTGAAATCACCAAATGTTTTATCAAAACCAATCAGTAACTCATAATTGTTTTCAAAAAACTTTCTTGAGCCTTCGGACATACTACCTTCAGCGTTATGCGCCGTTCCTGTAGGGGTAATATCGAAACTTTCTATTACTGAAAAGTCTGTTCCCATACGAGCTCTCAGGTATAGAAAATCAAAAATATTATATCTGAGACTGAAGGATCCAAGGAATCTTTGCCTTTCATCTTCATTCTTCCGCTTATTTGCTGCAAAATATGGATTAGAGACGAAATTATATTCACACCAAAGGGTCTCGTTTCCATTTTCATCATAGCCAGGAGCAAGAGTTCTAACATCAATATTTGTCGCAATCAAACCAACGGCTGCATTGGGATTACCAGTAAAATCGGCTATCGCCGTACGATTTTTGTTTAATTCAACATTATACTGGGCTTTGCCTTCAAAAACAATCTTCTTTGAAAGATTTGCGTTTGTACTCAAATTAAACGTCTTTCTATTCCCCGAAGAATTTGGTACTATAGCTTTTACATCTGCATTCGAAACAGAAAACCTGAAATTCGCCGTCTCATTTCCACCATTAATTGCAAGTGTGTTCGAAAAATTTGTTCCAGTATTGTAAAAGTTTCTAATATTATTTCTTTGAGCTGTATAGGGCCTTAATTCTCCATCAGGATTCACGACCATGGAGCCGTCAAGTTTTGAACCCCATGAGTTTCTGCCATAATCAACAGCTGCTGTTTGATTTTGAGGGGCTACACCGCTAAAACCCGAACCGTACTCATATTGCCAATCCGGTATTGCGAGAGGGTTTTCGAAAGCAAACGAAGTATGGTATTCCACTCCAATTCCTTGACGTGCCTTGCCTGATTTTGTGGTAATAAGGATTACCCCATTAGCCGCCCGTGAACCATAAAGTGCAGCAGCTGTACCACCCTTCAATACAGAAATGCTCTCTATATCATCGGGGTTAAGACTTGATAAACCATCACCTGAATCTTTCCCACCATATTGCCCGGCTGATTCAAGATTTGAAACTATCATAGGAACACCATTAACAACATATAAAGGCTGATTGTCACCTCCCAGGGATCCATTGCCACGGATAATTACCCTACTAGATCCCATCGGTCCTGTTGCTGACCCCGAAGCGTTAACACCGGCAATTCTCCCACTAAGAGCATTTCCTAAGTTCAATTCGTTTGCCCGTGCAATACTTTCTCCAGCAACTTCAGTCACGGAATAGGTTAATGTCTTACGCTCCCTAGATATTCCAAGCGCTGTTACAACCACTTCTTCAAGGCCAGTTATTTCAGCTGTAAGCATAAGATCAATAGTAGATTTTCCCGCAATTATTATTTCATTACTAGTATACCCAATGAATGAAAAAATTAATGACGAATTTTGATTTGGTACAGACAAAGAATATTTTCCCAATGCATCTGTTAATGTTCCTAGAGTAGTACCCTTAACTACTACATTCACTCCTGGCATTGGCTCACCCGTGGAAGCATCTGTGACTATCCCTGATACCACGAAATGCTGTTGGAGAGATTTTTTTTCAGAATTAACAACATTTTCTGTAGTTAATAAAATTTTCCTGTCAAGAATTGCATAACTTATATTAGTACCTTGAAATAAATCAGGAAGAACTTCATCAATTATTTTATTTTCAACACAAATGTTTATCTTTCTATTAATATTTATCTGCTTCTGATTGAATACAAAATAAAATTCACTTTGCTGTTCTATGTCATCCATAACTTGTTCAAGAGTTTTATCAGCAACATTGAGTGTAACTTTTGCTGTCTGAGAATAGGTACTGGATGCAAAAATGTTGCCGAGACTTAATGCAATAATCAAAATTGAAATTTTTATTTCCATGATTAGCTTTTTTAGGGTTGGGTGCATCAACACCCGTAAATCATAATTGTTTTTCATAAATTTGAAAGTTTTTAGGTTGCTCATTAAACACAATAGTAACTTAACTTCTGGCAGGAAAGCGTTAGAGTCGCTTTCCTGCTTCATTTTATTATTTATTTTCCCCTATAGGCATTTCAGATTATAGATTAATAATATGAGGGTTATCTATCAATTTTTCGTTGTAAATAATATTTTCTTATGAGTATATGTTTCATCATCACGAATTAATCCTCCGCTTATTATTTTGTAATCTATGGGAAGTGCCCTTTTAAGATAATAAAGAACTTCCTCAAGATTCTCATCAACGAAGGTGGCCCTTAGTCTGACATCTGAAAAACTATTGCCATCAACCTCAACATCAACATTATACCATCTGCCAAGACGAAGTGCAATAACATCAATCGGATCGTTCCTGAATATCAGTTTACCCTCAGTCCAGGCATGATATTTTTCAGATTGTACTTTTTGACTACATAAACCTCCCGTGGCTTTATCATAAACTACCAGATCATCAGGATTCATTGCAAGTGATTTTGTCATTTCCTGATTTTTAACCTCAATTCTACCATCCTCCAATACCACTTCAACATTTTTTTCATCTTTATATGAGGCAACGTTAAATTTCGTCCCTGTTGCAGTAACTATTATATCATCTGTACTTACTTCAAATGGTTTTTCAGGATCTGTCCTGACATCAAAATATGCCTCACCATCTAATATGATTTTTCTATCATTAGTAAAATCATTCTGGTATTTTATACTGGAATTGCTGTTCAGCCAGCCTGTAGAACCATCCGGTAACCCAAATTGCACACGCGACCAGGAGGGGGCATTAATTTCTACCCAAACGGATTCTCTCTTTTTACTATTGGTGAATAAATGCAATCCGGTATAAAGAAATAAAGGAAGAAGCAATATTGCTGCAACTCTCGAACTCCAAATGACGAAATCATTGAACTTAAGTTTCCCCTTCGTTTTGTTTGGCTTTGTATTTAATTCATAATGAATTTTCCAAAGAATATGTTCCAGATGCTTTTCGTCCGGTAATTTTTCCTTAAAAATTTTATACCACTGCCTTTTAGCAATATGCTCTAACCCGTTCTCATTACTCTTATCACAAAATAATGCCCTGAGGTGTTCCTTATCTTCTTCCGAAAATTCTCCCTCAAAAAATCTGTTCAACCTATCAATATCCAAATGATTGTATGACATGAATCAATAATTTATTTCCTTATTATGAATATTTAAAAAACAGTTCCCGGAAATAATCAGGAACTGTTTACCACCCAGTAATTAACCTAACCTGAAATCTTGATAAGTTAAATCCATTATGTACCATTTTCTAATATGTAATATCCCTGTGTCAAAGAATGCACCTATTACAAACAAAAAATTACTGCCAATAATAATACAAACTATTGAGCAGGCATCAATCACATTATGTAAACGTACATTCTTGTTGACTACGCAAGACTCGCTCCGGTGCATGGTTAGACCTTGCCGGACACGATTGTCATCTACTGGGTATCAGCGAGGTGTTTCATTATTTATTTTGCTCGCCCATAAATCCCCACCTCGCGGGCTTTGCATGGCGCGATAAAAATCCATGTTAAATACTCAAAATTCTGAGACGTGCATCCAATAAATCAAGGTACTTATCTTTCATTGCTTTAGATAAGAAACTGACATTAACTAATTCTTTCCATTTGGGAATTGCTGAGGATATGGTTTCCAGAACTTTTCCAACACTTTTGGAAGTCAATTCACACCTTTCTATACCAAAGTAGTTTACAAGCATCTTACGTGTTAAATGCCTTTTATTTCCTCTAAGGGGTAAAGCAATTTCATCATCAGACTGCCTATACTCGATTGTAGTGTTAAGAAGGTCATAGCCTGGAGATAGTTTGACCTTACCCTCTTCAGTTATTATAGATAAATTTTTAAGATGCATATCATCATTCCCAATCAGGTAATTAAATATGACCAGTTTGAATAGCACTAATTTCTCAATCGATGGAAAAGTACAATATTTATCAATCAGATCTACAACCTTCTCCATACTGTAATCGTATTTTGTATCCCTACTTAATCCTGCCAGTTGAGCAAAATCTTCCACTGCTACTTTATCATTTTGTCCCTTCCTGTCAAACCGTTTGATAAAGTATGTTAAGGTGTTATCTTTAGACCAAATTAAACCGTGTAATGGTATTTCTAAACCAATTTCATCAGCAAGCCTCATTGTCAAGTCCTCATTTTCTGGTATTTCTGAAAAATATTGATGCTGAGGTTTGAGAATAAATCTTCCACCAGTGTCAACAATTTCGAATTTTCCTTCCTTGATGTTTAATTTTGCACTCAACTTCGGCTGTACTCCCTGAATTGACATCTTTGATGCACGATTGTAAGCCTCTTTTCTTTGTTCTTCTGCAGTATATTCAAGGTTTTTAAGAGAAGTTAATTCGGCTGATAAAAGTCTAAGTCCGGCTTCACTGTAACGATTATCTCCGCAAGGATTATATGAAATCGGACAACGGTTCATTCAATTACTTCTTTTACAGTAACAACTCCTATCATCTCATTACCAACAGCAATAAGCTGAGAGAAATAATCATACTTATCTATTTTCTTCAATTTTAACAATCCTTCCAATTGAATTCCCTCTGGCAATAACCCATCAAAAAATGGTGGAAACATATCAAATTTATAGGCCTTTTCATTTGTTGGCATCGTTCGTGATACCTCAAGACCTTTATATCCGTCCATGTATTCAAATACGTACTCCTTACCTTTTATTAATTCAGTTAAAGTTCCTGCCTCGACTCCTTTAACAAAAACTTTAGCCTTTCTCATTTCCTGTACTGTTCAAATTATCCATATATGGACTTGTTAACACTATCTTTATGTTCAATACCTTAAGAATTTTTCTTAAGGTGTCCAATTGAACTGATTCCTTTCCCTTCTCGATATCATAAATCACTGTTTTACCAACTCCTGCCATTTCTGCTAAGTGTACACGACTTAGTTTAGCTGCCTTTCTGTGCATCCTTATTACTTCTGCTAATTCCTGTGATTGCATTGTTTTTACTTTTATAGCGGTAAAAATAAGAATTTTAATAGAACGTAGCAAGCAATTGTCAATATTTTGCTGTTAAAGCAGTAAATATGATTTAAAAGCTCTTATATATAATGAAAAAGCTCATATATTACTGCCAAAACGGTAAAAGTTATTTTTGAGGATTAATAAACAATACTTGGCCAAACATCAATACAACTGTTCTAATATCAATATAATAGATAATTAATAATAGTAAAATCACATGGCTAAACCATTTTTTTGGCCGCTTAAAACTTTAACGAACTATTGATAATATATTAAACAAGAAATATTTGGATTCTTACATTCTTGTCACAGGCAGATTCACAGGGCTTATTCTACCATTCAAATTATATATGATTTCTCCGCCTTTTATTGTCATTTCCGTTTCCAGTCTTTTATTCCCTTCAATTTTCCCATCATTTGTCCAAAATCCGAATTCACCTTCACGAAGATTAAAAATAGCCACGTCAGCAATTGCTCCCTCAGATAAATGGCCGAGTTCTTCCCTTTGAATTATCTGTGCCGGTTCCCAGGTGCTGGCTTTTATTACTGCCGGAAGATCCATTCCAAGAGCTATAAACAGTGACATTATATTTGGCATATTTTTCATTGGTTTATTCATTACCGCACTGTGATTATGCATGTCAGAACTTATTGAGTTAGGATAAAAACCTCCATCAAAAGCTGGTTTTCCAACTGCGAAACTAAAACTGGCAGCTCCAAAACCAACATCAAATATCACCCCTCTGTTTCTTGCTTCCCAAACAAATGGCTTGACTTCATTACTGACATTTACAAGTGCTTCCCTTCCTCCTGGTCTTACTTCAGGAGTTGCCTGATTTCCTCCGTAACAGTGTGTAAAAATATCACCCGGACGGAATACATGGTTCAATAGTGTGTCGAGGGATAAAGCAGGGGTTGCACTGCCAAAATCCACCATTAACGGTACTCCTGCCTGTTTTGCTGCTTCTTCGGCTCTTAAGGCCGGAGTCCAGTCTCTTCGGTTAAAATGAGCCAGCTTAATGCCTACAATATGTTCTGGAAACCTTTTTGCATACTCTACTGCTTTTTCCACATCCATTTCTTCGAGATTATTTTCATATTCCCCTCCTGCCATACCTTCTCCGACTATATTCAGAAAGGCAAGTACTCTTGCCTGTGATACATCGATAGTCTGACTTTTAAAATTATCAAAGTTCTTCCATCCTGAACTTCCTGCGTCAACAATAGTTGTGACTCCCGATCTCGAAGTATATCCATCCGGAGGCAGGCTCTGCGGTCCATTCCTGTACCCTCCGATTGTATCCAGGCCCCAAAACACATGCACATGGATATCAACAAGCCCTGGCGTGACATACATCCCTTTGGCGTCAATGACCTGTGCACCCAGATCAGCATTTATATTTTTTGCAACCAAAGCAATTTTGGCATCTCTGGTCCCTATCTCATAACCTCTGTCAGGTATGGAGGGGTAGGATATGGCAATATCCATTTTCCCATTTATATTGTTTTTAGGATCAATTAAATGTCCACCTTTTATGACATATTTATATATTTTTTCTGTTTGATCATTTTGCTGAAGACGAGCTGATTCTTTACAGAAACTTAAACCAAATAGAATTAAGCCAGCCAGCAATAACTTAGTCAATGATTCCATTTTATATATTTAATATTACATTTATTTAAAATTAATTTACAGTATAAATTTAGTAACTACCACGCATTAGGATTCCTTCTTCCAAAATTTGGTTCAGTAATTTTTATTTTATTTCCCTTATTAATGCTCCTTGTTGCACTAAAATTTGCTATTCCATATTCTCCCATAAAAAGCTTTCCAGTAATTGTGTCATTCTCCAAAACTCCTGAAAATATAAAAGGAATAGTATCGCCGAGGGAAGAATAGATACTTTGAAATTTAACTAAATCTCCCTCTATAGTTCCATTTAATTCTTGTCTGGAAAATCCACTTAAATGAAGTCCATGAATCCAATTTCCATTTTGTTTTTCAATAATAAATTCATGCTTACCATTTCCATTTAAAAACAAAATATCAACTTCCCATCTACCAATAATATTATCTGATGGTTGTTGCATTTCATCTTTTAACGGTTTCCTTTTTTTTGATAAAATGCTATGGATCCTATCTGCTACCACTTTTTCTTCTCCTTCCTGCATCATATAAGCATTTACTGAAATTGAAGTGAGTCCTGAATCTAAATCAGAACGGCCACGTAGAGCTATTCTGGGGCTGTTTTTTGCAAAATCTTCTGCTACTTTTTCTCCGGTAATATTAAGCACACTTGGATCCCATGATATTATCAATGAAGCACTTCTATTGTCAACTCCTTGCGGTTCACGAATCTGGGTTTTGACACTATTAATACCCAAAAGATGCTTTGAGATGTATTGCAAACGCGAAATCCATCTTTGTTCTTTTTCAGCATGATCAGTCATAATCCAAGCCTCAACAGCAGCCAGCATTCCTATTTGTTCTTCGCTGTCGACCTTATTATCACGACCTGGTCCATGATGTGGTGAACTTGCCTGCCAGGCAGCTGAAATAAGATCTTTTTGACCTAGTATTAGCCCCGTACTTTGAGGTCCTTGTAAAGCTTTCCCACCGCTATAACTTACAACGGTTGCACCCTTTTGCAAGTGAATATTAGGAATAGTTAAAATCTCAGCTGCAGCATCTACTACAATAGGCACTTTTTTATCTTTGGTAATTTTTAGCACATTCTCTATAGATAAAGATCCTTCATAATATTCTCTTGATCCAGTAAAAAGAAAGATCATTGCCGTTTTCTTGTTTAGCGAATCAATAAATTCCTCCTTAGTACTCACCGTAATAATTTTGACTCCAACATTTCTAATAGAATGATCATAAAAGATACGCGAATAGGATGGAATTATCACTTCAGTCTTTTCAAATCCTGTCAAATCCGGGATCCGTATTAATTTTTCAGGATCACCACCTGTAACACATGCAATAGTTAAAAGTTTTATTGCCGCTGCACACCCAGATGAAACCATCCCCCATTCAGCTCCAGTAATTTCACTAAATCTTTTTCCTACCGCAGTGGCGAGTTCATCAAGCTGTACAAAATAAGGAGCAGCAAGTTCCATAGCTTTGCGCACTTCAGGTAATTCAATGGATCCTCCGATAATCGTTAAAGTACCCAAACAGTTTATTACAGGTTCCACTCCAATAGAATTAAATATCTGAGGACTATAGTCTAATTTTTTTGAAGTTTTTGATGACAGCTTACTGTAAATTTCTTCATTGAGAAAAGATTGGTGGATGAATGAATCATCGGGAAATTTGTTGTCCATATTATCTGCCATCCAAGTTAAAGGCATAATTGACAATCCTTTAATTAATTCTCTTCGTTTCATTTTTTGATTTTTCTATCTAATGAAAGGATATAGCCTGATTTTAAGGTAATATCCTTTCATCTTTCATTTATAAAAATTGATCATATTTAATAAAAATATAAAATGACTATCGGTAATGTTTAACAATATTTTGATAATTTGTAGTAACACAAGCTATTAACAGTCTATCAAATAATTGATCTCCATAGTTCCTCCTGTTTACCTTGTAACAGAACTCATCCAGATAATTCTGGGCGTACTTTGAAGATATCATATGATGTATTCCCAACAATGTTCTCTTTGCATTTGCAATCATTGTATGGACCCATGGTAATACTTTACCAGCTTCCTTCGGACTAACTTTCCGGGGTATGTGACACCAGACCCGTTCTTTTAATCTTGAGTAACTGGTGTAATTATCGGTTTTTACAACTGAATCGTATTTAATATTTTCCGATACTTTTTCTCCAACTGTGTGTCCCTTGAGATCGTCAACAACAATCATCTTTACATATCTGAACTTTGTTGGTTTTCCATATTTCTTTCTCTTACTGAAATCATAAACCGTTGAAGCCATTACCAATACTTTTCTCTGTTTCTGACTGCCACGGCCACGTTTTCCGGGTTCAGATTTTTTATTTTCTTCTATTTCTGTATCCACACTCTCAAAGAAGCCCTCATCCAACTCGACAATCTTGTCCAGCTTATACCTGCTGTCTCTGGATCCCATTGTCAATCTCAGCTTCTGCATCATCAGCCAAATGGGTTCATAAAATTTATGACCAATCTGACGTTGTAACTCCTTGGCAGAAAAGGTCTTTTTTGTGCTTGTCAGTAAATGAATTGCAATAAACCAATACCTGAATGGAAGATTACTTGCATGCATTACTGTTCCACTTCTTAAGGTTGTCCTGGTTTTGCATTTCTTACACTGATACTGTTCAATTGTTTGCAACCAATAATGATCAGTACCACCACATTTTCTACAAATGACCCCTTGTTCATCCCGAAATTCCTTAAATTTGACCCTGCATGAGGATTCATCAGGAAATGATTCAATAAATTTGATTAGATTCATGTCAAGTATTTTCCAATAATATAATCAATTTATTTATCATTACCGATAGTCATAAAATATAATTAATAACCTTCATTTTGAACAAGACTGGGATTGGTAAATAATTCTTGTTGTGGAATAGGAAAATATTGATGCTTGGGCAGTGTAAAACCGATGGATCCTAATTCCTGTTCAGCAATCCCCCATCTTCGCAAATCATAAAGTCGAATATATTCAAATGCAAGTTCAACCCGGCGTTCGTGGACAATAGCATTAAAGATTTCATTTTTATTATTCACAGGATAATCAATACTCGGAAGCTCTGGCATGCCCACACGCCTCCTAACTACATTAATTGCCTCAATAGCATCATCATACTTACCATTTTCATTTGCAGCTTCGGCATACATTAATATTACATCAGCAAGTCTGATTAATGAAAAATTTCTGCCAAGGTTGTAATTATTGTCACGCACAACAGGAAATGAACCTTTTTTCCGAGCATAACCTGTAGGAGTCCATTGGCTTTGAAAAACAGGCTCAACCTCATCATAAGGATCTCCTTGATTAAAAATAGAATAGAACAAACGAGGATCTCTTCCATTTATAGCAGTTTCACCATCATAAAACTCAAATTCATCAACAAGGTCTTGAGTTGGAAGAATATTTGCATACCCACCCTGACCTTGAGGATAATCATTAGCAACCCTACTGCTTCCTTGATTCGCTATATCATGAAATTGGATCTCAAAAATTGATTCAACATTATTATCAACAATATTTATATCATTGAAATTTATTAACAACTGTGCTTCACTTGTTGTCCAGGCATCTAACAAAGATGCTTCTGCCAGAAGGAAATTACCCTGATATAGATAAGTTTTACCCAACAACGCTTTAGCTGCGCCTTTTGTAGCACGTCCCAAATCTTTAGCATCATATTGAGATTTATTTGGTAACAACTCAATAGCTATTATGAGATCTTCAATAATTAATTCATATATGTTGTCAACAGGACTTTTTGGAACTGCTGCCTTATAGGCATTTGCAGGATCAGGCTCTGTTATTAAAGGCACTGCACCAAAATTTGTAAGCAATCTGAAATAATAAAATGCACGTAAAAACCTAGCTTCTCCCAAAATTCTGTTTTTTATTGACTCATCTGAAATTGAAATACCCGGGACTTTATCAAGAACAATATTTGTCCTGAAAATTCCCTCATAGGTTGTTTGCCAAACATCATCTATAATAGCATCATTTGAATCAAAACTCCATGATTGAAGATTTAATCCCTGAGTATTATATATTATATTATCAGTAGTTGTAGCTTCAGCGATTTTTGCGATATTGTTCGTATTGGTCAGAGGTGTATACGCCGAAGCAATTAATGCTTCAGCATCAATAACATCTCTGAAATACAAAGATTCTGTCAATGCACTAGGAGGGTTTATATTTAGGAAATCCTTGTCACACCCTATAATGCTGATTATCAACACCAATCCACTAAGGAAATATTTAATCGTTTTCATAAAACAAATCATTTATAATTGTTAAAAATCTATTTGTATACCACCTTCAACTCGTCTCGGAATAGGGTACATCCCCACATCAATTCCCTGGGTCAGAGAACTCCTAGCTCCAGTAATCAATTTTCCAACTTCCGGATTATAACCTTTGTATTTTGTAATAGTGTAAAGATTGGTACCTGAAACATAAATCCTTAATCTGGATACATTAAAATTCTTTGGGATTAACTTGCCAAGATTGTATCCAAGACTAATACTTTGAATTCTCAAAAAGGACGCGTTCTCAATAAATCGAGATGAAGGACGTGTATTGCCTCCTGGCTGTCCAGTAATAGCCCTTGGAACATTTGTAGCAGTGTTGGTGGGAGTCCACCTTTGTAACATCTCCGTTGTAGCATTGTTATCACCCTCACCTTCATTAAGGTCAGCCCATAACAAATGATAAATATCATGTCCTTGTTTCCCATAAACAAACACAGCAAAATCAAAATTTTTAAATTCAATATCCGAATTCAGACCATATGTGAATTTTGGAAAAGGACTCCCTATAATCTGCTGGTCTAGAGCATTAATTACACCATCGGAATTTAGATCTTTAAATTTTACATCACCAACTTCTGATCCGTCTTGAAACGCATGATTTGCTAAATCTTCAGCATCTTTAAATACTCCTTCCATTACATAGCCAAAAAATGAACCTAATGGATATCCCTCTTGAGTAATAGTTTGAGCCACTTGTTTTCCACTAGCCTGGGTTGCATAAATTGGCTCACCTCTGTTCAAAGAAGTTATTTTATTTTTATTTGTTGCAATATTTCCAGATATTGAATAAGTAAACCCATTGGTTAAAATATTCCTATGATTGACAGTAAATTCAAATCCTCTATTACCCATAGAACCAGCATTTACAAACGGCCCGTTAGTTCTCCTAAACCCAGAGGTGGTAGGAATTGGTAACTGAAGAAGTATATCATCAGTATTCTTAATATAATAATCAATTGTAAAAGCTAATTTATCCTTGAACAATCCCAAATCCACTCCAAAATCTGTTTGAGTAGTAATCTCCCATTTCAAATCAGCATTACCCATATTTAAATATGTTGACCCAGGAATTAATGTCTGTGTAGATCCGAATATATAGTTTACACCCGAAGATATAGTCGCATATTGGGCAAAATTATTTATATCCTGATTACCTACCTTACCCCAGCTTGTTCTTAATATAAGGTTGGAAACCTGATCTATCCCAGACATAAATGCTTCTTTTGAAATAAGCCAGCTACCAGACAATGATGGGAAAACGCCATAACGATTATTACTTCCAAACCGTGATGAACCATCCCGTCTGATTACCCCCATAAAATTGTATTTATTATTATAAGTGTAATTTAGCCTAGCTATAAGTGAACGAAGTGAGAATCCTGTTTCCAGTCCATTAATAGATCTTTCCTCAAAACTAGCTTCAATAGTCCTTATATCATCGCTTGGAAATGTTCTCACAGTAACACTGGTATTTGTTCTCCATGATTTCTGTTGACTATAACCCGCAAGAACCGTAATATTATGAATCTCGTTAATAGTCTTATGGTAAGTAAGAGTATTTTCTAGAAGAGAAGTATTCAAATCACCTCTAGTTTCACTAAGTGAAGCCAAAGTATTCTTTCGATCTCCCATTACATAAGTTGGAATAAATCTAAATGTTCGGGATTGAGCTATGTCCGTTCCTAAAGAAAATCGATTAACAAGACCTGGAATCGGTTCATATTCTGCGAACACATTTCCAAGAAGCCTGTTTTCTATTTGATAATTTTCCTCCAATGTTAAATGCCCAATAGTATTTTGTCTTCCAACAGGTCCATACTTGAGCTGTGGCCCATCAAATCCATCAGTATCATCATCATAAACAGGTACAGTAGGCCCTTGCTGTAACAATTGTCTAATTGTATATGACGATTGAGTAAATGTTCCATCCCATCTAGAACGTGAAAGCTCAATACTTTCACCAATTTTTAGTCTTTTTAGAATATTAAAATCAGTATTGATCTTAGCTGAAAATCTAGAAAAATTACTTTGCGGCAAGGTTCCTCCTTCATCCACATATCCCAATGAAATGAAATGATTTGAAAAATTGCTACCACCCGATATCCCCAACCAATAATTCTGAAGAATACCAGTTTTAAATCCCTCTTTTTGCCAATCAGTATTACGTTTAAGATTCTCCGACAAAAAGGGTTCAGTGAAAGCTATAGGAATCTGTTTATTAGCATTTTTATAAGCATCAATAGAATAGGGAATCCATTGTTCGGTTGTCATCATTGGATAAAATCTGGTGACATCTGCAAAACCTGTAGACATCTTGAATTGTAGTTGATTCTCACCGGATTTTCCCCTATTGGTGGTTATAATAACAACTCCATTAGCAGCTCTGGCACCATAAATAGCTGCTGCTGATGCATCTTTCAATACTTGTATTGATTCAATATTGTCGGGATTCAAAGAGGCAATGGGGTTTACGTTTCTACTCACCTGATCCGTAATAAGTGGAATACCATCAATAACATACAAAGGATTACCATCACCAAAAGTGGCTACACCCCTAACACTCAAGTCAGTTGCACCACCAGGCTGTCCACTGGTCGGAGTAATAAGAACACCAGCAAGCCGACCCTGTAATACATCCTGTATACCCCCTGTTGTTGCCTGAGCCAATTCTTTTCCTCTTATACTTGAAATAGAACCTGTAAGATTACTTTTTTTAACTGTGCCATAACCAATTACAACAACTTCCTCCAAACCTACTGCATCTTCCTCCAATATAATGTCTAAGGAATTAGATTGTCCAATAGGAATTTCTACTGATTTCATTCCAATAAATGAAAACGTTAAACTTTTTGATCCTGGAGGAATATTCAGAGAATATGAACCATCTATATCAGATATTGTTCCTGTGGTTGTTCCTGTTACAATTACATTAACCCCTGTTAAAAGATTCCCATTTCTATCTCTTATTTTTCCTGATATAATTCTTTGCTGAAATAATTCTTCAGAATAACCCTTTTCTAAAAATTCACTCTTATCATCGGTAGTTAATAAGATCTTTCTGTCAAGAATTGTATAATTTACATTGGTACCTTTGAAAAGATACGGAAGTATTTCATTAATCACCTTGTCTTCAACACGAATGTTTATTTTTCTATCAATGTCAATCTGCTTCTGATTGAAAACAAAATAAAACTCACTTTGCTGTTCTATTTCATCCATGACCTGCTCAAGAGATTTTTTCTCTGCATTTAATGTCACTTTTGTTACCTGGGAATAAGTATTCGATGCAAGAATATTCCCGAGGCTTAGTGCAATAATCAAAATCGAAATCTTTATTTCCATGATTAGCTTTTTTAGGATTGGGCGCTTCGACACCCGTAAATCATATTTTTTTTTCATAAATTTGAAGGTTTTTAGGTTGCTTATTAAACAATAGTAACTTAACTTTTGGCAGGAAAGTGGTTCCAGCACTTTCCTGCTTTTATTTTTAATCTTTTTTCATAGGCACTTGAGGTATAAGATTAATGATCAACATCAGTTCTTTGTTGTCAACAATATTTTCTTGCCGGTATATGTTTCATCATCATTCATAATTCCTCCGCTTATAATCTTGTATTCTATGGGAAGCGCCCTTTTAAGAAAATAGAGAACTTCTTCCAGATTTTCATCAATAAATGTAGCTCTCAGCCTAACATCTGTAAAATTGTTGCCTTCAATTTCAATATCAACATTATACCACCTTCCCAGACGTAGTGCAATAATATCAATCGGATCGTTCCTGAATATAAGTTTGCCCTCAGTCCAGGCTAAGTATTTTTCAGATTGAACTTTTTCATTGCTTAATTCTCCAGTAGTTCTATCATATACTACCAACTCTTCAGGATTCATCATAAATGATTTTGTCATCTCCTGATTTTTTATCTCGATTCTTCCTTCCTTCAAGACCACTTCAACATCTTTTTCATTTTTATATGAGGCGATATTGAATTTGGTCCCTGTTGCAGTAACTATTATTTCATCTGTACTAACCTCAAATGGTTTTTCAGAATCTGTTTTGACATCAAAATATGCCTCACCATCCAAGGTGATTTTTCTGTTATTGATGAAATCACTTTGATATTTTACGATGGAACCGCTATTCAACCATCCTGTTGATCCATCCGGCAGACTGAATTGTACACGTGTCCAGGAAGGAGCTGTGATTTCCACCCAGGCTAGTTCTCCCCTATCTATGTCTTCGAAAAATCGTAATCCCGTATAAATTAGTAAGGGAAGAAACAATATTGCTGCAACACGTGAACTCCAAATAATAAAATTTCTGAATATAAAATTGGCTTTTGGCCTGTCTGATTTTGTATTTAATTCATAATGAATCTTATACAAAATATGTTCAAGATTTTTTTCTTGTGGAAATTTCTCCCTGAGAATTCCATACCATTGTTTCTTTACAGCATGCTTCAAGTCTTCTTCTTTGCTCTTATTACAAAATATTTCTCTAAGATATTTTACATCCTCTTCCGAGTAGTTCCCATTTATAAAACTGGTCAGCCTATCTGTGTCCAGACTGCTATTTGCCATAAATCAATATTTTATTCTTGATAAAACTTTAAAACAGTTCCCGGAATACCAGGAACTGTTTACTACCCCATAATTAATCTAACCTGAAATCTTGAAAATAAAAATCCATTATTCTCGATTTGCTAATATGTAATATCCATGTGTCAATGAATACACCTATTGCCATCAAAAAATTACTGCAAATAAATAATACCAACTATTGTGCAGACATCATTCACATTTTGTACACAAATCATATTTCCCAAAGTATCAACCATATTTTGAAGACCTACAGGGAAATATGCGATAGCTCTGTACTTTTAACAATAGAATATTGAAAATGTATGAATTACATATTTGTAACTGTTTCTGATCCAGCCAAAATAAAATCAAATACCCCGATAGTCGTATCTGTCAGCGACCATGTCCCTTTAATGGATTAACAGGAATTACCATAAATGTTGCAAGAATCCTGTAAGTTATAAAAACTGATTTCCGTTACGATGCTTGTCTTCTTATCAGTTTAATGACAAGTCATATAAAAAAATTTATACCATATTAAACAAGAAATACTTGAATTCTTACATTCTTGTCACAGGCAGATTCACAGGGCTTATTCTACCATTCAAATTATATATGATTTCTCCGCCTTTTATTGTCATTTCCGTTTCCAGTCTTTTATTCCCTTCAATTTTCCCATCATTTGTCCAAAATCCGAATTCACCTTCACGAAGATTAAAAATAGCCACGTCAGCAATTGCTCCCTCAGATAAATGGCCGAGTTCTTCCCTTTGAATTATCTGTGCCGGTTCCCAGGTGCTGGCTTTTATTACTGCCGGAAGATCCATTCCAAGAGCTATAAACAGTGACATTATATTTGGCATATTTTTCATTGGTTTATTCATTACCGCACTGTGATTATGCATGTCAGAACTTATTGAGTTAGGATAAAAACCTCCATCAAAAGCTGGTTTTCCAACTGCGAAACTAAAACTGGCAGCTCCAAAACCAACATCAAATATCACCCCTCTGTTTCTTGCTTCCCAAACAAATGGCTTGACTTCATTACTGACATTTACAAGTGCTTCCCTTCCTCCTGGTCTTACTTCAGGAGTTGCCTGATTTCCTCCGTAACAGTGTGTAAAAATATCACCCGGACGGAATACATGGTTCAATAGTGTGTCGAGGGATAAAGCAGGGGTTGCACTGCCAAAATCCACCATTAACGGTACTCCTGCCTGTTTTGCTGCTTCTTCGGCTCTTAAGGCCGGAGTCCAGTCTCTTCGGTTAAAATGAGCCAGCTTAATGCCTACAATATGTTCTGGAAACCTTTTTGCATACTCTACTGCTTTTTCCACATCCATTTCTTCGAGATTATTTTCATATTCCCCTCCTGCCATACCTTCTCCGACTATATTCAGAAAGGCAAGTACTCTTGCCTGTGATACATCGATAGTCTGACTTTTAAAATTATCAAAGTTCTTCCATCCTGAACTTCCTGCGTCAACAATAGTTGTGACTCCCGATCTCGAAGTATATCCATCCGGAGGCAGGCTCTGCGGTCCATTCCTGTACCCTCCGATTGTATCCAGGCCCCAAAACACATGCACATGGATATCAACAAGCCCTGGCGTGACATACATCCCTTTGGCGTCAATGACCTGTGCACCCAGATCAGCATTTATATTTTTTGCAACCAAAGCAATTTTGGCATCTCTGGTCCCTATCTCATAACCTCTGTCAGGTATGGAGGGGTAGGATATGGCAATATCCATTTTCCCATTTATATTGTTTTTAGGATCAATTAAATGTCCACCTTTTATGACATATTTATATATTTTTTCTGTTTGATCATTTTGCTGAAGACGAGCTGATTCTTTACAGAAACTTAAACCAAACATAATTAAGAATGCTAGCAATAATTTAATCAATGTTTTCATTTTGTGTATTTTATATAATATTTCAATTAAAATAATTTCCAGAATAAAATTGGCTAATTCTGAATGTCTGAAAAAATACTGACAATATCCTGCTGAAAACCATATCCGGAAACTGAAGGGATAATTCAATACTGAGGCATAAGCAAGTTTTACATGATGAATAAGGCTATAAACAATAATAAAGGAAGGTTTTCTCTCTTTATATGGCTCCTGATAAATCTCAATGCGTCAGTTAGTTGGTTTTCAACTGTTTTATGACTTATTTTCAGTTCTTCAGCAATCTCCTTTATGCTTAATCCCTCAAATCTGCTTTTAATAAAGATTTCTTTACGACGTGCTGGCAATTGATCAGCAAGTTCAGAAACATATTGATAAAGAGAATCATAGTTGATCTTTTTTGTTGTAGAGAGATCAAAATCTTCCGCTATTCTTTTTTTAAAATATTGTGAAATATAGGCTTCACGCCTGAAATGCTTTTTTATAATATTAAATGCGATTGTAAAAAGATATGACTTAAATGAGCATTCAGATTTAAGTGATTTACGGTTTTCCCATACCCGTGTAAAAACTTCCTGAACAAGCTCTTCAGACAACTCTTCGGACTTTAAATATCCGTAGGCAAAACGGTATAGTCTGCCACTGTACTCTCTGAATAGAGTATTAAAAGCCAGAATATTGTCTTTTGACAGACTTCTTACTAGCAGAGCTTCATTCTCAGGTGAGTGACGTCTCATTTACAATAATAAATTACCGGATACCCCTTCTTAAGAATGCAAAATACTTAATTTTTTTAATTATACTTCTTTTCCCGGAATATTTAATAAGGACTCAATGTGAAACCAAAATCAATGTAACCTTATCTTTCTTTTCATAATTCTGTTTTTTATTAACATACTGTAATACAATTATTTACATATACTGATAAAACAATGTGGATATCATTTAGATTTTCGGAAGGCGTATAGAAAGGAGTAACACAGCACGTATTCTTAACAAAACGATTCGAATCTCTTCTTCCTGCCAATGTCCGGTCTGAAGGATCCTTGCGGGTACTGATGTATTATAACTGTTACCTGTTTTGCTTTTCCATCATTTCGTCTCTCAGTGCCTTAAACGGAACAACGGGATTCCATTCCGGGAACCTGTCTGTCACGCTGAGGTTGTAACCAATTTCAAAATAGACTTTTACATCTTCAATCATGCCGTCAAAATTCCATTTATCAGGCTCATAGTTGTCAGAAGGCTTATGATAGTTTTCCGATATCCATTTCGCACTCTGAGCCAGACCCCATGCCTTGCCATGCTCAACATTGTCAACCCCTGCTGACAGGTTCATTGAGGGTATTCCGACTTTGGCAAAACTGAAATGGTCAGAACGGAAATAGCCTCCCTTTTCGGGTGTGGGATCCGGACTTGCATAACGTCCGTATTTGTCCAGAACAGCAATTGCATATTCATCAAGCTGATTATATCCGTAACCAGAAATTATCATATCCTTTGTCCTGCCAAATATATTCAGGGCATCCATATTAATCACAGCTACCGTCTTTTCCAGGGGAAACAAGGGATTATTAGCATAATAATCACTGCCAAGCAGTCCCTGCTCCTCACATGTTACTGAAAGGAAAAGGATTGAACGATCCTGTCTAACAGGAAGACTGGCAAATGCCTCTGCAATCTCAAGTAAAGCTGCTGTACCTGTGGCATTGTCAACGGCACCGTTCAGTATTGAATCACCTTTGAAAGTATTGTTTACCCCGAAATGATCCCAATGTGCACAATAAATTATGTATTCGTCTGCCTTCCTGCCACCGGGCAATAAAGCAGCAACATTATTTGATCCGGGATATTCCGTTTCATTCCTGAAGCTAAGGGATAATCCCAGATTCATGTCAACAGCCTTGAAACCTCTGCCGGAAGCAGCCCTGGTAAGCGCCTCGAAATCCAGTTCTGCAGCCTTAAAGATTTTTCTTGCCGATTCATTGCTTACCCAGCCGCTGAACTGAAGATCAGACGACGCCAGTGGATCATCCAAAAGTGAAAACTGGGAACCGCCCCAACTGTTCTGAACAACCTCCCATGGATATGCAGCCGCTCCGGTTTCATGAATGATAATGACTGCTACAGCTCCCTGCCGCGCCGCTTCTTCATACTTATATGTCCAGCGTCCGAAATAGGTCATGGCTTTCCCTTCAAAAAGACTCTTGTCAGAAGTGGCATAGCCCGGATCATTTATAAGCACCATTACAGTTTTCCCTTTCACGTCAAGACCTTCATAATCGTTCCAGTTGTCTTCCGGTGAATTAATCCCGTAACCAACAAATATGATCTCGGAATTATCAAGCCTGATAAAATCCTTTTGCTGAGGACTCCCGCCTATGATATCATCACGGTATTTCAGACTCATTCTGCTTTTTCCCCCGCTGATATCAACTTTCATTCCCGGGTCAGCAGTTGATTTTACCAGTGAAACCTCCTGAAAATAACTGCCGTCACCGGCTGGTTCAAGTCCGATCCGCCTGAATTCTTCAGCCAGATAATTGATAGTCTTTTCTTCCCCTTCAGTTGAAGGTGCCCGGCCAAGGAATTCATCGGAAGCAAGTATTGAGATATGTCTTTTCATGTCATCGGCAGTTATACTTTTCAGGCCGGATTCAGCATTTTTCCCCGCCGGTCTGCAGCCTGCCAGCAAAGTCATGGCAAAAAGAATAACAAAATATTTTCTCATTTATAACAACAATAAGATTTGATTAAAATATAAAACTTCTATTAAGCAGATCAGCTCTTTATTAAGCATTTTACCTATTTCATGTCTGCCGGAAATAATGTATTGCAAAAATAAAGGATCACGATGACTGCAAAATCCGGCAGCCAATATGCAGGGGCGTAATGCTTTACCTGACTGAGAACCTGTAAATCGTCTGTGATTTAAATGTTTCACCCGGATTAAGCACCGTTGTCGGAAAATCAGGATGGTTGGGACTGTCAGGGAAATGACCCGACTCCAGGCAGAATCCTGTCCTGTGGGTAAAAGCTACTCCTCCATGACCAATATTTGTTCCGTCAAGGAAATTACCCGTATAAAGCTGCATTCCGGGCTGATCGGTAATCACTTCAAGAACTCTTCCGGTTACCGGTTCATAAACCTCAACATCAACCGGTTCTCTGTTGTCAAGTACAAAATTATGATCATATCCGCGGCCCAGTATGAGCTGATCATAATTCTCCCCTATCCTTTCACCAATGGAATGCGGACTTGTGAAATCAAACGGAGTGCCCGAAACAGGACGTAATTCACCGGTTGGAATCATTACGGAATCGACCGGGGTAAATGCTGATGCCTTCAGAGTAAGAACATGATCAAGTATATCCCCCTTTCCCGGTCCCAGTAAGTTGAAATAAGCATGATTGGTTACATTGACAACGGTTTTTTTGTCTGTACTGCATTTGTAATCCATCACTATCTCGTTATCATCAGTCCAGGTATATACAACTTCTGCAGTAACTGTGCCGGGAAATCCCATCTCCATATCGGGACTGACATATGTAAGTCTGACAGCAGGAAAATCACTGCCGCTTATCACTTCTGCATCCCATACAACACTATGCCAGCCTTGCGGTCCGCCATGCAGGCAGTTGGGACCATTATTTACAGGAAGTTCATATTCCACATCCTCGAGGCTGAACCTGGCATTTGCAATCCTGTTGGCATATCTGCCGACAAGGGAACCGAATGACATATCACCATTGATTGTCCCTTCAAAAGTATCGTAACCAAATGTGATATTTTCCTTCTTTCCGTTTCTGTCGGGAACCTCAATCCAGTTGATCTTCCCTCCGAAGTTTGTGATTTTGAGAATATTCCCTGACTTGTTTGTAAGCGTGAACATGTAAACCTCTTTTCCCTGGTAAGCACCGTAAATCTCTTTCCTGACCATTTCACTTTTTTTTGATTGATTGCAGGATGGCAGAAATGCAGCAATTCCCGCAAAAACTAATGTTAATATTAAAAACCTTTTCATCTTCTTATATTTTTTTGTTTCATACATCATTTGTTTACTGCGTAAACACCAGGAGATTCAAAATTTCATCTTCATATTCTAAAACAATGGTCGTGTGTGCTTATAATTCTCCTTGCTCCATTTTATTCCGGTCCCGGTGAAAAACTCTTAATCACAATGAATTCAAAACATTAAGAAAAGAACACAATAAAAAAAAATTACTGAAAGTTAAGATATTTCCCGCTTATTCAACCATCAATAGTTCATTAAACTTTTGGGTTTGTTGATTAGCACTCTTATTTTCTTCCCTGTGACCTGATGACAATACAATCTGCAGGACATACAATTGCACATGCGCCGCATCCGACACACTTTGATTTGTCTGCCACAGGAACACCGGTATTGATACCGGTACCGGGCACATAACTTATGGCATCATATTTACATACCTCCCTGCATTTCACACAATCCCTGTTGTTAAGCAGATAGCAGTTTTCGTTGCTGATCTCTGCCGTTCCTATAAACAGATTTTTTTTTGCCTCAAGGGGAAAAAGTTCAATGGCTCCTGTCGGGCAGACCCGGCTGCAGACATTACATGTCTCGAGGCAATATCCGTCCTCAAATCTGATTACCGGAGTCATCCATGCCAGTGGCAAATCATATAGGGTAAGCGGCTGAATAATCCGAGTCGGACATGCCCTGATGCAATTACCGCATCGGGAACAAAGTGTATTGAACGACAGACTGTCCCTTGCCCCCGGAGGACGAATAACTTCCCCGGGAGATGAACGAAAAATCCCGGGTGAAATCAGTCCTGCCAGCAGACCGGTCCCGGCCATAATAAAATAACGTCTGCCGGGCAATTCGGTTTCTGAAGCCGGAGCCTTTTTCAAAAAAAGTCCGGTCAAATGGGTTTTAATATCCCATAAGCCTGTTTGCAATCCCCCGAGCGGACAAAGTTTTTTGCACCAGATCCCGGGCAGCAGGAAATGTATCAGTAACAACAGCGGGAATGCAAGAAGAGAAATAAAAACCATTGGTTCCGGTTTCCCGGTGAGGTTCAGAAAAAATCCGTTGAACAGGGAAAGAGGGTCAATAATCACAAACAGGGGAAACCCGAACAAAGCAGATATAAGTGAAATAACTGCCAGCCACTTGCCGGCATGAGGCAATTTATTGTACCCTCTTCCGGCAAATGGACTGAGTAAGGATATTTTATCAAAACACCATCCGGCAGGACAAAGATATTTGCAGAACCAGCGTTTCCGGATTATGACGGCAACCAGTACGGCAACAGCAACTGCATGAAGCCAGATCATGCTCTTCAGTGCAAAAACGGAATTAAGCATCAGAAAGGGGCTGAACCAAACATAGAATCCCTGCAAGCCCTTCCACGGTCCGGGAATGGCACATATCGAGGCAATAATGAATGATACTGTCCGGATATCCGATGCGGTGACTGTTTTTTTCATCCCATCCAGACACCCTGCTGTTTCAGGAGTTCCCTGAGTTTTTTTACATTTACGTTCCTCGGATATACCTTTTCCTTCACTGCAAGTCCGGCTGCCGCACCGGCCCCCTGACCCGTTACCAGACAGGTACCGATAATCCTCGTATCTTCAGCCAATTCTTTTCCAAAACAGAAACAGCGACCTGCAACAAGAAGATTTTCAGTCTTTTTTGGAACAAGTGAACGGTAAGGTATCTGCCAGTACGGACGTTCGGAGGCCGGGATCTTTCTTCCTTTGTAAAGCATGGTCGTCCACGCTCCGCTTATTCCTATTGCATCACTGAACGATCTGAATGTCATGGTATCCTCAAGAGTAAGCCTGTATTCACCGTCCAGTATCCTCGACATCCTTACACCCAGCTGCGATGCGGTATCCAGGAGAAAAACCTCTTCATGACCCGGTGTTTTCCTGAGTTCCTGAACACTGTTCCATATCTCGCGGCGGTAATCCATCTGAAGATTCGAAAGATTTATCACGTCAAGGGCATCCTGATTTTCCCTTCCCCACATGTTTACCCAGTTAACACTTTTCAGCGGAGTGGGATTTCCCAGATTTTTCTTTTCGTAACCGGGCCTGTCCGGATCAATGCGGTCAACATTGCCAAGCCGGTGAACAAGCCCTATCGCATAATTCATGGTTTCATAATCATCTCCGGCCAGATGGAAAATATCTCCGTCACCCGTACAGTCTATTACCACTTTTGCAAGGACAGCCATCCGTCCGGATTTGCTTTCAATGAACACTCCCCTTATTACATTCCCGTCCATAATAACATTTGAGGCCCAGCTGTGGTAGAGCATCTTCACCCCGGCCTCGCGTATCATTTCATCAAGAACAAATTTGCCGGCTTCGGGATCAATCACGGGATTTACCTCATGTATTGCCATCCCCAGATCAAATAGCCTCTTTGACATTTCCTCCCCTATACCGAAAATAACTTTTTTTTGTCTTTTATGCCGGTCGAGGGCATGGGTTGAAAGAAGCGGCAGAACAAGCCCGCCGGTCCACAGTCCGCCAAGATGGTTGTAACGTTCAACAAGGTAAGTATCGGCACCGGTACGGCTTGCGGCTATTGCAGCTGCAGTTCCTGCCGGTCCTCCTCCGATGACCAGCACATCCGTTTCGGCAAGTACCGGTATTTCTCTTTCAGGTTCCCGGATCATCCTTCCCGAAGCCGCATCCCTTAAAACCGGCATTTTTTCTTCAGTGCCGGCGCCGGTCCGGTTTTCCCTCTTACATCCTATTCCGAGGCTGAGAGCGCCCCCGGTCAGTATTACTCTGCTTACAAAATCTCTGCGTTTCATATAATTTGGTTTTATCTGTTAATCAGCATTCACGAACGAACGAATGAACGAACGAATGAACGAATGAACGGACGAATGAATGGACGAATGAACGAACGAACGGACGAACGAACGGACGAACGGACGAACGAACGGACGAATGAACGGACGAACGGACGAACGAACGAACGAACGTATTTCTGCAGTGAAAGGTACCATCCGCACCGGATTATCCTGTTCATTATTATTCCACAACAATCTCATCGATATGCATTCTGGCCGGCTGGCCTGATCCCGGATGCCACTCTGGAGTGTTCCCGATTGTGTGTGCTACAACTCTTACATATCTGGCATCCCGTGGCTGAAAATCCACTATAAAATCCCGCTGGTATGAGTCATACTGATCAATCGGAAGGGTATTGAGCACAGTTCCGACATTTTCAAATTCCCCGTCATCGGCCGAGACCAGGAAATCAACCCTGGCAGGAATAATACTGAGCCAGGCTGCAAGCTGATAAAACGCACATTCAACATGCTGAATCCTTTTTATTTCACCCAGGTCAATGACAGCATCAAGATTGCTTCCCTGGAAATCAAGCCAGTTATATTCAGTATCATGGCTTCCCCTGATTCCATCAGTAAGCATTCCCCTTTTATCCCCAGGAATAGCCGAAATATCCGGACTCAGAAACCTGACCGGCTTTCCGTATGCAAGATGCTCATTCCTTCCCTGGAAAAAGAGACGATACATGGCTGAACGATAGGCCTCGGGAGTTATATTCCATTCCTTTATCCTTGTCACACCCTGACGGATACAAAGATCAACAAAAGGATCCACCATGGACCGTATCTCAGGTCTTACAGTCCACCCTGCTCCGGATCTGACAAATACACCCTGTTCTCCCGAAAAATTCTTCTTGGCCTGTTCCATGATTGCAAAGTTCAATGGCAGACGGGCAATCCTGACTCTTTCAAGCAGAATGGCAGAATCTGCAACAAGACTTTCCGCCTGGTCAAACAAGTCCTTGTACCTGTCAATCAGTGCCGGTGTAAGATAAGTCACGGATGCTGCATTCGGCGATCCGAAAATACTAAGGGGCCTGTCTGCTGCCAGAACAGCTGTCATCATTTCATCAATATAATTCCTTACCAGTCTGCCTGCCGAACCGTAGTAACCATTCAGAAAATCATTCATAACGGTCTCAGCATCAACATATGGATCCCATAACATCTTTGACAGCATGTATGACCGCAGTTCAGAAAACTCTCCTCCTGTTTCCCTGTTTCCCTGTTCAAACATTGAGGTCACGCCGTTTTCCACAAAAAACTTCAGATTGGGCTGTAATACATGAAGATTGGGAAAAGGACTGATCAGATTGCTGAACTGAATGACATAATCCCATACAATAATATCCTTGGCTATTTTACTCCAGTCTTCAACATCCTTGACGAATGCCCGGCTTGTCGGATCCGTTGCAACGGCAAAAGGCATGTCGCGGCGCATTTCAATACTGCAGAGCATTATGTTGACATTATCGAGCGGACGGAGATTAAGAGGAGCCTGCCTGGTATACTGATATGCCAGGGTGGAAATGATTTTTTCTGGAAAATGTTCTGCCACCCTGTTCACAAATGAAATCATTGATCCTGAAGGGGATCCTTCCTGCCTGTCAAGGGCCTGGCAATGTTCACACATGCAACAGGCTGTGTTGTCATTCTGGCTTACAGACCAGTAGAGTGCATCCGGGTTTTTTGCCATATCTTTCCTGAGGTTCTGAACCGTGATCCTGAGCACATCAGGATTGGTAAGGCAAAGCTGAGTCGGTATCCTCCTGCCGTTTCGCAGGGCATAATACTCCGGATGATCACTGAAATATATATCCGGAGGGACAAGATGATTAAAGGTATGGACCCATAAACCCCATGCAGTCCGCTCTCCGCGTGCATCATGACTGAGTTTGTGCCAGTCGGCATATTCCTGATCCCAGGTACTCCTGTAATGAATAGTCCGGTACTTAATGGCAGGCACCTGCATGTCGTTGATTTTTCCCAGAATTATTCTTTCCTTTTCCGGAACAACCTTTACCGCCGGAGAATACATCCTGCAGTCAAGATACTTTTCAAGAAAGGTATAAACACCGTAAAGTGTTCCCTTTTTACTTCCCCCGGCTATAATGAGCCTGAGACTGTCGGTCCGGATTATAAATCCGTCTTCGCCAAGTTCATTGAAATTAATTTCAATCCCGAGTCTGTCCAGGCGTTCATTCTGGCCCAGTATTATCTCGTACGGAATTCCTTTCCCGTTTTTGTCAGCTGAAATTACCGGCAGCACTGCACCGGTGATCTGAAGAAAATAATCCTGAAGCACTTCTGCTGCTCTGTTTTCATCAGGAACGGGACTGGAAGGAATAACAATCCGGTATTGGCTGGCACCCCTGTCTGCCAGGAGAATATCCTGAACAACAGCCGGCACCCGGGCCTTGCTGTTTTTCCTCCCCTGTGACAAAACCGGTTCCGCGATCATCAGCATGAACGCTGACAATACAAGGAAAATACTGATGCAGGAAAGGAATCTCTGCGAAATGATCCTTTGTGAATTCATATTATTTATCTGGTTGGTTTGCTTCTATTCATGAGTCCGGATACCTGATCTTCCCGCAGAAGAATTAAAATCCTGTCCCCGGCTCCGGAAAATGTTATTTGTTAAGCAAGATAAGAGATTTTCCGGAAAAGAAAAGTATTATTACATTTCAGCTTCCCCCTCAATTTCAACCAGGAGATCATCGCGGCAGATATCCGCTTCTATATATGAAACAGGCACATCCGGAAAATATTTTTCACATATCCGGCGAACGGCGGTAAAATCACTTTGCTTCTTTATATAGGCTCTCAATAATCCATGTTTTTTACCCGGCAATCCGGGATGTGCCATCAGCTGTCCTATCCTGGATGGATCTGTCAGTTTACTGATATTCTCAATAGTAACAATTGTCTGTTTTTCAACATCCCCGATTCCGACAGTTTCCTGTCCGGTGATGGATGCAGTACCTGAAATCAGAAGAACTGAACGGCCTTTACCCGCAATAAGCAGTCCGCGTTCAAACTGCGGGGGATTCCTGACACTTCTCCCCTTGTCTGAAAAGCCCTTCAGAACCTGCTGTCCGTATTCATATGCATTAATCTGGCCGGGATTTTTTACGGCAATCAATGAAACAGATTCTGTCGGCTGAAAGGCAGTGATATCAATGATCACCCCTCCGTGGTTCATTCCCACACCTGTTGCAGCAGGATATCTTTTCAGGGTCCTGTACCGCTGATAATACTCGCCTCTTACTTCATTGAATATCTGGTAATTCTGGAGATTGTTCTTCATCTGAAGTATATTCCCGATGTAATTCCACTGTCTCACAATATCGTCTGCCGACATTTTTTCTTTTTCAAGTATCTGAATAACAATATCAAATGCTGCTTCTGCGGCAGTTCTGGTATCTTCAGGGCACATGTAGCTGCTTAATCCCCCTGCCAGCAGTTCCCTGCCGGCTGAAGACTCAAGTACCAGATATGGTATCTTATTATGAATTCCGCCCCGGACTGAAGCGGAGCCGTTTTTAATAAATACAGCCTCAACAGCCGTCTTCCATGGTTTCTCAGGAGACTGTGCCGTCAGGGTAATAGCCGGGCAGAACGAACCAAAACTGCCGGTACAGATTTCAATTATTTTTTCCCTTACTGTAATGATAGAATCAAAATCAGGCAGATCGGCAAATATATTTATTCTGACAGGGGAAAAGCCTGAATTTGTTATTTCCAGTATCTGATCCAGGTTTTGTTTGAATTCCTCTTCTACACTTCCCGGAGTTGAAGGAAGAATCGAGTAATAGGTTTTAGCCATTCCAGGTTAATCTTTGGCTTCAAAAATAACACTTTTTGGCTCCGCAGCAATAGCATTTATCATGTTGCGTCCCTTATACCTCACCCTGCCCCTGACAAACTCGGGCACATTGAATGAATACAGGCTGTAGTCATAATAATCAGGGTCCTTCTGGGGAAGCAGAAAAGGTTTTGTGGCTGTCCCGTTTTCATCAAGGAAGGATAAATAAAGCCTTGTATAAAGACCGTCTATTCTCCGGCTGCTGAAAACAAACCACCGCGATCCCGATGACCAGGAATGATAACTCTCAGTGTCTCCGCTGTTTACGGCATCAATGGGATAATAGTTGCCGTCGGCAAAATCCAGAAGGTAAAGATCGGCTTCCCTGTGCCATATTGAAAAATTACCATAATCCGACATGGTGAACATCAGATATTTCCCGTCCGGAGAAGCTCTCGGAAAGGAAATGCTCTTCCCTGTTGAAGCTTCACTAATCAGTGTGTCTGTTCTCCCGCCGAATGTTCCCGAATCCGGATCAAAACCTGTTTTGCACAGACTGTATCTGACATTATCATATCCCGATGGCATGTTTTCCTTTCTGGCAGTACAGAAGTAGAGCTCCCTGCCGTCGGCTGAAAATACCGGAAATGTTTCAAAGCTGTCATCTGACGAAACAAGCCTGCTGCCAATCAGTTTATTTAAAAGGATATCATAAACAACAATATCCGATTCCGAATCCATGACCTCTACCCTTTTGTCCTTCACTGAATGGAAGACCTGGGATATATTATTAACGGAGAAGGCAATATATCTGCCGGAAGGATGCCAGTAAGGATAAACACAGTTATATTTTGTCTCTTTTGTCCTTGTATCGATCTTAATCACATCACCATCGCGGGCAATAAGGGTGCCGGCAATTTTTCCTCTCAGGTGGAGCATCATCATTTCAGGATTGTAATTGCTGAAAGAGTGGCAGTTCATACAGTTACCCGTAAGCATCCTGTTATCAATCACAGGCGCTTCATTAAAATTAGATATGTTCCTCTGGTAAATGCCCATTCTGCTCCATGATTCATAACCCGGTGCAATACGGCGGTAGACAAGATAGGGATCCACAGGCAGCTCTTTCACAAATAATCTGAAGGGAAGGTGTTCTGACCATTCCCCGGAATTTTTCGTATAAACCGTCAGAAGGATTTCTCCGCCCTTGTTTTGTTCAAGGAGTTTATGCCACCTTTTCACCCGGATGCGTATCTTATCCTTTCCCCGGACAATCATAATGCCGTTCTTCCCTTCCAGGGTGACAAAAGTCTTACGGGGACTGTTGTTAAGCCGGAAATTCAGGGGCGCTATATTCACGGGAATTGTCACCCCGGCAATATCCGGGAAAATGTCCGGCAGTTCTTCTGTCACGGAAAACCTGTCAGGAGGTCCGGAACACGAAACCAGGGAAATAAACCCTGCTGCAAATATTATTATCAGATAATTATTTAAACTCATTACAGGCTAATTCATTCTGTTTCATTGCATTTACCAGTTGCTTCATGTTGAGTCGTTTGTCTCCCCGGTAAAACTGCAATCCTCCAAAAGTCTTTTGCATTATAACTGCATCAACAGTTTATCCGAAAGTAAAAATCAGACAAACAGTCAGTAAAAATACTCTTTTTTTCAATCATTTACCTGGCATTCTGCATGAACTGAAGAGTATTTCCATAAAGCGGAATTTCTCATATCCCGTGCAAAATATTATCAATACTAAAAATATTGATATACTTTTTATACTATAAATATATAAATAGTGTAATTTTATGCTGGATTATATCCGGAAAATAACCAACAATACATTTATGAGTTCAGCTTATCGAAAAAAGAACTACACAGTCAAAGCGATATCAGTTTTTAAACAGGACGGTCTGCGTCTGTCTCTGGAGGAAGTTGCAGGAAAGATGGGCATCACAAAGAAAACCCTGTACAACCACTTTTCATCCAAAGATGAACTGCTTAAAGAATGTATCCTGTCCATTTCGTCAGATATGCAGCAGGCCATCAGCGGACTGGATGACACGGCCCATCCGGCAATTGAAAACCTTCGCAGCAGCTTTTTGAATCTGAATCGTTTTTTTACTGAACTGAGCTCAATCTTTTTTTATGACATTATGCGCCTGAATCCCAATCAGGCAACAACGGAGCATTTTATAGGATCGGAATTATTTCAAAAAAAAATGGAAGCAAATCTCAGACAGGGAATTAATGAAGGTAATTACAGAAAGGATCTGGATGTGGAATTTATCAGCCGTTACATTTCGTATTCCGTTTTTGGATTTTATATAAACAGTGTGATCAACCGCAATCCGCATATCCCCAGATCATACTTTGAAGACATTACTGAGTATAACCTGAGGGCCATCGTCTCAGAGAAAGGAAAACAGTTATTGTAACATCACATTTACATCATGAATACACAGTTTATCAAATCAGTATTTATAGTGATCTGCCTCCTGCCTGTAACAAAGGGCGGATTTTCGCAGGAAGCATACTCGCTCCGGCAATGCCTGGAATATGCCGTCGATAATAACAGGAACCTGAAAAAGGCACACTACGATAAAGAGAAAGCAGCCTATGCCCGGCAGGAGGTTGTGGGTGCCCTGCTGCCCCAGATCAGTGGTTCGGCCAACCTGAACGACAACCTGAAAAAGACAAGATTCATAATGCCGAATTTTGTAAACAGTATGTTACCGCCTGCTGCCAAGGACCCTGATGCACAAAAATACATGATAATTGAGATGGGAACAACTTACAATGCCAATGTAGGAGTGGCACTCAATCAGCAGGTTTTGAACCTTGGACTTTTCAATATACTGGAAATTGCCAAAACTGCAGAAAAAATGGCTGCCCTGGGAGTTGAATGCGATGAAGAAGAAGTAATCAGCCAGACGGTAAATCTTTTTTACGCCGTACAATCCGCCGAATATGCAGTCAGACAAATGGAGAAGAGTGTTGATCTGGTAAGCAGTATGCTGAAAACAATGGAACAGAACCACAGGAGCGGTCTGGTCAGAAAAGTTGATGTTGACAGGCTGAAAGTAAATCTTGTGAATCTGACAACACAAAAAGTTGCTGTTAAAAACGCAGCCGAAGTACAAAAAAATCTGTTGAAACTTCAAATGGGGTTCGATGTAAGCAGTCCGATTGAAATTCAGCCAATCGATCTCGCCCTGTTCGAAGAAAAGTTAAAAGACAATTCCTTATTGCCATTTTCCCTTAAAAACCAGACAGCCTTCCTCCTGCATATGGAAAGACTGGACATGGTGATACTGCAGAAAAAATCAGCTGTTTATGAAAACATGCCTACCCTCTCACTTATGTTCAACTACCAGTATAACGGTGTGAGTGATGAATTTTTCAGAGGCGAAACAAACTACTGGTATCCTGGCTCAGTCGTCGGATTAAGTTTGAGAGTTCCTGTTTTCAGCGGATTCTCGCGCAAATCCAGAATATCACAAAACAGTATAGAAATACAAAAAGTACGGGAAGATACCGAGTTGCTCGGACAATCATTAAGTATGACATATATGAATGCCCGGATTAAACTAAATGATATGTGCAATACGATTACACTGCAACGTGATAATCAGAATCTGGCCGAAGAAGTGTTCAGGGTGACTGAAAACAACTTCTTGCTCGGACTATCCCCAATGTCTGATATCCTCAATGCAGCTCAGGCGCTGGTACAGGCACAGCTGAGCTATGCCGGCGCCTTGAATGATTATATGAAAGCCTGGGTTGATTTAAAAAAAGCAAGCGGCAGCATCCGCGATTTAATGACTGAAAATTAAAAACAAACTGAAGTTTAGCATGAAAAGAATAATTCAAATCCTTTCGGTGTGTGCAGTAATCGCTGCCATCGTAGTAATTCTCGTTTCCAATAAAAGAACGACTATGAAAAAAACGCAAATGGCAGCCGGTGTTTCATCAGCCGTTGCCGTGAGAGTTGCTGTCGTTAAAGACAGTGCATACTCCGTGGGGTTTTCATCAAGCGGTGTACTGAAAGCACTGCGCGACTTACAATTCGTATCGGACATTTCCGGACGTATTGTAAATATTTATGCCGATGAAGGAAGTTATGTAAGAGAAGGAGAAGTACTGCTGCAGCTCGACAGTGAGATGCTTCAAGCCGATCTCGCATCACGCGAGGCCGCTTATGAAGGACTGAAAAAAGACTATGAAAGATTTAAAAATGCCAGTGAACAGGGAGGTGTTACAGACCAGCAACTGGATAATATCCGCACCCAGATGATTACTGCGGAAAGTCAACTGATCACCAGCAGGCGCCGTCTTGCCGATGCATCGGTAAAATCACCGATTACAGGAACAATTTACAAACGCCATGTGGAAGTGGGCAGTTACTTAAATCCCGGCACCTTACTGTTCAATATTATCGATGACTCACAACTGAAAGCAATCTGTTCAGCTACCGGAAAACAAGTTACAGAAATCAGAAAAGGGCAAGCGGTAACCCTGGTTAGCGAAATATTCCCGGAAACAGACTTCAGGGGAAAAATCACATTTATCGGTGAGAAAGCCGACCGGTCACTGACTTTTCCGGTGGAAATAAATATTGACGGTCCTAAGAAAGGATTGAAGCCGGGTATGTTTGTTACCGTGTTTTTTGAGCCCGAAACAAAGAAAAACGGGATTCTTGTCCCTCGAAGTGCCATCAGCGGAAGTGTTCACGGAGCAGGCGTATTCGTCATTGAAAACAGCATCGCACACAGGAGGGATGCCATTATCGGCGATATAAGCGGTGAATATGTGGAAGTCCTGCAGGGCTTGTATCCCGGAGACAGCATTGTGACAGGCGGATTAATAAATGTGTCCGACGGTTCAAAAGTGAGAAGCATCCGGTGACAATAAATTTTTAATCAACCAGAAATGAAGATAACGGAATTATCCATAAAACGCCCGGCATACGTCATTGTACTGTTTTTGCTGCTTACAGTTCTTGGATACCTGAGTTACAGGGGACTTGGTGCGGAACTGATGCCGAAATTCACTCCGCCCGTACTCAATGTCCAGATTGTGTACCCTGGCGCATCACCCGCCGAAGTGGAAAACTCGCTCACACGGAAAGCAGAAGACGCCCTTTCAGGCATGGAAGGAATCGATCAGCTGCAATCATTTTCGTTTGAAGGAATGTCAATGCTCATAGTCTCGTTTAAATACGGTATTGATATCAACAAAGCAGTTACCGATGCACAAAATCTGCTTGATGCAAAACGCTCTGTACTGCCACGGGAGATTCTCTCACCCGTTATTTCAAAAATATCAGTGGACGAAAAACCAATCATGATACTTTCGGCAACTTCCGGTATTGATCCGGCAGATTTTTACGACCTGATAGACAAACGAATACTCCCTGAATTTTCACGCCTGCAGGGAGTGGCTAAAATATCGCTTACAGGCGGTACTCAACGTGAGATACAAATTAATTTCAACCAGGAAAAATTAAGCGCCTCCGGTCTTAGCCCATTAATGATACAGGCTGCCATTCGTGCCGCCAATCTCGACTTCCCGACAGGTTATCTGCATGGCAGTAAATCGCAGACAGCAGTCAGGCTGTCAGGGAAACTGAACAATGTTGCCGAACTAAGGGATCTGGTTGTCAGCACTACCGGGACAGGGACGCAAATCCGTCTCGGGGATATTGCAGATGTTGCGGATGTCGTCAAGGACCCTGTGACAATTGGACGCATTAACGGACAGGATGCCATTCTTATCAGCCTGCAAAAACAATCCGATGCCAACGCCATCAGGGTAAGCGAACAGGTGATGGAGACCATCTCCCGGCTGGAAAACACTCATTCTGCCGAAGGTTTGCATATCAGTGTGGCACAGGACACAACTGCATTTACGCATCAGTCAATTAATTCCGTTATCACCGATCTGTTTCTTGCCATCCTTCTGGTTTCGCTGGTTATTCTGCTCTTCCTGCAAAATGTCCGCAATGCGCTAATCGTAATGCTGGTCGTTCCGGTTTCACTCATCTCAACATTTATCGGAATGAAGCTTTTCAACTTCACACTCAATCTGATGTCGCTGCTGGCATTGTCACTGGTTATCGGAGTACTGGTAGATGATGCCATTGTTGTTATTGAAAATGTGCACCGTCATATTGAAATGGGGAAAAATCGTGTGAGAGCCTCATTCGAAGCATTGAAGGAAATCGGACTTACGGTTATCTCCGTCACTATTGCAATAGTAATGGTGTTTTTACCCGTGATTTTCACCAACACGCTTGTTTCCGATATATTAAGACAGTTTTGTGCCGTTATTGTTATTTCCATACTTTTCAGCCTGCTTGCCGCCCTTACCCTTGTGCCGCTTCTTACTTCACGTTTTGGAAACATACAGGAAATCAGGGGTGGAAACATTTTCGGAAAAATGCTGAAAGGTTTTGAAAATGCTATTACGCGTTTCAGCCATTGGATCTCAGACATTCTGAAATGGGGTCTGGGACATAAACGTTATGTTGGCCTGATCGTACTTGGCCTGACACTTGCCGTTATGACACTGTTCCCGCTCGGATTTATCAATTTTGAGTTTCAGCCTTACATAGATCGCGGAGAGTTTATAGTGCAGCTGGAAATGCCAAGGGATATCTCAATGGAAGAGGCAAATGCCCTGGTACAGCAGGCTGAAAACTGGTTTATGATCCGTCCCGAAGTTGAAGAAGTCATTACCATGGTGGGTCTCACCAGCGATAATACTCAAAGTACCAAAGGCACACCTTATCTGGCCGAACTGGATGTGAAACTTAAAAAGCAGAAAGAAGGCACGGAAAGCTATATCACACGGATCCGTAAGCCTCTTTCCGATTACCTGGTTGATGCCAAAGTGAATATTTTTAGCGTAAGTCTTACCGGGACAGCATCAAAAGCAGCTGTGGAATATATAATTTCCGGCAACAATACCGATTCGGTAATGCTCTTTGCCGGGAAAGCGCTGGAAGCCCTGGGTTCAATTCCCGGTGTAATGCAGCAGGAACTTTCGGTTGAAAATGCAACACCTGAAATAACCGTAACGGTAAACCGGGATAAAATGTCGGAACTCGGACTTTCGCTCGATAACGTGGGAATGATTATGCAGATGAGCTTCCAGGGAAATGATCAGTTGAAATACACCAGGGGTGATTATGAGTATGATATCAATATTCGTGCTGACAGAATATATCGCGGACATCCCGAAAATGTATCAGGTCTGGTCTTTCTCAACAATCGCGGTGAAAATATCCGGCTGTCCCAGTTTGCCGGTGTCTCGCTCGGAACAGGACCAAACCGCCTGGAACGCTTCGACCGCAACAGTTCGGTGACACTTCGTTCGCAAGCCTTTGGTGTACCTGCCGGTGCCATATCAAAGCAATTTATGGCAAAAATCGATAATATGTACAAGCCAAAAGGCATGCGTATTGAAGCAACCGGCGATATGAAAAAAATGAGTGATTCCATGAGCGTGCTCACCACGGCACTGATAATGTCATTATTGCTTATCTACCTGTCATTGGTTCTGCTGTATAACAACTGGACGGATCCTTTTGTAATCATGTTTTCCATTCCGTTTTCCATTGTGGGTGCCATACTCGCACTGGCTCTCACCAATACTGCCATGAGCATTTATGCCATGCTGGGCCTGGTAATGCTCGTTGGGCTGGTGGCCAAAAATGCCATACTGCTGGTTGACTTTGCCAATGATGCGCGGCGCGAAGGCAAGAGTATTGATGAAGCCCTGATTCAGGCCGTTCGGATACGTACGCGCCCCATTCTGATGACAGCCCTGTCAACCACTATAGGAATGTTGCCCATTGCCCTGTCAGGAGGTTCGGGTGCTGAACTGCGCAACGGTATGGCATGGGTGATCATTGGCGGAATGATTATGTCCACACTCCTGACACTGGTGGTGGTACCTGTAGTGTATAAGATACTGCATCCCATTCGTGTGAGCGGGAAAGAAAAAGTGGATATTGAAAAAATGATGTATGCCGGGGATTGATTGTCACATCATTGATTAGCACGCCACCTTAATCCTTCACTGGCAGCCAGACTCTCATTTGTCCCGGCCCCCTGTTGTTCCACAGAGCATAGGGAACAAGGGTGATTGTTCTTTCAGCAAGGGTTCCGGCAGTTCCGGTGGTTCCTGCAGTTCCGCCCGAATCCATTTCAGTCTGATAACCTGTGGCACGTATCAGCTGTGTGCCGTTCAGAAGCGACGGAACAAACTCTGTTGTTAATGGTCTGTTCCGGTCAATCACCAGGTCCGGAATACTGATCCCATCATTGTCCGGCCATTCGGCACAATAAATCACAGGTCCGCGCTGTATGGCAATCCTGTTCCTGTCTTCCTCCACTCTTTCATCAGCAACAACTTTCCTTACAGGCATGGGAAATTCCAGTTCAATGACATCCCCTTCCGCCCATTTGCGGTCGATTCTGACATAGCCGTCCTTTGGTTCAGCATCAAGCGTCTTTCCGTTAACTGAAACTATAAATGTTTCATCTTCATTGTCATCAAACCTGTAAAGATCTCCCGGGATTGCTTCATTCATTGCCCAGCCGGGAATACGAAGCATTAAAGCAAAATTCCGGGATCGTCCGGGACTGACGGTAATTATCACTTTCCCATCCCAGGGAAAATTCGCCTGCTGAATCAGGTTCACCCTCCCTTTCCCGAAAGGAATAGCCGCTTCATTCGATATATACAGGTTTACATAAATATCACGGCTGTCCGCTGCATATACATAACCCGGGATTGCCGGCACGAACCTGGCAATATTTGACGGACAGCATGCACATCCGAACCATTCGCTCCTTTCATGCCTTCCATCCGATTCAAGAGGATTCGGATAGAAGAACCTGTCGGCTGAAAGGGATACTCCCGACAGCATTGAGTTATACAGTGTTTTTTCAAGTATGTCAATATATTTACCCTCACCATGCAAAAGGAAAAGCCTGTGGTTTGTAAATATATTGCCGATTGAGGCACATGTTTCGCAATATGCTGTCATGTTGGGCAATACATAGGGGCCAGCAAAGCCCTCATTCCCTCCTGTTGCCCCGATACCTCCGGTAACGTACATCTTGCGGTATACAATGTCTTCCCATATCGCGGTAATGGCATTCAGATAGGCTTCATCCCCTTCTATGGCGGCAATATCCGCCATGCCCGAATACATATAGGTCGCCCTGACAGAATGCCCCACCGCCTCCGTCTGATCAACCACTTTCTTGTGAGCCTGGCTGTATTCCTGTCCCTTCGGGCCTCTTATATCAAGAAAGAACCTGGCCAGATCGAGATACTTCCTGTCACCGGTAGCCCGGTATAATTTAACCAGTCCCATCTCAATAACCTGGTGACCGGGATATACCTTAATCCTGTCCCGGCCAAAATCCTTATCAACCAGATCTGCTGATTTAACAGCTATATCAAGCAGGTTTTTCCTGCCCGTTGCCTGATAATGTGCAACTGCAGCTTCATAAAGGTGACCCAGATTATATAATTCGTGACTCAGGATTGAATCAAGCTCCCACCTGTTTTTGCCTGCCCAGGGATGAAGTCCTTCCCCTCCATGCATTTCTGCAATTGTCCTGTTCGTGTAAAGATAACCGTCATCTTCCTGGGCCAGGCCTATCTTGTATATCAGTGTATTGAGAAAAGCATCCAGTTCAGGATCGGGCCTTGTCTGCAATGAATAGGCAGCACCTTCCATTATCTTGAAAACATCCGAATCGTCAAAGGGATAAATGGTCTGGAATTTCCCGGTATCAAGACCTCCTGCAATTTCAAAATTCCTTACTCTGCCTGTCGATTCACAATATCCGAAAGCAATAGGGATCGTCACTTCTGCATTTTTAACTATTCGCGGAGCCCAGAAATTATCCGTGAGCCTTACCGAGGTGAAAGGAACCGGACGGATGGGATAGTCCTCACCGGGTTTTTCACCCGAACATCCGTAAGCGATGACTATTCCCGCTGCAATAATCCGGAAAAGCCACCCTCTGAATCTTAAGCTGATTTTCATTTTACATAATGATTTTATTTTGTCTCCACTTCAAGCATAACTACCGACTTTGCCGGCAGGATTACGGTAATCACGCCGTCTTTCATTTTAAACCCCCTGAACTGCACGGTTTTCACCGTTTCCGGTTTTTCGAATGTGTTACAGGCATTCATCCGGTCTGCGGTCAGAATTTCTCCCGTAACCGTTTTGATTGCAGTTCCGATAACCGGACATGTCACCGTGATATCCCTCCCCGGATTGAGATTTGCCATGGAAACATGGATTTTCCCTTCATTATCCACAGAGGCTGAAGCCGACAAAGCAGTTATTCTGCTTCCCTGATACTCATATTCCTCACATTTGAGATCCGTAGTCAGCAATCTTGCATCCTGATGCACCCTGAACATCCTGAAAACGTGCCAGGTCGGGGTAAGGACCATCTTAGCGTCACTGGTAAGTATTACCGACTGAAGCACGTTCACCGTCTGGGCAAGGTTGGCCACATGAACCCTGTCGGCATGCTGGTTAAAGATATTCAGATGAATGGCTGCAGTTACTGCATCCCTCATGGTATTCTGCTGATAGAGGAATCCGGGATTTGTGCCGGGCTCAACATCGAACCAGTTGCCCCATTCATCAACCACCAGACCTTTTGTCTTCCCGGGATCATAACGGTCCATTATTGCCTTGTGGCCCTTTATTATCTCATCCATACGGAGATTTGAATTCATGGTCCGGAACCATTCCCTTTCCCCGAACTCTGTAGCTGATCCCTTGTTGTTCCAGCCGTCCACAAGTGAATAATAATGGATTGACAATCCCTGGAATCGCGCACGGCTTCCGGGATCTTTCATCAGGGTTTCGGTCCAGGCATAATTATAGTCCGAGGGACCGCAAGCAACTCTGTACAGTCTGTTGTCACCGTAATTGTTGAGGTATGTGGAATACTGCCGCATCAAATCAGTATAGAATTCAGCTGTCATATTTCCGCCGCAGCCCCAGTTCTCATTGCCAATGGCAAAATATCTGACCTTCCATGGTTCTTCCCTTCCGTTTTCCTTCCGGAGCCTGGTCATGGGACTGTCAGAACCGGATGTCAGATATTCCACCCATTCCGCCATCTCCCTGACACTTCCCGAGCCGACATTCCCGTTGATATATGCATCACAGTCAATCAGCCGGGTTAGTTCCATGAACTCGTGCGTGCCGAATGAGTTATCCTCGGTAATTCCGCCCCAGTGGGTATTGACAATAGAAGCCCGTCCTTCCCGGGGACCAATACCGTCTTTCCAGTGATAGGTGTCTGCAAAGCATCCGCCCGGCCAGCGGAGATTGGGAACTTTGATCTCCCTGAGGGCATACAGGACGTCGTTCCTTATACCGTGGGTGTTTGGTATCCTGGAATCCGTACCGACCCAGATACCTCCGTAGATACATGTTCCGAGATGTTCTGAAAAATGACCGTAAATATCCTTGCTGATAACCGGTCCGGGATTGTTGGCAATAATAACAAGCTGATTGACCGGATCAGAATTTTCCTTCCGGGAACTGATACTGAGCAGTCCGAAGGAAACAACAAAACACAACAAAAACAGATTTCGCATAGTTTTATCTTTTACAGGGTTTATAGTTGCTGATATTATACAATAGCCGGCAAATTTTTGAGTTCGTTGAACTTATGAGTTTGTTAATCTCCTCCAGGTGTATATTTGATAATATAATGTTACTTATCTGTTTATGCAAACATAACGTACTATAAATTATAGAAATACCTCAAATAAAGATGGTGAAAACCTGAGTTTTATAAAGGACTCAGATCAGTTCATTTTCTATGAAAGATCCGAACTTCATGTATTTTTTAAAAACGACATCATATTTCGCCGCTCTTGCCGGATCCGGCCTGTAAACTTGTTCGAATCCGCTTCCCATTGCTTTCTGTGCAGCAGGAATATCCCTGTGGATCCCGGCTATCACCGAAGCCGCCATGGCGGAGCCGAGTGCAGAAGGTTGTTCTGCCCTGGAAGCTTTAATAGGCATGTTCAGTACATCCGAAACAATCTGCATGACAAAGGGATTCTTTTTGGCAACTCCGCCGACAGCTATTACACCGTCTATCTTCATTCCCTCCGAAATGAAACGTTCATTGATCATTCTTGATCCGAAAGCAGTGGCCTCCACCAGTGCCCTGAATACACGCGGTGCATCTGATCCGAGCGACAATCCGCTTATTGCACCTTTAAGTGCCTGGTTTGCATCGGGTGTACGGCGGCCGTTCATCCAGTCAAGTGCAAGAACCGCACTCTCCTCTGCATGGATCTTCTGTGCCGCCCTGCTCAGTTCACGGATCATTGCTTCGGAGGTTTCCATTCTTATTCTTTTCCGGGTTTTGCTGTCAAGCCAGCTCATTTTCCCTATAATCTCCGTGACAGGCCAGGAAATAAGTGTTCCAAACCATGCATAGATATCACCGAAAGCGGACTGACCGGCTTCCAGACCAAGCATACCGGGAATGATTGAACCGTCAACCTGCCCGCATATCCCCCTGACAAGCCTTTCCTTTTCTCCGGTAAAAGGCGATACCAGCATGTCGCATGTGGAAGTTCCCATCACCTTGATCAGCTGTCCGGGCCTTATTCCACCCCCTACGGCTCCGAGATGCGCATCAAATGCCCCCACTCCTATTTTCACGCCGGGAGACAGGCCAAGTTTTTCAGCCCATTCCGCACTAATTGTACCTGCAGGGACATCACAGGCAAAGGTTTCCGAATAGAGCCTGTCCCTCACACCTGCCAGGCGGGGATCAAGCCCTGAGAGGAAATCTTCGGAAGGCAGACCTCCGAAATCCCTGTGCCACATTGCCTTATGACCGGCAGCACAACGGCTCCGCTTCATCTGCAGAGGATCGGTATTCCCGGTCAGCAGTGCAGGTATCCAGTCGCAGTGCTCAACCCATGAAAAGGCATTTTCCCTTATCCCCCGGTTTTTCCGGATGACATGAAGTATCTTTGACCAGAACCATTCAGAGGAATAAATTCCTCCCTCGTATTTCGTATAATCCGGACCGCCCCACGACCTGGCAAATTCATTTATTTCAGCAGCTTCATTCACAGCGGTGTGATCTTTCCAGAGAATGAACATGGCATCAGGATCTTCCTCAAATCCCGGAGTAAGCGAAAGAGGTATACCGTTCTTAGCGACGGCAACCGGAGTAGATCCTGTCGTGTCAACGCTTATTCCCGTTATATTGTCAATGATCTGACGGTTTAGGCCCCTGAGGGCGCCCCTGACCGATCTTTCAAGCCCTTCTGTGTAATCGAGGGGATGCTGACGGAAACGGTTGGCTGAAGGATCGCAGTAGAGTCCCTTTTTCCACCTGGGATATTCAAAAACCGAGCTCCCTGCAATACTGCCGTTGCCTGTGTCAACAACAACAGAACGGACCGAATCAGTGCCGTAATCAATGCCTATTACATATTTTTTTCCCATACCTGCTGTTTTATTTATCATTTTTTGTTTATTCCTCTTTTTTCTTTTCTTTTTTTCTTTTCCTTTTTCTCTTTCCCCTTTTCTCTTTTCCCTTTTCCTTTTGACCCTCTTCCTTCTGACCCTCTTCCTTCTGACCGTAGTATGCATTTTTGCAATACCTGTCCCTTTCATTTATTCCTGTTTCGTTCATTCCTCATCCTTTTGACCCTCTCCCTTTTGTCCATAATATGCATTTTTGCCGTGCTTCCTTTCATGATGCTTTTTAAGGAGGTAATCATCAGCAGGTCTGGTATTCCCGAGAAGAACCGTATAAAATGCCATTCTGGCAATCTCTTCCAGGGCTATGGCGTTATATACAGCTCCTTCCACATCCGGTCCCCAGCTGAAGGGGCCGTGACAATTAACAAGAACTGAGGGCACAACCAGGGGATCAAGGTCTGCAAAGCCTTCTGTTATCACCTTTCCCGTATTGATCTCGTAATCATTTTCCGTTTCTTCTTCCGTGAGCCTGCGTGTGCAGGGAACATCGCCGTAGAAATGATCTGCATGGGTAGTTCCGAATGCGGGAATACTCCTGCCGGCATGAGCCCATGATGTGGCATATGTTGAATGTGTATGGACAATCCCGTTTATAAAATCCCATTTTTTATAAAGATAAAGATGTGTCGGCGCATCAGTGGAAGGTTTATACCTTCCTTCAATTATGTTGCCATCCGGATCCAACACAACCATGTCGCCGGCCTTCATCCTGTTATAACCCACACCGGAAGGCTTGATAACTATCAGTCCTGTTTCCCTGTCACGCGCACTGGCATTTCCCCATGTATGAATAACCAGACCGCTCCTTACGAGTTCTGTATTGCCCCTGTAAACCCTTGTCTTCAGATTTTCAAGCATATCCTCCTATTTTATTCCGCTTGAGATATGATAATAAACCTCATTCCATCTCAGTTCATTTTTCAGCTTGCGCAAATCGCATTTTTCATCTATCCTGATGAATTCAATATCCTGCATTTCAGCAAAATCCTCCAGGTATTCAGCATCAACGGCAGTACTGAAGGCTGTATGATGAGCTCCTCCGGCGAGTATCCATGCTGCAGCTCCCGTCCTGAGACAGGGCTCAGGCTCCCACAGAACACTGGCAACAGGCAGCAGGGGCATGTCGCGACATTTCACCACCCTTACATCATTCACAATCATTCTGAACCTGTTCCCGAGGTCAATCACCGTAGCATTTATCCCCTTTCCCGGTGCGGTTTTAAAAACCAGCCTGGCAGGATCCTCTTTGCCTCCTATGGACAGCTGGTGGATCTCCACATGCGGTTTATCCTCTGCGATTGTCGGACATACTTCCAGCATATGTGCCCCCAGAACCCTCATTCCCGCGGGATCAAAATGATAGGTATAGTCTTCCATGAATGAAGTTCCGCCTTTCATGCCATCAGCCATTATTTTCACGGAGCGCACCAAGGCTGCCGTTTTCCAGTCACCTTCCGCACCAAATCCATAACCCCTGGCCATAAGGCGCTGAACGGCAATACCAGGCAATTGCTTTAGTCCGTGAAGATCCTCAAAAGTGGTTGTAAAAGCCTTAAAACCTCCATCCAGAAGGAATGACTCCATCCCGGCCTCGATCCTTGCTGCTTCCCTCAGCGATTCAGAGGATGCAACTTCCCTTGTCATGCTGTATTCTGAAGAATATTCTTCCAGCAGACCCCGGATATCCTCCTCCGAAACTTCATTCACAGATTTTACAAGATCTCCCATACCGTATCCAGATACCGAATATCCCATTTTTATCTGTGCACTGACCTTATTCCCCTCTGTAACGGCAACATCGCGCATATTATCACCAAAACGTGCAATTTTCATGTTCCGGGAATCATCATATGCAGCCGCAGCCCTGATCCAGACAGCTATTCTTTTTACAGCCTCATTATCCTGGTAATGGCCCACAACAACCTTCCTTCCCAGCCGCATTCTGGCAGCAATGAAACCAAATTCACGGTCACCGTGTGCTGACTGGTTCAGGTTCATAAAATCCATATCAATGGAATCCCAGGGTATGTCCCTGTTCAACTGGGTATGAAAATGCAGAAAAGGCTTATCAAGGATCCTGAGCCCGTTTATCCACATTTTTGCCGGAGAGAAGGTGTGCATCCACACTATAAGACCGATACAGATCCCGGTACTGTTCGCTTCCAGACATGTCTCCCGGATCGATTCCGGAGTGGTAAGCACCGGTCTGAAAACAATCTTCTGTGAAACCATCATTGAACTGTTCAGCGATCCGACTATTTCGGCAGAATCAGCTTCCACCTGCCTGAGTACATCCGGACCATATAAATGCTGGCTGCCCGTGATGAACCAGATTTCCTTTTTCCTTAATTCATTCATCTGTCTGTAATTTAATTTTAATGATCAGGTAACTTGTCCCGGTTTATCGAAGGACTGTCCCGATTTTTCTGGGAGCCTGTCCCGGTTTACCGGGAACCAGCCCCGGCTTACCGGGAAACTCACATGAATCCAAAGTCATACCCGGAAATTACCCCCAGGCAATTTACCAGAAATAAGCATAGAATCCGATGATTACCACGATAACAAGTCCGGAAAACAGGAGATCCCAGTTATTCCAGCTTGCCCTGGTTATTGCCTTTTCTTCAGCCGTTGCCGATCCGACATAAAGACCTCGTATTTCTGCCGGATCTGCCGGTTTTGTCATCATACTGACAAGTATCATCAGAGCAATTATGATGAAAAAAATCACAATCTCATAATGCAGCCAGTTAGGCTGAAGGAAAACCCTGTACAGGAAACTGTCCTGGCTTATCCCCGATTCGAATACCTTGAGTACAAGTCTTGTCATTCCAAGAATAAAACCTGTAATCAGTCCAATAAAACCTGCCTTGGGAGTAGTCCTTTTTGAAGCTATTCCAAGAAGGAAGACTGCGGCAATTCCGGGAGCAAGAAGTGACTGAACATCCTGGAGATAGGCATAGAGCACCTTTCCCATTCCCTTCATTACGGGTATCCAGAGCACACCCAGAACAACAACCACCATCGTGGCTATCTTTCCGACTTTCACCAGTTCCGCTTCACTGGCTTTTGGTTTGTATTTCTGATAGAAATCCACGGTAAACAGGGTGGCTGATGAATTGAACAGAGAGGCAAGGGAACTCATCAGCGCGGCAAGCAGTCCGCCAACAACCAGTCCCTTGAATCCGACCGGAAGCAGTTCTTTTACAAGAACAGCAAAAGCGGAATCAGAATCAGGAAGAGTGATCATGCCCTTAACATTCAGTCCGTAGGCTATCATGCCCGGAATAAGGAAAATGAACACCGGAAGAAGCTTGAAGGATGCTCCCAGGATGGCTCCCCTTCTTGATTCTGTCTGGTTACGGCCCGACAGGACTCTCTGAACAATATACTGATCCGTACACCAGTACCAGAATCCTATTATTGCTGAACCCAGTATCACTCCCGTCCAGGGGAATTCCGGATCATGAGCCGACCTCATCAGCTGAGTCATATTGTTTCCATAGTCATTCACTGGTACGGCCCGGCAGATTTCCATCATTTCAGACCATCCGCCAAGCTTTATCAGACCGATAATAAGCACCACTATTGATCCGAGAAGAAGAACAGGCGTCTGCAGAACCGATGTATACAGGACTGCCTTCATTCCTCCGAGGGTTGTATATATCCCTGTCAGAATAACAAGACCAATCGCACTTATCCAGAAAAAATCAATGCCGAACATCGATTCAATGCCAAAGACCTGCTTAAAAACAACTCCTCCGGCATAAACAGTTACGGCAACCTTGGTGAACACATAACTAACCAGGGAGATTATCGACAAAACACTGCGTGATCCCTTATTATATCTTTTTTCAAGAAATTCGGGCATTGTGAACACTCCGCTCCTGGCATAGAAGGGAACAAAGAACCATCCCAGAATAAGGATAATCCACCCGTGCATTTCCCAGTGAGCCATTGCCATGCCGCTTGAAGCTCCCGCACCTGCCAGACCCACAAGATGTTCCGATCCGATGTTGGATGCAAAAATTGAAGCCCCTATTGCAATCCAGGTTGCATCGCGGCCCGCAAGAAAATAGTCAGTAGATGTTTCCTCTCTTTGCTTCAGGACCCATATTATGATTCCAACAAGCCCCAGACAAAAGAGTCCCAGAACGATCCAGTCTAATATTGCCATGTCAGATAATTTAAATTAGCTTTCTCTTTGTTTAATAATTCGTTATACTTTTGAAATGGCTGGAAATTCATTTCACTGTCCTGTATCTGTATTTTGCCATTCCGCAAGTGAAGACTGAATGAAATCAATAATTCTCTGGTTTTCATCCCTGCCGCTGCCTTTCACATCAAAGGATTCCCCGAATCTGAAATAAATGGTTTTCCTGCTGTCGAGCGGACCCAGTTCCCTGATCATTTTTCCATTTCCCCAAAAATCGGTTTTCAATGCCACCGGAACAACCTTTACTCCGGCCTTTTTTGCCAGTTTAACACCAAGGGAATTAAATTCAGAAGGATTAAAAACCACATTCCTTGTACTCTGCGGAAAGATAATTATGGAAATTCCCTTTGCCAGAAGTTCCATTCCCCCGTTCATCACGGCTTCCAGGTCTTTCCGGGGATCAGTGCGTCCGACAATTATCGGGTCTCTCGACCGCATAACATCACCAAAAAGAGGATGTTTAACGAGACTTTCCTTGACCACGAAGGTGACTTTTTTCAGGGGCGAAATAATACATGGCAGAATCATTGTCTCAAGTGTACTCATGTGGTTGGCAATAAACAATACAGGATCTTCCTGCCCGGTAATATTGCCCGATCCGGAAATATTATCCATTCCGGAAATATTGAATCTGCCTCCCGATTTTTCTATGAAGCTTAATATGTAAAATGAAGATTCTTCCCAGGCTCTGTCATCATATATTCCTTTTCTGGCCTCGCCCCTGGTCCTCAATACAATATTTGCAAACTTAAGCGTGAAATATAATCTGTTGCGGCGGTATATTTGCCGCCACGATTTCAGATCTTCTTCAGAAGTGACATATGTATCCGACTTAAAATATCTCTGTTCCATAAATTACTGTATTCTGTTCCGGTGTGCATCCCATCATGGATATTACCGCCATAACAATGTTTCTGATACATCCTGACCACCAGCGCTGCTGCTGTCCGGAAAAATATGATTATTCATTTCAACACTGACATGGTTTATAATCAAATATATATATTTGGCTGGAATGAACAAACTCAAAAGTTTAACGAACTATTGTGTTTACAAAACTAAGATATAAATTGTAAGTTTAAGCGCAAATAAACGACCTATCTTTATTAACATTTTTATTTCCAATGAAGCTCCCCCTGCTTGATTCCATAGTATTTTTCACTCTTACCCTGGGGAACATTATTTTTGGAATCAGTTTTTATTTCAAAAACAAGACAACCGATCAGTTCACGGCCGGAGGCGGAAAACTGCCGGCATGGGTTGTAGGAATGTCTATTTTTGCAACTTTTGTAAGCAGTATAAGTTTCCTGGGATTACCCGGGAAAGCCTATGCAACGAATTGGAACGCATTTGTCTTCAGCCTTTCAATTCCCTTTGCCACAATAATGACAATCAAATTTTTTATTCCCCTTTACAGGAGCATCGGAAATATATCAGCCTATTATTATCTCGAACAACGATTCGGAGCCTGGGCCAGGACCTATGCTTCGGCATGCTACATCCTTACCCAGCTGATGCGAACCGGAGCCATCCTGATGCTCCTGGCTCTTCCCATTAATGCACTTTTCGGATGGGATATCAAAACCGTGATAATCCTTACCGGTCTTTTGGTAGTGATCTACACCATGCTGGGAGGAATAAAGGCAGTTATCTGGACTGATGCCGTACAAGGTATCATCCTTATCGCCGGTGCCCTGATATGTTCTGTTATACTGACCTTTTCCATGCCTGAAGGGCCGGGCCAGCTGTTCAGGATTGCCGCGGAAAACAATAAATTCAGCCTTGGAAGTATGGGATCAAGTCTTTCCCAGTCAACTTTCTGGGTGGTGCTGATTTACGGACTTTTCATCAATCTGCAGAATTACGGCATAGACCAGAACTATATCCAGCGTTATATGACAACAGGCAGCGACAGGGAAGCAAAGGTCTCGGCATGGTTCGGTTCATTGCTCTACATTCCCGTTTCCCTGTTATTCTTTTTTATAGGAACAGCACTTTTTTCTTATTACACGGCAATGCCTGAACTGCTGCCGGATGAACTCCGGGCTGCCGGATCGGCAGATAAAGTTTTTCCCTATTTCATTGCCACAGGATTACCGGCTGGAATAACCGGACTGCTTATTGCATCAATATTTGCCGCCGGGATGAGCACAGTCTCAACCAGTCTTAACAGCACGGCAACCATCGTCATGAATGATTATTACAAGCGCTATTTCAACAAAAACGCAGGTGAAAAACAATGCATGAGAGTCCTGTATTCATCCTCATTGCTGACAGGTGTTTGTGGCATACTGATCGCACTTGCCCTTATAGGAGTTGAAAGCGCCCTGGATACATGGTGGTCCCTGGCTTCAATCTTCAGTGGAGGGATGCTTGGCTTGTTCCTGCTGGGATATTTCTCGCGGCATGTGAGGAGAATCGATGCAGTAACCGGTGTGGTATGCGGAGTACTGGTGATAATATGGATGAGTCTCTCCCCTATTTATTTCACCGAAGGAAGAAGCCTCGCATTCAGGAGTCCCTTTCATGCCAACCTGACAATAGTATTCGGAACAATGACGATATTCCTTGTGGGATTCCTTGTTTCCCGGTTTATTAACAGGAAACCTTCATCTCACAACCCCACAAAAGATTATGAAAATCCGGAACACCGTAAAGAATAATAAAATCAGTAACTGAACCAAATCATTATAAATCCATGAAAAGAACTATTTCTGTCACATTGCTTTTTGCAGTCATGTTTATTACCGGTATCCATGCCCAGTTCAGGGGCAGTGAATGTATCGTGAAATCGGAATTTATCTATCAGTCTGCTGATGTTCCCTTCCCCTCCTGTCATGCCTCAACACTGATCCGGAACGGCAAGGGTCTGATGGCCGCATGGTTCGGAGGAACCGAGGAAAGGGATCCCGATGTGGGAATCTGGACAAGCCGTTTTGAGAAGGGCAGATGGACAAGGCCCGTTGAGGTTGCAAACGGCATTCAGCATAAGGGAAAACGTTATCCGTGCTGGAACCCGGTACTTTATAATACTGGTAAAAGGATACTCCTCTTCTTCAAGGTCGGTCCCAGTCCCTCAACATGGTGGGGAGAAATGATGTACTCGGATAACAGGGGAAAGTCATGGTCGGTGCCCCGGAGATTGCCTGAAGATATTCTCGGGCCTGTTAAAAACAAGCCTGTTCTCCTTGACAACGGAGAACTGCTGTGCCCTTCCAGTACAGAGGACGAAGGATGGAGACTGCATATGGAATTTACTTCCGACGAAGGCCTTACATGGGAGCGGACTTCCGCGCTGAATGAAAGGACAACGGGAGCCATTCAGCCCGCCATACTGATCCATCCCGGAGAAAAACTGCAACTGTTGTGCAGGAGCACCGTGTCAAAAATACTCAGTGCCTGGTCAGTGAACAATGGACGGACATGGAGCAGGCTGGAAGCTCTGGACCTGCCGAATAACAATTCGGGAATAGATGCTGTGACACTCAGTGACGGACGTCATATCCTTGTCTATAATCACCTTGAAAAAGGACGCCATGCCCTTCATGTGGCTGTCTCGGATGATGGTATCCGGTGGAAGGCAGCTGCCCTTCTGGAAAATGAAAAGCCCGGAAACGAATTTTCATATCCTGCAGTGATACAGACCAGCGACGGTCTGGTACACATCACCTACACCTGGAACCGTAAGCTGATAAAATATGTGGTCATCGATCCGGCAGCTATCCGGGAAACATCATTCCATAACAATGAATGGCCTTAATCACTGCTTTTCTTCAAACAGAGTAAGCCGTAAATTTTTCGCCATCTGCTCCGCTACGGGAATTCCAATAAAAAATTTATATATTTATCAGCATAGATTTTTCCAGGAGTTTAAAACAGGACAACCGAAAGATGAAAAAAGTTGTTTTAATTACCGGGGTATCGTCGGGTTTCGGTAAAGAGACAGCCAGGCTTCTGGCAGAGAAAGGTCATACCGTTTATGGAACAATCCGCAGGGATTGCGAAGTGCCCGACTCTGTAAAAGCTCTCAGAATGGATCTTACGGACGAACATTCAATAAAGGAAGCTGTAGAATCTGTTCTGAAGACAGAAAACAGAATTGACGTTCTTATAAACAATGCCGGAATGCATTCCGGGGGTGCCATTGAAATGTTTCCCGTTGATCTTGTAAGACTTCATATTGAAACCAATATCATGGGGACGGTTTCACTGACAAGAAAGGTTCTTCCCCTGATGAGAAAGCAGGGTGGCGGAATGATAATAAATATAAGTTCGATCGGCGGACTGATGGGCCTTCCTTTCCAGGGATACTATTCAGCAGTGAAATTTGCCCTTGAGGGCATAAGCGAATCTCTCAGAATGGAGGTTTCGAAATTTAATATCAAAGTGGTAGTGATAAATCCGGGCGATTCCCACACGAACAATTCAGTTGGCCGCCATGAATTTCTTCCGCCTGAAACTGAAAATGATCCCTATGCCGAACAATTTAAAAAAACCCTCGGTATAATTGAAAGAGATGAAACCAATGGCCAGGGCCCGGAAATTCTGGCAAAAAAAATTGTTAAAATAGCAGAAAGTAAAAATCCCCGGCAACGTTACATTATTGCATCTTTCGAACAGAAACTTGCTGTCCTGCTGAAACATATCCTCCCCGGCAAATTATTCCGGAAGATTCTGGAAATATATTACAAAATCGCGTAATGCCGGTGACGCTCTATTTGTTCAATGAAATGCATAATCAATCTTAACTGTAAAACTGTTTCCGGGGAAAGATCTGAAGAGTTCGGAAATCTGTTCCCCTAGAGACTGCCTGTAAACCGAATCATTCCACCAGGAAAGCGGGTTGCTCTCCTGGTCCCTGTTGCGGGAATGGGTCCAGACAAAATACATTGCCGAACCCGGCCTGTATTCCCAGCGGACTACAAAATTGGACTGCAGATGCTTGTAGTTGAAATCCCTCTTTTTCGGATACATGGGAAAAGGAAGCATATTGTCAGGACCGGCAAGAATACTGAAATTGTCATATTCCCCTTTTGCAAAGAAGAATTGTGTATAGAGCTGAGTTGAGAATTTGCTGGTAAAAGTAAACGATCCTCTCATTGTGAAATCAATAGCCCTGGTGTCACGTGTTCCGAACACCGGGACATAATACATACCGGACTGGTATTCATTTACTCCGGCAAGTATTCCGCCAAGCGTCCCGCCATCATCGAATATGGTAAAATCCTCCTCATCCAGCCTGTCCGGGGAACTGGACTCGTTGCCGATTTTCCAGTTCTGATGATCAAACATGAAAGTTTCATTTGAAGCCCAGGCAGTTTTATTATCTTCCCAGCTGCCTTTGATATTTGCTTCCAGTGACAGTCTTGTTCCTGCATTAACAGTACCCTGTAGATCAACCATATATTCCGATGCCTTGTTATCATATCTCCTCACAGAAGCTTTCGGACTGATCTTCCGGTTCTTTCTGTCATCACTGGAGAATTCTGCCGATAATTCCATTCCCCTGGGCTTTGCCCAGACCCCCAGACCTCTTGTTTCCCAGATATCATATCCCCCGAGCAGGTCAAAAAAAGTAGCTCCGAATTTTATCTGCCTGAACTTGTTGGTAATGAAACCCGGTTTGAAATAAAACTCACTTCCCATGTCATAATGTTCAAGAATGGAAAGCCTTCTTGAATAATCGCTGATGATCTCTCCCCTCTGAAACCTGCCGAATGGTTTTCCTCCCCTGATCTTGTATTTCCCGTTAGCCCATATCTGATACCAGTTTTGCTCAAAGCTTATCCATCCCATATCATTTGGATTATACTGATCAGTAAACATCAGGAAAGCCACATGTCCGTCGATTATCCCCTGCCTTTTTCTGATCACAAGGCTGTTCATCAAGCCTTTCTGGTCATCTGTCCCGGGAACAAGGGAGTTCCTGTCAGAAAATGCAAGAATCCCTTCGAAGCCAAATCTGTTGTTTTTAAACCGAAGATCCCAGTCAATCCCCCCTGTCATGCTCTGCCACCCCCTGCCTTTTCCGGCAGGACTGTAAAAATAAGTCAGAATTCCTCCGGCGGATGAATAATTCCCGATTCTCTGGCTGGCCCGGAACAGGGTATAATTGTTTACAGGATTGAAGCCCGGCCCGGCAGTGACCCCCAAAAGACCAAAAGACAAGTCTTTCCGTGTCCGGCCGGAAAGTTTCACAGCTGCTATTATGGGCTCATCGGCTCCAAAGCGTTTAGAGTAGTATAATCTGCTGAATCCGATGCCGAACTTGTAAATATCGGCACCTTCCAGGAAAAAGGGCCGCTTTTCAGGGAAAAGGGTTTCAAAGGCAGTAAGATTAAGAACGGCAGGATCTGCTTCAATCTGTCCGAAATCGGGTCTGATAGTTGCATCAAGAATTACATTGGGACCTATTCCTATCTTGATATCGCCCCCTGCATTATGTTTGAAAATATAATCTGCCGTTCCGGGCTTATTCTCATTTTCGGATATTTCCAAACCTGCAAGTATATATGGCCTGACCTGAATATTGCGCCTGGGTTCAATACCCCGGATTCCTGTTATCCCGCCATAGGCCGAAACAAGATTGTTTCTCCTGCTGCGGGGAATATATGGCCATTCGGAAACCTCCCCCGATTTCGGTATTCGCCGCAGGAAATAAATACCCCAGGTCTGGGGATCTTTCCTTGTATATCTGAGCATATTGTAAGGTATACGCATTTCGGCTGTCCAGCCCTCACCGGTGATCCGGACCTCTGAAAACCATATTGCATCCCACGACACATCCAGGCCCGGTGGCAGCAGGGGGTTAATTTCACTGGAACTGACTTTCCTGCCGTCATCCTGAAGACCGTCAAGCTGGACTCCGGCAGCATTTACGGCAAAAGTGAATGCAGTCCTGCCGCTATAGTAGGAATCTATTGATACAAGGAACCAGTCAGCCCTGTTATATTCATCCCTCCGTCCCAGGTTATTTTCAATATTCTCTCTGGAGTCATAAAGCATGGCACCAATATACAGGTCATCCTTCCCGAACAGTACACGCACCTCTGTTTTAAATTCTGATTCAATACCTTCCAGGGGTTCATACTGGGTAAAGCCGGATATTAACGTGGCATTCTGCCATGCTGGTTCATCCAGATAACCGTCAACAGTGATTGAGGAACTTGTTGCAGCGGCAGTGACTGGTATACCCTGCTGTGAGAACAGTTCAGCTGAAGAAAGCAGGATACTGAAAATGATCAGGGGAAACAATGGTTTAAGCATACAAAAAAGTCAACGATTAAAATACATTTAACCGGCTCAAGAAAAATCTTGTTTTTCAGATACAGGTTTTATAATCTCCAACAATATACACTTTTCCGGAAGTATCACTTCAATATCCCCGTCAGGATAGTATGAACAGGACAGAACATTTCCCACTCCCCTGACCGTGACCAGGTATTTTCCGCATCTGCCTCTGCCTCCGCAGGGGGTGTATGTGTCAAAGCCGCACTCTCTTATAATATCCAGCAGCCTTCTTCCTTTTTGAGCCGGAAAGCTTGCGGACTCATCCTGCGAAACAATTTTGATTTTAATCAACGGCTTTCATTGGTCTTAATAGTCCTTGTGTTTTCATAATTAAGCATATACACCTGGCGGATATTGAAAAACCAAAAAATTTAACGAACTGTTGAATTCCTCTTTTACTCAAATATAATTACTTAAATTAATCATTTCAGATTTCGGGCAAATAAGTGAGCAGCGGAACAATATATTTTATACTTTTGCATCGTTTTTCCGGCCCGTAGCTCAGCTGGTAGAGCACGTGACTCTTAATCATGGGGTCGAGAGTT
>CAZFVQ010000020.1:65173-69347 GCA_964522415.1 uncultured Rikenellaceae bacterium | reverse complement strand
GATGGGTGGCTGAGGTATGTTATTATGCCCTATTCGCATAGTACTGGAATGGTCTATGAATGGATGAGATATGTTATTTTACCATATTACGTGGCGCCAAATTGCCGGAAGGATGGTTAAGGTATATCATATCAATAAATAAACTCTATCAGGGAAAGTGTATTGATACGGTTTCTAAATTCCAGGCAATTCTGAATTTCAGGTTACGAACCTGAATCTGCTGAAGCATCCCGGGATATGGGTGTCGTAAACCCCATGTTTGTTCATGGCCCATGCCGGATGAGGGATTATTTCCTGACCCGAGGGTGTCATTTTCTGAAAACGGCCCAGGAAAATTCTCCAGATGTCACCGTCTTCCGGCGGAAGTGCCCTGCCATTCGCCAGCCATTTCAGGCTTTTCCACGGAATAGCTATCTCTGCTGTCCATCCCTTGTCTGTATCGGAATTATCATTTATTGTGCCGTCTATTTTAACAGCAGTTTCAAGTCCTGGCATATCATAGTCGAGAAATGCCCATCTCAATCCCCTCGGATGTTTCCCCCACCAGAAATATTTCCCTGTGCGGTCATAATCCCCTCCGAAGGTCATGGAAGTCTTTTTAAACACATCGAATTCCGGAACGTCAAACCTTCCTCCTTTTTCATAGGCATCGCGCCAGATGAAGAATACTTCATAAATGGTGTTCAGGGCATTTATTTCCAGTTCATAATAACAATCTCCCCCGTCAATGAAAACCTCAAGATCATTCTCGAGGAAGATTATGGAATCCCGTTCTGTGAGGGTGGCTGTCACAAACGGCTCTTCAGCCCGGAAAGCAATATAGAGATATTCCTCATTCCAGAGTGCAGCTGCACGGGTATCATAGATTCCGGGATCACCGGTTACCATGTCAACAAAGCGCCCTGATTTTTCAGCCTTTAACCAGACCGGCTTCGTGAGGTCGCCGTTGATCTCTATCCTTTCAGCCGTTTTGCGGCAGGTGTATTCAACAATGTCCTTTTCGCTGCACCCGTATTGTAATTGTGATTTCATGATTATAAATATGTTGAAATACAAAGATGGGCTTTATATCTTAGAATTTCTTTTCTTGTGCCTTGATATTCCAGCCTTCGGTAAACAGACTCAGTTCCCCGCTGTTCTTTTTCAGGAATGCAGCCGGAATGTCCAGCTCAACCGTCCTGCTTTCACCCGGCAGCAGGGTAAAATAATTTTCACTGAGAAACACCGGAAGAACCAGCTGATGATCCTGGTCATTGACTTTCAGTCGTATGAAGAATGCAGTTTCATCAGAGGGGTTCGAAACATTTATAATAAATTTATTATCTGCAGATTTAGCAACGTCTGTCTTAAGTGTTACTTCAGTCAGTTCATTCAGCTTTGCATATGACTTTGGTTTGTTTGAAAGCCAGTAGAGATTCTCATCAATTATATTTTCCTTATCCCGGAGGATCAGTTTCAGAAAATAAAGCTCTTCAGTGAGTGTTTCCGGAAGTACAACCTTGTTGAGCAATATGAGATTGTTGGCTTTCAGGCTTACTGCTTTACTGTATTCAGATATGGATTTGCCGTGAAGATCATATAAAGCAACACTTGCAGTAACATTATTCAAGTCCCTGGAGGTCTGATTTAAAACGCAAACAACAGAGTCATTAAGATTCAACTGGATATGCAGCGGGGCAGCAGCATGCTTATATCCAAAATAGGCACCCGTGTAATCAAGGTAATAATCGTAGAAGAATCCGCGGAGTGATGTCCATGGATTCTGATTCTTCCACACAAGCATCCCGGTGTACCAGTCCCACATTTTATGGTTGAATGCCTCCTGGAGGGCGCGATACTGCTCATAGCTTACCAGCTGAGCCTTCATGCAGAAATCGCGGACATCCTTTACCCTGCCATACCTGTCGGGAAAATCCATGAGCGGAAGATATTTATGATAAGCCCATGATCCCGATGCTCTCGGAGACTGCGGAGGTTTCAGTTCATCTTCCGGAATGAATTTTATCAGTCCGTCATAGTTGGGAATTCCGATTGATCCTGTTTCCGGATTGAAGGGAAAAGACCTTTCGGTGAATATCTTTTCGGGTTCCCTTATGCCATACGGACCGTCACCCACACCGCCAATTACGTTTGTCATGAGTTTTGGCGAGGTTGACATGTCAAGGAAGAATCTGGCCGGATCATACCTGGGAAAGATATCCTTTTCACATGCCAGGAGAATGTCTGCCGGAGGATATGTTTCGTTTCCGCCGCACCAGAGGTAAAGGCTTGGGTGGTTCCGAAGCATTTTGATCTGATCGGTAAGGGATTCCAGGAAAAGATCATGATCATCCGGATAGGCTTTCCGTCTTGCCTGTGATTCTTTTTTCAGGGGGTCATCCCATTCACCGTTACAGTCGCCCGTTATCCATATATCCTGCCATACCAGTATACCGTATTTATCGCAGGCTTCGTAGAACTCCGGACGTTCGGTAAGTCCGCCGCCCCAGACCCGTATCATGTTCATGTTCATGTCTGCATGAAGCCTTATTTCCGCGTCATAACGCTCTTTTGACAATCGCAGCAGGGCATCAGAGGCTATCCAGTTGCCTCCCTTGATAAAAATTTTCTGTCCGTTCACGGTAAAAACCTGTGAGGTGATCACACTGTCAAAATAGTTGGATGTCTCCCTTATGCCAAAGGTGAGGGTTTCGGAATCGATTTTTGAACCGTTCCTGTCGGAATAATCGATCTTCATGTTATAAAGAGGCTGATCCCCAATACCATTCGGCCACCAGAGCCGGGGATCCTCTGCTTTTATTTCGGGAAATGAGAATACTTTTTCCTCATAGGGCTCAAGTATGGCATTGATACTTACCTTGTATTTGTCGAATTCAAGACGGAGAGTGCCATTTATTATTCTTGAGGTGGGATTCTTAATTTCAACGGAAGTCCTGACAAATGCCGGAGCCTGTTTTTCTCCGGGATTTCTTATCCCCGGAACACGGGTTTCCACGTATGGATTCCTGATATCTGCTGCACCGGTGATTTCAATGGCTGCCTGATCCCAGATACCGGTGTTACGGTCAGGGACAGGACATGTCCAGTCCCATCCGGCGGTAAATTGCATGGTTACATTGCGGCCTATTGTTCCATCCCCGCCCTGTCCGGCGGCAGCGTTGCCCGGGGGATCGGGAGGGGCTACCCGTACTGCCAGCCTGTTCGGCCTGTCACTGTTGATATATTGGGTAATTAGATATTTTTCCCTCAGGAACATTCCCCTGTGGGTACTGGCATTTACACGGTGACCGTTAAGAAATATGTCGGCAAAATAATTTATTCCCCTGAAGCTGAGCCATACCTGCTGATCCTCTTTTAATGCAGGAATCCCGAATTCATTATAAAACCAGTATGTGTACTCATCCCTGCCGGTATCATAAATATCCGGAATCAGGTTATTGTTCATTCCGTAGAAAGGATCCGGGACAAGCCTGTTATGCAGAAGGGTTGTAAGAACAGTTCCGGGAACAACGGCTTCAATCCATCCTTCAGACATAAATTTATTACTGGTAAGCTCACATCCGTCAATGAGAACGTCTGAGGCCCTCTTTGCTTTCCAGTTATCATGAAGCAGATGAACAGCAGCTTGAGGCAGGAGCTGTAATGATGTAATCATCAATAGGGTAAGGAATACAACAGTTTTTTTCATGGTTGGCATTATCAGGTTTGGTTATCAGATAGTAAAAATATCAATACTAATCGATTTTTGATTATATTCATGGAGAATTTTCCGGCAGTCTTTCCGGGCCGGGGGGACTTTCCGGCAGTCTTTCCGGGCTGAGGGAATTTTCCGGCAGTCTTTCCGGACTGATCCTGATGTTCTCAGCGCTCAGTCTGTTTTTTGACCGGAAATAATTTGTTTGAATCAATTTCTTGTTATTATGGAAAAAACCTTGCTTAATACCCGTTTACAGGGAGCCCGTTTCACTCTTGTTCCTTCAGCAATATCGCTACTGCGGGACTTCCGTTTTGTTGTTCCTTCAGCAATATCGTTATTACGGGACTTCCGTTTTGTTGTTCCTTCAGCAATATCGTTATTACGGGACTTCCGTTTTGGTGTTCCTTCAGCAATATCGCTATTGCGGGGCTTCCGTTTAGTTATTCCTTCAGCCATATTGCTACTCAGAAAATTCCG
>CAZFVQ010000020.1:0-65073 GCA_964522415.1 uncultured Rikenellaceae bacterium | reverse complement strand
TGCGGGGCTTCCGTTTAGTTATTCCTTCAGCCATATTGCTACTCAGAAAATTCCGTTTTTTTGTTCCTGCAGCCTTGTTGCTTCTGCAGTTTTCATGTTCCACATCACCGGGTGTGCTCGAAGATCCGCATTCATTTATTCCTCCGAAACCTGATCCCGAAGGATATGTATGTTACAGAACAACCGGGATTATTACTGTCGACGGAATTTTAAATGAATCAGACTGGGAAGCAGCTCCCTGGACAAATTATTTTGTTGATATTGAGGGAGATCTAAAGCCTGTCCCTCATTACAAAACCCGTCTTAAAATGCTGTGGGATGATGAATACCTGTATATTGCAGCTGAAATGGAGGAGCAGAATCTCTGGGCTACTCTCAGACAAAGGGATACAGTAATATTTATTGATAACGATTTCGAGGTCTTTATTGATCCGGACGGCGACACACATAATTATTATGAACTGGAAGTGAATGCCTTTGGCACTTCATGGGATCTTCTCCTTATAAAGCCCTACCGTGACGGGGGACCGGCAGTTACAGGCTGGGATATCAGAGGTCTGAAAGTGGGAACCCGGATCGAAGGGACCATCAACGATCCGCGTGATACAGACAGGGGCTGGAGTGTTGAGTTTGCAATTCCTTTTAATGTATTGAGGGAATGTAACAGGGGACCTGCCCTGCCCCGGGGAGGCGATCACTGGAGAATTAATTTTTCCAGGGTGCAATGGCGGACTGTCATTGAAGATGGCCGGTACAGGAAAGAAACCGACCCGTCAACCGGAAGGTCTTACCCGGAATATAACTGGGTATGGTCCCCACAGGGCCGTATTAACATGCATATGCCTGAAATGTGGGGCTATATGCAATTTTCCGGTATCAGGGCCGGTGCCGGTACCGAAACATTCGTTCCTGACAAGGATCTTGATGAAAAATGGGCTTTGCGAATGGTTTATTATCTGCAGCATGAGTATTTTAGAAAATTCGGAACATACACATCAGATCTTAAGTCCCTTGGGCTTGTCCGGGAGGATTTTGAAGAAATGAATGCCGTGCCTGTCATTAACGCGACAAGAACGACCTACGAATGTTATTTCGACAGGGGGGAAGAAACACAGGGGTGGACTATCTATCACGATGGGAAGATTGTCAATCTTGCAGAAAGACCTTAGCAGAAAGACCTTAGCAGAAAGACCTTGGCAGAACGACCTTAAATAGTATAAAATGAAAACAAACTGGCTTTTACTATCTTTTGTGCTTCTCCTGTGGTCAGCTGTAAACAATGATATCAGTTGCCAGGATCCGGTTGGAAGTCTGGGTCTGACAGATGTCAGATATGCTGAACAGCTGATAACAGTGGGAGGAGCGGGAGCGGATATTCCCGGATTCACATCGCAGGCCATACAGATTGCACTGGATGCCCTTAAATCAAGAGGCGGAGGTACAGTAAAACTTAATCCGGGTGTTTATGACATGACAGGACCCCTTCGTCTTTCTGATAATATGAATCTGACCGGATCGGGTGAAACAACCATTCTGAGGAAATGTGAGGGATTTAAAACCAGCTTTGTCATTGATGCCGACTGGGGGATGCTGAAGGCCGTGGTAAAGGATGCAAGCGGTTTTAAGAAGGGAATGGGAATACAGATTTTTGATGACAAACATAAATCGGCCTGGGAAGTTACCACTGCAGTTATAACGGATATACAGGGGAACACCATATATTTTGACAACGGGACCGTTAATGATTATGTCGCCTCACTCAACGGTACCATAGCAAACAGTTTTTCATTGATTGAAGCAGTGGAAGCGGAAAATGTAAGGATTGCAGATCTCGTTATTGAAGGGAACGGGGCTGTTAATGAATATATCAACGGTTGCAGGGGAGGAGGGGTATATATTCATAAATCAAGAAACTGCCTGGTTGAAAATGTAAGGGTAAATGAATTCAACGGCGATTCATTCAGCTGGCAAATAACCGAAAATATCAGCATGAAAGGCTGTGAGGCCTCAAACGGAGGCGGACTGGGTTTCCATCCGGGAGCAGGTTCCGATCATACCCTGATGGAGAACTGTATCAGCCATCATAACCGGGGAGACGGAATCTTTCTCTGCTGGAGGGTTCAGAACAGTGTCTTCAGGAACAACAGGGTGTATGCAAACTCCGATAATGGATTTTCAATAGGACATAAGGATACTGACAATATATTTGAAGACAACCATGTCTATGAAAACGGCAGCCATGGAGTGTATTTCCGTAATGAAAATGAACAAAATGGCGGACATCGCAATACATTCAGAAATAATATAGTGGAAAATAACGGGATGAGGGGTGAATCTGCAGGATTCCGGATCGACGGTGAAACTCACGACATAAAAATCATAAGCAATACAATACGTTCAACCGGGAAAGGTAATCAGACCGTTGCAATTTTTGCCGGAAGGAAATCATCGGGAATAATTTCAGAAAATAACAGAATATCAGGATCCCGGGAAACCGTATATGAAAAATAATCCTGTTCCCCTGAAAACAGGCCATCCTTAGCACGAAACAACAGATCAGTACTGAAAATCAGTCAACAGGAATTTTAAATAAAGTTGAAAAGTTCCTTTCTAAACCTGTTACAGGGTTTTTAGAAAATTACTATCTTGTCATATACAATGTCGGCATGATCCGATAAAATGCCTGATAATATTTAGTAGAAGATTTTTTTGTTTGTTAAAATAATTTCCTTTGAAATTGGATCAAGTCATTCATATACTTAGATATATGATGATAATAACCAAAGCATGGCGATGAAAAAATCACTTATCCTATTGTTTCCGGGTATTTTGCTGGCATCCTTTACGGTTTTTGCCCAGCAGTTAAATATCAGTGATATCGTCAGATCTGACGATGTCATAAGGGTTCAGGACCTTCAGCCCGGCGGACAGGAGATGCATCCTGCTGCTGCGCGTGCCGTTGCAAGGGGCGAAAAGCCCGGTGCATTTAAAAATGTCAGCTATGAACTTGCTCCCAATGTAAAAATGCTTTCCCCGGCCCGGAAGAACAGTATCAGGCTGCAACAGGACGGGATGCTTGACATATCACCGGGAGCTTTCAGGCCCAGTCCTGATTCAATCTATTTTGATCCTTCAAGTGACCTGGTACTCAGCGCCTGGCCGGCTGACGACAAAAACATGATAGCCGTGCGTCCGTCAATGGCATCTGTCTTCCAGAATATTGAGGTTCCGGAGCAGGAAGTGCCCCTTACCCTGGCAAATACTGTGTCGCTTGCCAAAGGGGTCGTGGAAAGCTCTTTGCAACTGAACAATAAATATGCGGTTAATCTTAAATTTGACAGTGTCAGTTTTTTGATTGACAAACAGGAGAAAGACTCTCTGGTGATAACTCTGGTCGGACAGATACTGCTTACCAATCCCCGTATTGAAGGCAAATATTCAAGGAATAACGGTTACCGTCTTGTGTTCCTCGCATCTGAACAGGTTGACATGAAGATTTACACTACCATGAATTATAAAAGGGAGGTGAAAACTCCGGTGTGGGGAACAGTGATAAATATGTCGGACCTTGGCAAGTGTGAGATCGGACTCTTCATTCTTGTTTCCGCAGAAGGGAGTGTTACTCTTGCCGTGGAGGTCCATCAGGGCCTTGAACTGGCCCTGGGTGCCAGTGGCGGTACATTCTGGTATATACCGACCAGCCTGACAAATATATCAAACGTGGATTCATGGTGCGAAGTGGCTTACAATATTCGTTCGAAGATGAAGGCCTTTGCCGGCTTTCAGTGTACTGCCAACCTGAAGCTCAAGGGATACAATGCGCTGGATGTGTTTGTCAATGCCGGTATGGAGGGAACTGTTGCCACTGACGGCTGGACTCTGGATGCCGATGTGGGTCTGAGGCTTAAGGCCGGAGGAAAGGTGATATCGAAAAAATTCACCCTGCTGGACAGCTATTATTCATTATGGAAGTATCAGAAACCCGATTTCGGAAACTACAGTATGATTATTCATGAAGCCTGTGCCTGGGGCGATTATGTTGCAGGCGGGATTCACTCCCTTGTTCCCGGGAAGAATACTGGGATCATGGACACTGTTCCGTACGCGGGACCTCTTACCGTGATTGTAAGCCGTAAAGACGGCAGCGGGTCTGAATACAGTGCAGTAACCGGAGATGGCGGAGTGTTTATTGCAAGGAATGTACCTCTGAGGAAAGGTGACAGGGTATCTGTTAAAATACCCGGTGTGGCAAATGCCAGTCAGCCTGTCGATGCCACCCTTCCATTCAGTGAAATAAAACTCTATTCGGCTGATTATTTTACAGGTGAGGCCCGTGGTTCGGTGGCAGGTTCACGAAGCAAATGGGCCAGGCTCGCAGCATCCCGGGAGGGACCGGTACCGGCAGCGGTAGCTGCCATTGCGGGAACAATGCCTTCCGGCAGGTTATCTGACGTCCTTGCCCGGCAGGAGACTCTTGACAGGCTTAATGAGTTCAGGAACAACCTGACCGTTTATCGCGGCCCTATAGAATTTGCAGTCACTGCAGCAGTTTCTCCGGCTGTCACCGGTACTGCGGCACAGAGTCCGGCTGCAGACAATATACAGGCTCAACAGGGAACAGCTTCCGGTACGGCTGCTGTGTCACGTATTGCCACCGGCCAGGCCCCTGCAGACCGGATAATGGGAAAAACCGCGGCGGGAACGGCGGCAGCTGTAGGAAAGACGACAGTAGCGGGAACGACGACAGGAGCTGGAACGAGGGCAGCGGCGGGAACAGCGGCGACAGCGGGAACGAGGGCAGGAGCGGCAGTAGCAGTTAAACCGGGATCAATGATTGAAGCTCAGAAAGGAACAGTCAGTTCACCGCTTGGCTATTTTTCTGTTGGGGGACTGGCTTTTGAGCCGGGACAAATGGTTAAAGCGAGTATTGAAGTTGAAGGATTTATTCTTGAATCGGACTGGGTTGAGACTGACGGATTAAGTGTTTCAGTTATTGAGCATGATGAATACAGGGTCTCTGCAGTTCCAGGGAGTGAGACCTATTCAGCCGCTAACAGCTTTGTTGTGGTCAGCGCCCTGCGGGGCGGAATAGCGCCCGAAGGCAGTGTGTATCTGCTTGCCGGAGCTGATGCACCTCACGCATCACTGAAAGCACCCCAGGCAGTACAGGAATTCCCCGATGCACATAAGGCTAAGATATGGTTCAGTGAAAACCCGGAACTGATACCACTTGAAAATCATCCCGGAACAGCTGTCGCATCCACCGGGCCCTGGAGCGTAACATATGGCTACTCAGCGCCGGGTGATGCAATAAATCCGCTGAAAAACAGAAAACATCCGTTTGAACTGATCAGATATATCTATAAGGGCACAGATCTGGGTTATTCTGACTATACAGATCAGTGTGGCGTATGTACTTCGCCGCTTAATCTGCTTGACAGGTTACAAAAGAATGATATTCCCGGTATGACTGATCAATCCGGCAGATCTTCGGTTCAGACGGAGAAGTCTGTACAGACGCAGAAAAATATTCCTGCAGCAAAACCGCAACAGCAGATAAAACGTCCTCCGGCAATAAGATGATCGGCTGTTTCCTGCTGGAACTGGTATCCATTTCTTATTTAAGTGCTGTTCAGGTGACGGGAACTGACAGATGAGACAGGACCGTCGGGAGCTGAATACCGGGAAGCAATCCGGATTTTCATTGGCGGTAACCCTGGATTTCAAGATTTGTCAGTCCGGCAGCTTTTGCATGATTAACAACACCGGAATATTCTTCACGTGTTATTTTGCGGGAAATCTCGGGATAATCGAATGCCTTGTACGTAGGACTGTACTGTGACATTATATTCAGGTAGGTGTCCGCTGGCAGATTATCTGCAATCCAGTCAATTATTTTTTTTGAATCACCCGTATTGTTTGGCATTACAAGGTGACGGATCATCAATCCTCTTTGCATGAGTCCGCCGGCTGCAGGTTTTGCCACTCCCACCTGACGGTGCATTTCCAGGAGAGCCTGTTTTGTTACTTCGGGATATTTCGAAGCTCCGGAAGAATACCTGGCTGCTTTTTCCCTGCGTCTTTTCAGTTCTCCCGAACGGTGCAGTTTCAGGTAGGAGGGCTCAAAAACCCGTTCCGACGTTCTCCGGGAAAAGGATATTTCCGGAAACTGACGGGGAATCAGCCCTGTGAATGCAGAGTAAACTACCGATCTGATCATATTTCTTCTGGAGACAAAATTCATGGGTTCTCCTGCTCACAGTATTTAACCGGTCTTGCTCATGTTGTTGAACAATCAGTAACAAGCACGCTCCCTATAAACCCTTAACTGTTTTCAGAGGCTTCTGACCGAGCTTTTTCAGGATATTGTCAGACCATCTGTAAGATTCCGGGATGTCACCGATAAAAGTGATCTCTGCGGGTGAGAGGAGTGCCGGCAGCCGGTAAATATCCGTTATCCTTAAACAATTCAGTATCTCGCCTGCCGGGCCCCTGCCATCCGGACGGCTTGCCACATCCTGGCTGGCCGGAGGATCCTTCAGTATTATGCTTTTGCAATTTCCGTCAAGCAGGGCGGCGTAGAGTGCAACAACAGCCATGTCATCCCTGGCTGTAATCCCTATTGAATCGGCATTTACACCCTCAAGAGTCCTGCAGAATTCAATGCAGCGGAGAAGATCATATACCTGCATTGATGCAGGAGTCCTTCCCAGCCATGCCGATGCACGGCGAATATGCCACTGGAGATTCGGGTCCCAGCCGTATTCGCCTACGCCTCTTACTTCGAAATATGCGATATTCCAGTCTTTCCCGGCATATCCGGCAAATCTTTCCGATTCCCAGCGGTTTTCATCCGGACTGCGTAAAATGATCATCAGAGGCTTTTTCTGTGAGGCTTCGTTTCTCCATCGTAAATCAATTTTCAACCTCCAGCCTTCCTCGGATACGAAACTGAAGATATCACTGCCGTAAGCTGCCCTGTCGAGTGTCCTGAACACTTTTACAGAATCAAAGGAAGGCGGATCCTGTGGGAATGCGGTGAAGCTTTTCTTTCTCAGAAAATCGGTTACAGTCTTACGGTGTGCAGTCAGATCATTTTCCGAAGAAATTTCCGGGTCGCCGGCGAGTTTTACAAATGAATCCTGAATGATTGTAGTCCTGTCATCAGCAGGAGGTCCGGCCGTATATGCCCTTAATTCCTCTGCTGACAGGATGTTTTCGGGGGAAGTATCAATATCCCCTGCTTCTTCAGGTGAAATATCCTTGCCCATAAGGTGTCCGGCAAAGAATGAAAAGATTTTTTCCCTGGAGCTTTTATGGTACGCGTGACCGCCGGGTGTTTCAATATATTCGATATTGCCGGAAGCATTATGCAGTTCATAGATCCTGCTCAGATCCCTGTAAATCCTGCGGACTGATTCTACCTGGTTTAAGCCGTCACGGTCCGACTGTCCTATGAGAAGAGGCCTTGGAGCTATCAGGGCACCTATATCCTGAAAATCTATAAGTCCGCTGTTTATTGCCATCATGCAGTCGCAGTGATCATCAATGGTACGTGTTGTTATCTGTGCCTCCATCGTGCTGGCCCCGCATACGGGGGCGGAAGCTTTTATCCTCGGATCGGCTGCAGTCAGGAACCAGCTTATTGCCCCTCCGCCGGATATACCCGTAGCACCCAGGTTCTGCTCATCTACCTCAGGCCTTGCGGAAAGGAGGTCCAGGCCCCGCATGGCATTCCAGACTTCCACACCGGCAGGCGTATATCCCCGGCTGTACCAGTTGAACCATCCTCTTGCATAACAGCCGTGATGCTCACCGCGGACTTCTCCATACTGGATGGTTTCAACAATGAGGCAGACAAAACCCAGTTGTGCAAATTTAGCCGGATGAGCCTGGTAATGAACTTTCTGTGTGCCAGAATGGCCGCAGAGATAAATGATCCCGGGTACGGGCTCACTTATATTGTCGGGGATATAAAGGTTTGCAGGAACGTAAAGGCCGGGAAGTGATTCATAGTAAAGCTTTTCTATCCTGTATCCCTCTCTTTGGATCGTTCCGGTGATCTTTACATTCAGGGGAGACCTTTCTCCGGCAAGAGGCATGTCCTGAAGACTTATCATTTCTATGAATTCAGAATAGCGCTCAGGCCTGATCTTTTCCCATTCGGCTGCAGAAACAATACCGGTACCGGAATTGGCGGTAATATCCCTTGCGGCTTTTACCAGGTAATCACGTATGTTATTTGACTGTTCCCCGGAAATATCCGGAGCTGATGGGCTCTGTGAACAGGAACAGATCAGGATGGCCAGGGAAACCGGTAGCAGATATTTGTAAATTATTCTCATTTCCGTCAGGCTTTCAGTGAATCCCTGTTCTGGTAGATCTTCCTGACAGCCCTGACAATATCCTCCATGTCGCTCCGGCTGCCGAGAAGGATATTCTGGGTGAAAACAACTGCTTCATTGCATAGTTTGTCATTACCCGGAAGGACATTTTCTTCCCTCCACTGTTTCAGGCGTGCTTCGGGAAACAGTCTTTTGTATCCTTTCGAACTAAGCTGTTCCTCAATAAGTCCGTCCCTGTTCTGGGGGCCATAGCCTCCGCTGCAGGGAATACCTTCTGCCTGAAGGGCATTCATGAATCCCGATTTCGGCACATCGTTGAATTCCTTGCTTATATACCTGAATGCATAGAGGTGATAGGCAGAACGGCAGTTCTCTCCAACCAGTTTTGCAGGAATGATTCCGGGAATGTCTTTGAGGCTGGCATCGAGATAAAGTGCATTTGCGAGTCTGATGTCGGCATCTTTCCGGATACGGTTCATCTGCGACATGAGGATCAGTGCCTGCATCTGCTGCATTCTGAAATTGATTCCCGCCATCGGATAGGCTGATGTCCGTGCAACGGAACCGAAAGGCCTTCCGCAGTTGTGAAGGGAAGTACACTTATCCATCAGCTCTTCATTATTACTGATAATGGCACCGCCTTCCCCTGCAGGAAGATTTTTGGAATTCTGGAAGCTGAAGCAGCCGGTATCACCAATTGATCCCAGTTTTTTCCCCTTGTACTCACCCAGCCAGCCCTGGCATGCATCTTCAATCACTTTCAGATTATGTTTCCGTGCCACTTCGTTTACCCTGTCCATATCAACGGGAAGACCGTAAATATGTACAGGAATAATGGCTGTTGTCCGTTCCGTGATGCGTGATTCTATTTTTGAGGGATCCATCAGGAATGTTTCCGGATCCGTATCAACGAATACCGGAAGGGCTTTATTCATGAAAATGACATTGTAGCTTGCGATGAAGGTGAAGGGAGAGACCAGTATTTCATCTCCCGCATCAACGCCAAGAGCTTTCTGGGCAATAATAAGGGCTGTTGTTCCGCTGGCTGTCGCGAGACATCTTTTTACTCCCATCAGTTCGGCATACCTTTTCTCGAAATCTGCAATATGTTCACCATCACCTCTCCACCATCTTCCGGAACGAAGCATTCCGGTAATGTTTTTCTCGGCAGACTGATCCCAGACGGGCCATTCAGGCCAGTCGCCCTTGTGAATTTTCTCACCTCCGTTTATTGCCAGTTTCTGCTGAGCGGTACTATTAATGCCAAATGAGGGAAACGACCAGTTGACAAATGATCCGAGGGCTCCTGCAGATACCGCAGTTATAGCCTGACGACGTGTTAATTTTCTTTTTGTCATATTGAAAATAATTAATTGTGCGCTTAAATTACGGGTGATTTCTGATGTTATGTAAACATCAGATTTTGCCGCTATAAGTTACGAATCAATTTTAAAATAACAGTAAGAGGCGGGGAAGAAAAATCAGCAGTCCGATGAAAACCGAGGTGATGGCCGCAACAAGTACTGCAGCTGAGGCATAATCCTTTGCTTTCATGATCTGTTCATTCCACTCGGGTTTTACCGCATCTGAAACAGCTTCGAGAGATGAATTGATAAGTTCCGTAAGGAATACAAAACCGATTGCCAGAATCAGGAAACACCATTCCGTCAGGCTGACTTTCAATATAATTCCCAGAATAACAACAATTATGGCAGCAGACAGATGTATCCTTGAGTTATGTTCATATTTCAGCAATGAGCCAAGGCCCCTGAATGCAAATTTAAAACTCTTTAAACGTGATTTGAGGGAAAACTTGCCTGGATTCATATGCAGGATTTTTCAATTGAAGTTCTTAAAATAAATTTTGAGACTGAAAGTCAATAACAGAAACCATAATACATACAAATTTAGAAATATGAAATGACTTCTGAAAGGGGATTGCAGGCTTCTCCACGGAACGGGATGGTTAGGAATAACAGTTTATCGGTTTATTATCCCGGTATTGCCCTTTTCTTTTATCCGGAAGGCTAACGAACGGTTGGAAAAGTCATTCTGCCAGGCTCCGGATGGATGAGAGATTATTCTGCCGGGTCCGGAATATAGCTCAGAAAGGGTAAGAAAGCGGCAGACAGATTCAGGAAGCAGTCTATGTCATTTTGTTTTTACCGGCTTGTAGTTTTCTATTACTGTTACACCAGGGTAACCCAATGCAGCCAGTTCGGGGAAATACATATAGGTTTCCTCCCTGGTATGGAAGCCGGTTATGATCACATGGTAATAATCCCACTGAAGTACTATTTCCACCGGCAGTTTAAGTTTTGCCGATATTTTTCTCATGGCTTTCTGTGCCCGTGATTTTTTATGGAATATTCCGGCCTGCAGGGCAACAGTCGGTTCTTTTTTCACAACTGTTTCTTCAGGCTCCGGCTCTGCGGGTATTATTTCCTCGGGTATCACTTCCGCCGGTATTATTTCCTCGGGTATCATTTCCGCGGGTTCCACGATGGAGTCAGTCCGGATCTCCCCGGCCTCTTCAGGAGGTCTGACCGTATCCGGCGGTCTGCGCAGGGTATGGATGCGCAAATCCTTGTACCTGGATTTCTCAAGTGATGAAATGAACTTCAGCATTTCCTCCCAGCTGGCAAAACCTGTTATCCTGACTTTGTACTGACCGTCTTCGCGGATTATCAGTACCGGCATCTGAACAGATTTAAGGAGAGTATCTTTCAGTGCAATGGCAGTTTTTGCGTTGTCGAATATGCCCATCTCGACGGAGCTTGCGCGGTCGAAGGACGGTTCAGCGGTTATTTCAGTTGTTTCCGTAATACTTATTACCGTATCCTGCCTTTCTGTAAGAATAATCTGCTGCTGTTTTGCCTTCAGCCTGATAACCCACACTTCGGTGACTCCGTTTTTCCTGAGCAGTTCAAGATCGTGATCGACATTATCCCGGGTTTTCAGATCGGGTACCCGTACTTTCCAGTAATTATCTTCAATAACGATATCAACCTTCCTGTTCAGCAGTTTTTCCAGGGTCCTCCTGTAACGTTCGGCATTTGCTCTTACCCTGAATGCTCCAAGCTGTATTGCCCAGGAATCTTCTGTAATAGTTACCAGTTCCTCAACTACTTCGTGGATTACCATAATGGTGGTATCCTTTCTGGTGAATGGTTTGCCTTCCTCTCCGGCAGCAACTACCGGGATTATCTCCTGTTCTTTCCTTCTCAGAACAAAATCCAGTCCTTCAACATAATCCCCGTCAATTCCTCCTTCAACATCAAACAGGATTGAATCAGGCTGAACTGTCATATTCAGTTTCCTCAGCTGGGCAGTATCAATCCTTACAGTGTATTTTCCGGGAGAAAGGCCGAAATAGCTGAAATATCCGTCTTCCTCGCTGAGTACCCGTCCCGCAGCCTTCCGGGTACCGGTTTCAAAATTGACTATTATTCGTCCCAGACCCTTCCTGATACCATTTTCTTCAAGTTCAACCGTTCCTGTAGCCTCTCCTGCGACCATTACAGGCACTTCAACCGTCTTTATGATATTGGGGTCAACCGCAACACTCAGTGATTTCTGATTCAGTCTCCAGGATATATTTTCAAAGCTGTTGGGATCAAGCTCAATAAAACAATTTGTATAAGGTTCCAGACCAAGGATATATATGATTGTATCCTTGTCGTTTTTCTCAACACGTCCTCTGTTTGTGTGAATTTTAAGTCCGAAAGCTCCCGGTTCTCCGGGATCCCTCCTGTTGTTTGAATTCAGGTCGAGATAGGGTACTATTGCAATACCTCCCCTGCCCACGTTGGTTCTGTTGTCGGCTTTCAGATATCTTGTCGGCCTGTCGTTGATAAGGCTTCCTCTTGCATATTGTACGAATGACGGCTTTTTGCCGTGCAGACGGAATGAAGATCCGAGCTGTGCAAATGAAAAGTCATAGCGGAGTCCCAGTTCGGAAAGGGTGGAGGATGTTCTGAAATTATGTTCCAGGGAGAAGTTAATGTAGCCATGCTCAAGGAAGCGTTTTTCAATTCTCGTTTTGGCACTGATAAATTCATTCGTGCTGTATGAATACTGTGCCTGGGGCATAATGGTAAAATCTGCCGGCAGTCTGAATGCCAGTGAAAGATTACTGTAAATGTTTGGTTTTGTTTTTCCCAGGAAGAGAGCGTAGGTTGTAAGATTGGTATTTATACCGAAAAGAGATCCTGAAAACATCCATTCACCTGTTGTATAGTCAGATGAGGGTAAAACTATCTGGTAATAGCTGAATCTCTGATAGGAATTGAATTTTGCAATTTTCACGGGGAATGATAACGTCGCCCTTCGTTCTTCCCTGTAGTTGTAATGGATTGCCTGCTGGTCCCTGTTATACCATGTATAATTGAGTTCCAGCTGGAGATTGGAAGGCATCCTGTAGCTCAGGGTTCCTTTTGTTCTCACACCATGGGCATATTCACCAAACAACAGGATATTGTTTGTCAGCCTGAATGATGTATTAAAAAAAGGAATAAACTGCCCTGAACTTATTGATGAGAGATATTCCGTACCTCCTCCGATGGTCAGACTGCGGGTGATTCCGTAGTTGACCCTGGCCCGGCTGAATCTGCTCAGCAGGGAATCCTCAACTATTCCTGCCCCCACATTGTATTCGAATGTGCCTGCCGGAAGGAAATTATAGGGGATCGTGATATTCTGCTCCTTTGTCCGTTCTTCACCCCACGGACTGTAAAATCTGAGCTTTACAACCGTATTGCCATAGACAAGCGGAACCTCAAATGTAAAAAAGCCTGAGGCATCGGAGGTGACATAGTCGACCAGGACATTGTTGACATAGAGTTCGACGATCCAGCCGGGCTCAGTTACATCTGAAAGAGTATAGGAACCAAAGGATCTTCTGTAGGTTGTCGGAGTATTTGTCAACTGAACGCCAATGACGGAATTGAAAACAGTGGAAATTGAACCTGTATTTATTTTTCCTGCCATGATCTGTCTGAGCGGACTGAAATCATTGTTCACATATCGCCACAGGTAATTCTGCTGCTTCAGGGATAAAGGATTCTGATTGTTATAATTAAGATTGGCATTGAATTCCCCTTTTGCTATCATTGAACCAAGGGCAAGATTTATTCTTGTATCAGTGGTGCCGTCTGTCTGTTCTGAAACGAAAGCCGACCAGTCGGCCATCCCGAACCTGAACCAGGGATAAGTCCGTCCTATTGTGGTGTCAGCTTTAATTTCTCCTTTCAAACGTGTGAGATTACGTCTCATTTCCTCAAGACGCAGTTCACGGATCAGCGGTAATTCTATTTTGCTCTCCAGGGTTACGGAGAGACTTCGGAAACTGAATCTGCATTCCAGTCCGAATATATTGCCAAAGTATGAAACGTGGAGGTAAAGGTTTGATTCAGTACGAATGAGATCACCGGGTTTAATATTATGGGTCTTGTTCTGATAGGTGATTGTATTGTCGTGCCTGTTTATTTCATATTTTGCTTCGGGACTGATGAAAAATCCGCTGATGGTTTCCATACCCGGTGACGGGATAGTCCTGATTTTCAAAAAATCAAAAAGATCCTGTACGGGAAGATAGAGTTCCTCATCCCTGATAACAGCATCCATCTCTGTGCCGCCAAGACGGGGGATGACCAGAAAAACACCAATTTCATCATATTCGGGAAGATCCTGGGATTTTACAGAAGAGACAGGGAGAAGGGAAAACAGCAGGATAAAAATGAGACTATTGATCATAAAACCACGCGGATATCCTGATTTCTTCAATCCGGAATATGCGTTTCTCAGTCTCATTTAATTCAGTATTTTAATTCTCTCTGATTATTTATTCAATTACCAGCGTTACATTGAAAGAGCCCGAATAAGTGCCGGGCGGGTTGGCTGCAGGAGTCCCGACAGAAAGAGTTGCCCCCATGCTTAGTTCTGCAGGTACAATGTATGTGTTGTTATTTACAAAAGGCAGAAGCGGATCTGTAGCCGTAATGCTGACTGTCATTGAATATGAGCCGTTTGTCAAATGGAAATCAGGAATATTCAATATGTTGATAATGGTTCCCCTGTTGGAATAAATATTAAACCGGGCAGCCGAGCTGCTGCTGAAAGTAAATAATGTGACATTATGGGAAGTTCTCATGCCATCCTGGTCAATTGTAACCGTTCCTCCCGTTGCACTGTAAAACGCACCGAAGCTCAGATCCCTCGCCAGTGTGATTGAAGGGGGTCGTGGAGGATCTTCCTGGGCCTTTGCCACGTTCCACATTCCTGAAAGCAGAATGCCGGTAGTCACAATGAAGGCCAGCTTCCGGAATCTTTTGTTTATATGTTTCAACTCAATCATTTTTCATTTCCAGACAGTGATCTTCCTTGAGATCCTTCTGTTTTCACAGTCAAGGGTTACGATATAAATACCGGGAATGAGATCCATGTTATGCTCATAATGACCCGGTTCATATATTTTTTCAATGAATTTTACATTGCCTGTAATATTGGTGACCGTCATCACTGCATTTGTTGCAGATGTCAGGTTTATATCAGACACAAGTGTTCCCCTGGTATAATATGTCCTGAAAGAAAATTCATCAGTCTTCACATTTTCCATTCCGGTAGGGAAAGAATTCAGATAGATGAAAAAGCGGTCAGGGTATTCTCCGGCAGGAAGGCTGACTGAATACTGATTGCCCGGCATCAGATCCTGGTTGATGTCTTCCGCAATATCAGAAAGGATCAGTGATGTGATCCCAAGCATGGGGTCAAGCCGGGAAACACTGAATATGATATTCCCTGTTCTGCTGATACTTATGCCGAGAGGGACCTTATATCCCGAGAGCAGTGATGACGGGAGGGCGTTTATTGACAGTTTTGATCCGTCAGTAGCGAATGAATACAGGTTCGGGACCGACAGATCCGTGTTCATCAGCTTCAATGCATCAAGCTCACTGTTGAAATCCGTTTCGGCCCTTTCGCTGAAATATATAACAGAGGGATCTGAAGAAAGGGGATTGTTGGAAAATTCTGCAGCAATCCGCAACAGGGGTGTTGTTCCGTTTTTGGCGGATTTTGCGAAAGGTTTGCTCAGATCGCTGACTCTTACCCTGTTGTCCATTGCAAGAGTACCTTCAACAGGAAAGGATCCGTTGGAAACATGTACAAAAAATCCCTGCATCGAAGGAATAATGCCGTTTGCAAGAGGATCGACCGTAACACCGCCAACATAGCTTTTGTATGTCCCTCCGTAGGGATCTGTTGTACTGGCAACAAAATAATATATGGCAGCGTCAATATTCGTTTTTGTCCAGCCCGAAGGAGCATTCCAGTCAATAGGTGAGGGGTAGGGATTGCCAACCAGGTTGAAGCCGGTGGTGTAGGGATTATTATGGTTGTATAATGTCCTTGAAATATAGCCGTTGTTCACTGTTCCGGTAATATCAACCGTAGCCGGCAGAGAAAGTGAACCAAGATTCGCGGAATATCCGTGCATCGGCCTTAGCAGGCTGTCGGGATAATTATATCTGACCCATCCTGAAGCGGGAGTTACGCCAGACATTCTGTTTTCATCGTATTTATAAAGCAGGGGGAAAACTGATCCGAGATCCATGTCATCTGCCAGCTGACTAACACTTGCATTCAGGAAGGGAGAACTGATATACTTATATCCGAAGCCCGAAGGAAGATATCGTTGCACCGTTACGTTCCCGATTACCTGACCGGAGCCTGAGCCATCAATCATGGCTGTTTTAGCGGCTGTTGACAGAAGAGTCAGGTTACCATTGGTATTTAGTGATCCGTTCTGGACCAGGACCACTCCGTTTACATTCAGCTCTCCGTTTAATGTAACACCAGAGAAGTTATCCACCGTAAGTCCGCTGACAGTATTCCCGGCAAAAGCAGATGCATTTATTGATTGTGAAATGTTGCCGGCGAACTCAACCGTTGCTTCTCCGGCATCGAAAATACCATTGTTTGTTATTGTCCCGGATATCCGGATGGTGTTATCTGTAACAGTAAGGGCTGATCCGCTTGCAATTGTCAGGTTGTTTATGGCTCCGGCTGCACCCATGTTTAAAACCGGCTTATTGGTCACATTTCCTATCACTACTGAATAGGAAGCAGATGGCACTATTCCACATGACCAGTTATCAGGATTGTTCCAGTCACTGTCAGCTGAACCGGACCAGATAAATTCCGATATAATTGATATTGTACCTGTTGCTGTGACAGCTCCGCATCCTCCCGTGGCAGCTATTGTATTTGTTACAATATAGTCACCCGGGGAACTTGCAGACAGGTCAATCTGACCACTGGCAGGATCCACGAATACCAGACCTGAAGTTGAAGTAAAATTCCCGGGTATTCCGCCGTTGTGGAAAACTGGGAAAGGGTTGGTTCCCGCCGGACAGTAGGGACTTCCCGGATAACTGAATGTGGCCGACGGGAGAGTTGTTACAACAATATCGACAGATCTGGGAATACCTGCCCCACAGCTGTTTTCTGCAGTAACACTCAGTCTGCCGGATGTGGCCGTTGGTGAAAAATCAACTGTAATACTATTTCCGGTTCCGGATATAATTACTCCTGTACCAATAGTATAGGTCCAGTTATATGAAGTAGCCATCGGGTCATGAGGTACTGAATAGCTGACACCCGTCTGACCCCCGCAGACAATGATGCTGCTTACCGTGAAAAAACCGGGTTGCCCGGGAGTGCCGTTCCATGAGATCCGTCTGCTGTCAGTGGAATTCGTGCAGCCATTGGCTCCGGTGAGTGTCAGTGTTGCTATTGTTGAACCTGATGGTGATGAAGGTGTAAATGTTGCAAGTGCAGGATCAGGATTCTGGGTCCATGTGCCGCCTGATCCGCTCCATACAGGAGTTCCGCTGTAGGATCCGGATGCAGAGGCTCCTGCCATGGCAATGGGTGCCGTGCCTGTGCACAGCCCGTCAATATCCGGTCCGGCGTTGGCGACAGGTGCAGGAAAGACAGTAATGTTAGTGACGGCTGTTCCTGTACAGCCTTTGCTGTCCGTAACGGTACAGCTGAGATCAAAGATTCCTGCGGCAGGACTGTTGAATGATGTGGCAGCTGTACTTGCTGATGTTAGAAATGCAGCTCCCCCGCCATTCCATGAATATGAATAGGAAGTTGATCCTCCCGAAGCAGCCGCTGTAATGTTCAGATCTGTACCGCTGCAGACGGAGGGATCTGAAGGGAGGATAGCCACTGTGGGTGAGGGGTTGACAGTAATACTGAGATAGGGTGAAAAGGGGCCGTCAGCGCAGCCGTTGGTCCCCCGGACCCGCAGGGATCCGTTTGTGGCTCCGGGAAGAAACTCAATAGTTACACTGTTGCCTGTTCCGCTGATAAGCGCACCACTTCCTGTATATTCCCATATATAGCTGGTTGCATAGAGTACAGGATCCACCGTATAGATGTATCCGCTTGTTCCCCGGCATACCTGGAGCGGACCTGAAACAGATCCGGCTGTACCGGGAGTGGGCAGGTTGCTTACAAAAACAGTAATTGAGGATGAAATGCCGTTCCCGCAGCTGTTATGACCACTTACAGTAATTATGCTTTGTCCCGAATTGTTAAATGTAATGGTTTTGGTGTTGGTGCCCTGAGATGAAATCTGAGCCCCGTTAGTGCCGGACCAGACATAACTTGTTGCGTCTGTGATGACCGGTACGGTATATGTCCCTGATGCCCCGAGGCAGACCGATACTGGTCCGGTAACAGCCTCTGCAGCCGCGGGAAGCGGACTAACCATAACAGCGATGGCACTGCTTGTGGCAGAGCATCCTGCAATATTGCTTGCTATTACATCCACTGACTGGATGCCGGGCGAAAGGGAAGAGGTGACATATGTATTTACTGCACTGTTCTGTACAATATTGCCGTTTACTCTGAAGGTGTAGTTTGTCAGTCCGGCAGTCGCCGTAAATGTAACTGAAGTATTTTCACATACTGTACCTGATACTGAACTGGAGAGGTTAACCGTGGGAACAGGATTTACATTGACTGTAACCGATGATGCTCCGCTTATATTGCCCGGAATGCCGTTGGCACTCACAGAGGTAAGTGTATAGATGGTAGTTGCGGAAGGACTGACTGTAATATTATAGGAAGGAGAATTTATTGCAGGTGTTGTATGGGTGACGGTTCCTGCCGTGTAGGTGAGAATATACGGCATTTCGCCGGTGAAATTGACGGTGATGGCAGTGGAGGAGCCACTGCACAGGTTTACCACTGACGGACTTGTTATCGTGGCACTTCCTGTTGCAACAGGCGTTACAGAGGCAAGGGTAAAATATGTATAGCTGTCATAATCAACTGCGGTACTTGTTGTAACTGTTCCGTCAACTGCAGTACCGCTGACTATCGCATTTGTTCCTGCAATCTCCCACTGATCCGCCGAAGGATTCCAGCCAACAACCCTGAGGGTCGAAAGATCAGGAAGAGAACTGGCTACATCGCTTGATCCGTCAAGGATTATGCTGATCACAGATGTTCCGCCTTCGGGAGCTTCAATTTTCCAGTATTCGGAATTGCTGACTGTTGATACCTGACTTTGATATTTATCAGTGCTAAAACCTGCATATGTTGGACTTGTAAAATAGTAGGAAACACTCCAGTCATTGATACCGGACGGACCGGCTACATTTTTAAGCATCAGGGGACCATGGGCCTTGACCGTGTTGTAACTACCGACAGGAAATGTGAAACTGTTGCCGTTCATCATTTCCTTTATAAGAGTTCCGTTGACAAACGACTGCGGCAAACCGGATTCCGGTGAAGTTTTTGCATTGTATTTGAGTCTGAAAACCGAAGCCGGATCAATATTTACCAGACCGTTGATAAATCTGAGATCCCCTCTGATCTCAACGTCATTCAGAATGTTTATATCGTTTGAATTATTGATCTCAAGGTTGTTCAGGGCATTGCTGGCGGTGAAGGATCCGCTTATTGTCTGTGGCAGGGTTCCGCTGAATGCCAGTGTGGCATTGGGTCCGGTTCCGGAGGAAAACATGCCGGAGATACGGTTAAGATCACCCTTGATATTTATCCTGCGGTTGTTGTAATTGATTACGTTCAGGCCTGTACCGCCTGAAATGCTAAGATTACCATTAACGGTCAGGTTATTGTTGGAAAATCTTCTTTCTCCGGTTCCGGAAAATATGAGATGGTTAACCTCACTGATATTTCCAAGGAACCCATAATCACTTATACCACCAAATTCAAGAGCTCCGCCTGCCGGTGAGAAAAAATCGTCATATACGGCTGCAGGTATTTCCCCTTTTTCAAGATAGACAGTGCCGCTGCCGGTAATAATTCCCAGCCGGTGACCGGTAGTTGAATAGAGTTTAAGTGTTCCAAAAATTTCCGTTCTGTAGCCTGCAATATTGTTTGCTGTAACATCAATGGTATGTGATGAGTTTACTTTTGCAACAGCTCCGCGCGGACCCCCGGGGATGACAGGGTCCCATACTGCAGCGCTTGTCCAGTTGCCGCTGCTGACCGTCTCGTAGCGTGAGACCATATCAGGAATTGCATCATCAATTCCCGCAGTATAGTCCCCGCTGATACCGGAATCATTATTGCTGATAAATTCGAATATCAGACACTTGTCAGACTCGTCAAAATCTGTTTCGGGAAACTTGAGCCAGTTCCCTGAACCATCATCAAGAAGACTGGCTGTCCGGTAATTTGCAATAGTGTAAGGATCAGTAACTTTAACATCCTCATCTGCATAATACATCCGTGTTACCGCAGAAAACCCTGTCATTCCCTCAGCTTTCAGTGTCCAGTAATACTGAAGGGCATTATCCTGTGAAATAAAACCGGGAGGGCCTCCGGGGTTATCGGGAATTCCCGGGTGGACTTCATTGGCCGGCTTGACAGTTATACTTCCGGTATTATTACCGTTGGCGGTGATATTAAATGTCACCGGTGTATATTTATTGTCAGAGCCCAGCGGGAAAGTGAACAGCGACGTACTTCCGGCGCGGAATATTTTTTTCAGACCGTTGTCAGTAAATGAGATATTGGTCTTTATCATGTTAAAGGGCGAGAAAGGTGATGCTTCCTCTATCACCGCATTTACTCCCAGTTCAAGAAGATTGCTTCCGATATTCAGAACACCGGCTTCCATTTTCAGTGAATGGCTTATGAACAAATGATTGCCGGCAGGGATGTTTACACCATTGTTATTGCTGATTGTCAGCTTTCCGAAAGTGCCGTTTCCCGTAAGTACCTGGACAATATCTCCGTTCATCACTATGCCGTTTCCTGTTCCGCTGTTAACATGAACTGCATTATTGAGCACGTTTCCTTTTACGGTAATGGTATTGCCGTTGTCTGTAACGGTTCCGCTGTGGAGATTAAGTGAACCGGCAACATACAGGGGGGTGTTCCCGCCATTGAGTGAAAGGTTTCCTGATCCGGATTTATCAATGTTGTGAAAATTGATTACTGTTCCTCCTCCGTTGATCGTCTGGGTTCCGTTGCCTGTGAAGAAGGTTGTGTTGCTTCCGGGAATATAAGTTCCGGCGGCATTCATGTCTCCGTTAAGGGTAAGGTTTAATCCGCTGGCATCAAAAATGGCTCCGGCATCTATCTGTAACAGACTGGTGATGACTGCCGGAACAATTTCCAGTTTTGCTGCCGGATTACGGTTACCGGTATTGTTTATCCTCAGTTTTGGCAAAGGCTTGCCTGTAAATACACCAATTGTCTGGGAAGAAGGCGTAGCAGAATGTCCGATATGTATATTGGCTTCCGGGGAAATATTATATTCATCAGGATCAAAATAAAAAGCTGAAACGACCGGATTTGTCTGTGAACGTACCACGTAGAGATCCCCTCCTGTCATGGTAAATGAGCTTCCCTGATTGAGTATTTCAAAAACACCTCTGTTGTTGACAGGAGCTGCGTCATTACCGGCTGTCACACTGCCTCCCGACTGGAAATAATTTAGTATACCGGCATCAGAAACGGAACTTCTCCGTATCTGACCTCCCACAGTAAGCGTTCCCCCTGTTATGTTGATTGTTGCGTTGCCCGATGCCGAATACTCCAACGGATTGTTGCCACCCGCCATATCAAGTGAGCCGCCACGGATTGTGATCTTACCGTCAAGACTGATCCCCGATTCATTTTCTGCTCTTACTATTCCCTGTAAAATTTCAAGACCGGCGGTGGATGGTATATTGAAATAGTCATTTCCCGTTGTCAGATTCAGTATTCTCGAACTGTTCGGATTGTTGTAAATGAATGTTCCGTTTTGCAGTTCCAGAGCTTTGGATATACCTGCTCCGGAAGTCGGACCGTTTAAAATAAAATCGGTATTAAACCGGGCAGTTGTGGTCTGATCACTTCCTTTATTGATAACCAGCCTGTAGAGAGTGGGGATGTCACCATTAATCCGGTTATAGACCATATCATCGTTACCGTCAAGGTAAAGGGTGATCCTGTCATAGTTCTGCCCGGTGTACAGTTTAAGGCCTCCGGATGCATAAGAAGTTGTTCCCTGAATGATGCTGCCGCCAATATGCAGCTCATGATCAACCAGGGGAGCTGAGGTGTTAGGATTCCTGACATTTATAACACTGCCGGCATTTGCCATTATAAGGTCTCCCTTAATAATAATTTTTCGTGCCTGTCCGCTGTTGCCGTAGCCGATCTCCGCTCCGGATCCTGAATTTTGGCTGACGAACATAACAAGGTTACGGCCTATGGTTATATTACCACCTGTCCCGGTACCTGGTAAAATGAGATTGACATTTCCAAGCAGTTCCAGGTTGCCCGTTGTGGTTATATCACGGGCAAATGTAAAATCATGGTTATTGGCACCCCAGTTATCATTTGAAATATAAATATTTGGAAACAGGGAAGGAGTGTTATAGATCACTCTGCCACCGGTAAAATTTTCATAAATGACATAAGAAGAATCCTGGCGGGCAAAATCGCCGATATCCATAATGGTATAATCCGGATCTGATTCCCTGTTCCAGAATGAGCCTTCTCCCTTTACAAGTTTGGCGTGAAGAACACCATCATTACCGCTGCCGTTAATGGTCAGAGTTGGTCTGAACTGGAAGTTTGAGCGGTAATTTCGTGGTACGGGATTGCCATTGGCATCCGTCATTCTGGTAAATACGACTTCTGCAACATGTCTTGTATCTGTAACCCAGATACCATGTGGCTGGCCTCTCAAATTTGCTGCTTTGCCGTTATCCGTCCATGGTATCCAGCCAATTACTGCCACATCCCCGGCCCCGGGGACGGTTGATGAGGCAGGCTGACGGCTGTCGTGCGGATCCATAGCCGGATTTAAAATACTGCTGTTGGTCCAGGCGGCTGCCTGGTTCCATTTGGCTTCCTGTTCGTAATCTCTGGTATAATAGATGAGGACACTCCCGGTAAAACGGTTGGCTTCACCGGCAGTGTAATTGGAGTTTTCAAGAGTTATCCCTGTTGATTCCGGTGAGAATGATCCATTGCTGCTGGAGCCGTTAAAAGTAATCGCCCGGGAGTTATTTCCGGCACCAAAATTCCTTATAATATCATTTTGTACTTCAGACTGACGGGTATAGGGACTTTCATCAAGCACTTTACCAGGCACATAGTTGGCTTCTCCATTGGTATTCAATAAATCAACATTGCTTATACCGGTTTGATACCGGTAATAAAAGCGGAATGAAACTGTCGGAAGTCCGGAAAAATCCGAATGGGAAACACGCCAGTAGTGCTGTAAAACCTGGCCTCCGGATTGATTTGTTGTCTGCAAGGCTCCCAGAACAGGACGGATGGTAACGTATCCCGGTGAGTTGTAGTTTTTTACCATCATCTGAGCCGGCCTGAAATATAATGAAGCACCACCATTCGTTGTAAATCCCATGGGAAATGTTACTGGCCCGGCATTATTCAGTCTGTTGGATTCATTCTCGTCAGGCAGGGAATTGGCATTCACCTTTAATGTAAGACCTGCATCACTGGCTTTACCGTCGGTATAAATAAGTGAATTGCCTGAGAATCCGTTGTTCAATACTTTCAGAAGGCTGTTGGACGAGCTGTTCTCAAAAATACCTGAATTAAGATTCCACATATTGTCCACTTTCAGATTGTAGCCTTTGAGGTATATAAGCCCTTTAACATATTCCATCCTTTCAATGTAAACGTCGGAAGTAAGGCTTAATACCGAGGGAGGAGTAACATTGACCTGTACGTTACCGAAAACCGCATCCTGACTGGTTGAAAGGGTGAGAGCCGGATTTTCCACAAACTGTATTTGTGCGCGACTGGGTGTTACTCCTGGCATCCATACTCCCATGCGGTCATTGTTGGAAATAGCTCCCCATGTGCGGATGGTATAGAGATTCTGGTTCAGGATACCGGATAAAACAGAAGCGCTGCCGTTGATATCCAGTATAACTGATTCATTCATTCGTCCGGAAGCTGATGTAAGCCTGACCTCATAGCCGTTTGAACGGTCGACGACAAGATTGCCGAATTCCAGAGGATCAGAGATATTACCCTGGTATAATTCCTCTTTCATTCCGGTGGCAGCAGTTTTTACAAAATATGTGGTATTACGTGAAGTGGGCTGGCTTGCAATGGCATCGTACGGAGGTGTACCACCGCTGACCGGATGATATCGTGCACCGTTTTCAATAAAAAAGGAAGCACCGATATACACATCATTTGTACCCGGATTGAAGGTAATACCCGGGTATGAATCACCTCCCGATTCTTTTCCCCAAATCCTTAAATCATTCAGGACTCTTAATGGCTGGGCAGGCAGACTTATACCTGAAGGACCGACATTTTCTGCCGGACCAAGAGTGAATTGTCGTGTTGAAGTGGTGATATTCCTGAATTCAAGATTCCAGAAAGGTGACGTGGAGGTAATCTTAAAATCCTGTGAAGCCTGGGTTTCGGCAATGACAGTACCTCCTGTAATATTATAGTTTTCAGCTGATGAGTTTATAAAAATTCCGCCTTTACTCCCTGAAGTGTTCACTTTCAGTGTTCCGCCGCTCATGTTAAAGACACTGGAAGGATATGGAAGTGAGAATACATAATAGTCAGTGTCGGTAGTTCCGCCGGTCACATTCACAGATCCGCCGGTCTGTATATAAGCTCCGAAGTTATTTGTTCCATCCCTTGCTGTTCTTATCTGGTTGGCACTTACTGATCCTCCCTCAACATTCAGGATTCCGCTTTTCCCGAATGTGATTCCGCTGTTCACAAGCGCTTCAATAGAACCGTTTGTTACTTTTATCGTACCATATACAACAATGGATGTACCGGTATTTTTCCGGACTGTGCCCCTGTCTATCCAAAGCTGTGCTCCTTCTGAAACGTTGTAACTGTTTGCCCGGGAAAGAACCGGTATTTCAACATTGTTCCCTATCCTTACAGTTCCTCTTATCAGTCCAAGAGCATTATTGTTTTCTGATAACTGCACAACTGCACCGTGATCCTCATTTGCGTATCCGAAAAGGTTGAAATAGGCTGTATTTGTGGCATCTATGTTTAGTACATAGGTCTGGTCTGTTCCCTTGTCTATTTTTATACGATAAAAATTTGTAAGGCCACGGCATACAATACTTTGATTTTTATCAGAATTCAGAAAATTAACATCCACAATACCATTGGTTGCCTGTGATCCGTATCCGGGTCCGGTGAGGTTGGTGAAGCGTGCTTCTCCATTATTGATAAAATCACCATACAGGTTCAACTGATGACGTGTATTGGCGGTTCCGGTGGAAAGCTTTCCCGTTTCTTCCACTGTCATATCACCGTGCACCGTTACATTCACCGGGTTTGTTGAAGAGTTGTTGCCAAATCTTAAAACACCGCCTGATATAATAAGTTTACCATTTATCATATAGTCTGCCATCAGGAAGAGTTCATTGCTTCCTGTCATGTTCACCTCAACATTGGAGAAGGTACGGGGAATAGAAATATTATATGTGTTTCCGTAGTATTCAACCACACTTTCCCCTTCCCCGCCGGAAATGAAGTCTGTGGCATCGCCTGAAGGGAAATTATCACCTGCCAGACGAATCCGTCCGGTTCCGGACAGACTTGTAAAAGAATGTCCGGTTGTATTTCCCAGATCAAGCGTTCCTGTTACGGTAATGGTTTTGTTTATTTTTTCATTTGATGAAACTGTTATTGTTCGTCCCGAGAGTATTGTTACATCGTCATTCACGGATGAGGGGGAGGTAGATGGTGTATAAGCGCCCGGATTCAGCCACTGTGTTCCCGAGGGATCAATGGTCCAGGTTTCCGGATTATCCCAGCTGCCGCTGGCAAAGGAATAGAAGCTGCGGTATTCCAGCCCGGTACCTGTCCATGTTGCATCCAGGCTTGAGGCTGCAGATGCTCTGAGCGGATTGGATCCCGCAGCAGAAGCTCCGCCGGGCATTTCCCAGGAACCGGAAGAGGGACGGTATATAATTTCATATGCTACGGCATTACCACCGTACGATAGGTCGGTTGAGGCATAGGTAAAACTGATATCAACAAGCAGGGGACCGCTTATTCCACTTGTTGAAGTGATCCAGTGGCGTTTAAGAGAATTTTCTCCCGGTACCCCGGAAGCGGGAATATCAAAAGTCTGAACCTTGAATTCTGCAGAAGAAGAGACAGACGCCGCTGAAAGTGAGTTGATCTGTACGGGAGTATAGACTGTGCCTGTACCAATTGGCAGGGTCAGGATAAAGTCTGTGGCTGAATTACCTTCTTTGGTGATGGTGCGGTTGCCGGCATTGATCATTCTGTCTGCAGAAAACGATCCGATTGTGCCTGATCCGGGACCAAGAGTAAGGTCATAATTTCCAAGTGAAAGGATTCCGTCGTTCAGAGTCAGGTTTCCGTTTACCCTGATATGATTATTGACAACGGTTTTTGTGTTTCCGCCGGAGATGGTCAGATTATGGTAAGTGGTTCCCGGGATATTTTGTGCAGCACCGTAAAACTCAACAGTTCCTGTTCCGGCATTAAAACTGCCTCCGCTGACCGTTACTGTGCCGCCCAGGCGAAGTGTGGAAGAACCTCCGGTTATACTGCCGCCGGATAATACAAAAGGACCGCTGAATGTGTGTGTCAGATTATTTCCCAGGTGAATGCTTCCGGGTCCGCTTACCGTGAGTCCCGTTCCGGTTATATTGCCCTGCATGGTTTTGGTTCCGCTGCCTGAAATGGTGAGGTTCCCGTAACTGAATACTACCACGTTCTGGGCTCCTGCAAAACCGTAATTCACGGTTGATGTTGCTGCCAGGATCACTGTTCCGCCGAAAATAGTGATTGAGTTGACATTATGTTTTAAAGTACCGCCATTATCAATTTGTAAAGTTGTGTTAGACGAAAGGGTAATATTATTGTTTTCGGTAAGTGTTCCACCATTCTGTATATGTACTTTCGTCTTGGCGCCGGATACTGTCCAGGCAGCAGATGTAGTCATGTTATGTCCGTTCCGAATAACAAAAGTCTGGAGATCTGCTGTAAAACTTGTCGGGGCAACTCCCGAGGACGTCCTCCAATTTGTAAGGGTATTGGGATTACCTGAGTTTTGAGAATAATAAACAGTTGGAGTCCAGACAATTACTTGACCGTCAGCTCCTGCACCACCTGTGCGGGTGGATGTACCGCCGCTTCTGTATGCGCCGCCACCTCCGCCGCCAGGAGCAGAACCATTTGTGCCATTGCCTGAACTGTTCTGATTCCTTCCGTTACCACCACTTCCGCCGCCGTTTATTGAACCTCCTGTTGTATTATTGGTAGAGTTATCCGTATAATTACCGTTGCTTCCCGTACCACCTGAAGAACCCCCACCACCGCCGCGGTTTGATCCACTGTTCGGTCCTATGGCACCGTTTCCTCCATTATATCTTACATCTCCAACTCCTGATGATGCAGAACCTCCTGTTGCTGAACTATTACTATTATTTCCGGCACTGTTTCCTCCTTTTGCCAATATGGTTGAAGTTGAGCCAAACCATGAATCACCTCCAGCTGCCTCGTTCGTGCTTCCGGCACCTACTGTTACCGTATATGACTGTCCCGGAACGACTGACAAGATGCTTCTTGAATAAGCACCGCCACCACCACCAGCTCCGGCGCCGTTTGATGTACGCGTGCTTCCCCTGCCTCCGCCACCCCAGACTTCAACCATAATTGTAGTCACATCGTTAGGAACGGGAAAGGTACCGGAGGATGTGTATACCACTTTCAATCCTTCAGAACTACTATAAAGTTCCGGGATCACTTCTCCAACCAGATCTAGTAATTCTGTATTATTCGCCTCATTTTCTATAAAATCTTCTATATCACCATAATTGCCATTAGCAATATCACCCCACCCCGGATGAGAAATTACTGCATCCGGATTAATAAGATAAAGATTATTATTACTAATACCGCTAATGCCTCCTCCTGCATGAGTGAAGTTACCCCCGACCACGAGGTTTCCACCTGAATCCAATGTTGTATTTGAAGATGTACTGTAATTGCCTTTTACAATTATATTTCCCCTGACAGTAACACCACTCCCGCTTGAGGTAAAGTTTCCATGAACAATTAGTAAACCTCCGTTCTCAACAGTAACACCAGCGGAACCGACAAGATTTCCAAAAATCTCCAGTTTCCCTCCCGAGTTTATTATTACTCCACTCCATTGGTTATTGGAATAGTCTCCGGTTATATTAAAAGTGCCGTTAACTGTAACATTTACAGGGTTAAAGTTACCATTTCGGGTGATTGTACTACCTGTAATGATAGTCAATGCCTGTCCGGGATTACCGGCCACCGGAGGCTGAGTCCCATTCCAACTTGATGCGTCCTCATAATTACCCATAACAGCGTTACTTACAAATTGCCCATACACCCGGACACTGGTAAGCAACACAAAAGCAACTAGTAATGTTACCCTGTAAATGAGAGATGGTATTTTGACTGATTTAATCCGCAATACTTTGAAATTAAGTTTTTTACCATGACCCTATCGACAATCGATCCGGTTTATTAACTGCATTATTCTTAGTAACAGTCCTCTTTTTTTATAATTCAAATACACTCAGGAGAGCGGATTAATTTTCTACTGAAGCTCCGGTCTCCGGAGTTTTATTATTGACTTTCTTTTCACAGCCATAAATATTTCAAACAGCCCGGTATGATACTGCATCCATCAATTCAGAACCAGTTCCGCCCCGGCATATTTCTCCGGCTTGACATCCGAAGGGGCTGAAAAGCTTACCCGAAGCTTTCCGCTTCCCAGGTCGATATTCTCAGTTCCTGAAAGAATTAGTGAGAAAACTCTTCTCGGGTTTGGAGTATAAACAGCCACGCCGTTTGCTATGCCAACCCTGGTTACCGTTCCGGCAGGGGATATATGATCCACGGCAAGATCACCATAAACGGACATATTGCCCGTGCGGTTTAATACCAGGGAGAGAACCTGCTGATCCTTATTTCTTTTAAGAGACAGATCCGATATTGTGACTCTGGTTGTTGACTCGCCTACTCTGATGATTACAGGGATCGTTATGCCAAACACCGGTTTGAGGACAATGGAAATAGTACTGGTGTCCTGCACAATTTCAGCTTCACCCAGGGGAGTTTCCATTGGGATGGCCCTGAAGTAAAAATGTGACCTGTATTCACCCTGCGAAAGCTGATTCTGACGGGTAAGCTGAATCTTTACCACCTGGCTTTCATTGGGACCAAGACTTACTGAACGCGGGAAATATCTTAAGTTTCTGTCAGCAAACCTTTGTCCGGGATCAGGTTCAGTTATGGTTTCAAAAGTGCCATTCTCGTTCATACGGATCTGCACCAGCGAGATGGCATATCTTGCACTGTCTTTGCCAATATTTGCAAGGTTGAGATCGACGGACCTCATTGATCCTTCGAATACTACTCGTCTTGGAGTGATCAGGAGATCACCCTGGGAATAGGCAGGCGGAAAACCGGCGGTCAGTATCAGGAAAAAAACAAGCAAGGCTGACCTGACAACAGGCAGCCTCCTGAGAAGATTTAATATGGACAACAGCATCTGGATTTATTTTATAGGACACTAATTAAAGTCAAAGGTTATATTAAAGGTTCCGGCGTATACACCAACAGGATTATCTTCCAGTGTACCTATTTTAAGAGTTGCTCCCACATAGACCATCTGAGCCCCGTTCTGCAGAATTCCTGCTGCGGGTTCGGTACCCGGACTGGAGATCCAGTCATTTATTGTCATTGTCCTTGCACTTGTAATATGACTGAGAAGGACAGGCTCCCGGGGAAGTGTGATAGTAAAGGAAGTTCCCGTGTGTCCGGAGACATAAAAACTTGCGGCTGTCTGGGTGCCGGCTTCCTTGTAAACGCTTCCCATCACTGATACAGTGCTTTCCGGAGAGAGTATGATCTCGCCTCCCTGGGGACCGGGATAAAACCTTCCGAAATTCATCTGTGACATTTCAGTTGCTGAATACACGGTAATGACTTCAGCAGTTATATGGCCGGTGGCACTGACTGAAGTCCCGGTTTGTGCCCCTACCCAGCTTTCTGATACAATCAATATTGCAGTAAGGCAGAAAAAATATTTTTTAAGCCTTTCACTAAGCATAGCTGATGACTTTTTAATCCATTAATCGTATTCGACGGTTACAGAGAAACTGCCTGTATATGGCCCGGATGCTTGTCCTCCTGCAACAGTGAGCGTTGCCCCGACCCGTAATTCCTGAGTGCCGGCCGGGTTGCTGAGTTGACCAACGCGGCTGTTGGTGTCGAGGTTACTTGTAAAAGCGTGGGCATTCATTGCAGTTGATCCCGTCGGGCCGTTCAACGCGACGTTTGCGAGTGGAAGTGTAACTCTGTAGGATGCATTGGGGGTACCGGTTACAGTGAATACAGCAGCAGTTCTGGCAGCAGTAAGGGTAGGAGACGCTGTATAGGATACTTCTGCTGAATAATGTGGAGTACCATCCCAATCAATCGTTACCCATCCGTCTGAAGAATTATCCGGAACAATATTTCCAAAACTTAAATTAGTGCCAGTTAAAGAGATTGTAATTGGTGTTACGATGGTTGCCGTGGCAGTAGCTGTAGCTGAAACCTGTGAAAACGCAACAGCAGTGAATGCAATCAGAATAACTGATAATGCGAAGAGTTTTTTCATCATTTCAAATTTAATTAGACAATAGACTTTGTTTTGCAAACTTATATTTTTGGTCTTAAACGTTGTTTAAGCCTCTTTGTTACAACACTAAAACAATTAGTTACATCCAGACAGCAGAATTATACCTGCAAAATAAATTAAAAATACCTGCTGGCGGCAGGTATTTGATTAACATTATTTAACATCAAAATAAAGTTATCAACACACTGATGTTCAGAAAGCTGAATTTTCCGGTAAAATAGTCCGCTAACGATTTTGCGGAAATATGAAGAAATCAGTCGGAGAGAGAGCCCATATCCTCATTTCCGCACAGACCACCCGGACCGGAACGGTACAACTGATCACATATCTGTCTGACTCTCCGTTGTGTTTTCCAGGGCCTTCTTCTTAATTGCCTCATAAACGAATTCCACGTCAAAATCCCTGTATCCTTTTACAAAGGCATCGGCAACTATGGGAATGAGATGATCACCGACCATTGATTCGCGGCAGACATTTGAGAAATGCTGGGCGGGAAGCCATCCGTTGAGGAAATTGTTCACATGATCGGGAGCAATGATTGTAAGCAGCAGATGCTGTGACCTGTATATCTCCTCCGCTGGTCATTCCCACACCGCTGAAATGAGTATGGCTGAATCCCATTATGGAATTATCCTGCCAGTTGTATCCGGCCGCGTAAGTCCAGCCGGTATTATTGCAGTCGGGACTGACATGGACCATTGCAAAAGGAAGGGCAGTCCGGGATAGTGATGACCGGCTGTTTAAAATCCTGATGCCTTAAGCCAGTCCAGGCACAGGCGGGGCCAGGCTGACTGTGTATCCATACTGACAGCCAGACCGTATCCGTGTCCTCCTTTCTGAAAAACATGAAGCTCGGATGGAATACTGAATTTCACAAGACCTTCGTAGTATGCCATACTGTTTCTGACGGGTACGACCGCATCATCAGAGGAATGGACAAGGAATGCAGGAGGTGTATTTTCCCTTATCTGCATTTCATTGGAAAAATGGCGGAGAGCCTCGCCGGACGGATTCTCCCCGAGGAGATTTCTCCGCGATCCCATGTGTGTGAATGATTCATCCATGGTTATAACCGGGTAGATAAGAACGGAGAAATCAGGACGGGCACTTATATTGTCTTTTGACTCATAAACTTTTTCATCGAAATGGGTTGAAAGAGTCGATGCAAGATGTCCCCCGGCAGAAAAACCAATTACACCGATTCTGGCAGGATCAATGTTCCAGGCTTTTGCGTTGCGCCGGATGATACGGATTGCTTCCTGAGTATCCTGAAGGGGACCAATGGATTTATCCTTCATGATCTGATCGGAGGGGAGCCTGTATTTGAGAATTATTCCCGCAATACCGTTTTCATTCAGCCATCTGGCTATATAGTGTCCTTCATGGTTGAATGCCAGGGTTCCGTATCCTCCTCCCGGACAAATAAGTACTGCCGTTCCTGTTGCCCTGTCCTTTGGAGGCAGACAAACGGTGACAGAAGGGTCAGTCACCCTGTCCCACCTGGTAATAATACCGTCCTCAACAGTGGAGACTTCTTTATATTCCGGTGAGACAAGCGAGCCGGGTATGCCGCCGGGCCACAGCTTCAGGGTAAAAGGCTGTGCCGGGGAGATATTGCAGAACAGGAATAAGGCAAAAACGACAAAGGGCATTACTTTTTGTTTCATGACTATACTGTTTTGATTCCAAAGATCGGATATTATTTCTGGAGATCGAAAAGCATGGTAAAACCGACACGCACACCGATTGTATTGTGAATCGTTTTGTAATAAGACTGTTTTTTGCCAGTGTTATCATTTTTAAAGCTGCTGAAGTTAAATCCTGCCAGACCGTCCAGCATAAGGTTTTCGCCGAGAGGCAGGGCGGCTCCGATTCCAACTCCGTATATAAGTGCATTTACCTTATATACACTCCAGTCTCCTCCTGTTCTTCCTGTACCAAAACCCAGGTTTGCCTCAGCAAAGGGGTGTATTTTCTCCAGAGGATAATAGTACCTCACAAAAGGACTTGCTGCCAGAAAAGTGTACCTGCCTTTGTAACTGCTTCCGTTACCACCATGTTTTTCCGTATTAACATAGAAATCCAGATCCAGCCCTGCAGCCAGGTTATCCGTGATAAAATAAGCTGCACGGGGTAAAATATTAAAGTTAAAATATTTGGTGCCTTTTTCTGCAGGTTCTCCGTCTTCCTTGTACTTTTCCCTTCCTGCTCCCATATTCATAAGGGAAACTCCGGCTGCAGGTGTTCCGACAGGGGAAGAAATGCCTGCCATTATCCTGCCTTTTTCAAATTGTGCAAAAGCATGTGTAACTGATAAAACACAAATAGCTGCGATAAATAAATATATTTTTTTCATGATAGGATTTTTAAATTTTGTCCGTGGATTCAATTTTTGTTACTTAAGGCTGAAAAAATAGGAGAAGCCGACACGCACTCCAAATGAACCATAAATATATTTGTCATTATCATCATCTGTCGAGCGGGATGAATCCCAGCCAAACAAAGCATCCACCATCACCTTTTCTCCCAGGGATTTTGCGGCTCCCACACCAATCCCATACACTGAAAACAAATCTGTATAGTTGTTATATCCCTTGCCTCTGAGTAATCCAAAATCCAGATTTGCCTGAACAAAAGGGTACAGTTTCTCCAGGGGATAATAATATCTTACAAAAGGACCTGCCGCCAATGTAATTTCGGATGCCTTATCATTACTGCCCTTGGTACCTCCCGGACTCTTGCTTGAAGTGTAACCCATCATCAGATCAAGGCCGACGGAAAGATTATCAATGACAAAATAGCCGGCACGGGGCAAAAGGTATAAACTAAAGCGCTTATCCACTTTATGGCTGCCTTTCACCCCCTGACTACCCGAATATTTATGTTTTTCACTGGTAAAACCCAGACCGAAAAGATCAGTTCCAAATTCGCCTACACCGAAGGATGAACTGACTCCCGTAATGATCCTGCCTTTTTCAAACTGGGCAGAGGAGGGAGTAACAGCGAAAATGAAAACTGCAGCAATGCACAGGTAAATTTTTTTCATGGTTGGTTTTTTTGATTTTGCTTACTCTTAAGTTTTTCAGCTTACACTACTTGTTTTTGTTAATTACTCACCAAAGGATTCTCAGACTCATTCTCAAACCCTGAGGTTAAGAGTAGTAGTCTAAATCAAAATTAGGTGACAGGCAATTCAAAATCAAGACTTATAAAGCATCTTTGACGAACAGCTCCTAAATTTGACGAAAAATCAAAAAAACAGATATGAATGAAATCCGGGGAAACAGTATTGCGAAAGCCCTGGTTAATATTCCAGTATCTGTCCGTCGCTCAGCAGTTTTTCCCTTATTTCGGAATATGACAGATCGTGAATGTCTTTGTTTTTATCAAGAGCCATTGAGGCTATGGTTCCGGCACTCTGGCCCAGTATCATAAAAACAGGTTCCATCCTTATGGACCCGAAGGCTATATGCGAACAGGAAACACATACCGGAACAATCAGGTTTGAACATTCCTCCTGCTTTGGCAGGAGTGAACCCAGTGCTATCTGATAGGGCCTGGGAGCAGGTACTCCTATATCCCCTTCATTCTGAACCCATCCTTCCGGAGTAACATATCGCTGTATGTTGTGTGAATCCATTGTATATGAGCCCATCCCGACGGAGTTCGGGACTGGCCTCTTAACCAGTACATCATTTTCGGTCATGATATATTCCCCGGTCATACGGCGGGCTTCCCTTACATAAATATTATAGGGCCAGTAAGCGTTATCCGTGAATTCATCAGCAGCATAACCCCAGAGATTTATTTCTGTCCTGAGCCATTCCGGCACCCTTTCGTCTGTAGCGGTAAAATAAAGCAGACCCTGCTGGTAGGTGATGTGTTCATTCAGTATCTCCTGACGTCTTTCATAGGAAGCTTCGGGGTAATCATAATTCATGCCTATATTATCCGAACTGAAGGGTCCGTGGTTATTTACATCGGTTTTAAGATTGGGGATCTCATCATATTTTTCAAAATACTCATTCCAGCCGGCAGCCAGTACCCTGGCCAGCAATTCATACTGTGTACTGTCATATCCTTCGGGTCTGGTGAAGGGTACCTTGTTTCCGGGATGTTTTGTAAGACAGAGCCTGTAGCAGTAAGCCTGTATTTTGTTGTCGCCGGATCCGTTTTCCCCGGGTGTTTCCGCCGAAATACGCGGAAGCAGGCCGCTGGAAGGGTCGCCCGGTATTTTATAGGGACTTATATTATCCATGAAATAGTGCTTGTGATGATACACTCCTTTCTGTACACCGTTCCAGTTTTCATCATAAACATTGTTTGCTTCCCGGCCCACATGATAGCTGACTCCGGCTGCCGCCATCAGATCACCTTCATAGGTGGCATCAATGAAAATTTCCCCCCTGAAAATTTTCCCGCTGAGAGTGCTGAAAGAGATTATCTTTCCGGCTTTGTTGACCGTCCCCTTTTTCCGGTCCAGCCACTCATCACGGAATACAGTGATATTATTCTCTTTTATCAGTTTTTCAAATATGGCTTCTGCCACATGAGGTTCAAAAATCCACATGGTACGTTTCTCTCCGTCGATGGCCGGAATTCCCTGGCCACGGTTGCCAAATCCGGACCTGTCCTGCCACTTCCATGATTCCGGCTTTTCATAATGCTGATAGACATGCTGGTAAAACTCCCTGGCTATTCCTCCGATAACTTCCTTGTTCCCGGTATCGGTATAGCCCAGTCCTGATGAGGAAAGACCCCCGGGGTGTTTGTCAGGCGAAACAATGATTGCCGTTATTCCCATTCTTGCCGCCTGAACGGCTGTAGTGACCGCAGCAGATGTTCCTCCATAAACGATGATATCTGCCTTGTAAAGACGGGTATCCCTGCAGGACTGGCAGGCTGCTAATAGTACAAACGCAATCAGGAAGGGAAAAGAAGCTGGTTGAAAATTTATTTTCATTATCTTTTGTGTAGTTGTGACATGAAGGTTTCATTGTTATTCTCAGGGAGTATTGCAGCATGAGCCATAGTCACCGGATTGATTCCCGGACTGAGTTCAATCGGATCCATGCCCGGAAGTATAAGTTCGCCCTTCATATTGGCCGGGATGTATATCGTATATTCAGATGATTGCCCGTCATTCCTGTATTCCGCGACTATCATTCCCCTTATCGTGGGTACTTTAATCTTACTGTAAGTCAGACCGCTGAGCTGAGGTCTGATGGTAACCCTGCCGAAACCGGCTTCGGAAGGGGTGATGCCCCACATATATCCGGGAATGATATTTGCCGGTACCGCTCCCCATGCATGGTTCCAGTCGGAATTCGGCTTGTATTTCATGTCCCATGCTTCCATGGCAATAGTGGATCCGGATTTTATCATGTTCCACCAGCTCCTGTCGTGGGTTGCATTCAGCAGACCCACTGCATATTCCGCTTCCCCTTCCCTGAACAGGCCCTCCAGCAGATACTGGGATCCGTAAACACTGCAAGCCATTCCCCTGGATTTGATAAACTCAATAACAGTTTTCCTGTACTCTTCCGGTACAATGCCGAAAGCCAGGGGCATCATATTTGCATGAAGCGATGAATGGTCCGAATGTTCACCGTCGAGGTAAATACCTTTTGAAGAATCAAGCAGTTTTGTATTGATAGTATTTTTTACTCTTTCCGATTCGTTGTGGAAGAATGCCGAATCACCGGTTTTCCCGAGTACGCCGGCTATCTCTGACATGAGGAACAGATTACGGTAATAGAATGAGTTTACCACAGTATTTATCTCAACCATATCATATCCGTCCCTTTCACCATCCGGTCCGGCAAGTTTCCAGCCCGTATCCTTTTGTGCCGGAGGCCAGTCAACGATATCGCGTATCCTTTCCCCTGAATCTGAAAAGCCGATATCCGTCATAATCCGGTCAGTTACATTTTTCGATGAGATCAGACCATCTTCCCTGGCAAGGGAAATAAGGGTTTTATGCCGGAGTATCTCATAGTGTTCCCTGAGTGATTCAGTATTTCCGGTGAACATGTAATCGTCCCGGAACATAAGTACCGTATGAAGTATCCATTCGGTGGGCCAGGTAGGATTTTTTACAAAGTATTCGTTTGAAACCCTTCCCATGGAATACTCCCTGTCCGTGTAATAATGTCCAAGCTGGTTTATGTATGCGTCCGCTTCATAGGGAATCCTTTCCCTGTCGCCGTCAATATAAATCCCGGCAAAGGATGTGGCTTTCATGGTATATTTGCACATGTCCCACACCCGGTTCAGAATCGTATCGGAACAGGTGAAGCTGCTCATTCCGTCATCAAAAAAATAGTTATATACCTTCTGAACAAGATTGTTTTTTTTCAGGCTGAACCTGCAGTTTTCAATCTCTGCATAGCGGAAGGGTGCAATAACCCCGAATGAATCGGGAAGGTGCACGGCTGCGGGTCCGGTATTCCTTTCATCCGGAATGAGTTCTGCCGTATATGTGGTTTTCCCGGGGCTCATGGGGAGTCTGATTTTGTAATAACGGATAGTTCCGCCGGGATTCCGGTCGATACTGTTTTCCGCGGCAAGTTTTTCTCCAAGGTGGATGATCAGGGTGTCAGGAACATCAGGTCTGATACCGGAAATCACAAGTTTCCCGAAAGCATCTTTCCCGAAGTCTGCAAAATAATGACCATCACTGAGTTTTATTAATTTTTCGGGATGTATTGAAGATGACTGGAATTTATTGGAAGTGGTTGTATATGCGACCGGGTTTCCGGTTACAAAAGACCGGATTTCCGAGTATCCGGCCGGCCGGCCCTTTTCATCCCATATCCTTACTTTCCAGAAATACCTGCTGTCAGGCGAAAGAGTTGTTCCTCCGTATTCCACCTCGCAGGATGATGAACTGATCATTTTCCCGCTGTTCCAGATATCTGCCTTACCTTTTTTAAGCTTTTTGCGGGAGGAAGACACCAGTATTTCACAGGCAGTCTGGCGCTTTGCATGCTGCGGCACTATCCATGTAAATTCCGGCCGGAGGTCCATGATCCTGACACCTTCCGGATCGCGGATAAATTCCACCATCAGTCCTTCCGGAACCTGTCTGCTGTTACAGGCCATCATTGCCGGAAAAAGCAATAGGAGAATCCGGCAGCGGGAGGGAAACAAAGCTTTTAATATTTTACCTGCCATGGGTTTTCAGATTTCAGACGGGATATTATGATTATTTTTTTCCTGCAATTCTCAGTAATTTCATTTCATAAGGTCTGAAATATATTGTTTCGTTTGTTTCCGGAATATTTGTATCAGCGGAGAAGGGATCGATCCATTCCCTTGTCTGTCCGGTATAAGGTTTGCTGTCTTCAATTTCCAGACTGATGTTTGTTCTGACTTCGGAATTTTCCTCATTGAACAGCATGAAATAGTGATCCCCGTCTTTTTCGACATGGCGGCAGCGTATATTTTCTGAAGAAGGACTCAGAACAATGCCGGGAGAGGTGATTTTGTTGACTGCGGCCCTGAGTTCACCGGGACTGCCGTAAACAAGTGCGCCGTTGCAGACGGATGTAAGTTTTGAATCATTTCTCAGGATAAGGTGTTTTTGTCTTGCCAGTTTTTTTAGTTTTGGAAGAACCCTTCGGGGGATGTGTGAAAGGCTGTCAACGATAAGTGCCCCGTAAACCATGTTCCCGATATGGATTCCCCTGGAATCAATCCTTGCATCTTCCCAAAGATGGCGGATCTCAAGGTAGTTGAAATCCCTCTGGTTACAGTACAGTGTTTTTGCCGCCCTGTCAGGCAGCCAGGTAGCTTCGCAAAGTATGGCCACGTCGCATATATGGCGGGAATCGGTATTCAGCCAGCTTAACCTGCGGCAGGCATCGGCATAGGGTTTATAATCCGGCCACCAGACTGCATTGGGTCCCACATCAGGCGGACGCTCATCAATCCTCGGTCCCCTTACCGAATAGAAAAAGGCATGGGGAATGAGCAGGTTGTGACCTCTTACAAAGCACCAGCCGGCAAGCCACAGCATCTCTTCCCAGGTGAGATCATGGCCGTATGCTCCGTAAAGCTCATTTGAATTCCGCCGGTAACCGTTATGGATCATGGCACTTGAAGCGCCTTTGGCCATTGTGGAATGCTGTCCTTCCAGGGCTTTCGGTCCCGGTTCCACATATCTCCATACCAGGTCCTGGCCGGGAATCTGGAAATAACGCTGTGTACCAATGTCCATCGATCCGGCCGGATGTCCCATAAGTGATATATTATGAAGGAAACACCAGTTACCCAGTCGCCTGTAATAGTTTTCCTCAAGACAGATATTGATGGCATGGTGATAATCGTTCCTGTGCCGTTCTGAACCGGGATGGTCGTTATGCCAGAGATCTGCAAGATGAGGGGTGATGTCGTATCCCAGAATCTTTTTTATCCGGGGAAGGAGGGATGCATTTCCGGGAACCATTCCCCTGACTGCATCCCTTCCGAGAGGGGAGGGTTCATCGGTAAAGATTCCCATGATGGTATTCCCGAAATATTTCCCGAACTCCTTTGCATATTTATCATAAACAAGTGATATAAAGCTTGTCACGGCATCAGGATTAAGCAGGTCTCCCGCCGGAGGGGAATGTTCGCGAAGCCTTTCCTCACCCTCATTGAGATAATGAAGACCCCGTATCACACCTCCCGAGGGACGTTCTATTACAGCTGTGCGGTTATTTCCCGGACGTTCAGCAATGGTTATAAGCTTCCAGCCTTCTTCCAGCCGGGGTTCTTCTCCCTCCTTCAGATCGATTTTTGCAAGTCCCCTTGCTGCATGTGCCGGATTTTTTTCCACAACCTGACCGGAAGATGATCCTGAAGGATACATCCCCTCGTCGTAGAGTATAACATACATATTGCGGCGGGCAGCCTCGCTTATTGCCACATTCATGGCACGGATCATTTCGGGTCCGAGCCATTTTACATTTTGGGGCAGCCCGACCCGGGGATGAATTACAAAGCCATAAACACCGTGGGATTCAAAATCGGCTATCTGACGGATGATTTCAGCATCTCTGAGAGTGTCGTTCCAGAACCAGAACGGCATAACGGAAAATTCGCGCGGAGGATCAATAAACTCATCAGGCAGATTATGTTTACGGGCTGTTTCAAAACCGGACAGTGAACGGTATGAATCTGCAATATGATCATCCAGCCATTTGTAATAGTCCCGGATCCTTTTGTCATCCGGCTTCCTGCCCGGTGCTGAGCGGATCAGTTCGTAAGCTTTTTTGAATATTTTATCCTCGAAGGTCTCAAGCAGCTGTAAAATACCGGTATTACGGCTGTTTAACAGTGCGGCGATATTCAGATATTTCGAGCCTGATCCCCTTTTTACCGGAAAGCATCTGTCTTTAAGCAGGAGTGCGGCATCGCAGAGAGGTGAATGAAGATCATCCTTCATACTCACTGCAGCGGGAAGTGTTTTATCTTCTGTTAGCCAGACAGGCACAACGGCAGTGGTAAGGGGGAAACCGCATAATGTCCACATTACCGTGCATAAGGGATCTTCACCGGCTTTTGCGCCGACAACACAGATTGCAGATGCAGAGGAATGTCTGGGAATAAAATCCTCAAAATGAACAAATTTCTCCCGCATGCTGTCTTCAGGGAGCTCATCCCGGAGATTTACGCCCGTAAGGGAATGTCTGAGATTACGGGATATGTTGGATATGAGATATTGCGGATCATATCTGTTCATTGCAACTGCTCCGTAAAGTGCTTCATTCGCCGTTGAATACCTTATATAGCCGTGTCCCTTGTCAACAGGTCCGGTAAAAGCATGGTTTGTCCTTATAAGATAGCCATAGGGTGCTGCTGCCGGGTCATTGGCATCAATCTTCTCAAAGCTGAAATGTCCCGTCTCAAAATAGGCAGCTCCTCCTTGTGCATCAATAACCCCGAAGTTTGTATCAACACCCAGGGGCTTCGGAAGATCTGTCAGCAGTTTTTCAAAGTCGCCGACGGTGGCGCAGTTCTGAAGAGCAAGTTTCATGATCTTTCCTTCCTCGTCACTCAGACTGGTGGTATCGCCAATGTTCTTGTTATAGGCAACAGAGTTCATTATTGCAAAGCCTGCCGAATTGAATCCTCCCCATAATTCGGTGTTCCAGCTTTTATTTGAATTAAGCAGACCGATATAATTGTATTTTCCGTCACTGAAAACTGCCAGGGCATTGTCAGTAACGCCGGTATCGCGGTGCTTGTACAGAACAGGTTTGCCGTCGGGAGTATATCTTCCTGAAATAATGAATGTTGTACATGCATCAACAATATTTGCCGATCCGTATATCAGAAAAATGGCTAATATTAGCAGCTGTTTCTTCATAGCTTTCTTACTTTATAACCGTAGAGGCCGAAATATAAAATAAAGACAAAGCAGACAAGAGGAACTGCGAATCCCGTTGCCATGGTGGATATATCTGCAATATGTCCCATCAGCATGGGAATAAGAGCTCCTCCCACTATTGCCATCACCAGAAGGGATGATGCTTTCTTGGTAAGAGGTCCGAGATCTTTTATTCCAAGGGCAAAGATGGTGGGGAACATTATGGACATGAAGAAATATGTTGAAAAGAGAGCCACAACGGAAAACCATCCGAGTCCTGACATTACAATGATCATTGTAATAACATTCATCAGGGCATATATTGCGAGCAGCCTGTTTGGTTTTGCCAGGCGCATGAAAACCGTGCTTCCGGTAAATCTTCCCAGCCAGAAAAGTCCCATGCCGCCGAAGGCAAGAATCCTGGATGCGGCCTGGTTGCTGATTGCCGGCATTTCTTCCGTTACATAATTGATAAAAAAGCTGTTGACTCCCGTCTGGGCAGCAACATAAAAGAACTGTGCAAGCACTGCAAGGATGAAATGCCTGTGACGGAAGAGTTTTTTCCAGCTTACATCATAATCTGAGACTGCGTGATCAAAGGTTTCAGCACCCGGGATTTTTTTTGAGGTATCATCAGCCGGTTTTTGTGATTCTTCCTTTACCTCGGGAAGAGTTACCCGCCAGAAAAGCAGTGCGACAAGAAGTACAAGAATGCCGATCAGCATATATGGCAGGGCTATTGAAGAGAATTTGTTTTCGCTTTCGGTATTTGAAAAAATGAGCAGTCCTCCTATCAGCGGACCGGCTATCCAGCCCAGACCGTTGAATGACTGGGAGAAGTTGATACGTCTTTCTGCACTTTCAGGAGGACCCAGTACTGTTGTGTAGGGATTTGCAGCTGTTTCCAGAAAGGTAAGGCCGCAGGCAATTATGAAAAGGCAGGCAAGAAAACTGCCGAAGGTCTGGATAAAAGTTGCCGGAAACATCAGGAATGCCCCGGCACAGAAAAGCAGCAATCCCCCGATGATTCCCTTTTTGTATCCGAAGCGCTGCATCAGGAGTCCCGCGGGAATAGCCATAAGGAAATAACCCCCGTAAAAAACGAATTGCACCAGGGCTGATTTTGCTTTTGAAATACCCAATAATTCCTGAAAATGTTTGTTCAGGACATCAAGACAACCGTGAGCAAAACCCCAGAGGAAAAAGAGGCTGGTAACCAGCATAAAAGGGATGAGATAACCCTGTGTGACAAGTTTTTGCCTGTCGCTTTTTGCAGAAATAGCATTAACCATGGCGGAAATAGATTTATTAATACAAGATTATCAGGATTTCTTGTTTTTCCAAAGATTTGGATATTTTTTCAAAAGAAGAAATTTAATTTCGCGGGAATATTATTTTGTTAACTTTCCGTCGTTTAATTTTTGTTATGAAGCTTAAACACATCTTAAAAACTATTTTCAGGAAAGTTTCTGTAAATATCCGTTCCGGGCCCCTTAAAGGTAAAAGATGGAGTATTGCCTCAGGCTCCAAATTTATTAATGGAAATTATGAACACTATAAAACTGAAGCTTTTCTGGAACATTTCAAACCGGGAAACATTTTCCTGGATATCGGTGCACATTTCGGATATTATTCATCAATAGCTGCAACGGTAAGTGAGGGGGAAGGGTGGATTTATTCCCTGGAACCCAGGCCGATGAATATAAAGTTTTTTAAACGGCATATTGAAATAAATAAATTCAGGAATGTGATCCTTATTGAAGCAGCTGCAGGGCAGCATGACGGATTTGTACAGTTTGATGACCGGCATGGTTCGGCAACAGGTTTTGTTTCCGGGAACGGGAAACTGAAGGTTGAACAGGTATCGGTAGCCGGATTGATTAAACGCGGTGTGCTTCTGTCACCTGACTTTATAAAAATAGATGTTGAAGGAGGTGAGATGGAAGTTCTTGCTGATCTTGAAGAATTCATTTCCCTGAATCATCCGAAAATGCTTGTTGCCGTTCACGGGAAAGAGTGCAGGGATTTTACCGAAACTTTTTTGGGGAAAAATAATTACAGCTTCAGAGTGCTTAACCCTGAAGCTGTATCAGGTGATACGGAAATTATTGCAATTCCCGCTTAGTTCTGAAAGGATAATTAGTTCAAATGCAGGTTCACCTTAACCCTGAATTCGTCATAAATGGCTTTATCGCCAAGATTGTCGAAAAATGAACCGGAACCATAGCGTACATTGTATTTCGACCGGTCGACCGTGATAAGGGCAAAGAAGCTTATTCCTTCATTGGTCTCCTGCATTGTGGCCCTGAACTCAACCGGATTTGTTATTCCCTTGATTGTCAGGTTTCCTTTGACCAAAGCACTGCCCTTGTCAAAAGCTTCGCTTTCTGTGATCACAAGTCTTGATAAAGGGTGTTTTTCTACTCCGAAGAAATCATCAGATTTCAGATGGCCTTCAAGCCTTTCACTTGAATCATCATCCTTAATTGATGTCATATCGATAAGAAATTCTCCCGATGTAATCCTGTTGTTATCGAAATGCAGCCAGCCTTCCTTGAGAAGAATAGTACCTGTATGGTTTCCGAGAACCTTTTCCCCATGCCAGTTCAGGATGGTTTTCTGAATGTCTGCATTCATTTTTTTTGTCTCTGCTTTAAGAGAAGAATCCATAAGTATTACTGTAAAAAGAGTTAATAAAAGTGGTTTCATAATATTCTGCAACTATTTTTCAGTAAGTAACAGAATATTTGCAGGATTGTTCAAAAATCATTTTCAGAAGGCTGTTGTTATGCCCTCAGCTGCAGGGGATGATGTAAATAGATTCAGAGCCGGGTGATGTTCAGGCCTCCGCTGATATCGAATATTCCACCGCTTGAAAAATCCCAGTCACCGCGTGCAAGCGAAGCAACCGCCTTGCCGATATCTTCCGGATAGCCCCATCGTTTTTGAGGAACCATGCCGTCGGCAATCAGTTTATCATACGTATCCTTAACCCTGGCGGTCATATCGGTATTGATAATTCCGGGGCGGACTTCAAAGACTCTGATATTGTCACCGGCAAGTCTGTCGGCAAAGACCGAGGAAGCCATGCTCAGGCCTGCCTTGGAAATGCAGTATTCCGCCCTGTTGACGGATGTCCTTGTGGATGATATTGATGAGATAAATATTATTGCGGGCTTATAGTCAGGGATCTGATGCCCGAGATATATCATCTCCCTGGCAATTTTCTGGGCAAAGAATACCGGTCCTTTCAGATTAATGTTCATGACTCTTTCATAGCTCTCCTCGGTCATATCGAGAAGATCGTTACGCTTCAGGGGAGCTACGCCGGCATTATTGACAAGCAGGTCTATCCTGCTATATCTGCCAAGAATGTTTTTAACAACTTCATCCTGGCAATCCGTGCAGGCTATGTCAAGTCCAACGGGGAAAAATGCAACATTTTTTGCTGTCACTTCCCTTGCAAGGCTTTCCATGCCTTCGCTTTCGACAGTACGGGCGATGGCGGCAATATCAAATTTTTCAGATGCCAGGGAAATTGCAATTGCTCTTCCAATTCCCCTGCTGGCACCTGTAATAACTGCTACAGGTTTGTTCTTCATCTTTGACTGAATTAGCAGGTTTTATCCGGGTTATCAGGGGCTAAAGGTAATAATTGTCATTAACTAACACAACCCGGACCCGATTATCTTTTTTTCAGTTCCGGTATTTCGGTCCAGCAGCGTTTTTTCCAGCTTTCCATACCTTTTTCCGCGAGCTGTACCCCTTTGGCACCTTCATGAAGATCCCAGGGGAAGGGTTCATCCTTTATCAAATGCTTCAGGAACAGTTCCCACTGTGCCCTGAAGGCATTGTCGTAATTCTCCTGCTCGGGTATCCTGGACCAGCCTTCAAAAAAATCAATTGGCTGGGGAATGTCAGGATTCCATACAGGTTTCGGAGTGTTGCCGTAATGCTGTATATAGCATTCCCTGAGTCCTGCAACCGCCGATCCCCTGGTTCCGTCAACCTGAAGTGTGAGCAGGTCGTCGCGGCGGACTCTTACTGCCCACGAGGAATTGAAATGTGCAATAATTCCGTTTTCCAGTTCAAATGTTGCATAGGCGGCATCGTCGGCAGTGCAGTGATAAGGCTTGCCGTCCTCATCGAACCTTTCAGGGATATGGGTTGCTCCCAGGCATGATACGGCCTTCACTTTCCCGAATACATTGTCAAGAACATATCTCCAGTGGCACAGCATATCCAGGATAATACCGCCATCGTCTTCGCTGCGGTAATTCCAGGAGGGCCTTTGTGCCGGAATGGTTTCTCCCTCAAACACCCAGTATCCGAACTCTCCCCTTACGGAAAGGATCCTTCCGAAGAATCCTGTTTCAATAAGCCTCCTGAGTTTCAATATTCCCGGAAGCCAGAGCTTGTCCTGCACCACTCCGTTTTTAAGTCCTGCATCACGGCATAACTCATAAAGCTCAAGGGCGGATTCAGTATTTATGGCAACCGGTTTCTCGCAATAAATATGCTTTCCCGCCTTAATGGCCTTCTTAACGGAATCAACTCTTCTCCCGGTTGTCTGAGCATCAAAATAAAGCTGATAATTTTTATCCCTCAGTACTTCATCCAGGTCAGTACTCATTTTTGAGATTCCGGAAAGGGCGCAGAGATTTCTGAGCTTTGCCTCATTCCGTCCAACCAGAACGGGATCGGGCATTATTGTTTCTCCGGATCCACATTTTACACCTCCCTGTCTGATAATTTCCGCAATTGAGCGGAGAAGATGCTGGTTAGTGCCCATTCTTCCGGTCACTCCGTTCATGATTATTCCGACTGTATGCTGTTTCATGTCAAATTGGTTTATATGAGCTTATTTCCGTTGTCTGGTTCATTTATGAGGTTATTTCTGCTGTCCGGAGTATCGCCCTGTGCCGGGAAACTGACCGGGAAACTGACCGGGATACAGATCTGCCGCTATTATTGTCAGACATATTTCCTGTATGAGGAAATTATATTCTGCAGGAAGGAATGCTGATCCCGGTTCCAGTATATATTTGAAAATATCTCCACCTCGATGAATCCGTTAAAGCCACTGTCTTCCACCCAGGATCTTATTTTTCTCAGGGGAATGCATCCTTCACCCATAAGTCCCCGGTCATTTAGCATATCAACGGTTGGTGATTTCCAGTCCGACACATGATATGCGAACAGTTTTCCGTTTTCCCCCGAGCGTCTTATTTCCTTTTCCAGATCCTGGTCCCACCACAGGTGATAAACGTCGACTGCCACCCCCACGGCAGGACTGTCAAGTATTTCCGCAAGGTCATTGGCCTGGGCAAGTGTGTTGATTGCCGAACGTGTATCTGCAAACATCGGATGGAGAGGTTCAATGGCCAGCCTTACCCCGGCGGATTCAGCATCGGGAAGGACTGATGCGATTCCGTCGCGTATCTGTTTCCGTGAATCTTCAAGCGTTTGTGAGGGATCAGCGCCGCAAACCAGGACAATCAGGTCAGTACCCAGTTCATGGGCTTCTTCAATAGCCCTGCGGTTATCATCTATTGCAGCCAGACGTTTTGCTGCATCTGCTGAAGGGAAAAAACCTCCTCTGCAGAGCGAGACAATTGAAAGACCGTGTTCCCGCAACATCCTGCCGCATTGTTTTATATTCCTGCCTGAAAGGCTGTCACGCCAGACTGTAATCCCTTTTACACCTGCTGCGGAGAAATTTGCAGCTATTTCTTCAATATTCCAGGGTTTTACAGTTATAGTGTGGATGCAGAGCCTTTGAAGCCCGGTAAGTGGTTTTACTTTCATCCTGTATAGCTGAAGAAATTATAATATGTTTCATTATTGATGATTCTCTGAAGATAGAGACAGGCTTCACGTATGTGATAATCTCCCCACATACTCGATTCGCTGTTTGGTATTTTACTTCCTTCCGGTATGTGATCCCAGCCGTTGGGCCTGTGGTAGATCGAATGCAGAAGAAGTCCCTGATGCTCTTCCCCGGTGCTTAAATATGGTTCGCTGAGAAGTGATTCAAGCACTTTCAGTCCTGCCTGCCAGTACCGGCTCCCCGGATCTTTATCTCCTTTCTGCTTCAGGAAGTGTCCCAGGCGCAAAAGGCCCTGTGCTGCTATGGCTGCAGCAGAGCTGTCGACCGGCTCATAATCATTGTATGGATCTGAAGGCCTGTTCAGGTGATCCTTCAGATAAACAAGTCCCGGAGCCCCGGTGTCCCAGTACGGAACACCGTCCGGCGGACTGTTTTCCATATAAAAATCACAGGTGACTCTGGCCGCTCTCTCAATTATTTCTTCAATATTTTTCAGATCTGCCGGATGATCCGCATATCCTTTTTTCAGGAAATCGATCCATTCAAGCTGTTCGGAAAATCCGCAGATTGCCCATGCCAGTCCGCGGGTCCATGTAGTGAAACCGGTATATCCCTGCTGTGAGTTCGGACAGCGGAAACTGCCGTCAGCAGGATTAAAGACAGATTCATGAGCAGTGCGGCCGGGTTCGGTATCCCATATATCACGTCCCTCACCATAATAAACCGAATACCTGGCAGTGGTTCTCAAATGTTCAAGTGCGCGGTCAAGCAGACTGGTCCTGACATCACCTTCACCCTGAAGAATGTGGCCAAGGCGGTGAGCAATCATCAGAATCCGGCAGCTCCTTATTGTATCTACAAACAATGAATGAGCCCCGTTGAAGGAATAAATGAATCCGCCATCCCTGATTGCGGTCCAGCGGGTTGCCTGTACAGCTCCTGAGATTTTGAGAGCCAGTTCGCAGAAATTCTTTTCCCATTCGCTGAAGGGAATTTTGCCTTCATTCATCAGTCTCAGGAGATTCCCGTATGTGCTTACATTATTGAAACCATGGTCATGAACTCCGGTGTGACTCACATGCGGGGCCATCCTGCGGACTGTCTTTTCCCTGGCATACTCCAGCATTTTTTCCTCACCTGTGGCATCAAACTGCAGAAAAGCTGATCCGTACTGAAATCCCTGTGTCCATTCTGTCCATCCTCTTGTTGAATATCTGCCCTTTACCGTAAAAACGGGTGAGCCCTGCGATTCATCATAATACTTTTCAATAAGTCTGATCTTCCGTCCGGAAATATCCCAGAATTTTGCAAGCTTGCCGGAAAGATTATTCTGGCTTAATTTTGGGTCAATGCTGATCATGGTCGGTTCGGGTTTATTGTTAACTCAACTTGTTGGTAAAAGGCTGGTGGCGAAATGAATACGCAGGTATAAAATGCATGTCTTAGTTTAAAAAGCTATATTTGAGTTAATTACAAATAAATATGACATGTAACACTCGAAAGTTACAAAAAATCCGGAAGAATTAAACTGAAGGCAGGAAATTGTTTCCACTGAAGGGAAATCCTAACAATACTCTGGTTTTAAGAGAATTTCCCATGCAACAGGATTTTAATCGTTATACAGCTTATGGCTTTTATCCGGTGACCGGCCGGGAGAACAATTTTCAATAGAAATTGTTCTACATGCAAAATAACGTTTTGATACAGGCAGAGGTAAAATTCTGTTTGATTCACATGATAATGAAAGCATGATAATAAAAGAAGCTGTTTAAGCCGGTTCCGTATAAGATGGGAATTCTTTTACAGCAGTAAAAATAACGAATCAGATAATAAAATTATTCATTAAACAACCAAACGATATGGCAACAACAAATTCACAGGCACAATGGAAGGGGACGATCAAGGAAGGACGCGGTACCATGAAATTCAAGGGTTACGAAAGCGACTATACTTTTGCTTCACGATTTGAAAATGCCGGCGGCACCACTCCGGAAGACCTTATTGGTGCAGCACATGCCGGATGCTTTTCTATGTATCTTTCACTATTACTCACCGGGGAAGGGCTGGATCCTGATATAATCGATACAAAAGCCAGGGTCACAATGGGTAAAGATGACATCGGTCCGCTTATTACGGATATAGAACTTGATTGCAGTGTCAGATGTAAGGGCCTGGATTCAGATAAACTGAAGGAACTGGCATCAATAACAAAGGAAAAATGCCCGGTTTCAAGGTTATATGCAGGAGGATCAGCCAAAATCACTGCCAATGCACAATTAATCGATTAACCGGAACCGAAGACGCAGATAACCCCGGTTAAGCGCATCTCCCGGGACCCGGTTTCTGACTTTTTATCCGGGCCTTATTAACGGATTTCAGGGCCCGGTCTGTATTTCGTATTATGACCGGGATATCAGTAATTCCGGGGAAGTCAAAATCATTGCAGCTGTCTACGGATCCTCATCATCCTCCGCTTCATCCTTTTCCTCATCCTCCTCATCCTCCTCCATCCAGTCATAAACAGGTTTCTGGGGACCTTCGTTACGGTAGATAATTGCCAGGAAGATGCCTGAAATGAATCCCAGCATATGGGATTCCCATGAGATATTTTTATAAATACCCGGAAATAATCCCCAGACCATTTCCCCGTAAAGGAATACCAGGAGAAGGGACAGGGCTGTCAGCCTGTAGTATTTTCTCAATATTCCGCTGAAAAAAAGAAATGCTGCCAGACCGTATACAATTCCGCTTGCTCCTATATGCCATGCTTCCCTGCCTCCGGTCCAGACGAGTAACCCGGTAAAGATCCAGGTCATGACGAATATCTTAAGGGCAATTTCAGAATAAAAATAAAAGAGCGATGCCGAAAGGAGGAAAAGAGACAGGGAATTGTTTAACAAATGTCTGAAATCCGCATGAATGAAGGGAGACAGAATGATTCCCGGCAGACCCTTGAATGACATGGGATAAATACCCAGCATGGAAAGATCTGTTTCAAAAAGCAATTCAATGATTTTGCCCAGCACCATTAAAAACACAAAAATCCCCGGAATAATGAGACTCAGCAGAAACTTTTTTCTTAAAAAAGCTTCTTCCGAAAGGGAAGAATGGTTTTCTCCGGCCATACTGACGTCATTATCCGCTTCCGGGAAATGCTATTCCGGCAGCTTTCCGAATGCGGTCAAGAGTTGTTATCAGATCAAGACTGAATGACGGGGGAACGATGCTGCTTTCAGTTCTGCCTTCATCAAGACATTTCATAACTTCCGCTGCTTCCCAGTGATATCCCATGGCTGGCGGGCGGAAAATAAATTCCTCCTTTTCCCTGTCATGAAGGGACAGTATCACTGTCTGATTCATATCCCTGCCCCGGGCTACCGTAAGATTACCTTTGTCACAGTATATTTCACTGCCGATCCCTGTTGATGTCCTGAAAGAACTGTAGATGGAGGCCATCCGGCTGTTGTCATATGAAAATATAACACTTAGCGATTCCTCCGAACCGCTTTGCCCGAATATTGCAGAAGCTTTTATTTCAGAAGGAACTCCAAGGAATGTAAGAGCATCAATTACTGGATAAATACCGATATCAAGCAGAGATCCGCCTCCCAGTGCAAGATTGAATTTGCGGTCTTCAGGGTCAAAGGGGGGAATAAAGGAAAAATATCCGTTCAGATAATTAATTCTTCCCAGTACCCCTGAGCTGAGTATCTCTTTGGCTTTCTGATAAAAAGGCTGAAAGGGAGGCCAGAGGGCCTCCATGAGAAAGAGATTTCTTTTCCCGGCTTCACTGATCATCTCAGCCACCTCTTTTGCATTCATAGCAAAGGCCTTTTCGCAGATCACATGCTTCCCATTTCTCAGACATAGCATAGTATGCTCATAATGACGGGAATGGGGAGAGGCAATATAGACTATCTCAAGCTCAGGGTCAGCAACAAGTTCTTCATAACTTCCGTAATAATTCCTGAAACCGTAATCCCTGGCAAAAAGTGCTGCCCTTTCAATATTACGTGATCCGACTGCATGGAGCACGGCATTGTCAAGCGTTTTCAGGGCTTTTGTAAATTTTGCCGACATTTTTCCGGGTGCCAGAATCCCCCATTTGTATTTCTTCATAAGCTGATAAATTTTTGAAATAAAGATATGGATTATTGCTTGTTTTAAGGTTTCCGGGGAAAGTTATTTTCATTTTGCAGCAGCCTTATAATTCATAAGAACATGATTATCCGCGCGAAAATGGTTGACTGTAAATAAAATCGGAATCCGATGTCATTATAACCGACTAAAAATCAGCACATTTAAAAAAACAGCAATTAATGTTGAAAAATACAGTACATTGTATTGCATAGTAGTAAATATATTACATATCTTTGCAATGGATTATTGTATGTTATCAATGGTAGTGTAAATAATAATAAAGAGGATGAAAATAACGGTTAGCATTAATCTGGGCGGTTATTCCTTCAATATTGATGAAGATGCCTATGGTGAACTGAAAAGGTATCTCAGAGAGCTTGAGCTGCATTTTGCGGAAGAGGAGAGTTCTTCCGAGATTCTCTCAGACATTGAGGCCAGGATGTCTGAATTATTCCGGACAAAGCTGAGCTCTTACAAACAGGTGATTACAATAGAGGATGTCCGTTATGCAATTTCTGTTCTTGGCAGGCCTGAAGATTTTTCGGAGGAGGGCAGCAATTCCGGAAAGCAGAGGTTTTCCTCGCCCGGTTATCACAGGATGTACCGTGATCCGGACCGAAGGATAATCGGGGGTGTCTGTGCAGGTATCGGTGCCTACTGGAGTCTGGATCCCTGGATAGTCCGGATAATATTCATTGCCCTGATCCTGGCCGGCGGCCTGGGGGTCATCATCTATCTTATTTTATATGTGGTAATTCCTGAGGCAAAGACCATTTCACAGAAGATTGAAATGAAGGGGGATCCGGTAAATATCAAGAATATTACGGATGCGGTAAGGGATGAGTTTGAAAGGGTGAGGAAAAATATGAATTTATAAAGAGGAACGGAGAATTTGATTTAAAGGGGTAAAAAATTAAAATCTTTTGTTATGGATCTGGAAAACACAAAAGCTCAAATGCGGAAAGGGATCCTGGAATATTGCATTTTATCGGTAATTTCCAGGGGATCAAGCTACTCAAGTGATATAATCAATGAACTGAAGGAAGCTGAAGTAATAGTGGTTGAAGGCACTCTTTATCCTCTTCTCACCAGACTCAAGAATTCCGGACTGCTCAGTTACAGGTGGGAGGAAAGTCAGCAGGGGCCGCCAAGGAAGTATTATGAACTTACAGACAGGGGCAGGAATTATCTGACAGATCTTGACAGGTCGTGGAATGAACTGGTGGAATCGGTCAGCATGCTTCGTACGAGATAATCATTATTACAAATTTAAACCTGGCAAATCATGGATAAGACAATCAATATCAACCTTGGAGGAGTTCTTTTTCATATTGATAAGGAAGCTTACACGATACTCAGGGATTATCTGCTGGCCCTGAGCAATAAGTTAAGGAATATCCCCGGATGGAATGAGACGATTGAAGATATTGAACTCAGGATTGCGGAAATCTTTCTTTCAAAAAAGTCAGCAACAGATATTATAAACAGGAAGGATGTGGAGGACATGATTCTCATTATCGGGAAACCGGAAGATTTCAGTCAGGAAGAAGATGCCGGGGATGGAGGGAGATCGGGTTCCGGATACGGCACAAGGATGATGCGACAGAAACATGGCAGTATCATTGGCGGTGTTTGCAGCGGCATAGGAAGCTATCTTAATACCGATCCTGTATGGATCAGACTATTATTCATACTTATGTCTTTTCTGTACGGGGCCGGCCTGATTGTTTACCTGGCCCTGTGGATCGCACTGCCCGTCAATAAATCCGGACTTTTGCCGGAAGAATTGCATGCCGGGTTCCGGGGATCCGGGGCATATCCTCTCAGGGGCAGGGAAAGCCACAGTGGAAGCCTAAGGGGAAGTGACAGTGGAAGCGGCAAAATAGGAAATGCTTTCAATGAAACGTTCCGGGCTCTTGGAAACTTATTCTGGCTATTGATGAGAGGGATAATTATTCTCATCGGACTGTCTTTTGTTGTGGCAGGATTTCTGGTGACAGCAGCCTTAATAATGGTGTTTGTTTTCAGATTCCCGGGAATTTATGCGTCGGGGACCCTTGGTATTAACATTGGATACCTTCCTGATTTTCTAAGCTATGTGGTAAATCCGCAACTGATACCCTGGATAATGATACTTGCCGGAATTACTGTTATTCTTCCGCTTCTGGTGTTAATATACCTGGGTGTAAAAATGATATTCTGGTTCAGGGCAAGGGATGGTATATTCTTACTTACGGGATTTGTGGTATGGGTTGTCGTAGTTACCATCCTGTCGTTTCTCCTGTTCAATGAAGGAATAAGATTTGTCGAGACTGCGCGCTCAGGTTACCGGGAAAACCTTAAACCGCTTCCTGAAACACTTTACATTAAGTCGGCATCAAGGATCTCCGGACTTAATACTGACAATGAAATAAGTATCCCGGGTAAGGAATACTATGTATTTATCGATGAGGGAAGCAAAAAGCTCTACACCGGGACATATCTTGATATTTTGCCTTCCGACGGAAAGTCGGCATGGATTGATGTAACAAAACGTTCATCCGGAAGATCAAAAACCGATGCTGCAAGAAAAGCGGACAGGCTTCGGTATAATTACAAAATCTCTGGGGACACCCTGTTCCTTGATGAATATTTCACTTATCCGGAAGATGCAAAATGGTCATTTGATGTTGTTGATGTTCGCGTAAACATACCACAGGGCACAAAAATAAGCGTGGACAGTACCATAGAGAGGATGATCATGAAAAGCGGCCGCGATAGCCTTGTTGATGATTATTCAGAGAGCTATCTGATCATGACTAAAAGGGGACTTGAATACATTGATTCAGAACAGGATTCAAAGCCTTAGTCTTCTGTATTTTCATCAGTTATATTTTCATTACTTCCGGCGCTTTCCCACAGGCGCCGGTTTTTTTATCCCGTCAGAAAGTTTCAGTTCAGAAACAATTCATTGCTGTCAGCCACGAACATACGTGTACTTCGTGAGTATGTTCCCTCAACCGGATCAGGATAAACAAGTTCAACATAAAATGCCCTGAATCCCGCTGAAGGATGTCCGACAATCACGTTTACCGAATTGTGATTTTCGTATTCAATATTCTTTTCAATGAATTGATTATCCCTGAAATCACGGTCAGGTGAATCACAGATCCAGAGACTGGCCTTTTTCAGTTCAGGAGATGCCCTGACGGCCAGGACGGTCTTCCCGTCATCATGTTCCACCTGCCATTCGCAGACCGGATGATCCGTTTTATTGATTGTTATATTGAAAAAGGCACCCAGGGATTTTGCAACATTCACTCCGTCACCCAGCCCGTGGCCCGTGTTGGGTTCATAGTGAATATAATTTTCTCCCGGCAGGTCGCTGAAATATTTTTTTACTGCATCGACAGGCCAGTATTCGTCATTTGTCCCGATAATTATGAGTTTGGGCATGGTGAGGGAAGCACGGTATGAATACGGGTCAATCATTGTTGCAAGGTCTCTGCCCCCAGGATTTTCAAGATCCTGTGCAATACCAAGCCTGACATAATCCTCTATCTGTTCACTGTAATCACCCCAGACCTCTTTCTGATAAGGGACATTGACCGGCATGTTAAGAATATCGATCACCATCGGGGCTATGGCCAGCACTCTGCTGTCCTGTGACCCTGTCAGCCAGGTTGTCCATCCTCTTTTTGAAGCACCGCTTACCACAAAGCCCCGGATCCTGTGGTTCAGCTTCTGTTCAGAAAATTCCTGGACAGCATCCATGGCTTTTATTGCACTTTTCGTCATGGGGAACAGCAGGGGCCATGTAAAGTCCCGGTCTTCTTTAAAATTGTGAAGTGTAAACGAGATCAGGGCATCTTCAAACAGATCGTCATACAGGGGCTGATTGGGCACCTGGGAAAGGATAGCAACCACAGCATTGTTCCTGGCTGAAATATTACTGAACATTTTGAAATCCTTATTGTCGCTTCCATACCATTTTGGTTCGCCGTTTCTGTTGCTCCCCGAGGTAATGTAGAGCAAGGCTCCGTCTGATGGTGTTCCCGCTGGTGAGATTATGGTAAGCTGATGGGTCCAGACAGATTCACGCCATTTCTGGGATGTGAGCTTCAGGATAGCTGTATTAAGGTTATCCGTGCTGAATTCTTCCCTGATCTCCCAGGCAAAGACATCGTCGGCTGACTCAATATAAGCCTCAAGAGCTGTTTCGGGTGTGACGGGGTTCTGATTGCCCCTGCAGACAGTCAATGCCAGTATCAGTACCGGAATTATCCAAATGTTGTTTTTCATATGACAGAAGTTTTAAGCCGGGCTGAAAGAGTAACAGGGAAAATTGTTTTTTCTGAAACGTAAAAAAAATTATATTGGCAGACAAATTTACAACAAGTTTAACCAAATAGAAACTTATTCCATGTCACTATCATTGAAAGGTACGAAAACAGAGCAGAATCTGCTGAAGGCATTTGCCGGGGAATCACAGGCCACAAACCGTTATGAGTTTTATGCCCTTGTTGCCAGGAAGGAAGGTTTTGAGCAGATTGCAAATATTTTTCAGGAAACAGCTTTGCAGGAGAAGGAACATGCCAAAAGATTTTTCAGCTTCCTTGAAGGAGGCATGCTGGAAATAACTGCTTCCTATCCGGCAGGCAGGGTCGGCACCACCAGTGAGAATCTGAAGGCTGCTGCTGAAGGGGAACATGAGGAATGGAACGATCTTTATCCTCATTTTGCCGAAGTTGCAAAAGAGGAAGGCTTTCCGGAAATAGCAGCTGCTTTCAGAATGATTGCAAAAGTTGAAGCAGAGCATGAACGCAGGTATTTAAAACTGCTGCAGAATATTTCCGAAGACAGGGTATTCATGAGAGAAGGCAAAGTCTGGTGGAAATGTATTAACTGCGGATTTGTATATGAATCGGAAAAGGCATATGAAAAATGTCCTGCATGCCTTTATCCCAAATCATATATGCAGTTGCAGGAGCAGAATTACTGATTCCTGCCTCATGCCTCCTGTCTGCAGGGCTTGAGATCACTGATCCGGCCCCGCTGTTTACGGTAACGGAACTGCAGATTTCTGCCTGCCGCCTGCAGGGCTTGAGATCACTGATCCGGCCTGCTGTTTACGGTATCGGAACTGCTGATTTTACCCTCTTGTGTCGATGGGAATATAATCCCTGGTTTTGCAGACATTTTTAAATGCCGGTCTTATAATCCGTTTTGCCTGGAATGTGAGTTCCTCGATTCTGTGAGCACACCATCCGGCTATTCTTGCCATGGCAAAAAGCGGGGTATACAATTCCTTGGGTATTCCGATGCAGGAATAAACAAATCCCGAATAGAAGTCGACATTGATACAGACCTCTTTGGCAAACTTCTCGCCCTTGAATTGTCTGAACACTTCAGGAGTCAGCTTCTCAACGAGGGCATACAGTTCAAATTCATCGGTCCTTCCCGATTCCCTGGCGAGTTCAGCGGCTTTTTCCTTGAGCAGGATTGCCCTGGGATCGGATATGGTGTACACTGCATGACCGATGCCATAGATAATGCCTGTATAATCATTAGCCTCCCTGCGCAGTATCTTCATAAGATAGGATGCCACTTCGCCTTCATCCTTCCAGTTCCTGACGTTCTTTTTTATATCTTCAATCATATTCAGCACCCTGAGATTGGCACCGCCGTGCAGCGGACCCTTCAGGGAGCCAATGGCTGATGTTACGGCTGAATAGATATCCGTTTCGGTTGAACTGGTAACCCTCATTGTAAAGGTTGAGTTGTTTCCTCCTCCGTGTTCGGCATGAAGGACCAGGGACAGATCAACCAGATCGGCCTGAAGCCGGGTATAGGAACCATCTCCCTTTATCAGATGAAGGAAATTTTCAGCAGTTGAGAGATTGGCTCTGGGATGCCTGATGGATAATGTCTTTCCATGATAGAGGTGGCGCAGGGCCTGGTAGGAATATGCAATTATTGAAGGAAATTTTGCAATAAGGTTAAGTGACTGATCAATCATATTGTTGAGAGATATGTCATCTGCTTTTTCATCAAGGGTATAGAGCCCCAGTACGGATCTTGCAAGCATATTGAGTACATCCTTTCCCTTCATTGAAAGTATCATATCCTTGATGAAATGGTCAGGAAGGCTCCTTCTTACTGCAAGCATGGAGGAGAATTCATCCAGTTCAGTCTTGCCGGGCAGATTGCCTGTCAGCAGCAGGTACACTGTTTCCTCGAATCCATGCCTGTTCTCTTTCTGGAAGCCACGTGTTATCGATTCGATATCTATACCCCGGTACAGCAGTATTCCGGGGATGGAAATCACTTTTCCGTTTTCCTTTTCGTAACCGACTACGTCACCAATATTTGTCAGACCCACAAGTACTCCGGTACGGTCGCTGTTTCTCAATCCTCTTTTAACATCGTATTTCTCAAAAAGATCATTGTCGATCCGGCATGACTCCTCTACGGATTTTTCCAGCTTTGAAAGGAGATGATTGTTTTCCATGGTATAAAATTTGTTTTAATCAGAATAAATATTTTTTACAATCGCATCAGCGAATTCCGATGTTCCAAGCAATACGGCATTGTCCATCAGCCTGTGAAAATCGTAGGTGACTTTCTTTTCCAGTATCGTTTTCCGGAGATTCCTGTAAATGCATTCTGCTGCTTCCCCCCAGTCAATGTATTCAAGCATCAGTGCACCCGAAAGGATGACCGAGCCCGGATTCACCTTGTTCTGCCCTGCATATTTCGGGGCAGTACCGTGAGTAGCTTCAAATATGGCATGGCCGGTTTCAAAATTTATGTTGGCGCCGGGAGCTATGCCAATCCCGCCGACAATGGCTGCAAGTGCATCTGAAATATAATCCCCGTTAAGGTTTAGGGTTGCAATGACAGAATACTCCCCGGGCCGTGTAAGTATTTGCTGGAGAAATGCATCGGCAATAACATCCTTGATTATTATCCTGCCTTCGCTCACAGCTTTTGACTGAATTTCAAGTGCTTCTTTTTCACCTTTCATTCCGGCAATTTTTTTATACTGCTGCCAGGTAAAGACTTTATCCCTGAATTCTCTTTCTGCCAGGGCATATCCCCATTTCATAAATGCCCCTTCGGTATATTTCATTATATTACCCTTATGCACAAGAGTCACGGAAGGCAGCTTCCTTTCAATTGCAAACCTGACAGCCTGTCTTACCAGTCTTTCAGTTCCTTCCACTGATACCGGCTTGATACCTATTGAAGATGTTTCCGGAAAGCGGATAGCTCCGACTCCCATTTCATTGATCAGGAAGCTTTTTAACTTTTCCGTGTCCGGATTGCCATGCAGGTACTCTATTCCGGCATAGATATCTTCAGTATTCTCCCTGAAAATATGCATGTTTACAAGTTCCGGTCTTTTTACGGGACTGGGTACGCCATCATAGTATCTTACAGGACGGTAGCAGGTATAAAGATCCAGTTCCTGCCTGAGAGCAACATTCAGGGATCTCATTCCTTCCCCGACAGGTGTTGTGAGAGGCCCTTTTATCCCGACAAGAAAATCCCTGAAAGTATCAAGTGTTTCCTGCGGCAGCCAGTTCCCGGTGATATTGAATGACTTTTCCCCTGCAAGGACTTCCTTCCAGATTATCTTTTTCCTGCCTCCGTAGGATTTTTCCACAGCTGCATCAAATATCCTCACGGATGCATTCCAGATATCCGGACCGGTTCCGTCTCCTGTAATGTACGGAACCAGAGGAAAATCAGGAACAATCATTTTTCCATTGACAAATCTTATTTTTTCCCCGTCCATTCTGTATAGTAATTTATTAATTAAGTTTTCTGTTTTATTATCTTTCCGGACTCCTGTCTTGTTTCCACAACTTTCCCATTTAACTTTCCCGGTATACTTCTGTTTCCTCACGGCAGTGCCTTCGTTTGCCGGGAGCAGATTTCCGTTCCGGTTTTGTTTCAGTGTTGCCGTCTGATAAGATTGATTGCGCTTCCTGCCCTGAACCATGCGAACTGGGATTCGTTGTATGAATGGTTTGCCAATATGGTATCCCGCGTTCCGTCGTCATGGTGAAGGATAATTGTAACCGGCTTCTCCGGGGCAAAGTCCTTTAATCCGCTTATATCTATTTTGTCAGTCTCCCTTATTTTATCGTAGTCGTTTTTGTCAGAAAATGTGAGTGTAAGAATTCCCTGCTTCTTGAGGTTCGATTCATGTATCCTGGCGAATGACTTTACGATAATGGCTCTTACGTTGAGAAAACGGGGTTCCATTGCGGCGTGTTCGCGTGATGATCCTTCGCCGAAATTTTCCTCGCCCACAACTATTGAACCCAGTCCCCTTTTTTTGTAGGCAAACGCAACTGATGGAACCGCTTCATATTCTCCTGTCAGCTGGTTCAGTATACAGTCTGTTTTGTCATTAAAGGCATTTGTGGCGCCTATCATATAATTGTATGAAATGTTTTCCAGGTGGCCGCGGTATCTGAGCCATTTTCCCGCCATTGATATATGGTCGGTGGTACATTTCCCCTTTGTCTTTATAAGCAGCAGAAGGCCGGTGAAGTCCTTGCCGTCCCAGGCTTTAAAGGGAACCAGTGTCTGCAGTCTTTCTGACCGGGGATCAATAATTACGGATGCTGCAGCTTTTTTTCTTCCGGGTTTCTTAATTTTTTCCCGGCTGATGCTGAATCCCCCGGATGGGAGGGAAAATCCTCGTGGTTCCGGAAGATTGACCGGCCTTCCCTCCGAATTGGTCAGTGAATCCGTCAGGGGATTGAAAGTAAGTGATCCTGAAATGGTCAGGGCAGTCACTATTTCAGGAGATGCAACAAAGGCATGTGTATTCGGATTACCGTCGGTTCTTTTTGAAAAGTTACGATTGAATGAGTGGATTACGGTGTTGACAGGATTGTCTTCCTGGCCAGGTCTGCTCCACTGGCCGATACATGGTCCGCAGGCATTTGAATAGATTTCAGCCCCGATTTCCCTGAAAACGTCAAGAAGTCCGTCTCTTTCAATTGTCTGGCGTATCATTTCTGATCCGGGAGTGATCTTTAAACCGGATTTTGCAGTCAGCTTTTCCCTGAGAGCACTTTTCACCACCGAAGCTGCCCTTGAAATATCTTCATAGGATGAATTGGTACATGATCCTATCAGTCCGGCTGAAATTTCCACCGGCCATTTGTTTTGTTCAGCAATCTCTTTCATCTTCGAGACAGGTGTTGCAAGGTCGGGAGTATAGGGGCCGTTTATATAGGGTTCCAGTTCCGAAAGGTTTATCTCCAGGTAATTGTCATAATACTGCCGGGGATCGTCGTAGATTTCAGGATCACTTCTTAGATGGCTTTCTGCTGCTGAAGCCATATCTGCTATTTCCCTTCTGCCTGTGGCAGTGAGATAGTCAGCCATGGCCCGGTCAAAACCGAAGACTGAACAGGTTGCTCCTGTTTCAGCACCCATATTACAGATGGTGGCTTTGCCGGTTGCAGAAATGGACTCGGCACCATCACCGAAATATTCCAGGACTGATCCGGTGCCTCCCCTCACTGAGAGCATTCCTGCTATTTTAAGGATGACATCCTTGGGAGCTACCCAGCCGCTCAGTTTCCCGGTAAGTTTAATACCGATGATTTTCGGGAATTTCAGTTCCCAGGGAAGGCCTGCCATTACATCCACCGCATCGGCACCACCCACGCCGACAGCTATCATTCCCATCCCTCCTGCGTTTGGAGTATGGGAATCAGTTCCCACCATCAGTCCCCCGGGGAAGGCATAGTTCTCCAGAATGATCTGGTGAATGATTCCGGATCCTGGTTCCCAGAAATCAATATCATACATCATGCTTGCCGATCTGAGGAAATCATATACTTCACGGTTTGCCTCAATGGCTTTTGCAAGGTCAGCTTCCGCTCCCCTGAATGCTGTTATCAGATGGTCGCAGTGGATTGACGACGGGACGGAAGTATTTATTTTTCCTGCCATCATGAACTGAAGCATAGCCATCTGGGCTGTGGCATCCTGCATGGCAACCCTGGCGGGTAAAAATTCCGCGTAATCAATTCCCCTGATATATGTTGCGATTTTACTGCGGTCCCACAGATGATTGTAAAACACTTTTTCAGTGAAAGTCAGCGGCCTGCCGAGATAGTCTCTTATTCTGCCTGTGTTATCAGGCAGAACTTCATAAAATTTCTTTATCTTTTCAAGATCGGGACTCATAATCATGGTTTTATATGTTTCGCAGGTCAGGGTCTGACCTGTCCGTCTCCTTCAATTATCCATTTATAGGTTGTTAGAGCTTCAAGAGCCATGGGACCTCTGGCATGCATTTTCTGCGTGGATATTCCGATTTCGGCACCAAGTCCGAATTCAGCCCCATCGGTAAATGCCGTTGATGTATTGACGTATACTGCCGCAGCGTCTGTCATTTTACAGAACATTTCCTGTCTTTCCCTGTCATCGGATATGATGGCTTCACTGTGCCGGGAGCTGTGCCTGGCAATGTGTTCCAGCGCTTCGTCGAAGGAGGAAACAGTTTTGACAGCCATTATATAATCGAGAAATTCAGTGCCGAAAGAAGTGTCAGTTGCAATCTCAAGCAGGTTGCCGGGATATTTCCCCCTGAGGGCTTTCAGGGCTTTTTCATCAGCCCGGATTATCACATCAGAATCCTGGCAAAGTCCTGCGATGTATCCGAGATCATCCAGGCGGCTTTCATGAATTATCAGACAGTCAAGTGCATTGCAAACACTTACACGTCTTGTTTTTGCATTGTTGATTACTTTTCTTCCGGTTTCACGGTCACCATATTCATCAAAATAGGTATGACATATTCCCGCTCCGGTTTCGATAACAGGAATAGTTGCATTTTTACGGACGAAATCGATGAGGCTTTGACTTCCCCGCGGAATGATAAGATCAATGTATCCGGTGGCGTTAAGAAGCTGGGAGGTTTCTTCCCTGCCAGGAGGCAGAAGGGCAACTATATCCCCTGTAATGTCAAAATCCGCCAGACTGTCCTTAATTATTTTTACAATGGCAGTGTTTGAATGTATGGCATCGCTTCCTCCCTTGAGTATGCAGGCATTCCCTGATTTAATACAGAGAGAGAAAACATCAAGTGTAACGTTTGGCCGGGCTTCATAAATTATTCCTATTACTCCGAACGGAACGCTTACTTTTTTTATTCTCAGACCGTTTGGTTTATTGTAGTCATAGCTGATTCTGCCAAGCGGAGAATCAAGTCCGGCAACATTACGGATATCCGAAGCAATATTCCTTATCCTGGAAGGAGTGAGCTGCAGCCTGTCATATTTCGGATCCTTCTTATCCATAAGGGAAAGATCCTTCTCATTTCCCGCCATTATTCCTGAAATATTTTCTTCGGTTTTATCCGCAAGATGATTAAGCAGCCTGTTGATGGTGCCGGCATCCAGGTTGTTCAGCTTCCTGCTAGAAGAAAGTGCAGATTGAAATATTGGTGTACAGTCCATAATATCCGGGAATTAAAAATCAGTTCTTTTCATTTATCAGTAAGTAATCATAGTGTACCAGAGGTTTTTTTCTCTTTTCACCCATGTAAAGTTCTACTTTTTCAGAATCGTACTGTGATTTGCCGATTCCGATCTGTTTGCCTGTATCATCGAAAATCCTGATGATATCTCCTCTTTTAAAAAATCCCTCTACCCTTGACACTCCTATCATGAGCAGACTGGAGGCCTTATCGCCCATTAAAGCTTCCCGTGCCCCCTTGTTGATATGAACGATTCCCTTTGCAAAAGTTTCCGAATGGGAAAGCCATTTCTTTACCCCCGTCTTTTTTTTATCGGCTGCGATGAATTTTGTGCAGGGAACATCTTTCCGGCGGATGATATCGGTGATAATGGAATCACGCGTTCCGTTGGCAATATATACATCAATCCCTTCGGATGCCGTTTTCATGGCCACTGAATACTTTGTCAGCATGCCTCCGCGGCCGTATCCCGATTTTGAGCTGCTGATGTAATGGCTCAGATTGTCGGAACCGACATTGACTTCCCTTATCAGCTGAGAATCTTCACTTCCCGGTTTACCGGTGTAAATTCCGTCAACATTCGACAGGATCAGAAGAGAACCGCAATTCATCATGGAAGAGATCATACCGGATAATTCATCATTATCGGTGAACATCAGCTCCGTAATGGAAATGGTATCATTTTCATTTACTACAGGAAGCACCTTATTGTCGAGCATTGCTGAAATACAGTTCTTCATGTTCAGATAATGCATTCTGTCCCTGAAGCTGTCCTTCGTTGCAAGCAGCTGTCCTGCCTGAATCCCGTATTTGCCAAAGAGGAACTGATAGCTTCCCATAAGTTTTACCTGGCCTATGGCTGCCCATATCTGGCGGGAAGATATAATGCTGGTTTTCTTTGACGGTGTCACTTCATTCCGGCCTGCTGCAACCGCACCCGAAGTGATCAGAATAACCTCAATATTGTTCTTGTGGAGTATCGCCACTTCTTCAACAATACGCAGCATACGTCCTGTATTCAGAGACCCGTCCTCTTTTGCTATAATATTGCTTCCTACCTTTATAGCAACCCTGCTGAAATCCGGATTAATATTTTTCAATTCTTTATTAGTAGGACCTTGATTTAAATAAAATGTTGCAAAAGTAATAGTAATTATTAGTATTATACAGTAATTATGTAATATTTAAGCATTTTTAAAACAATAAATTATAATTATCCACAACATTAACTTCATCAGAATGAAGAATAAAGCAGCCAGGCTGAATTCCTGTTCCGGATAATCCCGCTGAAGAAAATATCGTTAAACTTTTGAATTTGCTGGTTCCGGCTAAATGCATATATTTGATTATGAATGGGTTGTTAAAACAATGGTTTGATAATATATTGTTACTTAGCAATTTATGAAAATATAACGAACTATTATACTTATTAAAGTCTTTTAATTTACTTTGCAGGGAACAGCTGATCGGTAATTATTAAGAAATAATAAAAAATGAGCTCGTTTTTTTCACTTGCCAAATCAGAAACCTGGAACAAGACCGTCAAAGGCGTAAAAAAGGTCATCAGATGGATCATTGCACTGCTGGTCATCGTTCTCGCTATTTTTATCTATGCAAATTACTTCCACACTTTCAGTGAAGGCTACAGGGCCGGAGTATTGCAGAAATTTTCCAGAAAGGGCGTCATCTTCAAGACATATGAAGGAGAAATCATATTAAGCGGTGCTGCTCCGGATACAGAAACAATCATTTCGCCGGAAAAATTTGCGTTTACAATGGTTAACAAGGATCTTGTCAGACAGTTTGATACCCTTCAGGGCCAGAATGTGATTGTACATTTCATTCAAAAGAACGGGGCGGTTTTCTGGCGGGGTGAATCGAAGTTTCTTGTTGACTCCGTCCGGTCAAGAAAATAATCTTTCTGCCAGGTATTTCACAGGCACTTTCCCGGTCAATAAAGTGGTTGTATTTGTGTATTTTGTCTTTCATCTTATCCTTTCTGACCTTCTTAATATTCCTGCCGGGATGAAGACAGGTAATTGAGGTACACCCTGCAGAAGGTATTCTGAATCTGTATGATTGTTGTGGCTTATGGCGGTTCTCACAGTATGCGGAATAACGGGAAAATTATTCCTATTAAGATTAATTAAAAAAATGTCCATATCTTTGCAGACTTTCAACTTGTTGAATTAAAAATAGTAATAGCGTGAAATAATAAATTGTAAGTCTAATTAATAAATCTAAATCTTTAAAAATGTCTAAATTTGAAGTTTATCGCAGCGGTAAAAAAGAAGAATTCCGTTTTCGTTTGAAGGCTGACAACGGACAGAATATCCTCAGCAGTGAAGGATATAAAACAAAGGCCGGATGCCTGAATGGTATTACATCGGTAAAGAAGAATTCAAAAGATTCAAACAGGTTTGTCAAGACAACAACTCCCGGCAACATGTTCCGTTTTTCCCTTACAGCGGCAAATAATGAAATAATCGGCGTTAGTCAGAATTATAAAAGTGAAAGCGGCCGTGATAACGGAATTGATTCAGTAATGAAAAATGCTGAAAAGGCCGATATCGTAGAAGTGGAAAACTAATAATCCCCCATCAGCTTTAATAGTAAAATACTGAACCGGCCCCTAAAGCCGGTTAGTTTATGTGCGCCCGGCATGGGCGATGACTATAGGGTGAAAGTCCCGAACGCGCCATG
>CAZFVQ010000019.1:56538-72851 GCA_964522415.1 uncultured Rikenellaceae bacterium | reverse complement strand
CCGAATGAATGAAGCGTATTCCAGACTGAAGAAAATAGAAGGTCATAGTACATCCCTACAATCATCGCTTCGCTGTCAAACACATGCTTTTTTGCCGACGCATACTTTTGTGCTGATTGATTAATTTTTGCTAAAAGAAATAGTATTTTAGTAAACTAATTTTAAACTTCAGAGAAAACCAAAATATGAGTTTGTTTCAGAAATCAGTTAAAAAGAAATATTTAAACGACCTCGACACCGTATTAATCGATAAAAAACATGCTGATTTTCAACAATATTTTGGGATTTCTGAAATTCAGGAAAACATAAGAAACTCAAAAGAAGAACAATTTCAGGAGGGTTTTTTAAGGGAATTATTTGTTTCAATTTTAGGATACACTTTAAATCCGACTCCAAATTTCAACCTGACTACTGAACTCAAAAACATCGTAAACAGTAAAAAAGCTGACGGCGCAATTTTGAAAGGTGAAGATGCAACCGCAGTAATCGAATTAAAAGGAACCGACACCACCGATTTAGACAAAATTGAAACTCAGGCTTTCGGTTATAAAAACCACCATCCAAAATGTAAATATGTAATCATATCGAATTTTGAGAAACTTCGTTTTTATATTCAAAATGCCGTTGACCACCTTGATTTTGATTTGTTCAACCTGACACGGGAACAGTTTTCGTTATTGTGGCTGTGTTTGGCAAAAGACAATTTATTAAACGATTTGCCTTTAAAAATCAAGGAAACATCGGTTTTGAAGGAGGAAAACATTACAAAAAAACTGTATGCAGATTATTCAAAATTCAGGGAAGCTATTTACACTAACCTCATAAAAAACAATCCCGAAACCGATAAACTTCTGCTTTTCAAAAAAACGCAAAAACTGTTAGACCGTTTTCTGTTTATCTTTTTTGCCGAGGACAGGTTGTTGCTCCCACCCAATTCAATCAGCGAAATTGTAAAACAGTGGACTGACTTAAAAGAAAAATACGACGAATATTTTCCGTTATACTCCCGTTTTAAAAAGTATTTCGGGTACATGAACACCGGTTACAATGGAAAGAAATACGACATTTACGCATACAATGGCGGACTTTTTAAACCCGACGAAGTTTTAGACAATATTGCGATTGACGATGATATTTTGTACGAACACACGTTGCGGTTAAGTAATTACGATTTTGAAACCGATGTAGATGTAAATATTCTTGGGCACATTTTTGAGCACTCGCTGGGTAAAATTGAAAATGTGCAAGCCGAAATTAAAGGCGAAAAGATTGACAGCCAGAAAACCAAACGCAAAAAAGACGGCATTTTTTACACGCCAAAATACATTACTAAATACATTGTTGAAAATACGGTTGGAAAACTTTGCGAGGAAAAACGGGCTGAACTCGGAATTGTTGACGAAGAATATTCAAAAGGCAGGAAAAACCGGAAAAAGGAAATTATACGCACACTTGACAAAAAACTTAACGATTACCGGAACTGGCTTTTAATGTTAACAATCCTTGACCCGGCTTGCGGTTCGGGGGCATTTTTAAACCAGGCGCTGGAATTCCTGATAAACGAACACCGAAAAATTGACAAGTTGCGCAGGCAACTTTTAGGCGGTGCAATTATTTTCTCCGACATTACAACCGACATTTTAGAGAAAAATATTTATGGAGTTGACTTGAACGAAGAATCAGTTGAAATCGCCAAACTCTCATTGTGGCTGCGCACTGCGCAAAAAGGAAGAAAACTAAACACTCTTAGCAACAATATAAAATGCGGAAACTCGCTGATTGACGACGCCGAGGTTACCGGAGAAAAAGCATTCAACTGGCAAAACGAGTTTCCAGATATTTTTAAAAATGGCGGTTTTGATGTAGTGATTGGAAATCCTCCGTATGGAGCCGAACTTTCGGAAGAACACAAAACATATTTAGAAAGAAAATATAACACATTCGAATATCAGGTAAATACTTATGTTTTATTTTATGAACGAGGTTTATTAATAACTCGGAATAATGGATTGTTAGGCTACATAACTCCCGCAACTTTTACTTACCAGCATTATTTTAAGAAGCTGAGAGCATTTATGCAAGAGTTCCAGCAGATAGCAATAAGTAAATATTTTTATGAAGCTTTTGACGATGCAGATATTGGAGACTCTGTTTCATGGATTTTGCAAAAAAGAGAGAATACACAAAAAGACATTTTGATACAGCTTTGCAAGACAAAAGAGGATGCAATGAATTTTCCTGCCTTAGTTGCATATTCCTCAATTATTAACAAAAATGATAAAACCTACAATCTTTCTTTTGGGGGAATAGATATTAATAAATTTAATATCGGATGCAAGCAACTTGTTGAAATTGCAGAAATAATAGTTGGAATAAAAGCATATCAAACTGGGAAAGGAGAACCAAAACAAACAAGAGAAATTGTTAATGACAAAATATTTACATCAAAACAGAAACTCAATGAAACATATATTCAATGTGTAATTGGTAAAGATTTTTATCGCTATCGTTTTCTTCAAAAACCAACTATATATTTAAGTTATGGAAAATGGCTTGCCGAACCCAGAGAAAGCGCACCATTTTTTGACGAAGAAAAGATAATTTTAAGACAAACCTCTGATTCATTAATTGGTCATATTGATAGTGAAAAAAGAATAAATCTCAATAATGTTTACAATATCGGCAAGAAAGATTCAAGTTTTAATTTAAAGTACATTCTTGGTTTGTTAAATAGTAAACTTCTTAATTTTATTTATCAAAATATTTCACAGGAAAAAGGACGAACATTTGCGGAAGTAAAAAAGATCTATTTAGCCAAATTGCCAATTCGAATTTGTGACAATGAATTACAAAATAAAGTTGCCAATCAAGTCAGTTTAATTATTGATAGAAATGAAGTTTTAACTTCACTTTGCAATAATTTCATTTCACTTTTAATTTCAAAAATAGATATTGAAACTCCTTCAAGTAGATTAGAGAACTGGCATGAATTGGAGTTCAAAGATTTCCTCAAAGAACTTCAAAAAAACAAAATAAAATTCAGTCTTTCAGAAGAAGCCGAGTGGATGCAGTATTTCAACGAGCAAAAAGAAAAAGTCCAAACCTTATAATCCGAAATCGGAAAAACCGAGAAAGAAATTGACTGGACGGTTTATGAATTGTATGGTTTAACGGAAGAGGAAATTAAAATTGTGGAGAAATAATATGTAAAGCGTGTAAAGATGCAGTTTCAAAAATATGATTTAGGGCAATTACAGAAAGGACAATTTGTAGAAGTAACATTAAAAGGTAGTGCTGCAAATGTTCGTTTAATGGATAGTTCCAACTTCCAAAATTATAAAAGTGGAAGACGCCATAAATATTATGGTGGTTATGTTACGCGTTCTCCTTATCGTGTATCTGTTCCGAATAACGGGCACTGGTACGTAGCAATAGATTTAGGAGGTTATTCAGGACACATCAGTTCAAGCGTAAATGTTTTAGAAGGAGCGTTACCTCAAGCAAAACAACCTTCATTATCCTCTGTCCCCTCTTTGGTTCGTGACAAAGATATTCCAACAAGTTTTGGAGAAGAACATATTGTAAGAAAATATGATGTTTTCATTTCTCATGCCTCCGAAGACAAAGACGAAATAGTAAGACCTTTGGCTAACGAATTAAAATCTCATGGATTACGAGTTTGGTATGATGAATTTGAATTAAAAATAGGTGATAGTTTACGGCAAAAGATTGATAGAGGATTGGCAAATAGCAGATTTGGGATTGTTGTACTTTCAAAAAAATTCATAAATAAAGGATGGACAAATTATGAGCTTGATGGAATTGTTTCAAAAGCTGTTAGTGGCGAACAAGTTATTCTTCCGGTTTGGCATGGAATAACTAAACAGGAAGTATTAGACTATAGTCCTTCTTTAGCTGATAAGGTTGCAAGAAATACATCTTCATACACTATTCAAGAGATTGCTGACGAAATTGCTGAACTTATAAATGGATAATAATTGAAAAATGGATAACTCAGAAATACTACTTTACCAAACCGAGGACGGGCAAACCAAAATTGATGTCAGGCTGGAAGATGAAACCGTTTGGCTTTCGCAGGTTCAAATGGCAGAACTTTTCCAGACAACAAAACAAAATATCAGCCTGCATATAAAAAATGTTTTTGAGGAAGGCGAATTGCAGGAAAATGCAACTGTCAAGGATTACTTGACAGCTCAAACCGAGGGTAAACGCGAGGTACAGCGGAATTTGAAGATTTACAACCTCGATGTAATTATTTCGGTTGGTTACCGTGTAAAATCGCACCGTGGAACTCAATTTCGTATTTGGGCAACAACACAACTTCGTGAATATTTGATTAAAGGTTTTGTTCTGAACGATGAGCGCTTAAAAGAAACCGGGCACACCAACAAATATTTTGATGAACTGCTGGAAAGAATCCGAGACATTCGTAGTTCGGAGAAAATTTTCTATGCAAAAATCAAAGATATTTATACCACTGCGATTGATTACGACCCGGCAACAGAAGAAAGCCAGTTGTTTTTCAAATCGGTGCAAAACAAAATGCACTGGGCAATTCACGGACACACAGCATCGGAAATTATTTACAAACGAGTTGATTCCGAAAAACAAAATATGGGGTTAACAACCTGGAAAAATGCGCCTCACGGAAAAATCAGAAAAACCGATGTTCCAATTGCAAAAAACTACCTGACTGAAGATGAATTGAAAGACCTGAATTTAATCGTTGACCAGTACCTTTCATTTGCCGAATTGCAAGCACGAAACCGGAAACCAATGTATATGAAAGACTGGATTAACAAACTCAATGATTTTATGACTTTGAACGACAGGGAAATTCTGGAACATGCCGGGACAATTTCGGCAAGAATAGCAAAAGAACTGGCAGAATCGGAATATGAAAAATACCGAAAAAATCAGATTGAAATTGAAGATGTGCAGGCAATGAAGGAGCTTGAAGAGGGACTGAAAAAACTAGAAAACAAAAAGAAGAAAAAGTAATATGGTACCAACACACACCATCCCTTCACTTTCAGGCACATTGGCAAAACGCACAAAGTCAACGCTAAAACCAAATTTTGTCAAAGAGTCTTCCAGCCCTTCTTTTGAATTACGGAATTTACAGCTTGGTTTATGAAAAATTGGGATTGTATCACGATTTTTATTTCCCACCCACGCACGAATATTCCGATTTGGTAAAAATATTTGTATGAAAAAGATCTTATTAATAGCATTTGGACTTTTGGATTTATAATAAATGGAACATCCTTCCCCACATCAACTTTTGTGGTGTATTGACAGTTTTGTGCTCTGAAATCCGCCACTGCGCCAAGCGCCAAACCGCGTTATATGCCATCTAGCGCGTCCCGTGTTGAAACAGATTATAACAACCAAAAATTAAAAAAGTAATACCCAAATAAAATACTGCCTACAATTCCTCGTTATATCAATAGTAAAAATAAAAATGCAAAAACCGCTTGTAAATTATTTGACAATCTCTTTTTTTCTGTTGGTTTACATCAACAGAGGCGTTTTTATCACTCCTTACGAAGTTGCAAATCCTGGAAATCAAGAGACGAACAGTCTTATCGAATGGATAATTCAACTTATTACAGGCGAAAGCAATAATATAGATGAAGACGGAGATTCACAAACAGATTGTAATTCAGTAAAAGTTGTGCATTACGATTTTTCACAACAATTTACTCAAAGCCTTGAACTTGCAAATTTAATCTCAAAAGATGTAGCAAAAAACCGATTTCCTTACACGGAAAAATTTTCTATATCCGATTTCTATTCCCAGATAGACCATCCACCACAGAGAATTATTTAATTACGGATAATAATTTACGACTAACCGACAGTCGTGAATTTGCAGCAGATAACGTGCTACAGGTCAAAAATATGTAATTAATAATTCTTAAAATCCTTATGAAAGTAATTAGAACACTATTGCTGTGCATATTAATATTATGTACACACACAATGTATGCTCAGGAAATATTGGAAATTAGTATTGAGCAAGCTGAAAAACAATTTTTAGAAAGAAATCTGCAACTCTTGGCAGAGCAGAATAATATTGATATTGCCGATGCAGCCATAGTGCAGGCAAGGGTTTTGAATAATCCGACCGTTGGAATTGGCGATGTCAATTTCCGGAGCACAAAGGTGGCAGACGAACTTGAACTTTCTCCGAATACCTTCGGTAACAGAATCGTTTTTAGTGCTCAACTTGAACAGATGATACGAACCGCAGGAAAAAAAAGGAGACTTGTTGAGGTTGAAAAAACATCAAAAGAAATTGTGGTTCAAGAGTTTGAGTTGTTTTTGTTGGGACTGAAAACCGAATTGCGGACAACGATGCACGAAATAATATATCTGCAAGCGTATTTGAACGTGATTGATTTACAGGTGGAAGTTATCAATAATTTAGTGGAAGTCTATAAAAAACAGACTTCCGCTGGTAATATCGCCAAAAGCGAACTGATAAGACTTCAATCTTCGCTGATTGAGTTAAAAACAGAAGCTAATGAACTACTTATAGAATTATACGGATTACAAAAATCGTTTAAAATTCTTTTGCATATTCCGCCAGAAACGGAAATTTTTGTATCGGATCCTGTGCCGGAAACGAAAAACCCTAATGAAATTTCACTGAATCAATTGTTTGAGACGGCTAAAAGCAGGCATCCTCTATTTTTATTGTCTGATTTAAGTATCCAATATCACGAAAACCTTTTGCTCTATGAAAATTCGCAACGCTCGCCCGATGTGGGAGTTAGCCTGAACTATGACCGTTACGGAGGGGTGTGGAAAAATTTTGTTGGAGTAGGTGTTAGCATTGATATTCCTGTGTTTAATAGAAATCAGGGGAACATAAAAATCGCAAAACTGAATACTGAAAAGAGCAATTATATGGCTGAGTATCAAAAAAATGTAATCCTTCAGGATATTGCGGAAGCATATGAGCATTATAATCTGAATTTCAACTATTATCAAAAACTGATGGATAATGATTTTTCAGAAGATTTGGAAGATATATTTGAGGCATATTCCCGTAACTTGCTGAATAACAATATTAATATGTTTGAATATATTGATTTCATGGATGCCTATAAAACTACTAAACAAGCAATTTTAATAGCAGGAAAAAATGTAAAGACAAGCTTTTCCGAACTTCAATTTAGTGTAAACAGCGTTTTTTAGTAACAATTAAAAATGAAGAAAATGAAAAATAGAATTATTATAAATATAGTATTTATAGGAATGATTACCCTGTTTTCATGCAATCATAAGAAAATAGAAAATCAAGATAAAAACGTTATAAATCAAGCATTTTCGGAAAATGTCAAAACGCTTAAAGCCATTTTGAGTAATCCGGAGCAGGAGTTGGTTTTGACAGGAAAAGTTGAGTACGACCCCGACAAAACAATTAGTTATTTACCGTTAATCAGCGGAGTTATTGATAAAGCCTATTTTTCGTTGGGCGACAAAGTGCAAAAAGGGCAAGCTTTATTTGATATGCGAAGTACAGAGTTGAGCGCCCTGTTTTCGGAGAAAGTGTCACTCGAAGCCGAAGAAAAAGTAGCAAAGCGTGAGTTGAAAACCGCACAATCTATGTTCGAAGATAATATACTTACAGAAAAAGAACTGTTAGAGGCAACAGGGAAAGTAAAACAAATAGAAGCGGCAATTAATAAAATAGAGTCGGATATGGTTGTTTACGGAACGGACAAAGGAAATGGAATATTTACGGTACATGCCCCTATGAGCGGTTATATTGTTCATAAAAAAGCCTCTACGGGCAGCATGATTTCACCCGAAAGCGAAGAAGTTTTCACTATTGCCGACTTGACTACTGTTTGGGTTACGGCAAATGTTTATGCGAGTAATTTGCTTGCTGTTCGTGAAAGAATGGAGGTCGAGATTACAACGCTTTCCTACCCGGGTGAAGTGTTTTACGGTAAAATCAATTCACTATCACAGGTTTTCGACCCCGAAGAGAAGGTATTAAAAGCCCGAATAATAATGGACAATCGGGATTTGAAACTTAAACCCGAAATGTCTATGTTGGTGAAAGTGAAAGATAAAAACTCACAGCAACTTATTGGCATACCATCCGATGCACTTATTTTTGATGATAATCAATATTTTGTAGTCGTAAAAGAAGTTTCCGGAAATTTTGTGATACGTAAGGTTGTGTTACAGGGACACCATAATCATACTTCCTATATTGCATCCGGATTGTCAGAGAACGATAATGTCGTGATTGAAAATCAATTGCTAATCTATTCAAGTTTAAAGGAGGAGTAAATCATGCAAAAATTCGTAAAAAACATCATAGGTTTCTCATTAAAAAATCACGTATTGATTTTATTTTTAACTGCAATTTTGTTGATTGCAGGGGTAATTTCTTACATCAATACTCCTATCGAAGCTTATCCAGATGTTACCAATACGCGGGTGCGGATCATTACGCAATGGCCAGGGCGAAGTTCCGAAGAGGTGGAAAAATTTGTTACACTTCCTATTATGCGGGAAGTAAACACTATTCCGCGAAAATCGGAAGTCCGTTCAACTTCGCTGTTCGGGTTGTCGGTGGTAACGGTCATTTTTGAAGATGATGTGGATGATTTTTTCGCTCAACAATATGCCTCCAATCGTATGCAGGATTTGGATTTACCCGAAGGTGCGGAAGCATCTATTGAGCCTCCGAGCGGTGCAACGGGCGAAATTTACCGTTATGTCCTCAAAAGCGATTTACCTGTTCGCGAAGTGTTGGCAATTAACAAGTGGGTGATTGAACGCGAATTGCTTTCAGTGCCAGGTATTGCGGATATTGTCTCTTTTGGCGGCGAAGAAAAGATTTACGAAATCAAGGTAAATCCCGCCGAACTGCTCAACTACGATTTGTCGCCTTTGGAAGTATATAAGGCAGTAGCAACCAGTAATATCAACGTTGGGGGCGATGTGATTCAAAAAGGAAGTCAGGCGTTTGTAGTCAGAGGGTTAGGATTGCTTGAAAGTATTGAAGATATAGAAAATACGCTGATAGAAGTTCGCGGCAGCACGCCCATCCGCGTAAAACAAGTGGCTGATGTGAGCGTATCGTCAAAACCGCGGCTTGGGCAGGTCGGTTTAGATGATGAAGACGACCTTGTACAAGGTATTGTTGTCATGCTGCGCGGCGAAAACCCCGACGAAGTAATCAAAAATCTAAAACTTAAAATTGAGGAACTTAACGAGCGTATTTTGCCAGAAAATGTGAAAATAGAACCGTTTTTAGACCGCACCACACTTGTGGATGCAACGATCAATACGGTAATAACAAATTTATTGGAAGGGATTTTATTAGTCTCGTTCGTTGTGTTTATTTTCTTGTTTAATTGGCGTACCACTTTGATTGTGGCTTCGGTCATTCCATTGTCGTTTTTGTTTGCTATCACGATGTTACGCATACAGGGCTTGCCTGCTAACCTGATTTCGATGGGCGCATTGGACTTCGGATTACTGCTGGAAGGAACGCTTGTCATTGTAGAAGTTATTTTTGTGGCAATGGTGAAACGCACGGAAGAAGTGGGCAACCGTTTTGCCTATTCGAGTAAAAGCGGTTTGATTAAAAACAGCGCCGGCAGTGTGGCGTCGCATCTGCTTTTCGCTCAATTAATTCTAATAGTGGCTCTGTTTCCAATATTTTCGTTTCAAAAGGTAGAAGGAAAAATGTTTTCGCCCTTGGCATTCACCTTGGGTTATGCCTTGTTAGGCTCGCTGATTTTGTCGCTGACGTATGTCCCGGTAATGTGTAAAGTATTATTAACAAAGCCAATAAAAGAAAGAACAAACATCATTAGTCGAACTGGAATTTCATGGGTAAATAAAGCATATCAATTTTCATCACGCTACCGAAAAGGGACGATTATAGCATTTTGTGCACTTCTGGTCGTATGTTTTGTTCGTTTTGCTTTCTGGGGAACGGAGTTTATTCCAACCATGAACGAAGGCGCGGTGTATATCCGGGCAACCTTGCCAAACAGCATCAATTTGGACGAAGCTGTTAAAATCACGAAGGATATGAAAGTTAAATTGCGGGGTTTTGATGAAGTTCAATTTGTCCTTTCACAGACAGGACGCCCCAATGACGGCACTGATCCGACAGGTTTTTTTAATGTTGAATTTCATACGCAGCTAAAACCAGAAAAAGAATGGAAACGAAAAGTCAAAAAAGAGGATTTGATAAAACAAATGCAAGATTCTTTAAATATCTATCCGGGTGTAATTCTTGGTTTCAGTCAGCCGATACAAGATAATGTGGAAGAATATGTTGCAGGGGTGAAAAGCGCATTGGTTATTAAAACTTATGGCGATGATTTACATCAGTTGGAAGATTTTGCTGACCAAACGGCGGCGGTCATCAAAAATGTACACGGAGTGGAAGATGTCAATGTGTTCCGCAGTATCGGTTTGCCCGAATTGCAAATACAATTGGACGAATCGCGGATGGCTCGCTATGCCGTATCCAAAGCCGATGCACAGGCGGTAATCGAAATGGCTATCGGCGGCAAAGCGGCTACTAAGTTTTACGAAGGAGAACGCACGTTTGATATTTCTGTCCGTTTTCAAAAAGAGTATCGCGACGACGAAGTAAAAATCGGCAATATCCTCATTCCAACCATGGATAAAAAATATGTTCCGTTAAAAGAAATTGCTGATATTTCGTTCATTACGGGACCAACTTTTATCTATCGAGACGGCAGCAGCCGATATGTGGGCATTGGTTTCAGCATTCGCGATCGCGATTTAGGTTCAACCATTGCCGAAGCGCAGAAAAAAGTAAACGAACAAGTGAAATTAAATCCTGAAAATAAAATGGTGTGGGCAGGCGAGTTTGAAAGTCAGCAACGCGCGACCAAACGTCTGATGCTCATCATTCCTGCTGTTTTATTGTTGATTCTATTCCTGTTGTATATGAATTTCGGCACGGTAAAAGACACGCTGATTGCGGCGAGCACGATTCCTTATGCTTTTATCGGCGGGTTTATTTCGTTGTGGGTTACAGGAACGGTGTTTGGAATTTCAGCGGGCATCGGATTTATTATTTTATTTGGAATTACCGCGATAAACAGCATTCTGTTAATTGCCAAAATGAAAGAAAATATTAGCAAAGGTGGTAATTTACGCATAGCGATAGACGAAGCCGTAAGAGAACGTATCCGTCCCATTTTAATGGTTGCATTAATGGGTTCCATGGGATTATTGCCGGCAGCACTTTCGAGCGGCATGGGTTCGGAAATACAAAAACCATTGGCAATTATGATAGTGGGCGGAATACTAATTTGTATGATATTATCCTTTACAGTCCTGCCGCAGGTGTTTTATTTTGCGTATAGAAAGGATAAAAGATAAAAAATCGAATCAAAACATGCCCGAACATGTCGCTAAACGAAATTTGGACTTAAACAACATTGTCCGCTGACATTTATTTGTAAATTCGTCAAGAGATAATTGATAAAAAGACACCTGACAGTGCAATGAGTGAAGATTTTATAAGAGCGTTAGACGAACTTTACATACGTTACGGGTATGAGCCACATAAGAATAAGGCTACTTATGCAACCTATATTGAAAGACGAATTTGAATTAGCATTAAATCGACACGAGAGGCTACTTTGAAAATGAAAATATGAGTAAGGCAAAAATATCCATACGTTTTTTTGACGACCGCGAAATGTTTATGAAAGGAATTGACTATTCGTATTACTACGAAGAAAATGACTAAAACAAAATAGGACTCTGAGCGGTCTGCAAGACCCAGCGATGAGTCTGTGTTGAACTACACCCGCAAGTCCTTTCCCTGGTCAGGAAGGAATGACTCCCGTATTACTTCAGACTTATTCTTTTTTCTTCCTCTTTCTGATTCCTGTAGATTTTCAGATTCATACTTCCCAACCAGCGGTTTTCCTCAGAATAGGAATATATTTCTTCCATGGAAGAGATTTCATTACCGTTTACAGCCCGGATCACGTCATTTCTCCGGAATCCTGAAGATTCTGCAAGACTTCCTTCCCTGACGTCTGTAATAATCACTCCCCTCTGATCAGGCAGACCAAAAGCCGACTGATCTCCCATACCACTTACCAGGCGTATTTTTGCCCCAAGCCATTCATACTCCTTGCTGCCATTGTTCCGGTCTATAAGCTGGATTTCCGGGAAACCGGGATTTTCGGCCCTTGCCTTTAATTCCGGAGTTCTTACCCCGAAGCGGTTCATGGGAATATTCTCAAAGCCGACAAGAAAGGCATCACTATCCTCCCGCAGCCGGAAATCGCCTGTCTCAGGACTTACAAAAGCCATTTTTCCTGTCATACTGTGCTTATCTGTGCCGTTCAAATGCGCCTTTTCCAGAGACATAGGACTTGAGAAAAAATTGTAATCGATATTTTCACCCCAGTATTCCATCTGAATGGGAAAGTAGGGCTGCATGAACACGTTACGCTGTACCACATCGCCGCTGTTGGGAAACCAGACATGAGGATGAAGCGAGTTATTAACAACCAGGTTAGCTTCCACTTTTCTGAAAAATCCTTCCCTTAACTTGATTCCTCCACGTAAACATAAATTATTGTATATATGATAGTTTGAGGAACCATCATCCAGATCAATGTCCCAGCCGTGATCACAACGAAAACGGTTATTCCGGATTATAGTGGTATATATTGCATCAAGGAGAATAATTTCACGATGCTCGCGGGTGAGTGAGTCCATTGTTCTGAAATCGGGATGCCAGAAACGGTCACGACCCCAGGAATTAAATGCACCGTGATCACTTGTTTCGAGAACAGTTTCAAACACATCGTTATATTCCAGAACATGACCTCCAAATGCACCGTCACCAATATTTATTCCTGCACGCGGACAACGGTAAATACTGTTATTTCTTACCAGTATACCAGCAGCCACCTGAATCTGGACACCGGCTACCTGTTTTTCCCACATGCCAATGTCATGAATCAGGTTGTCCTCAACAATACACTGACGCGGATACATACTGTTTTTCGGGCCGGGAGTCAGGTCCATCTCATCAAAGGGAATAAAATCATTATACCCGAACGAAGGCGAACGCAGGGAAAAAATGTCTCCGACCAGACTGATCCCACTCGCTCCGATATGATGAATATGGTTTGAACTTACGCTGGTATCGAAATTATAGCGACTGAGAAAGATTGCATTGCCCCCGAGATCAAAAAATTCACAGGAAGTAACATGGCAGTCTTCCGTATTCTCCAGAAACAGGGCGGCCCCACGGTATATCCCCCAGTCACTCCGCATCAGGCTGTCGTACGGATGCATAAATATTCTGAGAGTACGGCTAAAACAAAGGTTTTCTAACCTTACGTTTTTCAGACAATTCTCACTACTCTCGCCACGCAACTCCAGTATATGGGGTGTTGTAACCACTTCAACGCTTGCAGACTCCAGCTCTTCATAAGGATATGGATAATAATAGAGTGTCCTGCCCTTTCTGTCAAGAAACCATTCCCCCGGACTGTCCAGTTCCTCCCGGATATTTTCCACGTACCGCATTTCACTATGTATTTCCGAATCACGGATCACCTGGTATCCTCCTTCATAGAGTAAACGATCTTTTTCCTTTCCGGTAATGAGATAATGCTGGCTCCCCCACCTGCCCCGGTGCATAGAATGAATATATCCACCGGACGGGTCTTTCCATTTCTTTATACGGGCTGGTGACAGGGCATCTGCAGCAGTTCCGTTGAACAGTACGTTTTCCGTATAATTGGGATAACGGGCAAGAATGCGTTTTTCATCATTGATATACAACTGGTCAAAAATCTCATCCACAGCTGTTTTATATATGTTCTTATTTTCTTTTTCCCATACAGGAGTGATTGTTTTGCTTCCGGTAAGAATTACTTTTGCACCATCAACAGCGGAAATAAAAAGTGTTTTTCCTTCAAACTCACCGGAACGTATCACTGATGGTTTTGAAAATTCATATGTCCCCCCAAAAAAATATATATTGATTTCATTTTCCCCGGATTGGGCGGCAATTTGCAAAGCTGCATCCAGACTGGAAACGGGTGTGTTGTATTCTCCGTTTGCAGTAAGTGAACCTGAGGGGGAAATAAAAATATTCTGCTGACCATAAAGAGAAAAGAAAGATGACAACAGAAGTAACAATGGAATTTTAGTCTTCATACCAACAGTCAATAACTTTTTTGATTCAATTCACTGTTATACAATAATTACAGGACCAGTCCGGACCGCATGTTCAAAAGAAACATCTGATGGATACTCTTCATTACCAGTCAACCTGTCATCCCGATTATTTATCATATGAGTTCCGGACTAACTATTCCCGTCTCTTCAAAAGTAATTGAATTTCTCAGAGCTGCAAGATTTCTGTTGAACGGATTTTCTGTTCCCGGGTCTTATTGTACGGTCTCCTTCAGCACAGGCATATATGGTAATTCACATTGAGATGCATCGAAATTATTATAAAGATATTACAAGAACTACATCATTAGCTGGTATGTTCAGAGTAAAATTACCGTCATCACCGGTCCTGCCAAGGCCTTCACCGGCGAACAAAGGGAGGAAATAATCCCTCTTTCTTCGCTTCTGCAAGCGTAACGGTTTTACCCAGGGCACCAAATTCGTGCAGGTCGCCAAATACTTCAATACGGATGGATTGGTCAATGCCACCCACTCTCACCGGTTCGAAACCATTGTGGAGAATTAATTGCTCAATGTCAGCGTTGATGCTTATGTCATCAGTTGCATAAAACAACACAACTTTTTCGGGAGTTTGAAAAGCAGAGTTTTCCAACGAAGCCGCGCTCAGGGTACCCAATGCTTTTGCCAGTTTGGCGCCGTCGGGTAGCAGACTTGAAATGATTTGTCCGGCACTTTCCTTCTCGCCAATGATTTTTTTGAAACTACCGTTTTCCTCCGGTGCGATGGGGTTGGAAGGATCAACGATGATTTTGCCCTGCAATTCGTTGGCATATTCCTTCATAAACTCCTTTATGGTGCTGAACCAAACGGATAAAATCACGATATCGGCCTGTTTAATGGCCTCAACAGTTTCTGTTGCGGTGGCAAGAGTACCCAATTCCTGTGCGTAAGCCTGTGCGGCTTCCGGTTTGTGACCGGCTATGATCACGGGGCGATTACCTTTTACTAAATTTTTGGCAACTACTTTGCCAATGTTTCCCAGACCAATTATGGCTACTTTTTTTGTTGTATTCATTACTGTTTTCTATAAAAAATTGTTCATTAATTTGATGATTCAAAGGTACTACGGATCGAATCCCTGCACCAATGAACTTTGTCAAGAAATAGTATTGATGAAGTTTAAGCTTTCCTGGCCAGACTGTTTCTGATGCGGCTCACAAATTCAGGAGTGATGCCCAGATAAGCGGCAATCTGTGTTTGCGGAAGCCTGTTGGAAAGATGAGGGTAATTTTGTAGAAAAGACAGATAGCGCTCCTCAGCCGACGAACCGATATTTTGCAACAACCGTTTTTGAAGGGCAACGTAGCTGTTTTCAATCATTACCCTGAAAATGCGGTTGAACTTGGCAGCTTTGACGTACAATCCGGTCAGGTCTTCGTAACTGATTTGCAGCACCATGGTATCCTCCAATGCGTCTATATTTAATTTGGAAGAAGTTTTTTCGTGAAAACTGCCGATATCGGCCACCCAGTTGTTTTCTGACGCAAATTGCAGGATATGGATATTCCCCTTGTTGTCCACCTGATACATGCGCAGACAGCCCCGAACCACAAAGTTATATTTTGTACAAATATCACCCTCCTGGAGTACATACTGACGTTTGCGGTAAAGCCGCGGCTGAAAACTCCCGGCCACCAGCTCTTTCTCTTCCTTGTTCAGCGGAATGCACAATCCGAAATAATCGAGCAAAGGCCCAATCGATGTCTTTGCCATATCTTTCTTCACTTTCTCTATCCGTTCCGTTTTGTCAATTCAATTTTCTCACGACTTTTGATGATGGTCTTCATATTGATTGCAAAGTTCGCTAAAATAATTGTAAAGATGACCGGTGATGCTCACTGCGGCGGGAAGCGTAGCGATGAACCTGCAGAAGTTGTTATGTTCTGCGGCGGGAAGCGTAGCGATGAGCCTGCAGAAGTTGTTATGTTCTGCGGCGGGAAGCGTGGCGATGAACCTGCAGAAGTTGTTATGTTCTACACCGGTACGGAAGATTCGGCGATAACAAGACAGAGTGTCTTTTATCCCAAAATAAAAAA
>CAZFVQ010000019.1:36723-56438 GCA_964522415.1 uncultured Rikenellaceae bacterium | reverse complement strand
GTTAACCGCAGTACACACCAGAGCGGATAACATGATTGTTAATGATAGAATTAATTTTTTCATGTTCGTTTACTTTTCGCTTTTTACTTTTTGCTTCGCTCAGTGCGATGCTTTTATTTTGTATTTACCACTAAAATCCCATCGGGGTTATTGTTGCCAAATACTGTTAATAGTGCAGATTATATAGGATATTTGCTTCTTCCTTTCGGAATTGTGCAACCACATTTTTCAATTTGGTGATTACTTCCTCCAAATGTTCCAGTTTTGCCTTCAACACGGCTGTAATGTAAATTTCCACACCTCAATCCCGGCATTTTCGTCGAACATTCTGCCAATTTTTTCATCCGCAGGATTGAGAATAATTTCACCTGTGTAGCTGATACGCGCTTCTTTCAAATGTCCGCCTGTTAAAACAATTTCCCCCTGTTCATTCAGGTACGAAAATGTGGCGTGGCTGTGCAGGAACAGCGCGTTATCAGTACCGGTAGTGATATTTCCTGTCAGCGACACCATCTCCAACATTCCATTAATGTGGTGGTTGGTGAAGTCGTTCTTTTCGGGTATCCAGGTTAACAGTTCCACCTGATCGCAGGCTCCAATGCCCTGAAAATGTCCGGACTGAATTTTCTCGCGTAAACATACGTCTGTTATACAGTCTGTTACGTTTTCGCCTTTATCTATCCGGATATAATAGCTATCCTTTATTTTTTTGTATTCCATACTGTTACATTGATTTATGTATCGTTATTTTCCCAGAAAATACTCTTTAACTAATTTGTTAAAAACCTGCGGGTGAGTGGTGTAATAGCCATGGCCGCCTTCCTCGATAATTTCAAGGCGGGAACCTTCAATGGTATCGTGCAGCCAATTCCACAACAACGGAGAAGCAAAATGGCTTTTTCCGCCCATGAGGATCATGGTGGGGACTTTTATCGTCGGGATAATATCGCGCCAGTCGTTGGCTAAGTGCTCTGTCAGCAGTCGTGCCATCATCATTTCGCGGATGGTTTTGCTCTCTTTTTGTTCCCCTGTCAGGGACGCAAATCTATAAGCCGTCCACAAATCCTTATCCGCGGCACTTCCCGTGTAAGTTTCCTTTTCCGCGGCCGTCCACACGGGATCGGTAATCAGGCAGGGCGCTTCGTCACCGAGAATATATTTTATCACCTTCTGCTGCCCGAACAGGGAAAAATAATTCCACGCCACCGTGTTGCCCATGGAGTGCGCGAACAGGTAGAATTTGTCAATACGGGCATTGTCAATCATCTCTTTGGCATCCATTGCAAACAGCGAGATGTGAACGCCATATTCGGGATTTTCCGACTGACCATGCCACCGGTAATCCAGAGTGTAAATGGTAAAGTAGGGCTTTAACCCTTCATAAACTTTATCAAAATTGTTTCCGCTTTGACCGAAGCCGGGAAATATAACCAACGCCGGACCGTTACCCTCAACCCGGTAGTGCAGTTCCACGCCATCGGACGTGGTGAAGTGGCTATCTGCATTCGACTGTTTGTTTTGAGAATAGCTGTTTGCAGGAAGCAGGAGTGAAAAAGCAAATATGATTAGTGATATTTTTTTCAAGACTGAAATATTTTTTGTGATAATTATTAAATTTCCACCTCACCTTTGAGCGGGTCGCTGTGATATGTTACTTTTCCGCTTACCTTGAAAGTAGCGGCCGTAGCAAACGTATCTTCCATAAACATAAAGTGATAGATTTTGCCGTTCCGTACTTTCGCTAAAATGGAAAAAGGAGAAGTTGCCTGCTGGTTCAGTGTTTTGGAAGTATAGGTGAAGCTGCCAAAAACAGTTCCAAGGTTTCTTTTGGAGTTTTCATTACTATTTCTTTCAAAGTTTTGATGTTTAATATAATGTCGCAAAGAAACAGCAACGCGAATCCCTGCGCCAATGAACTTTGTCAAGAAATAATATTGATGTAGTTTAATGCTTTTTAAACATCACATATGGCAACTGCCTGCCGGAGCGATTCCAGTTTATCTTCCCGGGAAGGCACAAATTCCTGTGCAACATATCCCCTGAAGCCTGTTTCAACAATTGCCCGCATTATTGCAGGATAGTACAGCTCCTGGCTGTCATCCGGCTCATGACGGCCTGGCACACCGCCTGTGTGATAATGAGCAATATACTGATGATTATCCCGGATTGTCCTTATGATATCCCCTTCCATAATCTGCATATGGTAAATATCATAAAGCAATTTCAGATTCTCCGATCCGGCCCTTTTAACAAGTTCAAGCCCCCACCACGTCCGGTCACAGATATAATCCGGATGGTCAACTTTACTGTTCAGCAGCTCCATGACCAGTATCACACCATGTTTTTCAGCCTGGCCCAAAACCTGCTTCAATCCTTCAATACAGTTCCTCAACCCTGTCTCATCATCTTTTCCGTCCCTGTTCCCGCTCAGACAAATCAGGTTTTTATAACCTGCCTTTGCTACAAGAGGAATCATTTCAGTATAGTTTTTCACAAGTGTGGAATGATATTGCCTGTCATTCCATCCTTTAGAAATATCAATCTCCGCACCGTTACACATTGATGAATCGAGTCCGTATTTTTTCAGGACAGGCCATTCGTCAGGACCGGTAAGATCAACTGCCTTCAGGCCTATCTCCTTCGCTCCCCTGCAAAACTCTTCCAAAGGTATCGAAGAGTAACACCAGCGGCATGCTGAATGATTGATATTCCCTTTCAGTCCCGCGTCCGGTACCGGCCGGGTGTTAAATGTATCTGCTTTCATTTTTCCTCCTGTTAATATTACAATTGATGAGGCAGCTATCTTTTTCAGGACTTCCCGTCTGGAGCTGCCTGCTTCCGGTTTTTTCATTTCTGCTGATATTTAATCCGGCAAAACCCTGATGCCAGTAATATTATTTTAATATTTGTCGTATTGGCCTTCAAGGATCACCTCCCTTACTGCTTCCAGGTATTCAAACCCGTGAAGCATATCGGGCAAGAGATAACTACCCTCCACCCACTCGTTCCAGGCATTGATGGTAATCAGTTTAGGCTGATCAGGGTGACTGTCGGCATATTTTTTGGCTTTGGAAAGAAGAGCTGCAAAACTTTGGGGTGTGTTGTGATAATGAACCACATCACGAATACCTTTATCCGGGAAACGTGGTGTATCGTCCCATCCGACAGACACACAAGGGAATACCGGCACCTCCAGGATAGAGTCCATCTGTTCCCGGATCCTGAGGGAGTTAGTACCATAAACAAGATAATCCTCATCAAGCCCCCCCATATTGTACATGGCAACACTGTTGAAACCCATGGTTCTGACACTGTTGGCAAAGTCTCCGGCAGCTTTTTCCGACATAACAGAACCGCCACCCTGGTTCCACTGAATATGCAGACCCGGAAATCCGGCCTTTTTAACTTCATCACGGAAATATTCCAGGCCTTTCCGGGCTTCTTCGAGACTGTTGTCAAAGCTCTCCACCAGTTTGCCTATACTGAATATGGAAAATACCGGCTCACCGTTGATCTTGAAATAATTAGGTTGCTTAAAATATTGGTTGATAACCCTGTCCACAATGATCCGGAAATTTTCCCGGTCAACTTTGGCATCCCACAGAATATCTGTATTGTCTTTGTACCGGTGAACATTCCAGTAATTGTATTTCACATCATGATTGGCCCACATGATGTAGAACTGCATTTTTTCGTTGTTCCCCGCACCAAGAAAACCATCGTTGAGAGCGCTTTCCAGAAAGGGTCCTCCGTCATACCAGTACCAGTCGTAAACAAAAACATTGACGCCGTGATCAGTGGCAACATCGATCCATCTTTCAACCACTTTCGGATCGTTATCCGCTTCGTAACCCCAAAGTGGCTGACGAGGCTGATAATGCCCGTCAAAACGCGGATTGCCCTTTTTAATCACCTCCCATTCACCGGTTCCTTCCGGCCAGAGCATCTTCCTTCCCAACGGGTCATCATGACACGATGGCCAGATATAAGCTGCCACATAATAATCATTCTTTAACGGACTGTCTTCCTTTTTACGCGACTGAACATCTGATGAGCATCCGTAAAAGCAAATCAGGACGGTCAAAACACTGAAATTTAAAATGAGATTTTTCATTTGCCTGGATTTTGATCTGATTAATGTAATATAGCCCGATAAATTAAGACATTTAAAGCATATTCCGCTTCAAATGCCTGAATTTTTTTCATCCGCCTCCTCCCGGGAGAAAATAAATCGATGAAGGGCAATCAATAACTCAGAACAAGAACCCCAGTGCCACTGAGGCTCTGGGTATCTTAACCGCCAGGCTGAAGCTGTCGTCCGCATCCGTTTCCCTGGTATTCAGCCAGAACGGGTAGAATAATCCGGAAAGAACAAAATGCTTCCCCGGCCGGTAGTTAAAACTTAACACCGGACCGGCATCTATGTATTGAACATATTTTATATTGCCTGTTACAGAGATACCCTGCCGCAGATCAAAACCGGCACCAATATCTGCCTTTTCCCATGGCCGGAAAAGATAAGATATATGGCCCCCGATCATCAGCATATCGTCTGGTCTGAAGCCTTCCGGAAATCCGTCAAATAGTTCGGCATAGCCCTTTATGACGAACTCAAGATGTCTGGCACGAAGAAGCAGGCCAAAATAGGAATCGCCTGACATGTGAAAACCAAAACGGAGGGCTCCGTTATCTTCATCTTTCGTCAGATTCCGGTCAGAAGAAACCCTGGCAGACGGGGAATCTTCTTTAGCCACCTGGATACTTGATATTTTCCCGCCTGACTTTTGCACTTCAATTACATCAAGCTTATAGACAGGGAATTTAAACCAGCCCTGAGAAACAATTAAACTTACATAAGTGGTTTTTTCCCCGATGCTCTTCCTCGCAGTAATAAGGTATGAAAAATCCTGCGACCCGTTTGTGATCGGCACGGAATTATTATATCCATAGTTGTAGGCAAATGGCGCAAGCTGATAAACCGGTGAAAGGAACCCGGTTCCGCATTCGCTCCCGGAACAGGAGTAAAGAATATCATACTGCCCTGAAACCAGCAGATCGCGATAGGCATGATATATTTCATAACTTGAAGCATCAGAGGGGCCCTCGTAGAGAGTCATCATCACCTTGCCCTCAATTTTCAGGCTTTCGCTTACCGAATCATTCCTTACCGGCCCGAGAGCCAGTATATATTCACTGAAATTCCCAAGTTCCTGATGCCTGACCGAGGAACTGCCATAACGGCCAATCTCAGCATGATCACTGGCTTCTTGTGAATATACCGGAATTTCATTCAGGAAATTCAGGAAATTCAACAAAACCAATACAATGAAGAAATTTAAAACTGAACTTTTTCTTTTTTTCATAATAACAGGATTATTGCATTAAATGCTAAGTTCAGATAAGATTTCTGTAAAATCCTTACGAATATTTAGTTTTTCTGAACAATTTGAAGTTATTTTCAACAGTGCCAGGCTGTAGCGGCAAATAATTTTCCGGGAAATTTCATTTTTAGTAACTATTTTGCTATAGCCTGTAAATCAGCCAACCGGGATTACAAGTTGCTGTTTTGTTTTTTTCTTAGTATTTTCCGCTGACAGAAATACTGTTTTTCGATTCTCCCCGGTATCCCGTGAAGCTGCCAGGGAGAAACAGATCATCCTGCCGGTTTCTGCATCAACGAATATGAATACAAAAACAAATAAAATGAATGAGAATCTGAATTTCAGGGGCAACATGATTATGATCGGATGCGGGAGCATAGGACAGGGAATATTACCGCTTCTGGGCCGTCATCTTGATGGGATTTACGAACGTTTGACAATACTCTCGGCCAACGAGTCCGGACGAAGAATAGCACAGACCTTCGGAACAAAATTCATTCACTGCATCTTTACGCCGGGCAACTACCGGAAAATACTGAAAGACTACGTCGGCGAAGGTGATCTGTTGCTGAATCTGTCAATCGGTGTTTCCAGTCTCGACCTGATCCGCTTTTGTGCACAGCAGGGTGCACTTTATGTCGACACCTCCATAGAACCATGGCCGGGAGTTTTTGGTGATCCCATGCTAGAACTCCATGAACGGACAAACTACCTTATCCGGTCCGCAGCCCTCAGCCTCGCGAAAGAATTAGGACCTGATTCTCCTACTGCTGTCATCGATCATGGTGCAAATCCCGGACTCGTCTCCCATTTTCTCAAGCGCGCCCTCATCGATCTGAATCAGATAATCCGCAAAGAAAGCATAATGCCTTCCTCACGCGGGGAATGGGCAAAGCTTGCACACGACCTCGGAATAAGTACTATCCAGATATCCGAGAGGGATACCCAGGCCAGCCATAAACCCAAACGCCAGGGCGAATTCATCAATACCTGGTCAATAGATGGTTTTGTTGATGAACTCATGCAGCCTGCAGAGCTTTCCCTCGGAACCTTTGAAAAACGCCTCCCCGGTGGTGCATGTGAACATAGTCCCGGCTCCGGAACCCTGTATCTGGAACGCCCGGGAGCAAGTACCTTCGCCCGGAGCTGGGTACCCTCAACAGGCGGATTCCAGGGAATGCTCGTAACCCATGACGAGGTTATGTCAATAGCTGATTACCTTTCGGTCCGTAATCAGGAGTCATTCCTGTACCGGCCTACCGTGATGTTTGTATACCATCCATGTGACGATGCAATGCTTTCCGCACTGGAACTTGAAGGCAGCGGATGGGTCCTGCAGACATCATCCCGCAGGCTCGGAGCCGATATCGTGGAAGGAACGGATGAACTCGGGGTTCTGCTGGCAGGCCATGAAAGAAACGCGTACTGGTACGGTTCACAGCTCAGTATAGATGAAGCACGCCGCCATGTGGATTATGCCAACGCAACAACGATTCAGGTTACTGCAGGAGCTATCGCGGCCATCCTATGGGCAATAAAAAACCCCCGGAGGGGGGTGGTCGAACCCGAAGACCTGGACTTTAAATACTGCCTCGAAACGGCAATACCTTACCTGGGCAGAATGGTAAGTGAATTTACGGAATGGACGCCACTAGACGGACGTGGCAAATATTTTCCTGAAAAACTAGATGTTCAAAGTCCCTGGCAGCTTCAGAATATCCGCAGCAGGCAATATTACGGTGAATAAAAAATAACATCTTTTAGTCCCTGGCAATTTCAGAACATCCGCAGCAGGCAATATTACGGTGAATAAAAAGTAGCATCTCAGCCCCTGACAAAATCCGGAATCATTCTCTGTTTGGAAAAATTTTTGTATCTTGAAGGTTTTGTGAAGATAATCCATCTTACAGCTTATTCCAGGGGACAATGAGGCAGAGATAGCTTTACTGTTATTATTTCCTGCCTCCCGGGCAACCCTGCCGGCAGGATTATGAATTCCCTTATCCCGGAAGTTGCAGTTACACTGAATAAAATGTAACAAATATTTGTATGCAGGATATGCATTTTGTTTAAACAGGAGGCATATCCTGTGTGAATTACCTAATTTTCAATAATATAAAAATCATCTCACATGAAAAATGCTTATATCGCAACATACCCTCCCCGGCAATGCGGGATTGGAACCTTTACGGAAAACCTGTACAGATCAATGGTTGCTTCCGATCCGGTGGAACCAAACCACAAAAGAAGCTTCATTGTGGCTTTGAAAGACACGGATGAGGAACTGAACTATCCGAGGGAGGTAAAATTTACCATAAGGCAGCAGTTCCAGGAAGATTACCTGAATGCAGCCAAATATATAAACATGAGCGGTGCCCGGTGTTGTATATTACAGCATGAATTTGGGATTTTCGGAGGCAAGGATGGTGTTCATATACTGCCCCTGCTCCACCAGCTTAAAATGCCTCTTGTTGTAACACTGCATACTGTTCTGCAGACCCCCTCCTATGCACAGAAGGAAATCCTGCAGCGTATCTGCAAAATGGCCAGCCGCGTGGTGGTAATGAGCAGGAAAGCGATAGAAATGCTCACCGGAATATACGGAATACCGAAAGCTAAAATTGCCTTTGTTGAGCATGGTGTACCTGCTTACAGGTATATTCAGGAAGAAGCAAAAAAGGAGTTCAGGCTCGAACAGAAAAAGGTATTGCTCACCTTCGGATTTGTGAGCCGGAACAAAGGGATTGAGATTGCTATAAAGGCAATGTCAGAAGTTGTTAAAAAACATCCCGATGCACTGTATATTGTTCTCGGGAAAACCCATCCTGCCGTTCTGCGTCATGTGGGTGAGGAATATCGCCTGTATCTGACACAACTGATTGAAGACTTAAACCTTGAGGAAAATGTGATTCTACTCAATGAGTTTACTACACAAAAGGAATTGTTTAAATACCTGTATGCCTCCGATATCTATATCACACCATATCTGAATGAACAGCAGGTGACCAGCGGAACGCTGACCTATGCCGTGGGAGCCGGATCAGCAGTAGTATCCACTCCCTACTGGCATGCTGCCGAACTACTGAGTAACGGCAGAGGTGTTCTTTTTAATTTTGGAGACACCGGCAATCTTTCACGGATCCTGATAGATCTGCTTGACAATACGGAGAAAAGACTTGAAATACGGAAAAAAGCACTGGAATACGGGAAAAAGATAAGCTGGCCAAAAATAGGTTCTGTTTACAATGATGTAATTGAAACGGTTGTTGAAAAAGACAGTAAAATAGTAAAAAAAGGACTTATCCCCTTCGACATTTCTCTTTTGCCTGCATACTCCATTGAATATGTAAAACGGCTGACCGATGATTTCGGAATTATACAGCACGGATATTTTGGAATACCAAACCTCAAGGAGGGATATTGCCTGGATGATAATTCCAGGGCACTGCTAATGGCTCTTATGGCCTATAAGGTTAAAAAGGACACATCGGCACTCAGACTGTGTTCAATATATCTGAGTTATATTCATTACATGCAGAATGAGGACGGCAGATTCAGAAACCTTATAAGTTTCAACCGGCAGTTTCCTGAAGAAGTGGGATCAGAAGATTCCTTCGGAAGAACTATTTGGGCCCTGGGATATATGATGAGCAATGCACCTGATGATTCTTACTACCAGAGCAGCAAACACATGTTTTTTAAGGCCATGCCGCATTTTGAGAAACTGAGATCGGTAAGAAGCATTGCCAATACAATGATCGGAATTTCCTATTATTTACAAAACCATATGTCGGATGACATGATGATTGAAAAACTGAAAAAGCTGGCAGGTTTTTTAATAAAGGAATACGGGCTGAACTCTCACGACAAGTGGAACTGGTATGAAGAACTGCTGGCCTATGACAATGCCATACTCCCCCTGGCTATGCTTCATGCCGCGGAGATCCTTCCTGAAAAAAAAGTAAGAAATATTGCTTTTGAATCTATGCAGTTTTTAACGGAACATACTATGGGTAATGGTTATTTGTCTATCATAGGTAATCAGAAATGGTACAACAAAAAGGACGATCGCTCAGTATTTGCCCAGCAACCGCTGGATGCAATGGGAATGGTTCTGATGTTCCGGCAGGCATACAACATCTCGGGCAACAAGGATTACCTGGGCAGGCTTTTCAGATCATTCAAATGGTTCCTCGGTGAAAATGACCTGCGAATGAGCCTTTTTAATCATGAAACACAGGGCTGCTTCGACGGTCTCGAAAGTTATGGTGTAAACCAGAATCAGGGTGCCGAAAGTGTTCTGGCCTATCTGATTTCTTATCTGAACGTTCTGAAGGCACATGAAGATTATTACCGCAAGGAATAAAAACAACTTAGAACCAAAAAGATGTTAATAAAAAGATACCCGGGTAATCCGGTCCTCACCAAAGCCAGTGTTCCCTATCCCGTGGCAACAACCCACAACGCGGGCATGATAAAACATCAGGATGAATACATTATGCTTTTCAGGTCACACAGGCTGAACGGACGAAGCATTATCGGCAAAGCTGTAAGCACGGATGGTTTTAATTTCCAGGTGGACCCTGAACCATTTTTAATACCTGCTTCAGAAGGTATTTTTAAAAAATATGAAGCATGGGGAGTTGAAGATCCCCGTATTGCATTTATAGACGGTGAATACCTTATCACTTACAGTGCATATTCACAGTATGGTGTCAGAATAGGACTGGCCAAAACCCGTGATTTCCGCTCTGTAGAGAGATTTTCGCTGATCACCCAGGCCGATTACAGAAATGTGGTGATCTTTCCCGCGAAGTTTAAAGGATTGTATGCACGGCTGGATCGTCCGCATTCCGATATTTCACCATGGAGTATCTGGATATCCTATTCACCCGATCTGAGATACTGGGGAGATTCTGAACTGATAATGAAGCCCGTGCAGTACCACTGGGATGAAATGAAAATCGGTCCGGGTGCAACACCCATTGAAACATCCCGCGGATGGCTGAATATATACCATGGAGTATTCCCGACCATGGCGGGAAGCGTTTACAGGCTGGGAGTTGCCCTGCATGACCTGGACAATCCTGCCAGGATAATTGCGGTTGGCGATGAATGGATCCTTCAGCCTGAAGAAGCTTATGAGATCACAGGCTACGTCCCGAATGTGGTTTTCTCATGCGGTGCCATCCCGGAACCGGACGGAAGCGTAAAAATCTACTGGGGCGCAGCCGATACAGTTATGTGCGTGGGAACAGCCGCCATAGATGAACTGGTGGATCATTGCCTGAAAAACAGCAGAAAAGCATTGTAAAATGACTGAATCCCGGTCAGGAATAATTGCCCCTTTGTATCGGCAGAACAAAAAACAAAACTACCCTGACGATAATAAAATAGAAACGGATGCTATACGGACTGCTTAAATAACAATTATTTAATTCTATCATTCTCGAATGGGAATTTATAATATCTTACTGGATATTTTAATTAATTGAATAACAAACGTTTAATTATAACATTTAAAAATGAAAATCGGAATATTATCTCCTGTTGCATGGAGAACACCACCCCTGAAATACGGGCCATGGGAACAGGTAACATCCAATATTGCAGAAGGACTGGTGAAAAGAGGAATGGATGTCACACTGTTTGCCACAGGTAATTCCCGGACAAATGCAAAACTTCAATATGTAACACAGACAGCCTATGCTGAAGATCAGTCTCTTGACCCAAAAGTATGGGAATGTCTTCATATCAGCAATATAATGGAACAGGCATCCGGTTTTGACATAATCCATAATAATTTCGATTTCCTTCCTCTCACCTATTCCCGCCTGATCAAAACACCGGTTGTCACAACAATACACGGATTCTCATCAGAAAAAATTATACCTGTATATAAAAAATACAACAGCAACACTTTTTATGTTTCAATCAGTGATTCCGACCGCAGTCCCGAACTCGATTATATCGCCACGGTATACAATGGCATAAACACCATGGACTTCACCTATAATCCTGATCCTCAAGACTATTTGTTGTTTTTTGGCAGGATACACCCGGAGAAGGGAACCCTGGAATCAATTCAGATAGCAAAGAAAACAGGGAAGAAACTGATAATCTCAGGTCTGATCCAGGATGAGACCTATTTCGAACAAAAAATCAAACCCTTCGTAAACAATAAGGATGTTGTATATGTAGGCAATTCAGGACCTGAAGAAAGGGATAAACTGCTGGGCAGGGCGACTGCACTGCTACATCCCATAAGCTTTGACGAACCTTTTGGTCTGAGCGTTGCAGAAGCAATGCTGTGCGGAACACCGGTAGTGGCATTTAACAGGGGATCCATGCCCGAACTGATTAAACATGCTGAAACGGGATTTCTTGTAAATACTGTTGACGAAGCAGTCGGATCCCTGAATAAAATAAATAGTATCAGCAGAGAACACTGCCGGGAGTGGGCATTAAATAAGTTCAGTATGGAAAAAATGGTCAGTAGCTATATTGATGTCTACGAGCAAATTATCCGGCTAAAAATAAGAGCAGATTATCCGGCTAAAAATAAGAGCAGATTATCCGGATAAAAAATAAGCAATAAATTATAATAAGAAAGTCAATGGCTACAAAACAAATCGTAAAGAGGAAAAAACTGAAGATTGTCGGGGATAATTCGCGGGTAATCGCATTGCCGCATATTCCGCAGGAATTGGGACGAATAGGCAATTTAACACTCAGGGTAATGAACCTTGACGAAAAAGAAGCCAGAAAGCTTTTAACAGAAACTCTGGAAAATTTTGCTGATCGCCACAGAGATATAAAACAACAACTGATGAGGCATTATGATAAGATTTCCGAATATATTCCAAAGGGAATCAGTCTGAGTAAAACTCAAAAATTGCTTATCGGAGCATTTCTCACTATGGAATATTCCATCGAATCTGCTGCACTTTTCAATCCGTCCATCGTTCCTCATCCCGACCAGTCTTTGCTGCCGGAGGGAAGCGTCAGGTTTATAATGAGTCTCCGGGCAACAGGCGAAGGACACATCTCCTCCATTGTTTTCAGAAGCGGAACAATCGATAAAAATTTCACGATTAACTTTGACAGTGTTTCCGAACATGTCGAAACCCCTGCCCTCGTTCATGATCCGTTCTATGACAATATTTTATTCCGGCTGAAGCTTAAAGATATGAAAGCCTGGAACGAAACCAGTCTCACCATCATGAATAAACTCCCCGGATTTTTTACATACGAGGAATTGAAACTGAGTATACAGGAAGTATATATGAATCCCGGGATCAGGGCAGACAGCTGGACTATTAACGTTGTAAACTGGCTGGCAGATTCAAATTATAAAATAAAATTTGATGATGAAACCGCTCTCAGCGAACGTGTGATATTTCCTGTTTCATCCAATGAAAGCAAGGGACTTGAAGATGCCCGATTTGTTAAATTTACTCACGATAACGGGGAAGAAACCTATTATGCTACCTATACTGCATTCAACGGTCAAAGTATTCTGTCTCAGCTGATAGAAACAAAAGATTTTCAAACCTTCAACATTATTACCCTCAATGGTGATGGAGTAAAAGGAAAAGGGATGGCTCTCTTCCCCCGGAAAGTGAACGGGAAATACGCAATGCTTTCACGACAGGACGGGGAAAACAACTATATCATGTTCTCCGACAACCTGCACTTCTGGTATACAGCCAAACTCATACAAAAACCCGAACAGGCCTGGGAATTTGTCCAGATAGGAAATTGCGGATCACCCCTGGAAACCGAAAAGGGATGGCTGGTACTCACCCACGGTGTGGGAAATATGCGGCAATACGCAATAGGGGCCATACTTCTGGACCTGAAGGACCCGTCAAAAATAATTGCCCGTCTCGAAAAGCCCCTTATGTCAGCAAACGAAGAGGAACGCGAGGGATATGTTCCGAATGTTATATACTCCTGTGGCGGAATGATCTTCAACGACACACTGATACTGCCCTATGCCATGTCTGATATAGCATCGCGGATTGCCATTGTGGATTTGAATGCACTCTTTAAAAAAATGAAATTTATCGCATGATGCATCCCTTCATTATGATGTTTTCAGGTGTGGTGTCGTGAACCGGCAGATAGCATGAACCGGCAGGACTTTATTCACCGGAATCAATATTTGCAATTCCAAATGGAATATGAACCAGTGGAATTTTATCAATATGCTCCAGATGAATTGATTGATCATCGAAATACATATGAGGTTTCATGATTTCCAGAATCCGTTTTTTCTCAATACCTCCCAGGAAAAATGCTTCATCCACAGTAACCCCCCAGCTTTTCAGGGTATTAATCATTCTTTCATGAGACGGGGCACTTCGTGCAGTCACAATTGAAATTTTCAATATCCTTTTATAGTCCCGGGTGTTCCTGATTTTCCGGGTTTCAAGCTTCTGGAAGAATGAAATCTTCCTGAATAAATCCTGCAACGGGCCGGGATTGTGAGGAACAAGGGATAATTGTGTTTCAGATTCATGAAATTTGTTTAAATCCTTCGTTGACTTGTAAATAATTTCAGCAGCATCATCAGCAATTACACCGTCAAAATCAAAGGCAATCCTCAGTTCATTGTCACTGTCATCATCCGATATTCTTGTTTCAATCACTCTGCCAGCCGGAAATCCTGCACGTATTGCATTGTTGACATCCCCGGAATTGGCAGACAGAAACAATGAAGCATTAAAACCCGGTAAATATTCATAAGGAGATCTCCCGGAAAAAAACGCAGCCCTGGTAATATTCAGACCATAATCCTTGATTGAACGAAAAACCCGCATACCGGTTTCCGGACTGTTCCGTGAAAGAAGGACAACTTCAACCGGCTCTTCATCCGGGAAAACAGAATTTAAATTAAGAAATCTGCGGATAAAAGGAAACGCGACACCTTTCGCCAGGGTCTTGTCAATATTTGCTTCCTGAAACTTACGATATCCTTCCACTCCCTTTTCCCTGTAGACCTTATCCGACTCCGACAAGTCAAAAAGGGCACTTGAAGCAATTGCAATAACCAGTTTTCTATCTATAGGATATGCCATAATTTTCCGTTTGCTGTTTTTTGCCTGAACTGTTGAATCCACAAACCACCGGCCGGAAGCATTGCTGAATTTTCCGGAACCTAGTCAAATTTGATAAACATACGCTCAAAATTCATTGTCATTTTATTGAATTGTTTAATCAGATCCTGCCCGATATTCCCGTAAATAGTTTTGCTGTCTTTTATTTCTTCCGTTAATACTTTAATGTCCTTCAGAGTTATCTTTTTATCCAGAATAGTAATATCCAGGGTAATACTATATCCGTCAAATTCCTTATTCCCTGCAGCACCACTGAAACTTACTTTTTCCGGCTTGTAGAATTCATCTATCTCTTTTTGATTGTTTCCTGCTTTGCTTCGTTTTCAAGTGCCTTCCATATCCTTAGACTGTTTTCTATTTCTTTTCTTTCTCTTTCGGAAAGCATGTCTGCATAGTAGGTCAGAATATCAGCAAGAGCATTTTTTGCTTCCCGGTAGTTAAACAGTTTTATACTGTTATCCTCCCTGATTTTGCACAATTCCAGGAGAATGGAATCGGGAAGACCGGCATCTGATTTACTTAGTTGAATAATCTGATTATTGGATTCTTCAGGCTTGTTGAAAGCATTATTCAAAAAAATTTCTATTAACTCCCGGTGAGTTTCGGAAAGATCTTTCCTTTCTAAATCATACAGATCCTTCGCCTTAAAGAAATTTTTCTGTATAATTAATTCATATATACTGACGAAGCGGGTATTGTGAGTATATCCGAAAACATTAAGACTTAGAAAAGTCAGTAACATGATAACCATTCCTGCCCGGTTCATCCGGATCTCTTTTTTTCCGTTTTCCATTTTGTAATTATCAGGAAATTTCGTCAGCCTGGCATTGCAACAATGTGTTACCAAGCGGTATGTATTAAAGTTCTGTTTTTACTTCACATGGATTTCCTGCTGATTGTATAATTTCCTGTCGGAGCTGTTTCAATCCACTTTCCGTTTATAACTTTCTCTTTTTTAGTTCTGTTATTTACCAGATACAGAGCATACGAAACTCTCCGTTCTCTGTATTGGATTTCAACCGAAAATTCCGATTTACCTGAAGGAATTGTCACTGTTGTCATTTGCTTACTAAACTCACTCTCTTTGTTTGTAGATATGTTCGTGTATATGGCTTCTTCCCCATTAAAGTATAATTCGTCATTCCAAATACCGGACGGAACTATAACTGATACAGAATCCGGATCAGTCCATACAAATACATCTTTTTCTTCACTTTCAAAAAATGAGGTTTTCCCGATACCAATACCATTGAAAGGATAAAATGTAAACTCCCGGCCTGAAATAAGATTAAACGAATAAGAGCTGCCTTGTTTTACAAAGAGCGAATCCCGGTCATTATTGCCAAGTTTATATTCAATTTTATTAAAGGTATAGCCTTGTGATTTTCTTTGATTCACCTCTATTTCTTTTGATCCATTCTTTGATTCAAGCATAATGACGAAGTTAAAATCTTCACCGGTACTATTTTCCTTGACTACTATTTCAAGAGATGTATATGAATTGCGGGTAATACTGAATCCTTTATCTGTCCAGAGCGCATCTATTCTTCCTAAACTATCCAGTTTCAAAATATAATTTTCCTGAATCAGGGAGCCATTTGCTGAATAACTGTTACCGTTGATATTCACATTGCCGTTTGGGTTAATTATCCCGGCAATTTTCCAATCCGGATAGGTAAATGAGATTTTTACCTCTCCGCCTTCTCCCTCCATTTCAATCAGTGATATGGAAGGATCAATAAGGTTAAAATCATTATTGTTTTTGTTGCATGCATAAAAAATAAAAATAATCAGAACAGATAAAATACTGTATTTTGGTAAGCCAATCAAATTCTTTAAGAATCCATGAATAATGGCAACGGGCAGTAATAAAAAACCTATGAAAAGCATGCTTAGCTCATAAAACAATGTACTTCCCTTGTATTTTTTCCCTTTTAGTCTGGAAAGAAATGCACTGAAGGGGATTCCGTACATATTTCCTGCAATCATCACCTGGCAGGCCGAAAGAATGATACGGGCTTCCTTTTTGCCATATTCTTCTACTATGGAATCGTAGGTAGCCTTCTTCGGGAATCCTCTTGAATCGGCAAAGTGCTGAGCAAACATTATGGCTTTTGCTTCTTCCGGTTTGATAAAATTACTGTCACCACTCAGAAAACTACTTATTTCTTCATTGCTCATGCCCTGTTCCAGAGCCATTTGCGTATGCTGGTATGAGCAGGCTGCGCAACCATTCACTTCGGTAACAGCCAATTGTAAACGCTCAACAAACTGCTTGCTGATCAATTTGCTTTTACTGTTTCCAATCAGTTTTGATGCTGCCCCGGGGATAAAAACAAATGAACGGTATAGTTCCCATAAACCAAACTTTCGTTTAAATTCATTCGTCAGGAGTACTGCTTCTGTTAAACTTGCTGTTTTTGACATTTTTATGCGTTTTGATTTTCCCCCGAAAGTTAAATATTATAATGTAAAATTAATCTTTCTGTTAATGAAGTCATTTGAGATCTTGTTGTAACCGGAATATCAACGTTTCGCGAAACAAAACTTCCTGTAATCAGATTACAGCACCGACCGTGTTCCAGGGCGTTCATCAAAATATCTCAAGCGTGTCAAGATTTTTTATAGCATCAACAAAACCCTGTTTCAAAAATTTCTTTTTCCATACCTCGACTGGTGAATAGCTCAGTGTAACTGTTGTACTCTTTACTATAAGAAGGTTATCCCCGATTTTTAAATTAAAAGCATTTAGCAAATCCTGATTCAGGGTGATTTTCCCGTCCTGAATCCTTGTTAAAGTGAATGGTCTTGATTTTTCAAAAATAAGTTGATCCCATTCGTCTATTTTATCAATAAACTTCTTAAAAACAGTCTCTTTTGCTTTCTTGTAATTCATAATCGCGAGACCGCCTTCTCCTTTTCTCGTGGAAGTTAACAATACAGGATCATAATTCGTTAATCCGTATCTTGCCAAAGCTTTTGGTGGTATATGAATGGTGAAATCTTCTCTTATTATTGAAATCCCATATACTTCTTTTGCTCCTGGTGTTCCTGGTGATAAGCTTGGCATGTTTCAATCTTTTTAGCTGAATTATTCTATCGGGTGTCAGGAATTTTCGGTTTGATAAATTGTCCTGTAACGGCCCGGAGGTATGGAGAGTATATATATACCGTTAAACCATACGCCACTGACGTGTAGGTGACCATACAGGCTCTGTCAGAAGAGTCATCATCAACATGCGGGATCATTTCAGTGTTACGTCGAGATAGACTGAGTGGCGCCCGTATGTATCATTGAACGGTCTGAACACTGTATCATCCACCATGAACTCCAGGCTGGCCGGGTCACCGGTGATTGATCTGCCTATATCGTTGGCATCCAATGTAACTTTCCTCCACTCAGTGAGTGGTGTCTCCTCCTGTGCTGCCAGCAGGACCGGTCCCCAGAAGAGGCTGGCAATATTCTGCTGATCCATTACCGGCTCAAGGCGAAAGCTGAAAGGCATCTCCAGCTCAATCAGGTCACCATCCTTCCATTTACGGTTCAGGCTGAGGTAACTGCCCGGTATCACCTCAGTCTTTATCTTTTTCCCGTTTATTGTCACAAAAAATCCTTTTGTAGCCCAGCCAGGCACACGCACGTGGATATTAAACCTGCCCTTTCCGCCGATGGTCAGCCGTGTACGATCTTCCCTCGGGTAGGCTGTCTCCTGTCTCACTGTAACACCCCTTTCGCTCCAGGTGAGTGTTGAGGGGATATAGAGGTTGATATAGAGGGCACTGTTATCTTCACTCCGGAAGTAGATCGAGTTCTGTAGCTTGGTATTGCTCTCAAGGGCTGTGCCGTTGCAGCAGCTGAACCCGTTCATCTCCGGATTGCCAAACTGCTTGACGGAGCCCGGCCTGAGCGGTACGTGGTAGGTGTTTGCAGGAGTATGTTCGGCCACAGATGCGAGGATATGATTATAGAGCGCCCTCTCATAGTAATCCATCAGCTCTCCCCTCTGGTCATAGAGGAATAATCCGCCTGCAAGCTTAAGCATGTTGTAGGTGGCACATGTCTCGTTTTGTCCTCCGGCAGCAAACCCGTTTTCATAGAGTGTGGCAGGCTGTGCAGTGAAGCATTCGGCATTGGGCGGGTTGCTTGCCCCGGCGACACCACCGATACTGTACATATAGTCACTGGCAGCCATCTGCCAGAAGTTGTCAGCTATATGGAAGTAGTCAGAGGCGTCAGAATTGCGATAGATCTCAAGTGCACCCACTATCTGAGGGATATGCTGGTTGGCATGCAGACCGCGCATCATGTCCACATTACGTGCCAGCCCGTGTGAATGGTCAGCATCACCAAAGAAGAGCTTTATATTGTCAAACAGCTGTGCTGTCTCAAGGTAACGCCGATCGCCTGTCAGGCGGCTCAGCCTGGCCATCGCCTCGTTCATCCCTCCGAACTCACCGGCGATATATCTGTTCCACATACTTATCAGTGTCTCTTCCGGCAGGCGGCTGAGGCGCTGATGTACCCAGTCGCCCATTCCTCTGACCACCTCCAGTGCCCTGCTGTTGCCTGTCACCTCGTAGATATCCATCAGTCCGGCCACAATCTTGTGCAGGGTATAGTATGGTGCCCATATCTGGTTATCTGATCCGCCATAGGTTGCCCCGCTCTCAAGCATGATAAACTGGTCTGGCGGATAGGCGCTGATAAAGCCTGTACCCCAGTTCCAGTAGTCAGTCCGGATGCCTTCACTGCTCAGGTCTGAGTTGTACACTCCCTTGCCTTGAGCGGGAGGTACTTTCAGCGGATCAGAGACATACTCGTCACCAGGTACGACGGCCCTGCCTGACAGCTGTGAGAGTTCATGGAGGATGTTAACCATATATTCCATCTTGTGTGCAAACTGTGCCCTGAGGGAAGGGTCATGCCCTGACCCGGCATAAGCCTGTGCCAGTGCAGTGAGGTAGTGCCCTGAGGCATGGCCGCGCAGCTTGGTCTGCTGGCTGTCCCAGCCTCCCAGTGGCCTGGCACCGGCAGGCTGCTCCTGCCCGAAGGCGTTTCGGAACATGTATAGGAAGTCATCAGGGTTGGTTTTGGCAAGTCCTGTCAGGAACTTGTCACGGTTCTCAATAAATTTGGTGCTGTGGTGATGTAGGTCGCTCTCAAGGCTCACCTGGTCAAGCCTGAACTGCTCCAGCCTGCGGCCGGGTGTGG
>CAZFVQ010000019.1:0-36623 GCA_964522415.1 uncultured Rikenellaceae bacterium | reverse complement strand
CTCTCAAGGCTCACCTGGTCAAGCCTGAACTGCTCCAGCCTGCGGCCGGGTGTGGAGAGATTGTTGGTCTCTCCGGCAACACCGGCACCGGCAAACAACTCATTAAGCGACACAGCCATATTGGATCTCTCACTGACAAGAGTACCATTTTGGTATGTGGTCAGCTTGCCGGAGGCTATATTGACAACAATGGCCAGTTGGCTCCACCTGTTAAGTGGCAGGGCGGAGGAGGCGGCCAGATAACTCTCACCACCGGAAACAACTGCAGTAAGCAGTCCTTCACTCTCACCACTGCCCGTCGGCGCGGCATAGAGATGCGAACCGGACCCCTTACCGAAATCAAAAAAGAGCTGTCCGGCCCTGGCCGAGCCAGGATTGATCCAGCCGGTAATGGTGAGCGACTCTTCTCCCTCAACCGCCTCACCGATCCCGTCAAGGATCTGGTCACCCTGTGCTGATACCGGTGCTGTGGCAGCCATGGCCAGAAAGCAAAGCATGGTACCGATTAGAAGCCTGCCTGTTCTCATGATCTGATTCCTCTTTTAATCAAATAGCTCAAGACATCCGTAATCTTCAGTCAATAACATTTTATTCATAGCTTCTTTATCAAAAGATTCCGGATCAAATTCTTCACCCAACCATTCAATAAAACTGTCATACTCCTCATGGTCCGGGTTTTTTAAAATTTCCAACATATCAAAATAAGCGAGTTCTTAAGGTTTGACTAACTATCAGGAACTGAAAGAGCTTCCTCCAGTCCCGGCCCTGCCTCAGCAAGGCATTGCATGTTTTGTCAATATGCCCTGCAGTGAAGAGACGTTCAGGTTACAATCATTTTATCCTGATTGTTTTTATCTCATTGTTTGCATTAAATGTCGGGAAATACATTAACCCGATCTTTGCCGGATTAATAGTATATATTCCTGAATATCTGGGAATCAAATCTATATCAAAAGTATATTCTCCTTTAGCCAGATAATCACAGAAAATTGTTGTCTCATTTTTAAAATATTCTCTGTGCGATTCATTTCTTAAATTATTTTTCTTATCGGCATACGAACAACCTCCCGGAATTGGAATATTTATAATTACATATTCAGCGTCTTTTTTTACAGCTATATTTACAATAAGTTTTGTTTCCTGTCCGGCAGCCAGAATAGTCACTGACTCGTTATTAAAACTTGTTGAAATTTCAAAGTCCCCTTCTTTTAAGCCTGGTGTATTATCCCAATATCTTTGATAAGATGTGAAATAAACCGGAAAGTCTCCTGTTTTTGATACCTCAATCTTTTGAGCCGGACTTATTTTCATCTCAAAAGGGAATTCTGTAACTGTTTTGTTAATGCCCCCGCTTAATGTTAATACCGGTTCGTTTGATTCAGAATGATTCTTTAAGAAGTCAGGTAAGATTGTTTCAATGATCTGAGCAGATTCAAAAGTGTTTCTCCAATAGCCGTTTTTTCTGTTTTCTAAAAAATAATTTTGAATCTTGTTTAATCTGTGACTATCAATTGTTGAATCAGCCATAAATATTCTATAGGCGAGCAATGTATTCTGTACATCATTGCTTAACAGGTTCGTTTCCTGAGTATCATCGGAATAAAAAATATTTCCAGACAATGTCGTTTTTTCATAATAATTCAGTGTGTCCGGATTATAATCAATACCACAAAGTTGTTTTAACCAGATTATATTAAGAAGACCATTTAAAGGGATTTTCTTACTTCTCTCCAAATCAGAAATATAAGCCTGATAATTTATTTGGGCTCCTAAAAGATTCAGGATTTTAAGTATCCGTATTTTCTCATTGGAATCACGGGAATTTTCCAGTTCCCATACAAGCAATTCTGCAATCTGACTTTTATTGACTGATGTTTTATATCCAAGCTGTTCTGCCTGAATCAGGGCTTCAAGCACATGTAAACTGATCCAGAGACTTTCTTGTGAATCTCTCCACCAGCCCCATAAACCATTTTCTTTTTGATTTTTCTTTAACAACCTGATTAATTTTTCAAGCAGATTCTCATTTTTGAATTTTTTATCCCTCCAGGATGCTATGTTCTTTTCTGCTATAAGTGCTTTCAGCTTTGATGCCAGCTGCTCATTGCAGGAATATTTATATCCGATCAGATGACTAATCTCATCCTCAATAACCTCCAGGATATCAGCACGGGCATAAAGACAAACTGAATCCAACGTGGAATCATACTGCAACTGAATGGTCGTATCTTTTTCAAGCACATAAAAATAACCTTTGGCTGCTTCAAGCCCTTTTGGAAAAACAGGAATATCCCTTTGTTCACCATCAAGATAATCGTCTTTGGTTTTGAGATAATATTTCACATCCAGAGAATCACTGGCAGCAACAACAGACAAGGTATCAATTAATGAGTTATTGCAGAATCTCAATTTATTTAACATTTCTTTCCCATTGACTTCCAATTTTGTTTCGACTTCCACCGGATCGGCTGTGTAGTTAAACACTTTACCAATTGCATATGAACTATCACCCTGAACAAGAAACCGCGGCAGAGCTAATTGAGCCATTAGTGGTTTATATGATTTTATCAAACCTTCTGTTTGCCCGGATTGCCGTTTGCCATTCATTGCAAGATAAAATGTTTTCCAACTGCTTACATCATCCGGGAAAATGACATCAAACCCCGCTTTGCCTTCTTTATCCGTTACCAGATCCGGTTGCCAGAATGCATAATCAGAAAAATTATTCCTTATTGAACCTGACTGACTTGCAGCTTCAAAAAACATGTCATCGTATCCGGCACCCCTGCCTTGTAAACTCCCGGAAATGTTTCCACTTACTCCCGGGATTCCACCAGATAAACTTCCTGCTGTCACAACCGGAACAGAGCCTGTAAAATCTGATTTTGTTTGAACACCATATCCAATAACAACAACTTCTTCGAGTTTAGTAATATCAGCCCGTAGCTTAACATTTAAAATATTACTACGGGCAACTGGCTTATCTTCGGAAACATAGCCGATAAATGAAAAATTCAACATGTTATTACCAGGTGGTATTTTTATGGAATAATAACCTTCCTGATTCGTGACTGTCCCATAAGTTGTACCCTTAATTATTACATTAACACCCGGCACAGGTTCACCGGATTCCTCATCATAAACATAACCTTCAACAATATCCCCGTCACCAGTATAATGAAACTGCTGCTGATACATATTAAAAATCTGTTTCAATTCCTTTTCCTCATTTTCATAATATGGATCCGGTTTAAACAGTGTTTCTTCTATGATATTACTAACATGTAAACTGAATGTATCTTTTTTAAACAAAGAGGGCTGTTCAAATTCATAATAATTGAGTCCGTTTGGCTGAATATAAATTGAATCCTTAATAAAATATCTGGCACCGGAATAAAAGAATATTAGTCTATGATGGCCCTTCTGCAATTGATGAATAAATGAAGTATTTCCCGGATAAACCCTTAGAAATTCCGGGTTATCATACCTGAACACCAGAATATTTAAAGGAATATCTTCTATTGGTTCATCACTTTTTTCAAAATTAATCAACAGTTTACCTGCTCCCTGACCTGTGAAACCAGGATATTTATATCTTGCAGTAAGATGTCTTTTTGAATCCAGATAATCCTTCCATTGCTTTTCAACTGTTTCTTTCGTGAAGACAGTATTGCTTAAACTAGTGTTGGCTCTATGGCTGTATAAGAATTCAGGATATCTTTTTGAATCAATACTGCGCATTTTAAGTAATCCGGGTAAAAACTCATATTCAAAAAATGGTTCATGGGTAAAAGTAAGCGGGAAACTGTCAATAAGCTGAAAAGTAAGATTGCCAGCAAAAGGACCGGCAAAATTATTTCTTTGATATTTTGATTCTGAATTAAGAAGCTGAATATTACCGTCTTGTTCAATATAAGCATAATGTTCACCGAAATTATCCCTGTAAGGAACTATATACCTGTAAAGAATATGCTTTTCATATTCGCTTAACCTTGGTCTGACTCTGGTAATTTTAACATTTTCATTTTCTGAATCCTGGTCCAGACTAAAAATCACTTTTTTACCCTTTCCAAAAAACATACTGTCAATTACAATCTCCCTGAAAGTAGTTCTGAGTTTTAATTGATGATAACCACTGTCAATACTGAATGAGTATGGCCGGGTATTGGCAGACCAGCTAAAATAAACAGGTTTATTATCTGCATAAATCACATGAACGGGCAAAACCGCACCTTCCGAAACGACAAAAGGAGCAAACTGGACAATTGAATCTTTTGTATTGTACTCAAAACGGTAAATGGAATTTTTCGGATAAATAAACTTATAGTACTCAATTGAATCTATACCTGCCAGAACTTTCCAGGTATCATAATCCAATTTCAGACCGGAATGTGTATTCAGATTGAAGTCCTTAAAATTAAAATTATTGATTACACTTTTGTTTTTCCTTTCTTTTCCCGGATATGGCAGTTCCGGCGCGGAATAGTCAAATTTCTTTGTTAAGGAAAATGCTGTTAAATCAACACCTTCAACAGGTATTCCTTCAGTATCCGTCACCAATAGTTCAATCCTTGACTTTTGTCCCGGATACACAATCTTTGGCTGAATCACAGAAATATTTAATTTTTTATCAATTAAAGGAATCCTGTAATTATCTTCCTTTACTTTCCCTCCCCACAGATAGCGAATTGATACAAAATAATTTTGCCTGGTATCTGATTTCTCACGAATGTCCAAAGAATCTGTATAGCCCGATGCCTGCTGACTATTCTTTTTATAAATATTGTAAATGAATGGAATCCTGCGGGGATTGTTAACTACAAAAAATACAGAATCTTTTGTTCTTTCTGAAAAACATTGAATTAATGATGATTCTTTCGAAATTTCTATGGTTTCCGAAACAGAACCCGCACAAATTATATATCTGGCATAATAAGGATTAAGCTCTATACTACAGGGAGTTAATCCTTTATAAACAGAAGTCTTGTTGCCAAAGTTATCTTCTGAATTAATATTTACATGCTTTTGCTGTTTTTGGCCGTTTTTCAGATATTCAAAATGAATGGAATCTGTCTTTATTTCGATATCGAAATTTTCCGAATCATAGAAATATGAAATTTCCTCGCTTTCCGAAACAGATTCATTGTCTGAGGTTAGCATCCTAACACTTACTGTATATTCAAAATTTGCTTTAGGGAAGGTTGAATCCGGTAAAGATACTACGGTTTCATCAGCCGGATTGAGTCTTTTTTTCAGACAGAGTAATGTATCAGGTATAAAAACATGGTTTTCAAAATAATGATTAATTGATTTTGGAGTCAATAATACTTCTATCCTTGCATCCAGCAAATTCAAATCATTTTCATCTGTGCCTTTGGCATATAGTGTAATTGTATTATTTCTGTAATGATCATGTTTATCAACTCTCAGGGAAAGACTATTCTTCGCCAGCTCATAATCTTCATATCTAAATGAACCATTAATATATTCCTTCCGGTCTTTTAATTCAAAACGAATCGAATACTTCCTGTCAAGCTGCAGTTGTAAAGAATCGTGTAAATAAAATTCATATTTATAACCGCCTTTATGATATGGTGTCAGTTTTGTTAATTCAATATCTTTTCTGTTCGTTTGCAATATCACCCGAACATTTTTATTTATTGGCTTACCATTTTTTGTTACCACAAAAGCTTTAAACTTCACAGTATCGCCCGGCATATATTTTGGTTTATTGAATACCATATATCCGGAATGCCTGTTTCTGAACCTGTTATTTGAATAATAATCACAGTAAGAATCATCAAACAAACAGGCAATCTTATTATAAGACTTAACAAAGAAGCCCTTTGTTTTGTAGATTGTTCCTTGCGGCCAGCCTCTTACAACTGACTTAACAGCATCAACCGGCAGGGAAACAATAAAGTTTACAGGCATCCACACATATTTTAAGGGAGTGCCATATACAATTTTTCGTGTTCCTCTTTTAATACATGAATTATTATATTGTCGTGAAAGATCATAATATGCCGTAAACCCATTATGAGTAACTTTCAGCAATCCTTTCTGATTTGACTTAATGTCAAGATAAGACTGTGTTTCAGTATTAAAACAAAGCTTTTTCAATCGGACGCTGATATCAGCATCATTAATTGGATTTCCCTTTAAGTCAAATATCCGGACACATAAGTCAGTATTGTTGTTGAAGATAAAAACATCAAAATTTTGAATTGTTGTAACAGAGAGTTTCTGTTTATTTTTTTCTGCAAATGTTTTTAAATAGTGCCCCTGAGGGAGTGAACCCTGATATTCACTGCCGGTTGGAAAAGAATCAACCAGGGTATGAAAATAGCCGGCATCAACATTCCAGATATCTTTTTTATAGATCGTTTTGGCTTCCCTGTCAGTTATTTTGTAAATATATGTGTAATAACTGGTTTGCCGGCTTTCAATTAACTTTTGTCCAAAAGAGCTGCAGGGAAACAGTAGAAAGACCAATAAGAATATTGTCTTTTGTATCTGAGATATTATTGTCATTTTGATTTTTACATAGTTCTGCAATCGTTCGGGTTTCAATCAATCCTGGTTCAGGGTGATTTTCCCGTCCGGGTCAGCCAAGGTCGCTGTTAAAGATTATGAATAATTAATTATCACGATATTATCGCATTTGCCACGAAAGCACTTAATTTATTTTTATCCAGAACCCCGTTGGTTCTGACGCCACTGCAAACATCAATGGCAAAAGGTTTAACTTCCTCAATAGCTTGTCTGACATTATCCGGGTTAAGTCCGCCGGCAAGAATAACGGGACATTTGGAATTATCACGAATCTGTCTGCTTAATTTCCAGTTGTGTACCCTGCCGGTACCGCCAAGCTCTTTTATTCTCAGGTTTGGATTACCACTATCAAGAAGTAATGCGTCCACATTGCCGGATAGACTGATTGCAAGATCGACCGATTCAGAGTCAATCACATGAATTACCTGTACTATTTTAACAGAAGGCAGAGCTTCCCTGATCTGGGAATAGGTCCCTTCAGACAGCATATCTACTATTTGGATAGTGTTTGTATTGGTTCTGGAATGATGCTTTATTATTTCGCAGACAGTAGTTTCACTGGTCAGCAAAAACGTTGCAACAGGAGGTGGAATTATCTGAGCAATTTGTCTGATTAATTCGTCAGGTATTGGTCCCGGTCCGCCTGGCATTTTACCAACCAGTCCAATTGCATCTGCACCATGACCAATGGCTGTCATCGCTTCAGAAATACTATTTATACAACAAATTTTAATACGCACTTTCATTGTTATTAGTACCTTTTATTTTAATAAATAACTAAGTAACAACATATTGTCAAATAAACGGGATTTTGCAGGGGGTTTTTCAAGTCATTCCAACTTTTTTACTTTAGGTGCAGATATTTTATTCAACCGTAACACTGCCATCTTCAAACATTAATGAACCAAGCCAAACATCTCTGCTATTTTGTCTTATATTAAGCATTTCACGGTCTCTTAATCCTTGAAAGCGGGAAAGTACCTTGTAGTTCCCGGTCTCAATTTTGTGATAGTCAACAGAGAAACTATAAGTAATTTTTTCATTTCCGGGAAGTATAGAAAAACTGCCCATATCTACATTAAAGTAGTCCGGGTTATTCTCTGTCCGGATTTTTATCGCAGGAGAGCCAGCAAAGATGGGATAACCACTTGTATATGTAAGGAAATCCTGTTCCCCCATTTTCCGGGGGTCAAGGATAAAGTAATCAACTTCATCATTATTTTTAATCGTTATCTCCCAATTTACAGTAGAGCGATGCTCGCAAAAATGGCTTACTGAAATATGCTGAAACCAGCAACTCAATCCCATTCTCAACTTATTCCGGCTTCTCAGCAAATTTAGTATGCGTTCATCGTTCAGCAGGTTTCCTGGTTCAAGTGTACTCCCCATCCCGATAATATCATCCCCGAGAAAAAATCCATCACTAATGTAATAGGGACAATCCGGAATGACGGATGAAAGACTTGATACAATTTCCCCTTGATAGATAGTATCGCCATAAACAATTACAGAAAAGTCTGATAGAGATTTTTTGTCTAATTCACTCTTTAAATGAAACAGATGTGAAGAAGCATCGTAATACAGCAAATCGTTTTCAGTTATTACCGTGCCACTTAAAAACTCAAGCTTAAATGCAGGTTCTTTAAACTCTGCATCAGAACCTTTTTCACAGGAAGAAAAGAGTAGGGAAAAGATTATTCCAATATTTAAAATGACGATTAAATTTTTCATGGCCAATGTTTCGTTTTAATAGATGTTTCTTTTTAATAGATGTTTCTTTTTCACGCAGGGTTGCCTGCTCCGATCTTGATCTTTATTAATCCCACAATTTTCGCGTACTGCTGCAGTGTCGCAGCACAGGCTATCCCGGAACCGGAAATTATTCCGGCCGTGATAGCAGGAGGCATTTAGTTTTTTGTCCGGAAATAATCCTCAAAAATTTTATTATACTGACTTGTCAGAACTTTCTGATCAAGTGGCTCTTTGCTTTGTTGAAATGATTTTCGGAAAAAAGCAATATTATCTTCTTGTGAATCAACAATCATAGCATAAATTGTAGAATAGGCTTTTATGGGTGTCTGATAATACATGCCCAATGTTAAAATACCCATTGCTGCCCCTTTTGCAACCTCTTTCCCATAATTCCCATGGGCTCTTGTAAAACCTGTACAAACTACTATTAAGCCAAATCTGGAATCATTTGCTTCCAATACCTTGTCCAGTACAGGGGTTATTTTGAGATTCGAAATGTCTTTGTTTTTGTCGGCAGTCAGGATGAGAGATTCAAATTCCTTTTCCAGAGTTGAATTTATTGCACTATCGGTCAGGATGATAGTTCCAGTAATTGGTAATTGCCCGTTCAGGCTCTTCAATATATTAATATTTACCTGCTTTGAAATTGCAGATATACTGTCATCCACCTGCCCCTTGTTTCCTTTTTTTATCATGGATATATAAGAGTAAGGCTCCAACAGTTTGATATCTGTTACTTCAGTTGGTTTTAGGTTTGAAGTCAGAGGCTTGGTCGCGGTACAGGATACCAGTCCGCAACCCAACAGGATCAGGAAAATTTTAAGATACTTCATAGATTAAATATTTAATTTCAATGACTTATGTTTATTTGATTATTATTTTATCCTCCATTGCTTTTTCTTGCTGCTAAGGGCCCCGTATTGACTATACCACATGTGGCTGCTGTTTTTATTCTTTCGTAAATGTAAATTGTCCACCCCCTTGTTTTAAAATCATTACCTTGTCTGCCGGATTAAACTCTAAAACTATACCTGCCTGGTGTAGATACAATCCCGCCCTCACCTGATGGAACAGATAGGAATTACACTCACCGTTTTTGGTGTTAATTTTTCTGCCCAAATAAGTATTTTCCAAACCTGTCGGCCTGGTTATATATTCTGTTAATAAGTCTGCATAAGGTTTCTTAAAACTTTTCTCAAGGATATAAGTCAGAAGAACATAATTTGAATTACTATATACCGCTCTACTGTCAGGTTCAAAATCACTTCCTGCTTTTGCGATAATTTCTACCATTTCCTTTTCCGTTTTTGCTTTGGTATTCCAGGTCAGATAATCTTCATCATCAGTGAAATTATGTATTCCGCTTCTGTGGTGAAGCAAATGTTTAACCGTTAAACTTGTTGTTCGTTTCAAGTGCGTCAAAATAGCTGCCAACGCCCCTCCCCGGGATGATTAAGTGTTACCCGACCTCCTGCTCCCAATCCGGGGAATTCAAAGCTTATTTCATACTCTACTGAGGCTAAAGGATTTTCAACGATCTGTTTTTTCACATGGAGTCGGAATTAAAAGACAAAAGGCCAAAAGGCTTAGTAAGTTTTTCATGGCAAGTAGTCGTTAATCATTTTACTCTGAATGTTCTACAAAAATTATACCGTAACTGTTCAGAATGAAAGCAGAATGATCCTCTTTATTATGTTGTCTTACCCCATGCGGATACCGTGCAGAAGCCCGGCAGCCTGACAAAATAAGTTCTGTCGCTGTTGGTATTAGTCCACGGCAATAAATACTCATACTGCCAGCCGCCAATAAAACCAACTGCTTTATCAACAACATTTTTGTTACCTGAAGTCATAGAGTAAACCAAATATATACGTTTTTCCATTTAAACAGATTCTGGGAAACCAAACAACTTAGTGTTAATAATGCTGTTTTGAACCTATTGGGATTATACTGTTATTGGTAAGCCGATAATTATTAACCAATAATTTGAGGATTACCATAAAAATGGAATCAACCTGTATTTTACTTTTTTCGAAAATTCTTCATATCCAATTAATTCTGTCTTTAATGTTTTATCCTCTAATATTGTCCTGATAACAAAGACAACAGCTACGAGAAAAGCCATCGGCAGTCCATAAATTGAACCCAGGGAAACTGGCGTTGCCAATGACATTATAATAAATCCCGCATAGCCAGGATGCCGGACATATTTGTAAGGGCCCCCGGAGGCTACTTTATGGTCGCGGTCGTCTTGTATTCTAACTAATGTGGAAAAGAATTTATTTGATATCATTGACCATGTAAAAAGCATTGAGCCTAAAAAAACCAAGCCGATACCCATTATATTAATTACCGGCAGAAAATCCTTAGTCCAATGAAACCTGTGATCTAATCCGGAAATGATATAGATACCTAAAGACGGAATAATATTAATTGTTGTAAGGATCTTATCCCACTTCTTTACATTATCTTTCTTTTTCCCTCTTTCTTCGATGACTTCCCGGGGTATTACAATCGCATTAATAATCAATATTATTACTCCAAGCAGGATGAAAATCCAGGCCCACATCCATTTAAGTGTCCATGCAGAAATAAACAATAAAAAGCCCTGAAAAAACAAAATCAGTATTGTTTGAATCCCTCTTCGAAAGATGTTTTTTCCCATTTTGTATCTGATTAATTTATTAAAACTTAAGATTATGAATAGTCCATCATCGCGACCACAAATAGACCGGCGATCCGGGATTGATCCTGCCCTGCCCTGACCTGCCCTGACCTGACCTGCCCTGACCTGACCTGCCCTGCCTTGCCCACCTGCGATCAGGAAATCTTGCGGAATAATTCAATGACTCAACTGTTTTTGTTCCTGTCTTAAAAGAGAGAGTAAAAATTGTGACAACTTGCCCTTTGTAGCGGGAAGCCAATAAAACAAACCGGCCTGTTTCAGGCAGGGTTTTTATTTTATTGTTTTCCTGTGTCTAAAAATTCTATTAATAGTCTTCCTGTTTCATTAAGGGTAAGCAAAACAGCTTCATTTTTCACTCTATCTCTTGCTTCGAAATCATCAAAATCCGTCTTCAACTTTTGCGATTGATAATCTTTGGTAACAGTTGTAGAAAAAGGAATAAGTCCTGTTCTGACGTCCAATAAAATAAATTGCGTTGTCGCGAATGCTTTTATATCAGTACTGGAAAAAAATTTGGTTTTTGAATAAATTTCACTGTTTATTGAGAAGACGGCAACGACATCCGCTTGTGTCCTTATTGCAGATTCTCTAATATTAACAAATGTAGGATTACTCGAAATCAATAAATCCGGTATTACAGAAACTTTTTCTACTCTTGGCGAACTTAAAAAATTATCTGAAAGTAAATCCAGATAAGCCTGCTGAGTTTTCAAATAATCTTCATTTGTCCAATAATATCTTTGCTGGTATTGTTTACTGTCTAATTTCACAACAGCAACCCTTAACTTTTCCGGCAACCTGTATGTTCCATCAAGAATTTTCTGAATATCTTCTTCTGATATAGTAGAATTATTATCTGCAAACAGAGACTGCGTAATAAAAGGTTGATCATTATAGCCAAATGCAGAAAAAGCGCTATCAGAACTTACTTGTTTTGTGGTACTGCAGGAAGCGAATAAGATTACTGCCAAAACGAATAAAATAGTCTTTTTCATAATTTCTCATTTAAATTTTGTCAAATTTATGTAATTCCTGATGTCTGACATACATTGCCTGACGGGCCCGGCGGTATGTTACGTTTTCGGGCTCCGATCCCCTGGTAAGGGGTAACATGGTTTTTACAATCGAGGCGCATACTGGAATAATCTTTGATTACATATCTGTTCCATCGCAATTTAAACAATGGGCGAACGGGATTTTTTCTTTTTCCGTACTTTGACTGATATGGAGGGCTGTATTATCCGACGACAGAGCCGCGCATCAGTGACCTGGTATTTTCAAATAGAAACACAAAAACAGAAGGAAAAAGTCGAAACAGCAGAAATGAAAACTTAATTTATGTTAAAATTTTGGTCCTTTCCAAACATATTCCATGCAACACTTTTCACTTTCATATTTCGCATATTTTGGATCGGCCATGCTTAAAACCTGACCATCCAGGAATATTGGTCCCGTTTTAGTGGAGCTTGAAAAATTAAAATACTCAAAATAATATTTATTCTCCCATTCATATCTGACCCATGCAGTATAGGCAGCAATTGTAACTGGATCAGATTTAATCTGTTTTTCCAGCCCTGAAATATTATTTTTAAGCCAGTCCGGAACGTCTTTTATAATTAACGACTGATCTTTTTGACAACTCAATGTAGTGATTGACAAAACCATTAAGAAAATAAGCTTTTTCATGCCTTTGTGAATTTAATGCTAAGTTATGTATTTTATGAATACTAAGTAGCTGATTCAGATGTTTTTTTTAAAATAGGTCTTGTTTTATTATCTGAATATATTGTATCACTCCCAATCAGGATGTAATTACGTGAAAAGTTTCTAAAGGATACGCCTCTCCCTTATAATATATGAAGTCGATGTAGTTACATGGGAGTTTATCAAATCTTAAGTCTCCTTTCTTCTTTTCGCAACCAATTAATAAAACCAAGAAAAAAAGCCGCTATTTTGATTCGAAAATTCTCTACTACTTTGAAAATGATATTATTGCTGCTTACGATCCGGCGATATAATTATGTAAGCGGTACCCGACGAAGCATCAGGGCAGATTCCGGTCTGCTTTAGCCTGTATGTTGTCACGCTGTTGTGGTTAGTGGTTATTCTTTACCTGTTATAGGTAATTTCTTTATCTGTATATACCCCATATCCTGCATTAATGGTCTTTAGAATCATCTGATCATTTGATAACGAAATCAGTTCTACATTGGAGAATCCAAATACATGAGATCCGGCGTATGAGCTATAAATAGGATAATGAGCGTCAAAAAAAAGTTCTAATTTGTTCTTTGTTTGAGTGACAATGTTTATGAACCCGTCCTCTACGGAAGTAGTTTGGTCCATATAGATTGTATAGGTAAGATTGTCTTTAATTAACAGCTTATTATAAGGTATTGGTTTTGTTATATTAATCCCGGCACTATCATAGGAAATAGTTTTGAGATTCCATGCCCCCAATATTTCCTGATATTTGGGCATATAAGAATTCTGCTCTTGCTTACAAGAAAAGAGAAAAGTGACCAAGGCCGAAAAGAGTATTAGCTTTTTCATAATCTTAGTTGTAATCATTGCGACAGAAATACCAGCAATGATTAATCCAAAAACAAAAGTGGAAGTGGCGGTTTCAACCATGAAGCTGAGCCTTAGGCTGGCTACGGGCATCAATGGATTCGGCATAATATGACCTAAATAGGACACTGCAAAAAGGAATGCAACCAACAATCCGGTTAGCCACAGCCTAATGCATTGTGTAAATGGCCCGGACCGGGGGTATAATTTGGTGAGTGGTGCCGGGCTACTGAAAACTGTGACGGAGTATTTTCTTAATGTTTAGCAGAATCTTACTACACTGCCGAAAGAAGCTAAGCATGCTGAGCCGCGACGAAACGTAGTGAAGTCGGAGGCATAACATGCCTCGCGTAGCCGGAAGTTTATTGATTATACCATCCGTGTATTAGCATCAGTTTCTTATTTTTATATCTTCTGGAATCAAATCTTTATATTCCAATTCTCTCAGGGTCATAAATAGTTCAGTTTCTTTATGAGTCCCGATTAAAATGTTTTTTCCATTCTTTAAATAGAGTTTAATTCCAAAGTTTCCAGAGATCGTATAAAACCAACCTTTTTTTGGCAGATATCCCATGCCATATCCAAAATATTCTTTGATGCCGTCATATTTTATAAACCGGATTTCTGCCATTTCGGACCATGGTATAATCCTTTCTTTGAAATGGAAAGGATAGAATTTGATTGAGATTCCTTTATCGCTAACTTCTGTTTTGAGCATCATAGAAGTAAGTAAGAAATTCATTGCAAGAAGGAAAAGGTTTATAATGATTAAAGTCAAGTCACTTATTTGATTTATTCCTACAGGCTTGTGAAAGATAATTTGTTTTGTCATTAAGCCGATAAAAAGAATCTGCAGTACCCAAATCAAGACAAAAAAGGCAAGTTCCCTGAAGCGTTGTATCTCTTTAAAGTAAATCTGATTCATTTTCCATACTGGTAAGATTGATCGGTAAGAGGCTGAATTAATACTAACAGCCCCGCGCTATAACTTAGTTAGCTATTTTAATGTCTATTAATTCTTTTATATCATTTATTTGTGAATCGCTTTTTATATTAATCCTTATACCACGACCTTCGGCATAAACCCTGGCCGATTTTAGTTCCTCTTTAATCTCCTTCGAAACAGAGCTTTTCAATATAATATCTGTTGCTTTTTGTCCAAAGACAAATGCTACTTTAAAAAAACTATCTCTTGGCAAAAGATAGAGTATCGCCCGTTTTTTATCATTAATTCTAAAACTCCAACCATATTTCGAGCAACTCCATAACTCCTTAGCCTGTGGATATTTTGTAAAAACATAATCTTTTATCATCTGCCATAATTGATAGCTATCTCCTAATGCCAATAGCATAGCATTATCATCAGGCATCTTATTCTTATCTATAAATATACTTTCCATTTGCAGAGTATTTTTCAGCCTTGAACACTAAGGTTAAGTATCCGGCAATAAAGGCAGGTTGTGTTCGGTTTGATGAGAAAATTTGTCTTTATTCAAATACTTTCTGATCAATAAAGTTTTGTCTTTAAATCTATTCTTTTTTTATCTCAATAATCTCACAAGAAATCCCTGGAGAACAAAACTCATTAATCCCAATTTCTTTGTACTTTACGATTACTCTGTCTCCTGATATAAAAGATATTACATCTTTTATGTTAACTATTAGAGTATCTCCATTATCAAGATGTATTTGTTCAGCGCAATTTGCCAAACCACCACTCAGCCAAACGTTTCCGTTTCCTTGTTTTATAGAAGCATCGCTATCATCCTTATTACAGGATAAAGCAAATACCAGGGTCAACCCAAGTAACATTTTTTTTATCATAGCTATTTAAGGTTTATGTTGGGTTTATTAATATGAGATTCATTTTGTTATCACTTGGTTCGCATGGCGATGTCAAATTGCCCGCTGACGGCCCGACGATATAATCAGCAAACATCGCTGAACAACAGTATTATAACCGGTACTTTGTTTAGAATTTCTTTTGTAAGATATTATATTTCATTAATTTCTTTCTCTAATTCGTTAATTTGAGATGGCCGCTTAGCATGTTTCTTCAGAATAGTTCCATTGTTATCTATCAGAATATACCACGGAATACTTATTGAACCATTACTATCATATATTTCTCTTAATTCAGTTTGAAGTTCCTTATTTGCTCTTATATGGTAACCTTCGAGATTATAAAATTTAATCATATTTTTCCATTGCACAGAATCCTGATCACGGTCGATTGAAATGTACAATATTTGAATATCATTTTTCTGTAACAAACTTGTCAAGTTTTCCTTATGCTTAAATTCATCTTTACAGGGACCACACCAAGTTGCCCAGACATCAACATAAATTTTCCCTTTAGGTAAGGTCCTGGCAGTTCCTGCCAAAGCCTTTTGGTTTTGATAATTTTTCACAAACATTATTTTTTCGCTGAATTCATAGTCAGAGGCTTTATGAAATTTAACTATTTCATCAATCAATGGTGAGATATATTGGCTGTATTTGCTCTTCGGATAATCCGATTTAAAATTATCAAACAACTTTATTAATTCCTTTTCATATCTTTCTTGGAAACTTTCCTGATACAAATAATCAGCTATGTAATACTCGCAAACTTCTGAGGGAAGGTATTCTTTTGCTTTGCTTACCCAATATATTTTCACCTGACCAGACTTGCTTATTGCGTCCAGCTTTTCTCTGGTGAAATTGTCATTCATATAATCCTGGAAATAAATATAGGCCTCAGCATAAAAGTTGAACCATGGAGATTTAACGGCCTCAGGATTTGAAATCAGTGAATGATCAAATGTTTCTATCCATAAATTCCTGAAATCTTCTGGAAATACCTTTTCTCTGCCTTGAATGACCATTAAATCCTTTATCCAGGCTACGGTTGACAATAACGCATCATAATAAGTATTCCTGTCAGTTTTTATCATTTCAAATACATTTTTGGAAATCAACTTGTCGACGAGGAATTTTTCAAAAACGGAAATTTCATCTGTTCTTCTTTGATCAATTGTTGCCTGGATTTTGCTGGCTAGTGTATCACGTAGAAACTCACTGGCGCCAACCTGGATATGTACAGGGGAAGATAGCTTATTGTAGGCTTCCTGAACCAAAGAACTTTTATCAATTACAGAAAAGGATTTTTCCCTATTGTTCAAATCAAAACGAACATTATATGTTTTCCCTGGTTCGGAAATCAATATCCCTTGTACACTATTTGTCATCAACTTGATAAATGCTTCTTTCTCTGATTCAATTTCAATTATGAATTTCCCAAGTGAATCAGGTTGAACAAAGTCTTTAAAGCCCCAGTTACAATTGCCGTGTATGGGAACTGTATATTCCAATTTTTCTGGCGCCTTTCCAATGATTTCCCCGCGTATAACAATTTTCTTGGGATTTTGACATGCCAATACGCTAATTAGCAGAACAAATAGCATTAATTGCTTTAGTCTCATATTGTTACAATTTAATTATTGATCAAAGACCTGTTTTATATCTTTAGTTTTCCAATTTGTTTTTAATATTTTCGAAAATCCTAGTGCTAACGGTATTAAAACAGAGCCGAAAATAAAAGTAAAGATGCTTTTTTCATAAGCTATATTAGTTGTGTATTCCCAAATCAAGAAGATTCCAAACCAGGTTACAGCCGCTCCAAATATAAAATCAATACCATTTTTTGCTTTTAATTTTATCTCCAGCTTTAAATCTATTAAGTCAACAGGTTTTTCACTTTTTTTTATTTCCATAATTTGTTTTGTTTTTAAAATCTTGATTTTGAACTTTTGATCGAATCATCTTTTCCATGACTCACGCAGTGATTTTAATTCTTGTGCAAGTTGGTAGTGATATTGCACATCAAAAAGTTCTTGCGGGAATCCTCCAAAGTCGTGAATTGTAATCGGTTTTCCCATTGCCAATGAGTTTAAAGATTGTCTTCCATGAGGGCAGGAATAAAAAGTGTGACGACATCGTCGATCGACAATTTTATGTCGTAAAGGAGCTTAAGCTGTTTTTCTGTCATAAACCAATCTTTTATCCCGATCCAGAATCTGTCTAAATATTGGATTGCGAATAGCTTTATTCTCAAGCAAATCCACGGGTATGTCAAAAAAAGCTTCTAGCTTCTCCTTAAAACCCATATAGTAATCAAAGTAATCCACTAAATCAATAGTATCAAACTGCACTAAAAAATCAATATCGCTGGAATCTGTAAACTGTGGAGTTAAGATTGATCCGAACATATATAATTCCCTCACCTTGTGTTGTCTACAAAGCTCAATCAAGTTATCAATATTTTTCCATGATGATAGAGATTAATTCAAGTGTTTTTAGTCAATTAACGGCAATCGACCATATCACTTCCTGGCAACAGCTGATTGTGTCTGTATTGGATTTTATCAAAACCATCTTTTCCTTTTAAAATATATCACCATCCCCAAAAATATTAGAATGATAATCGCCCATATACCAAAATAGCCATACTTCCATTCAAGTTCGGGCATATTTGTAAAATTCATTCCATAGATTCCCGCAACGAAAGTCAACGGAATAAATATGGTTGCAACAATGGTTAAGGTTTTCATCACCTGATTCATTCGATGCCCTTGCACAGAAAAAAACAGGTTTGTTTCACTCTCAAGTGATGAAAGGATCATATCACTGTTATCAATAAGGGTTAAGCATAAATCCTTAATTTCCAGAAAATATTTCAAGTGTCTTTCTTCAATGTACTGACACTCATTACGTTCTACAATTTGAGTAAATTCTTTAATTGGAAGTATTGCTTTCTTGATGAAATGGACAAATTTCTTATGATTTTCAATAATTTCAAGTGCAGAAGGAGGTGGCTCTACTTTTGTATTTGCAAAATTAAACTTTCCTATTTCCTCATCCATTTTGTTCAGGGTCTTAAAATAATTGTCCAGTATTGATTCAAGCATGGTATAGAGTAAATAATCGGCACCACGTTCTCTGACAATTCCTTTGTCTTCTCTTAGCCTGACTCTTATATGTTCAAAATAATCTACCTCCCTTTCCTGAAATGAAATTAAGAAGTTTGCTCCAAAAACAAAACTTATTTGTTCTGTTATAACTTCATATTCAGAAGGAACTATAGATTTCAATGTTAAAAAAGAGAGGTTTTCATATTCTTGAAATTTAGGTCTTTGGTTTACATCCAGAATATCCTGAATAACCAAACTGTGAATTCCCAGTTTATGGCAAATTGAAGCAATTGTTTCTGTTTCGTTTAATCCATAGATATTTAACCAGTAATTATCTCCATTTTTCTCAAACGCCTTAATATTATCTGGCGAAATATTTTTGTTTTCATCGCACTCTTCTTTTCTGTATTTAAAAAGTTGAATGTCAATTTTATTAATAGTGGAATCACCAGTAAAAATAAATTTACCAGGATCCTCTTTTTTTCGATTAAGAATAGATAAAAATCTTAAAGGTTTGAAAAATTCCATTTTTATATCCGGCTTGAATTGTTTCATAATTTTATCGTCCAGTCATCCAAACGCTGCCTTCGTTACGCGATATATCCATATTCATTATCAGTGTTTTGTTTAATGCTGAAATTGCATGTGCAGGTGTCATTAATCCCTGAATATTTATAGGATACCCGGCCAATGTAAACAACGTATCGCTTTTTAACGGAAATACAGCCCCGGAAAAAAACATAAACAGAAACAGAGGAAAATTACCTGCAACCAATATTTCAGTGGCTGATTTTGTTAACGCGGAAATTATCATGCTAAATTCAATAATTGACAAGATAGTCAAACTGGCTATGAGAACCATAATCATCAACGAGCCTTCATACTTAAAACCAAGCAGTACTGCAGTTAACAGAGTTAATAATACCGCAATAATCCCAACAAGCAGCTGAACTAAGCTAATTCCTGCCAGAAACTCAAAAACCCTGAGTTTTGAAAGTTTTAAACGAATAATAAACCTGATAAGATTGTAAGCAGGATTGAAAAAATCAAATTTATCTTAAGGATGGTTTTATTATAGGGTAAGAAGAGTTTGAACATTGAATTTGTAAATGAATGCTTAATATTAGTATATCTAAATTATTGTTAAGGGATTCAATCTGGTACTCAAAAAATCTATTCTGAAAGTTCCTCCAATATATTAGTTATATTTTTCTCAATAGTTGAGCTATAACCTTGAAAATTCATGAATACTTTTCCCTTTGGTGACACAATAATAAAGTTCGGATAGCTGAAGACCTGAAAATCCTCCCCAACATTGGCGGCCGAATACAGAATCTTTGATTTTAATTTATTCTTTTCTACAAATTTTTGTATCCCTTCCTCTGTATCGATTTTACTGCTGAAGATACTTAGTAAAGCTATATTTTGGGATTTTCCAAATTTGTCTTCGAGTCTGTTCATCATCTCTGCAGCCTCAATACAATATCCGCACCATGTCGCTGTAAATTCTATCAATATGTATTTCCCCAACAGGTCGCTATTTGATAATTTTCCATTAGAATTCAGTATCGGCAACTTCCAGTCTGGCGCTTTTTGTCCAACTATATTTTCCGGATTTGCAGCTATCTTTGATATATTGGTTTTCTTCAGGTCATTGTGAAATAGTTGTTCCTCGCTAAAATAATTTTCAGGAAGAAATTGATTAATTTTAGTGTTGCTAAAAAAAGCTTTTTGAAAGCTTGGCATGGAAGAGTTCTTTACATCATTCCGATAATAAACCAGGTAGTTTTGAGACTTATTAAAACAAAGCTCAAGAGATGTAATTAACGGAATAGTCTGTTTCGAAAAATGATCAACTACATCCCTGGCAGATTCTAAAATAAACCTGAGACAAGTTTCCTTCATTACCACCGTATCAGGCATTTGGATGATTTTGGAATTGGGATCATTGATAAATTCAATTATCTTTTTTGCTATTTGATAAGGAGTCAAATTAAACAATTGGGGAGAACGATGTACTGCCGGGATAATTCCTGCCTGTGCTTTTCTGTCTTTGAATACCTCGGGTTTTTCAGTAAAACTGGTTCTTGTTATTTCCCCTTTGTAGGAACTATAGTATGAGTTTTTAAAATACATATTCAAATCATTAAAATCATCACCCCGGTAACTCTCTTTGGTATTGAATTCATAATAAAAACCACATAATGAATCTGATGGCATCTTATGTGTAAGAATTAAAGATTCAAAGGATAATGGATTTCCAAAGGGCATTGAAAAGGTATAATTACAATCGGATTGATAATTTGAATATTCATCCAACTTTTGAGCTATTCCTCTAAGCTTATCCCTGGGTTGAGCATATAAAGAATAAGTCAGGAAAATAATAAATACAACATTAGAAATCTTTCTCATCAGATAAATTTTAAGGTCATTTTAATCAACAATAATTGTGCCTTGGTAACAGGCAGCATATTCTATTTTTGCTAACGGCCGGTAGTATAATTATCCTAATGACTTGAAGTTGCCGAAATTTTTTACTATTATTAATTACTGCTATGCTTAATTGTCAATATTTTATATCGTTATCTACCGCTCCGATGGGGCACAATAGGGGCGAGAATCCCAACTTGTTGGGATGTAGCCACCGTAAAGTGAAGCGTATTGCGCCCCACCGACCTGTTGGCACCAGTTATTTTACTCTTATTGAGTTTAATATTTCATGAGCGACAGGATTCCATTCATCAACGTTTTCAATAGTGCAATTGAAAGTGCACAAAAGTAGTTTTCCGTCTAGATCTGTAAAAAACATCAGATTGTAGATCTCTGTGTCAATTGCCGGGGTTATCAATTCCAGGAAGCCAACACTCCTGCCATTTATTTCTTTGATGCCCTTGCCTTTCCATGTTGCTGATGGGTAAATCTGTTTAAAAGTACTTACCATGTTATCGTAATAGGCTTGTAAGATATCTTGATTGGCCTGGTTTTGGGTTAGATTTAATGCTACATTAATTCCACCGGTTTCATTCGTGTATACTAAAGTCGGACGTCGTTCTGAAGGATATTTTATTTGTATCATTCCTTCAGACATGATTCCCAATGCTTTTGGGATTTTTAATTCTAACCTGTCATTAAGCAGCGATTTGGTCTCCAGCTCAATTGTTGAAAATGCGAATGAGATTAAAGCCAGAGAAAGAATTGTGAGTAATTGTTTCATGTTGATATTCATTTTGTTGGCAAAGTCATTGTCATGATGTAATTATTTTAATCAGCCCTAAATCACTATACCCAGATGGTTGTCCAGGTATAGTAAATGTCCATAAAGTCTGATATTTAGCTTATTGCTAAAGTTATTAGCTATTTGAGTGCAAACTTGAATTGGATTGCAAATTCCATATCCTTATCATTCCACTCAGGAATTTTAACTTCTGAAAGAGTATTACTGACCCGAAGACATTCAGACTTTAATGCTGGATGTTCGTTCGAATTAGCTTTTATACTTTTTGCTGCACTTGTGCCTCCCGTTGGTTTATAACCTACTATTACGATTTCTGGCAACAGGGGAACATTAATAGCTTTCTTGTCAGTATAAGCTTTACATTCTTTTATTAATCCACCCTTATGCATCTTTACAGTCACAAATACTTTTCCTGTGTCAGCAGAATTTCTCGCTTCCTGTGGATAACCGGTATTCTTTGCAAGAAATACCAAAATCTCAGTTTCAGAAGTCTTCGAGAATAAAGGTTGTTGATTACCAGTGTTTGTTAGTACGTTCTCGGATTTGAACGAAAACATAACAAACAGGATTGCTACTATCGGAAGAATTAATAAATTTTTCAGGATAGCATAATTGCGTGTTGGCTTTTTGTTGATCATGACAATTTGTCTCGGTACGCGCAGCTCCGCTTAAACATAACGCCGCACATTTTGATTCGATATCCGGCTAAAGCTGATTATTTGTACAAAGAAAGCAAGCAATTTGGTTTAGGGCGGCGTGCTGCGTGATTGTTAATTATCATAGTGATACCGGCAGCTATAAATAAGTAATTCATTGTCATTCACCTGGTAAACTAATCTATGTTCATGATCGATGCGTCTTGACCATAATCCTGCCAGATCATATTTTAAGGGTTCAGGTTTTCCAATTCCGGAATAAGGGGTTGATTGAATGTCTTTGATTAAGGTGTTAATTTTCTTAAGTATCTTTTTATCCTCTGCTTGCCAAAATATGTAATCCTCCCAAGCATTTTTAGAAAAGATAATCTTCTTCATTCTTCAACCAGATTGCGTTGGATAGTATTTCCAGACTGCATTTGTTCAATTGATTCATAGAGTCTTTGAGCGTTCTTTTTTGAACTCAGCAGGTGTAAAGTTTCCATTATAGAATTATACTCCTCCAGGGAGATCAATACCGCACCTTTTCCTGAACCACGTTTGATGATCAAGGTTTCATTGTTAAGTTCCACACTATCAAGGTAGCTCTTAAGCTCTTTTCTGAATTCTGAATAGTTTGCCGCAATCATATTTGAATTATTAAAGCGTATTAAAGTACAAATATGCGTACTTAATTACGTTATTACAAATTTCGTGCAAAATATTTATTTATGCAGCATAACGCCGCACATTTTGATTCGATATCCGGCTAAAGCTGATTAGTTGGATGAAAATACGAAGCAATTTGGTTTAGCGCGGCATGTTGTGCGTAGTTGTTTTATTAACTAATTATCAATCAGAAATAGTAAGCAAACCCGATGTTTAGTAGAAGACCTTTTCTTTTAAAATCTTTATCATTCTCAGAATCTTCCTTGTATTTAATATTTATGTACTTTATTAATGGCTCAATTCGCAGGTTTGAGTGAAGCCGAACCGAGTAACCAATTCCGGCTGAGTAACCTGCTATTTTGTAGCTAATTTTTTTAGGACCTCCCAAGATACCTGTTTGAGTTGGGATAGGATTACCAATCAGATTAATGATTGATCTTCCGCAACCAAATTCTGCAATAGCAAACAATCCAAAGCCGGTGTAGTATCTCAAGAAAGGACTTAAAGCAATCTCGTTTCCGATTGATTTGGTATATATGTGTTTATCATATTTAATGTAATCATATTGGTATTCAATTCCGATACCCATTGCTAATCTTTTAGTAATGAAATAACCAAAACTTGGATTTGTTTGAATAAGGTGCTCTTGGTTCTCAATAGAGGGAGCGGCAGTAATCTCAGACTTATCGCTTGAATATCGATAACCGAGGGATCCGGAAATCAAGAAGTTATACTCTTTCTGTGCTATTAATAATGTGCAGAGAAATTGTAGGCTGATAATTAAAATTGCTTTTCTATTCATGATTTACATTGTTTTTAGGCAATTTCATTATTTGGATGATGATATATTCAACAATTTGAAACAATTACGCACAACTTACTTTTAGAGACTGCGTTTTCTACTGATAAGTTGTTCAACGATTTGTCTCCATTTAATGCAAAGATATCAAATAAGTAATCATGGCGTGATAAGCATTTCTCGTTTTGCATTGCCTCTAACGGGCCTGGGATTTCCGTTTTGGGCTGCCCTTATTTCCATTCAGTTAAATTTCTCTTTATTATTTTTTATAAATTAAATATTCAGCTTATTCAAATCGTCTTCATAAGCATAAAATTTTTGTTAAAGTTCTTCCCAAACAAGGTCTGCGGTTTCTTGAATTTGCTCTAAATTTTCCTGTCGTTCTGCTCTGTTTTCTGGACCATTCCTATTAGGAAATTGGTCAATTGCTTTTTATAAAATGTCAGCGGTTTTGTTTGCTCCTATTGTCAATAAAGATTGAATTGTCTTATGAGCAAAGTTCACCAATGTAATTGTCAAGTTCGATTATGTTATCATTTATGTCTTCAGATGATAACAGTTTTTCAATGTCGATTTTTTTATTTTCCGATTTTTTGTCTGATTTGTCAGAATCTCCAAAATTTTTTTTGAATATACTCATTGTCTGTTGTCGGTTTTAGGGTTGCCATATTGTCCGTAGGTTTAGGCATTTGGTTTCAATTTACAGGAATAAGGTTATGCCGACAAATGCTTTGGGACCCTTTATAACATTTTGCCACTCATTATAGCTCCCATTTACCATTTTATCTTTAAAGAACACTGTCATCGAATGATAGCCAAATAAAAAATCCAAAGAAATATTGTTACTTATAAAATAACTTAATCCTCCTGATATTTCCCATCCGGATAAAGCATTATTGTGTTTTAGATTTGATGTAAGAAAATAGCTTTCAACAAGTTTCTGCCACCCAAAACCATAACCAACTTGTAAATAGGGCTTAAACTTGGAATTTAAGAGGTAATAACGTATGGAAGGGATAATTAATATTGAGCTTGAAGAGTTAATATCATTGTTTCCTAACCCATTTGGAGATTGACTTTTTGAATATTCATAATCAAATTGGATACCAGGAGATAAGTTTTTAATGACTGTGTAACCCAGAAATGGAGAAAAACCGAATGATTTGTCTTTTTCCATTTCAAAACTATTGACACTACTTTTAAAGGTTTTTGTAGTACTTGAGAAGTCCAGATTATAATTTCCACTAATAATTACTCTGCCTTTATCTGTCTGAGAATAAATAGGAAAAGAAATCAAGGTATTTATAATTAATACCAGCATAGGAATTATTGTTTTATTCATATTTGAAATTTTTAATTAATAGTGATCACAAGTGTGGGTGTATGCTTAAATCTAGCGACATGCTCGGGCACGTTTTGATTCGATATCCGGCTAAAGCTGTTAAGTTGTATGAAGATACGAAGCAATTTGGTTTAGCGCGGCATGTGCTTTCATTCATCGAGTAGATTTACAATTTCTCGTCTCATTTTTTTCAAATCCTTTTTAAATTCCAAAAAGTCTCTTCTTTTGGGAAGAAATACTTCAATTTCATCAATTGATTGCTTGATGTCTTCAAGCCAAATTTAGATTTTATTTTCCATAAATCAGAACTTTGGTTCGGTCGATTTCACTTTTTAAGAATCTGTTTCTTATAGCTTTCTGTTCGAGAAGATCAATTTGTCTTTTCAGTATTTCTTCAAGTTGAAATTTTAAATTAAAATATTTGTCAGAGTAAGAAATTGGATCATTATCAGGGTGCGGCTTAATAGCATTCTGGTTGGTATTAGAGCATTTGCTACAACGGGCCCGGAATTGACGCCGTGAAGCCCGATTATTCCCGCACCCGCTAGTGCTCTTATCTTCGTATCAGAAGTTCGAATAAAGGATCATTTTTTCAACCCACTCAAACAATTCCTCTAAATCATAGTCGCCTGAGTGCGGTGTTTCCCAAGGCAATTCAAGATTTACGTCATAACCTGTATTTTGCAATTTCGTAGCCAGCAGAACAGGTGTAGCCAGAGAACCGTCTTTATCAATTGTTCCGTGACGGATACGCCAATACTTGGCTGTCGCTGTTCCGTCAGTGCCGATATAATACATCGGGTTCATCATTTTTACAATTTGTTGGTCTGCCAAAGTGCTTTGTCTGGTGCTGTTTTCTAAACCGAATTTGGTAAAATGCTGTGCCGGTATTTTTTCCGTTCCAAATAAATCATTTTCGAAAGAAGATAAATCAAGTCTGTCAAACGCAGGTGGTAATTTCATTCGCAAGGTGTGTTGTACATATTTCGGGAAATCCATTGCTACCACTTTGTTGTTTTCTATCGTAAGCCAATTGAACGAACTTAAATCGTTGCCTTTATCCAATGCTTTTTGAGCAGAAGTTATGATATAAGAAGCTACCAAATCACGGAAACTGCCGTTGCCATTTCCGTCCAATGTTAAAGCATTACCGTTTTTATCTTTTAAATTCAACGAATTGATATAATCGGGAAATAAAGATTTCAGTTTATCGGAAATGGCAATTTCATCAGCCGTAAACGTTCCCGTAATTTCTTTGCGTTGAACATTGTAATCCAACCTAGAAACATCAATTTTCTTGTAATCTTTAGCTTCGCTAAATTGCCATTCGTAAGCCATATCGGCATTATCGAGGTTAGTAATCGGGCAGTAAGCCGAAACCGCACCACCTGCACTTGTTCCGTTGGAAATGATTTTAGTTGCATCGCCTGGCATTGTTTTATCGTTGTGTTTCAGGTAGCGAACTGCCGCTTTCAAATCCACAATGACGGCAGGTGCTTTCCCGTAATAAACGCCTGTGCTGTCTTGCAAGGTTCGCCCTCTTGCTCCGGGAGAAGCTACGACATAACCTTTGCTCAACGCAACGAGAATGGCGTTTGGTGTGCTTTTTCGTTTGTCAATTCCTGCCAAACCTGCTTCGGCAGGCATATATCCACCTACATTATTCGGGAAGAAAATCGGAGCATTTTCTGCATTGTAATTTTCTATGGATTTGCTTTCGTAATATTCCACAGGAACATAGAAATTAAGACTCTGATGTTTTGTATCGACAGGATTTGCCACATACACAATGTTTTTGTAGGCACGAAATGAAATGGTTTTTCCGTTTACTTCGGCAGTTTCAATCGTGTAGTTTGCGACATCGAAATCCAAAGTGTGAAGCTTTATTAAAATCAAAAACTCCTGTATAAATCCTGACTAAACCAAGATGGTTAAATCCGTATTCCGTAATCAATCGAACTGCTTCAGTAGTTATTCCCAAACCCCAATATGGTTCACCAATCCAATAACCAATTTCAGCCGTCAATTTATAAACATCTGTTTGTCTGACCAATCCAATACTGCCCACAAATTCTCCGCTAAATTCTATTGCAAATGTTAATTGTGGGTTCTCGCTTTGACAATATCCAATGTATTCTGTAGCATTTTTCTCAGTGTAAGGAAATGGCATGTAATCTCGCAAATTATCCCAAATGTTTTTATTATTGCAGAACTCTGCAAGTCTTTTCGAATCAGAAACCTTAAAAGGCCTCAGTTTTAATTCATTATCAATCAATTCCATATTTATCAATAGTTTACACACCAAACTGAGTAATCATCCAGTAACTGATAATTCTTTGTGTTTTTATCCAAGGCTTTCAAATCTGCAAGTGGAATCTGAAAAACTTTTTTATCGCATTCTCGAATCACATTTGCTATGAGTCCAAAATGTTCATCGTATTCATCATCAATTGATTCCAAAATATATTTATCAGTGTATGACGGTCTTGTTTTCTTAAGCTTCTCATACTCCTTTTGGCTACCTGGTCCAAGAACATAAAACTCTTCCCAGTCAAAATCCTCAATACCTGTTATATTAACGGGATTATCAAGATTGCTTTTCAGAAATTCCCTGTATATTTCAAGGGTTCCTGTACTTTTAGATATATCCTCAATTCCTTTGGGAAATACCTTTGCTATTCGCATGATCTGTTTATTTATATCTTTATCCATGTTGCGATGTCTTTCTAAAATGCCACACAACGGGCCCGGGATTGACGCCGATTATTCCCGGGCTACAGGCAATTATTATGATATCCATTCACCAATTTTTGTAATCAACAGTTTGTTTCTATCAATCAATTCAATTTTATAATGAACTCCAAATCCACCTAATGGGGCAAAACTACAACCTATATTTAAAAAGCCCATTTTTTCATTTTGAAGAATAAACTTCCAACATTTGTCTTCCTCAAAGCCTTTAGTTATCGGCTTTAACTCTGGTTCTCCGTTGAAATCAAGCTCGTTTATTGATGCATAATCACCATTTAGTCTTACTATAACCGAATCATATTCTCCATAATGCTCTTCAAAGCGAAAAATATCTTTATCCCTTTCATATGGTCTTAGTTTTGATTTATGGTAATGATATTTTTTGGAATCAAAGTAATCACTTTTAAGTTCTCCTAAAAGTCTCATGATTTTATAGCAATTCTTTTGACTTACTTTATAATCTTCGATTATTAATGGAGTTTCACCCGTAAACACATTTGGTATTCTTTGTAAGAAATTTGGAAACTCATTTTTCTGAGAATTAGATAATGAATCACAGAAATTATAACATGAAATTAATTGTTCCTCGATTTGAATTTTCTGTTTAATTATACTTATAATCAATTTGTCATCTAAAATGATGAGTCTGTTATATTTATTGCGTTTTTTTGATTTAATTTCACTAGTGTCATGTCAAATATAGTATGGCGTAAATAAAATATTTTGTATCTTTACTAAAAAAACGTCATGGTAAAGTACAAAGTAACTTTAACAAAAGAAGAAAGAGAATCATTGATGGCTAACACAAGAAAGGGCAGCCATACAGCTAAAAAGGTCATGCATTCTCTTATTTTACTTAATGTTGATCAAGGTCCTCATAACGAGAAACAGCAGACCAATGAACAGGTCTGCAAAGTATTAAAAACAGGCATGCGAACCATTGACCGGGTAAAACAACGTTTTGTATTAGAGGGACTTGATGCAGCCCTTGGAATTGCTCCAACAAGCCGTGTATATGAGAGAAAGGTTGACGGAGAAACAGAAGCCAGGTTAATTTCAATTGCCTGCAGTGAGCCTCCGAAAGGATTCGGCAGATGGTCTTTACGCCTGTTGGCTGACCGCATGGTAGAATTGAATTATGTTGATGAAATTTCACATGAAACTGTTAGAAGGGTTTTAAAAAAAACGAACTTAAACCTTGGCGGGTCAAAGGCTGGGTAATACCGCCACAGCAAAACAGCCATTTTGTTGCAGCCATGGAGCAGGTTCTTGATGTTTACAAACGACCGTATAATAAGTCAACCCCGGTAGTATGCATGGATGAGACACCGAAACAATTGATAAAAGAAGTGCGTAAATCAGTACCCAAGAAGCCGGGATTTGAAAGAAAAGCCGACTATGAATATTCACGTTGTGGGGTTTATAATGTTTTTATGGTTAGTGAGCCCCTGGCAGGAAAGCGATATATGAAGGTCACCCAAAATCTGACAAAAAAGGACTGGGCGTTGCTGGTAAAGTATATTTGTGACAAGCTATATCCCAAGGCTGAAACCATAACCTTGATAATGGACAATCTGGCTTCACACAGCGCAGCAGCATTATATGAAACATTTGCACCAGTTGAGGCAAAAAGACTATGGGATCGCCTGGAGTTTGTTTTCACGCCAAAGCATGCTAGCTGGCTGAATATGGCCGAAATAGAACTGAACGTATTAACCAAACAATGTTTAAACAGAAGAATTGACAAGATAAATACGGTAAAGGCGGAAGTAAGGGCTTGGCAAAATCACAGAAACAATAAAAAAGCCAAAATAAAGTGGCAGTTCACAACTGACCAGGCAAGAATAAAATTTCACAAATTGTATCCGTCAATTCATGATTGACATGACACTAGTGAATTACAATATTCATCTTATCTCTTTATTTATAGCACACAACGCCGCGCTAAACGAAGTTCCGCACTGAGGACGGTTCCGCCAGAGCTTGCTATGAGCGGAAGTAAAGCCCGCAAGGGCGGGGCCAAATTGCGTTTAGCGACATGTTCTGGCACGTTTTGATTCGATATCCGGCTAAAGCTGATTATTTGAAGCAATTTGGTTTAGCGCGGCAGTAGTCTTTAAAAATTCAATGTCAGTCCAATTCCGCTCCCTGTCAATGATAATTTTAATGCATTTTTATCCCAAAATGAACTTGTCTGTAATCCACTGTTATATGTCTCGACTGCTTGTTTGGCTTTTTTATTAAAACTTTGACTAATTGGAATTGCTACAACAATCAGTCCAGCCCCGATACCAGCCAATGCCCAGTTAGGTTCTCCTCCACCTATTGCAGTTCCAAGTGGCCAACCAACCATAAAACCTCCTGCATAGTTTAAAATCATCACCATTGTATATGTTGATTGGGCTGATTTAATCTGCTTATAGGCTTGTTCATTTGGTTTCATCGTGTTAACAAGTTGATTTATGTTAAGTTTTTGTTCTCCTTGATAAAATTGATAACCGCCAAAAACTTTGCTTATCAAAATTGAATCAGAAGCTGTTTGTCCAAACGTAAAAGTCATACTCACAGATAATAAGGTCAAAATAATTGCTATTTTTTTCATTTTGAAAAGGTTTGTTAATAATTAAAAAGGCATATATGCTCCAATAGAATACATTAACATAACAGGAGGTTGTTCAAAATCAACAGGCATTGCTGGTCCTTTCTCCAACGGCTTACCTAATCCAATCTGAACCGTGAACCATTTCTTACCTCTATAAACGAAATTTGGTCCGATTGTATTTTGAGCAAAAGAATCACCAATCCCTTGATTCCAATACTGCAATGAAATAAATGAACTTCTAATTGAAGGTTTAAAATGATTATTTAATCCACCTCCGAATCCAATTAACCCCGCCCCAATCGGAAATCCAAATCAGTCGGTAAGCAAAAATTCCAATTGTAATACTGTTTCGTTTTCCATCCATTTCACTAACTGGCTTTTCTTGAGAAAAAAGATTTGTGGAAATACAAACGAAAATCACTGAGCATTTGTTTCATTCTTTTTTTAATTTTATGGTTAATTGATAAATTAACATGTGCTCAGTGTCTCCGTACTATTGCCCACAACGGGCCCGGGCTTGACGCCGTGAAGCCCGATGGGTTTTGCGTGCAAAACACAGTAAAGGGCGTAACGGAGTCTAATCGGGCTTCATGGCTTCAATCCTCGTGATGGGGACTGTACGCTTGGGTACTCCTGTTTTTTTGCCAGGCATGTTCCGTATCATTGAAGCCCGATTATTCCCGGGCCCGATGCAGTGTGTGTTGAATATTATCTCCCGAATAAATAGGTTAAAGTAAATGTTAAACCGTTGTTTCTTGTTGTTATTTTATCCGCATTCGATAAATTCGCCAAGCCAAGATTGTAGCCTAATCCAACTTGAATATCCTCAAATTGCACACCTGCACCGAAACCCAATCCAAAATCAAAACGATTCATGTCCTCTTCATCACTTCCAAATTCTATTTTTTCATCATTTTTAAAACCATCGGCTTTTGCTATAACTTTTCCGCTGAGAGCACAACCAACATAAGGACCTGCTTGCAAAAAAAGTTTAGCGTTGCCCAAATCTAATTTGTATTGGGCGTTAACAGGCACTTGAAGGTAATTGAGATTGATTGAAGTTTCAACCTTTGTTCCAAACATTTCTAAATCCCAACTACATCCTTGCGTTGTAAATAAAAGCCCCGGCTGGATAGAAAAACTTTCGCTAACAGCGTAATCGCCGACAACGCCAACTTGAAATCCGGATTTCATTTTAGTGTCCGGACTTATTCCTCCTCCACTTTCATTCATGTTTGTTAAATTGAATCCTCCTCGAACGCCGAAAGAGAATTGTGCTTGTGCACTTGCCGTGAAAATGACAGCAAGAATGATTGCATAAATTTTTTTGTTCATGATATTTTTTTTGTTTATTTATTTTATGATTGGTTTGATGCGTTTGCTCATTGCATATAACGCCGCACTAAACGAAGTTCCGCACTGAGGGCGGTTCCGCCAGAGCTTGCTATGAGCGGAAGTAAAGCCCGCAAGGGCGGGACCAAATTGCGTTTAGCGACATGTTCGGGCACGTTTTGATTCGATACCCGGCTAAAGCTGATTATTTGTACAAAGAAAGTAAGCAATTTGGTATAGCGCGGCTTTGTTTTTTATTTGTATTTATATCTCGTTGTATTTTTATCTCCAATCTTTTCAATTATTCCATTCTCAACAGCAAAATTCAAATCCCGACTTGCTGTCGCTGAAGAAATTTCTCTAAAATTCTTTAAATATTCTTTTCGTGTAAAGTAGTCGTTTTTAGCAATTGACTTGAATAAAATTATCCTGTCAATATTAGTTAAGCTGACATTCTGAATATTTAATAGTTCCTCAAGTGATTCAAGGATAATTTCAAGCATAAATTCAATAAATACGGTCGATTCTCCAGTATTGTCTGATTTTCCAAGAGTTTCATAATATTGTTCTTGTCTCTCTTTTATTAATGCCTCAATTGGCAGAAATTCAAAAACAGGATAGGAGTCCATTAAAATCAGCGTTTGCCATAATCTCCCCATTCTACCATTCCCGTCGATGAATGGATGGATAAATTCCATTTCATAATGAAACACGCAACTTTTTATTAAAACTAAATCATCGTCCTGTTTTAAATAGTCAAACAAATCGTTCATTAGAGGCTTAAGCATATCACTTGGTGGAGCAATATGTGCAACTTCTGAGCCTTTAACAATTCCAACCGATTTACTTCTAAGTCTGCCTGCTGATTCAATAAGGCCGTTCATTAATATTTCGTGAGCTTCACAGAACGAATCAAAACTGTATGGATTCAATTTATCCAGATAATCATAAACAGCAATAGCATTCTTAACCTCCAAAATGTCTTTTTTAAGTCCTATTACCCTTTTATTTTCAATAATTGCTGTTATTTGTTCAATTGTCAAGGTATTTCCTTCAATTTCAAGTGATGAGTGAATTGTTTTAATCCTGTTTTTCTTTCTTAATTCTGTTGGTGGTTTATTTAAATGAGCAGAATTTATCTCTCCAATTTTTTCCGAAATCGAAGCAACCAATTTTAAAATTTTTCCAGTTATTTTATAAGGTGGTTTCATTTTATTTGTTCTGATAGTATCACATGATAGTATCAAAGATAATAGATTTCTTTCAAAATGCAAGTAACTATCTATTTTGTAGTCTCTTTTAAAATAAAGCCTAACGGTTGACGGTATGGGGCGTGGCGGATAAAAAGCAGTTTCATGTCAGGGTATACAAAGCTTTATTGCGTTTGCAAAACTTCGGTGGCAACAGAGGACAGCCATGACCTATACCGTTTGTTTGTTGAACTAAATCCCGCTTTCGCGGGCTGACCTCTGAGCAACATAGACTTCTTTATGTAATTTAAGCGCGTAATACAAACTAAATTATTTCTGACCTTGCTATAAAACTACCCTCCCTTAAGAAAGAGTCCACCCTGCCAGTGATCCTTAACCGCAGTGAGCTCAAATCGCTTTTTTCAGGACTCCAAGGCTACTGAAGCACCGCATCATCCTTGCACTGATCTACTCTGCAGGTCTTCGCAGACAGGAAGTTACAAATCTCAGAATACGCGACATTGACTTCGAGCGTAAGACCATCCACCTTCACCGGAGCAAATACTTCAAAGACAGGATCGTTCCTCTTTCAGACTATATATCCTCGGGGTTAAAGAAATACCTTGAAGTTGAAAAGCCGCATGATTATCTCTTTAACGGCAAGGGGCCCGATGGGAGCTACAGCATCCATGCACTTAACTGGTTGATGCGGGAATCGCTCAAAACAGCCGGGATAGTAAAGAAAGTCAACCTGCACTCCCTTCGTCACAGCTATGCCACGCATCTGCTTGAAGAGGGAGTCAATATCGTCACCGTGAAGGAGCTCCTTGCCATGCTGATGTCACCACGACGATGATCTACCTGCATGTAGCCAATATGGATATTATCAAAGCTCATAGTCCTTTGGATACTCTGTATAAGAAGGCCATATGAGCCGCCCCGAACACGAAATTGCAAATATTATCAGACGGTTTGGCGAAAGTTTTATCAGTAATCATCAGCCAAACAACTATCAACTCCGTGTTCTTAAGGCCTTGTCCATGTGCAGGACGGCGGCCCTGGGCGGACATAAGTACAAGTGTGACAACTGCGGCAGCGAGCACATAAGTTATAACTCCTGCCGCAACCGTCATTGTCCTAAATGCCAGACTACCAAACAGGTTTTCTGGGTTGAAGACCGTATCAGGAAGGCATATCCTGCTGTCCCTTCTGCAAAAAAGGGCGGCTTATTCCTGCCGGAGTAATACCACGGAGTCGTTCTCCGACATGGCCCGGTTTGAATTTTTTCATCCTTTCAATACCAGCTTAATTTGTCCGACTTACCAGGCAAACAGCCATTGGATTGACTATCCCTTAAAAAACACCTTCTTCTCCGGTATCCTGAACGTTCATTTCTTCTGACAAGGTTATTTGGTGAGCTCTTTTAAGCTCAGATCCGGCTGGAAAAACCTGATCCCAAAAGCAGGCAGCCATTAAAAACATTATTGAAACCCCATAATCAGGTTAAGGTTGGATTTAGTTCAACGTGGGCTCCATTACTGGATGCTGCGCACCGTATGAAGCCCTATGTATTATGTGGGGTTATTTTTCTATTGTTCTACGTTTCAAATCCATTTGTTCATGGAGTATTCTGGTAATCTCAATCTCATCGTTTTCTGTTTCTCGGTAAAAGATAATGTGTCGACCAGTTCTTAATCCCAATAAATTTTTTATAACTCCTGAATAGGTTTTTCCTAAATTAGGATTTTTTGCGATTTCACTAAAATCATCTACAAGCATTTGATAGTATTTGTCAGCTTGACTTTCAGACCATTTTTTAGTTGTATAATTCCAAATATGGGCTAAATCATCAACTGCTTTGTTTGTTAATTTATACTTTGCCATTCAGGGATTTATCAGCTTTTAAATTTTTAAGATGAACTTTTGGGTCGAAATCATGGGCTATCCCACTGTCAATTCCTTCTTGAATTGCTTCTTTTAATGCGATCATTTTGTTTTCCTCTTCCTCTAAAAGTCTTAAACCAGCACGAACCACCTCACTAGCATTTTTATATCGTCCCGCAGAAATCCTGTTTTGAATGAAATTATCAAAATAATGTCCCAATGATATTGAAGTATTTCTATTCATAACTAATTAATTTTTTTCAAAGTTACCAATATTTGGTAACATTTCAAATATATTCCTTTTTAATAATCCCACATAACGGTTCTCGCATATGACCAGTGGCGGAATGCGGGTCACGTCCCTGTCAGCCGACAAAACCTTGGTGCGGGGTAGAATGCTTTAAATACTCACTTCCCCCGCCATTGGATATATGCGATGTTGTAGCTCGTTTTTTATTCGTCTCGTTAAAAGTAAGTATTTACAGCAAATTTAAACTGGTCGATAAATATTGCTTTAAAACTTGAAACATTATTTTGTTCGTAAAAAAGAAGCATTGCTTTCTTGTATTCGACAGAGTCAACCGTCCTAAATGAAATAGGACAATGCTTATGATTCATTAGAACAGCGTTGCTTACAATCCTTGCCGTTCTTTTATTGCCATCCACAAATGGTTGGATGTAAGAGATTAAGACTAAAAGAAGAAATGCTTTCTCAAAAACGTTTTCTTTCCTATTAACCAATTCGCACATATTAGAAAGGGCTTCCAGGATTTGAAACTCATTATCTAATGGTCGATAATTTGTTCCCGATATACCCACTCTTCTCTTTCTTATGTTCTTATCAACACCCAGTTCTTTTATCAATATGCTATGTATGTCTGCAATTTTTGAAATCGATAAGGGAATTAAATAGTCTGGGTTTTCAATAACGAAGTCAATCGCTTCTTTATGATTTAGAAGCATAATGGCTTCTTCTTTTGTTTTCCCTGATGCGGTCTCCTTTTCCTTAAGTAGTCTTTCCGTTTCTAGCAGAGAGTAAGTATTCCCTTCAATTTGAGACGATTTCCAACTTAAATCAATCGCCAATCTCTCCAATTCTTTTTTATATTCTATGTCAGAGAGTTGAGAAATGTTCTTTTTGAATTTTTCCTGAAGCAAGTCTAATTGCTCCAATTCGTTAGCTGTAAATATGCTACATTCTTTAAGGGTTTCAGGTATGAGCCGTAAATTGAAACTTCCCTTAATATCCCTTTCATCAATTTCTTTTTCATAATACTTCTCAATGTCAACGGGATATAAAAGTTCATAAGTGGGTGAAATAAAATATTTTGTTGATTTTCCTTGTCCTTTTTTTGCCAATAGATTTTCATCAATCAGCTTGGAAAGTATTCTTTTTACTGTGGCATAACTAATTGATGATGAAATTCCTTCAAAGATTTCTCTGGAAGAAATTTTTTGATTTTTCTTTATGATCTCAATAATTTCTATTTCTCTTTTGTCAATCATAGAGTCTTAATTTGTGGCTCACAAATATAATCATTATGGCTCAAATAGTCGCATTCTTGAGTCGTATTCTTTCTTAAAATGAGCTACAACGCCGCGCTAAACGAAGTTCCGCACTGAGGGCGGTTCCGCCAGAGCTTGCTATCAGCGGAAGTAAAGCCCGCA
>CAZFVQ010000018.1:0-74316 GCA_964522415.1 uncultured Rikenellaceae bacterium | reverse complement strand
ATCACTGTCCGGGTTGGGCAAGAATCACTGTCCGGGTTGGGCAAGAATATGCACTGAATTCCTGATTTCCGGCCACAACATTAAGTGATTGAGAAAAGACAACCTGATGGCAGGAATATCCACAGATCAGCAACAGTGAGTCCAAACAAAAAAATCATGTGAACATAGTCCTAACTAATAATTACTGTAACTTTGTTTTATGCCTGAGTTGGATAAAATATATTTGTATAGAATGACTCATATTGAGAATATACCACATATCCTTCAGTACGGCATTACTCATTCAACTTCGCCTAATGCCAATCCAAGTTTTGTGTCCATTGGTGATGGTAGCTTGATCGCAACTCGCAATAACTTTTTGTTGAAAAATGGCAGGCGTTTGGGGGAATATATTCCTTTTTACTTTGGAGCAAGAACTCCAATGCTATATGTTATTCAGAAAGGCTTTAATATGGTGATCCCAACCGTAGCGGAAAATATTGTATATTGCGTGAGTTCCGTTCAAAAAATAGCAGACAACAATTTGAACTTTGTTTTTACGAATGGACACGCAGTTGATAGTTTCTCAACACAATACACTAATGCAGACATTGAAAATATTGACACGATTATTGATTGGAATGCTGTTCGTGCACAATATTGGTCAGATGAAAATGATTTGGATAAGAAACGAAGAAAAGAGGCTGAATTTTTAGTATTAGGAGACATTGCAATAGATGCTATTTTAGGTTATATTGTTTATAATGAAAATGCTCAAAATAGAATGATTGAATTAGGGGTAGAAACTCTTAATATTGACATAAGACCAGATTTTTATTTTTAAGATTATGATACATTACAAAACAGGCAATCTATTTGACAGTAAAGCAGAAGCTTTGGTTAATACTGTAAATACTGTGGGTGTAATGGGTAAAGGTATTGCTTTGCAATTTAAAAATATGTTTCCCAACAATTTTAAATTATATTTCAACGCCTGTAAAAACAAGGAATTAAAGGTTGGGAAGCTTTTAGTTACCGAAGAAGAAAACTTATTGATGGGTAAAAAAATCATCATTAATTTTCCTACTAAAACTACCTGGCGTTTACCTTCAGAATATAGTTATATCGAAGAGGGCTTAGTAGAATTAATAAAAGTAATAAAAGAGAGAAATATAAAATCTATCGCTATTCCACCACTAGGCTCTGGCAATGGTGGGCTGGATTGGAATAGAGTAAAACAAATTTTGGGAAAATATCTATCCGAAGTAGATTGTGAAGTTTTTATTTATGAGCCAAGTACTGCCATACAAGAAGTGTTAAAAAAGGAACGAGTTAAACTTACACCAGCAAGGGCAATGTTGCTGTCCGTATTGTATGAATTGGTTCGCAACGGTGAGTTTGTATCAGAATTTGCATCAGAAAAGATTGCCTATTTCTTACAAAAATTTGGAGCAAAAGAAACTTTCAAATTAGAATTTCATCCCAATTTTTACGGACCTTATTCAGGAAAAGTAAAACACGTTCTATACTATCTGAATGGGAGTTATATAATGGGTTACAGTTCTAAGGACAAAAAACCTTTTGAAGAACTGGGCATTATTCCTGATGCTGAAACTGAAGTAAATGAATTTTTAAACAAGCCCGAGAATACAGAACACAAAACTATAGTTGAGAAAACCAAAAACTTCTTGTCTGGATTTTATTCTCCTTTTGGATTGGAACTACTTTCAACAATTGACTTTATTATTACTGAAAAGAATATCGAAACACCCGAAGCTATTACTAAGGAATTGGCAAATTGGAGTAATCGTAAAAAGACGATGTTCACTAATCCAAACTTCATTCAAATTGCAACAAAAAACATTAAACAACACAATCTGCCGTTGTTCATTGATAAACTGTAGAAAGTAATTTGTAATTGTATTATTCCAACTTTTTCCAACAATGTCCAGTAGTTATTGGATTTCCATTGGAGTTGCGTGGAGTTTTTTACGTGTAGCCTTCCATTTATGTGGCAGTAGATCTGCCAGGTCAGACCTTTTAAAAATGTCCTGAGTTTCTTATCTCTTTCCCAGAATGATACACTGATTTCTTTATCAAAGATATCACGTGATGCTTTTCCCAAAGATTCGCTTTTCAGTTTGGAGTCAGCTCATCCGGTCACTGTGCTTTTGTGGTTGAGCCATTAAACCGATAATATTTTTGCAAGCTCTATCAGCTTGTGGTTTATATGCTTATTAAGCTTTAGCGATCTTCTGAATGAAATAAGAGTGATCTCGTTGTTTACAAGGCCGACCATCACGCTCTTCTGATTGTCGAGCAGAGCCTTCACGGCCGCATATCCCATCTTGCTTGCATTGACCCTGTCGGTTGCCGAAGGAGATCCGCCCCTCTGCAGATGACCGAGTATCGACACTCTTATATCCAAATCTTTGAATTCACTCTTCACTTTTTCGGAAAGTGCAATGGCGCCGCCGCTCTCATCACCTTCTGCCACTATCACGATCATGCTTGTTTTTTTTCTACCGCTATCAGGCCTGATGATCTTAATGAGATCGCGTTCTTCATCTGTGGTTTCAGGAATCAGTATAGCTTCCGCCCCGCTGGCCAGTCCTCCGTAGAGTGCAATATAACCTGCTTCAGCACCCATAACCTCAACGAAAAATATACGGTTGTGAGCATCTGCCGTATCCCTGATCTTATCGACTGCCTGCACGACAGTATTCAACGCAGTATCATGACCTATTGTGTAATCGGTACCACAGATGTCATTGTCGATCGTTCCCGGAATACCTACAAAAGGGATATCATGCTCCTCGCAGAATAACCTGGCGCCGATGAAGGAACCATCTCCCCCTATTACCACAACACCGTCGATACCTGCTTCCCTCAGATTCCTGTAAGCAGCAAGCCTTCCTTCTTCTGTCATGAACTCTTCACATCGCGCCGTTTTAAGGATTGTCCCGCCGCGCTGAATTATATCGCTTACAGATGAAGCCTCCATCTCCACGAAATCTTTATATATCATTCCGTAGAATCCCTGCCTGATACCTGTAACTTTAAGTCCGTTGTAAATCGCAGTCCTGACCACAGCTCTTATGGCGGCATTCATGCCAGGGGCATCTCCCCCCGATGTCAGTACTCCGATTCTTTTAATTTTCCCCATATATCTCTGTTCTTTATAAGAGTCGCCCAAAGGTAACAGATATTTAAAAATGGATCAACCCCGGGGATACTGACGAGTACATTAATCTGAAATGGTAACAGCCATATATGATGAGATAGCAAAGAATGAGCGGTCTGAAGCTTACAAAAAAATGACTGAGTCGCTTTAGCCCGGATTAAATGAAATTGTATTTCACCTTTCTGGTTTCTACACTATACCGGCATTTGTTGTTGTTTGAAACAATGAATTGTTTTGTAATAAAACATTATGTATTTTTGAGCTGTTAAACAATGAAGTATAAAAATGATATGACTCTAAAATTGTCACAAAAGCAAATTGGTCAGAGGATAGCTGAGCTTCGCAGAACAAAAGGACTGTCTCAGGAAGATTTGGCTAAAAAAATCAAAATTTCCCGGCCATCATTGGCTCAAATTGAATTAGGTAATAGAAGTGTTGATATTCTTGAACTGCAAAAATTATCACAGGTTTTGAGGTTCTCTTTGGATGATTTTATGTCTAAGGATTTCTCCGCAAGTCAGGAATTAAATATAAAAGAAGAGAAAAAATCAAAGCCGGCGGAAGATCGTATTTCTGTGCCTGAATTTCAAGTTGATAAGTTTAAAAATGTCTTGTTGTATATTCTTGAGCGCTGTGCAGGCAAGCCAAATGTTGGTGAAACAGTTCTCTATAAATTACTTTATTTCTCTGATTTCAATAATTATGAGATCTACGAGGAACATCTGACAGGAGCCAGTTACCGCAAATTACCTTATGGGCCTGTTCCGCAAAAGTTTGACGCAGTCATCAACCAGATGATTAACGATGGACAATTGCAAAGAGTAAAAACAAAATATCACGGTTATCCCCAAACCCGCTATCTGCCTTTAAAGAAAGCTGATTTAACTGAACTTAGGGCAAGTGAAAAAGAAATCATTGACAGCGTTATTGAACAAATGAGTGATTGGTCTGCTGCGGCAATCAGCAACTATTCCCATAAAGATATGCCCTGGCTGGCTTCAAAAGAAGGAGAAGAAATAAATTATGAACTGGCATTTTATAGAGATGCGCCTTTCTCTGTTAGAAACTACGGAGATGAAATTGAAGAACAATGACCTTTGACGAATTAACCGAATTTAAAAAGGACTTGAAAAGTCTTTTGAAAAAATACAGAACGCTAAATGAAGATTTAGACGTGGTTAAAAAGGTATTGGAAATAATGCCCGATGAAAGACCTCCTTTTAGTTTTCGTATTGATAAATTGGGTTTGGAAACGTGTATCATTAAAGTGAAGAAACTTGCCTGTAAGGCATTAAAAGGCAGAGGTGTTAATTCAGGATTAAGATTGATTTATGCTCATTTTCCTGATGAACAAAAAATCATCTTCATAGAATTGTATCATAAGAACGACAAGGAAAATGAAGATAGAAACAGAATATCAGATAATTTTAAATAGTAAGTAATCAAATACAGTAAACAAAATCAGTGATATATTGAGAACTTGTCTCCGATCCGGTTTATCACGGACTTTGTCCTGCCAGGGGACTGCCCCAAACTGTTCTTTGCATCGGTTTTTACACCTCCGGCTTCACCACCTGTCCGATGAACAACAGGGTATTTGTTGTCCGTTCACGTATAGCAAATATGAATGACTTGTCGACAAAAAATACCCGGGCTAAACTCTCATACCGCATGCCTATCGTTGTAACTGCATCGGCTTCCGTTCCCTTCTCATCCACCTCAACGAATGTGTTCTGCTTTACAAAATCCACAAAAATTCCCTGATCCGAAATTCCTGAAAGATCTGCTTTTTCGGCAAGGAATGCATCAACCATACCCATGCTCTTCAACTGATCATCCAGGTATTTCTCATATGAAAATCTGAATTTGGGCATATAGACAGAAAACTTCTCAAATTCATCTGTGTCATCGAGCACTCCGGTTATCGAGTTCCATATCTGAGACGTAAAGGATGAATTGAATTCCGCCAGTGTTGTCGAAGGAACAATCACTACCATTGTAAAATTGGATCGTCCGTAAGGCATCTCAACTGCTCTGTAATCGTTACCATATACTACTTTTGCTCCCACTTCGCTGAACATGGTACTTACATTTACCGTTGAGCCTCCGTCGGGAAGGAAGGGACGATCATTGGTTTTCGATTTGTCGAAGCGGTAACTCCATTCGCCTTTAAAATAGAGTGCGTTCATAATAAACATTACCATAGAGGGGTCGATCTCATCCAGTACCTTTGGAATTTTACCGTTGGTATTGTCGCCGGCCCATTTATTGATTGTATTCAGCGCTGCCGGTGACGCGAAGTTGAGAGCTTCAACCGTGGCTTTGTAATCTTTGCTCATTGTGGCAAGAAACGGTTGTTTTACAACGAACCCGCTTTGGTAGAAAATTGCATTCGCAAGTTCAAGCTTCACTTTCGGATCGGCATTCAGCAACTGGTCAACAAGACTATTATATGCTTCGTTGATATCACCGGTTGTCATTCCGGATGGATATTTAAGTGTTTCCTGCAACTGTGTATAAGTATCACCGTCGCATCCGTTAAGCAGCATTGTGAGGGCCGTGCTTGCACTCAGGGGCGATAACATAAGATTTACCCTCTCTGTTTCGGCAACCTTCGTGAAAAGATCTATCCCGAAGTCATTGCTGCTCTCTATGGTCTGTAATGCCATAGCGCTGAGGCTGATATTTTTTGGAGTCAGGTCGGGTTCCCCGTCGTCAATCTTTGAACATGTTACCAGAAGGATAACTGCAGCCATAGCTGCAAGAAAAAGTTTAATATTCCGCTTCATTTGATTATTCTTTTTTAATGTTGTCCATTTTACATTACTGGTACGTATGGAACCTTCAAAACGCTGCAGTGCACTGCCGTTTTTTTATACCGGACATGTAAGCGGCAATGGCCGGGCGCTAAACTCTCAGGGCTATGAGTATAATTTCTGTAATGCCCCGTTTCAGCCTGCAGGAAATCCCGCTAACCAGGGTTTTCAGCTTTTCCATAGGCGGTAACTCGTTCCCAGGACAAACAGCCCGGCTCCGGCAATCATAAAAAACAACAATTGCAATACTATTTCCCAACTAAGAAAATATTTCAGAATAGTCTTATCCTGAACTATAGACACCAGGATTCCCGTAATCAGGCCCCAGATCAGCCCGATCTTCCAGAGTATTGTATAATTCACTAAATTATGATTTTCATCCGAAATCATGAAATAAGAAGGCTAAGCCCTTCTTCTCATCTTTATCCATCTGCTGAAGAAAGGATCATCGATGAAATAGCCCGCAGCATCCCTGACAACCATTCCTTTTTTTACAAGCCTCTGGAGAGTGCTGTACACCGTACTGGCAGCACCCGTTCCGAACTGTTTCCTGAACTCTTCCGACAATGGTGATACAACGCTCTCAGACATTCCGGCCAGTACCATCATATCTGTCCGGTTGAGTGTGTTCCAGAGCAGTTCAAAATCATTGTCATGACTTCTCACAATTTCATCCGCAGCAAGATCGGCAACCATCTCCTGTGCCTGTCCCTTACGGTTCAGGAGTTCCCATACCATGAAGGCAAGCTGCTGGGTATAGTAGGGATGCCCCCCTGTTATCTTCAGTATGTCTCCCGATACAGTCACGGGATCACCGGTAGTTCCCTGGAAATTATATTCAAGAAATAAACGGAATTTCGCTTCAGGGATCTTCCCCAGGGGATAGAGGATACCAAACCTGTAGAAAGGTGAGTCTTTCTTTTCAAAGATCTCCCTTATCATTGACTCACTGCTTCCCATAAAGACATAATTGATATTTTTATGAACCTGAATCACGGAACGGAGCATCCTGACAAGACCGGTATTGATCCTGAAAACATCCTGAAACTCATCGAGTACGAGAATCATTTTATCCTCCGGTTTCCCAAGTTTCTCAATAAGGTTCAGAACATCCTCCAGCGGGGCCAGATCGCGGGAACCCGGAGTAAATGATATCTCCACATCTCCTGTCACGGGATTCATGATGACAGTTGGTATAATACGAAAGGATTTGATATAATTTTTCAGTTTCTGTACCGGGAAGATCCTGTAGATTCTTTTAAGCAGCTGCGCCGCGAAATCTTCCTCCGTAAGCACAAGCTGCATGTCGAGGTATATGAACCGGCGCCCGGATGCGGCAAGTATTTTTCTTATCAGACTTGTCTTGCCAAAGCGCCTCGGACTGATAATTATCAGATGGTTCTCACTTTTCAGATAGGAAGTTATTTCCGACACTTCCTCCTCCCTGTCGGTAAAATAAATTCCATCAACTACAGTCCCGAATTTGAAAGGATTTTCTCTCATGATTTCCGATATTTTTTTGTTCCGGTATTTTCCGCTGAGACATTCTTCATTACGACATTTCCCGTTACGATATTCTCTGTTACGACATTTCCCGTTACGATAATTTTCGTAAACAAATTTATTATAATTATCGCAAAATTAAAAACTATCAGGACTGTTTCAAAAAAAAGCCCGTCTTGCGACGGGCCGTTTTGTCTGATTCAATTTGTTAACCGGGTTTCCGGCATTCAGCCGGGAATCCCGGATCATTCTAATGCAGCAATGTTATATCTCCAACTTTCTTGAATGGCTGACCATTGGCATACTTGCCCTCAACATACCACACATATACTCCCTGCGGACAAAGCTGACCCTTGTAATATCCGTTCCACGGTACGTTAATGTCGCGGCTTTCGAATAACAGCACACCAAGTCTGTTGAAGACCTGAAGTTTATACTTGATCACCTTGTCCCTGATAGGCGGGAAGAAGAACTGGTCGACCTCATTGCCTCCTGTAGGCAGATCGGTCCGTTCTATCGGTCCTGTAGGATTGGGTCTGAAGACCGATGAGAATCTTACATCTCCCGCAGGCTGGACAGTCACTCCGGGTGACAGGACGAACACGTCGCGGCAGCCGTTGTTGCTGTAAGCCCACAGAGTAATATCATAGACTCCTTCTTCCATATATTTATGATATGGTTCTCTCATCCTTGAAGTATCACCGTCACCGAATTCCCATACAAAATAGTCTCCGCCTTCAGTCAGGTTGAAACATCTGACTTTTTCATCGTTCACGAATACAAGCATAGGACTTACTTCGAAATAAGCTCTCGGAGAAGGATAGGCCCTTACAACCTGCGACTTCATTGACACTCCGCCGGGACCAGTCACGGTAAGCTCAACACGGTATTCTCCTGCAGTGAAGTAGGTATAGGACGGATTTTTGGCCGTTGAATAGCTTCCATCGCCAAAGTCCCACCTGTACGTCGTGCCGGGCATTTCAGTATTGAGCGATGTGTTTTTGGGCGTGATCGTCCATGTGGCACATCCCGAAGGTATAGAATCGAAATCTGCAACCGGTGGTATTGGCAGTATATGTACCGGGTGACTTATCGTACTCGTACACTTGCCGTTTGAAACAGTCAGAACCACATTGTAGGTACCGATTCCGCTAAAGGTATGCTCAGGATTCTGTAAAACCGATGAACTACCGTCATCAAAATCCCAGTGATAAGTCCAGCTGCTTGCCGGCGTTGTTTCATCGGTGAAACTCACCTTGTTTCCTGCAGCACTGAAGGTCTGATTGTTCGGTGTTGCAGAGAACTGGGCAAGAGGCATCGGCATTACAACAATATCAACAGTTGTACTGTCAGAGCATCCGTACATGGATGTGGTTACCACTTTAACCGTCCGGGTTACCGGTGTACCCGTCGGATTGGTAAACATGTGTGTTGAAGTGTTTATTCCGGGTACTCTGGGTGTTCCGTCACCATAATCCCACATATAAATATTGGCTCCCGGATCTGCAGTAAATGTCAGCTGATTGCCATGACACACACTGTCGTCACTTGCTGTCAGATTGGCGATTACTGCCGGATAAACAGTCACCATTGATGTTTTGGTGTCTGTGCAGCCGGCCATCGACTCAACCGTCAGAGTAACGGTCCTGTAAATAATTGCCGTGGAAGTCGTATTTGTAAATACATGCTCCGGATTCTCATCAGTGGTATTAACCGGTGAACCATCACCAAAGTTCCACACCCAGCTGTTCATTCCGGTCATGTCCTTGCTGAACTTCACCGTGGCAGGTGTACACGCCATTGATACATCCTGTGTAAATGTTGCATCGGGGGCATCAACAACTACCGATACACTTCCCTCACCTGCACACATATTGTCATCAACAACTCTGTAAGTGAGATTATATGTACCGGCAATACGTGTTCTGAAAGTAGGTGTCGCACTGAAATAGTTGTTAAGCGGACCTATGTCGCCGGACCAGCTGTGTGATTTCCAGGGAGCAGTACCCTGATTTATTTCCGGTGTGATGACCAGAGGTATGTCGCCGCAGGCCTGAACGGGATCATCGGCAAATGTTACGACAGGAAGCCTGTTGACCGTCAGAACAGCCGGACTGGTATAGGCAGTTTCACAGAATGCCTTCAGTGCAAGCCTGTACTGATTGTTATGGAATTCATCATAAGAAATGTCTATGACCGATAACTGCTGTGTAGTGGTACCGGCGTAATTTGCATTGTCATAAATATCATCCCATGTACCTCCGTTATCCGTACTTACCTGCCATCTGAGCGAATCGATCAGTCCTGCTCCGTTACCCACGAAGAATACCGGACCGCCTCCGTCACAGACAGCCTTGTCCTGAGGATGCAGCACAGGTACAGGAGGACCGTTTACTCTCAGTGAGACAAAGTTCGAATAGAGAGGTGATCCGCATGTTCCACTTATAATAACCCTGAAGAAATAGTTGTTGAAACTCAGGGGAACATTTGTAAGATGTAGTATACTGTCATTCGCACCGCTGTAAACACCGCCGTCAGTAATATCGGTAAATCCGCCGCTGCCGGTGTTGACCTGCCATCTGAAGACAAGGTCTGTTCCTCTGCCACTGATGGCGAATAAAGCATCATCTCCGGAACAGATCGTGGTATCCCTTGGCTGTTTGACTATCTCGGGAACAGTATTGACCCTTAACAGCACATCATCAGATTGTTCAGTAACACCGCATGTGCTTACAGTCACACGGAACTGATATCCGTCCATATCCCTGGTAACGCCAAACAGATTGAGTACCGGCGTCTGTGCACCATAATAAATGCCTGCATCCGTTACATTGACAAAGTCGTTACCGTCCTGCCTGTCAACATACCACTGATACACCAGATCCGAACCTGTGGCAACAACACTGAAGTTAAGAACTCCGTATTCGCATATCTCCATGTCAACAGGGTCTGTTACTATCGCAGGCAGATCCCTTACATGTACCGTGGCACTTCCTATCTTGTTTACAGCCACGCAACCATTGGCATCTGTAACACTAAGTATAGTGTATGTTGTTGTTACAGAAGGATAGACAAGAATGGACGCATCCGTGCCGTTTATAGTCTCCGTGCCATGATTTTCAATCTCAACCTGATAAGGAGCCGTTCCACTTGTTATATTGATTGTAAGTGTTGCCGGATCACCTTCACAGATCGTTTCACCACCTGTGAGAACAGCAACCGGCAGTGAATTGACAGTTATCTTCACGGGATCGCTCTCTGCCTGACAGAAAACACCGTTTTCAATGCTTATCAGGACTCTCTTGTACCAGGTATCTGAATACAGGACTCCCGGCGAATAGTCCGGACCTGTTTCGCCTGATATCGTATTCCAGATCACACCGTCGGCACTTCTCTGCCACTGGTATGAAACAGTTCCTGTTCCGCCTCCGTCATCTGCACTTGTGAGCGGTGCGGGTGCGGATCCGAAGCAAATCGACTGATCTTTCTCTATTTCACCTCCATATACTTCATTCACCGTCACCTTCACCTTATTTGATATTTTTTCGCAGACGGTTCCGTAGTGATCGGACCTGGTTACCCTTCTGAACCATGTATCCTGCGTCAGCGCGGGTGAATCATAATTGGGTGCATTGGAAGCCGCTATCGGATCCCAGTCAGTCTCATTCGTACTGCTTTCCCATACATAGGTTATGCTACCTTTACCGGATCCGTGTACAATACTTATAAACGGAACCGGATCTCCACCGAGACATATTGTCTGATCGGAAATAATGGTTCCCGGATCGACATCGTTCACAGTCACCCTGAACGAGCCGGAAATCTCAGTACATAACTGTCCGTAATGATCGGATGTTACGGTGCGGAGGAACCATGTATCCTGGAACAGAGGTCCCGGAGCATAGTCTTTTCCGTCACCATCCGTGGTAATATCTGTATAGTTCACACCATCCGTGCTTATCCTCCACTGGTAGATTATATTACCATCACCTGATGCATCAGTTCCTGTTATAACGGAAGGAATTTCCCCTTCACATATTGTTACATCACCTGTTACCACACCGGGATCGAGATTGTTTACGGTTATCTCCACCGGAGCATTTTCTGCCACACATATATTACTACCCAGTCTGGAAGTAACTTCCCGCATGTACCAGGTGTCTTCCGTAAGGATTCCCGGATTATAGGTTTCACTCATTGCACCGATAATAAGATCGAAATCAGTGCCGTTATTGCTTCTGAACCACCTGTATGAGAATGTTCCGTCTCCCGCAGGTGTAATGCTGAGTATTGGAGCCGGCGCTGTTCCTTCACAGATAATCTGATTGCCGCTTATTGATCCCGGATCAAAATTATTAACCGTTATCCTGACGATGGCAGATTCCTTTTTACATATCACTCCGTCAAGTGTGGAAGCAGCTATCCTCTTGTACCAGGTATCGGCATAAAGCTCAGGAGGTGAATATGTCTCATCTTCTGCACCGAATATAGTGCTGAATGTTGTACCATCACTGCTTGACTGCCATTCATATGAAACATCTCCGTCATAAACCGGTGTTACACTAGTCAGAGGATCCGGAGCAGTTCCTTCACAAATGATCTGGTCAGAGCCTATTGAACCGGCAGTGACATTATTGACTGTTACCATGATTTCCGTAGTGACAGCGCTGCATGTCCTTCCGTTAAGCTCAGCGGTGACCTGGCGTCTGTACCATGTGTCGGCCATAAGCAGACCGGCCTCATAAGTTTCATTCGTTTCACCTATAATGTTGGAGAAGTGAGCTCCGTTGATACTGCTTTGCCACTGGTATGTAAAGTTGCCGTCACCTGTTGCCGGACTGCTTCCGAAGGGTACAGGGATGTCCCCCTCGCAAATGGTCTGGTCAGCACTTATGGTACCCGGATCGAAATTGATCACGATAACCCTGACCGGCAGAGTCGCTTTGCTGCATGTTTCCCCGTTAAGCTCAGCGGTCACGACTCTCCTGTACCATGTATCTGCCGTTAGAGCAGGTGCAGCATAGCTTGCGGCGTTTCCTGCCGGATCGACGGTATCCCAGTTACTTCCGTCAGGACTGGACTCCCATGAATAAGTGAAATTACCATCACCCGAGGGTGCTGTTCCGCTGAACGGAGCAGGTGCCGTATTTTCACAGATCGTCTGATCTTCACCTACTGTTCCCGGAACGAAATTTATTACCCAAATCCTCACCGGAGCAGTTTCCCTGGTGCATTCATTGCTGTTCAGATGTGATGTCACTGCACGCTTGTACCATGTATCGGCATTCAGAACGGGAGGATCATAAGTTTCATCAGTTGCTCCCGGTATTCCTGTAAACACCATTCCGTCAACACTCTCATGCCATTGGTAAGTATAGTTCATTCCGTCGCCGGAAGGTGATACTCCGCCTATCAATGCCGGTTTGCCGCCTTCACAGATTGTCTGATCAGCATCCAGTGATCCCGGAAGGAAATTATTCACGATAACAAGTACCTTATTTGTATTTGCCACACATGATGTTGCCCCGAGCGAAGCAGTAACCTCCCTGTAATACCATGTATCCTGAGTCAGTATTCCCGGACTGTATGTTTCATTCAGGGCTCCCGGCACCGGCTGATAATCACTATTATCTGTGCTGCGGAACCACTGATACGTAAAGCTTCCGTCACCAGAGGGCGACACAGTGCTTGTCAGAGCATCGGGAGCAGTTCCTTCACAAATAGTCTGGTCATCACCAATCTCTCCCGGATCAAAATTGATGACTGTTATCTTAACTGTGTTAGATTCTTTAATACAGATATTGCCGCCGGGCAGATCCGATATTGCAATACGCTTGTAAAGCATGTCTGCAAACAGTGCCTGTGGCAAATAATCCGGACCATCTCCGTCTGCAGGAACATTATCCCATGTAAGTCCGTCATCGGCACTCTCCTGCCACTGGTAGGAAATGCTTCCGTCGCCTGATCCGGCCGTTAATGACGTGATTACAGGTGGTGTTTCTCCTGTGCAGATTGTCCGGTCACCCGTAATTGACCCGGGGATCAGGTTGTTCACGGTTATCCTGACAACAGGAGTAAAAGCAGTGCAACTCATGTAGTTGAGTGTTGCTGTGACCTGACGCCTGAACCATGTGTCAACCGTAAGAGCGCCTGGTTCATAATTTTCACCCGTGGCTCCGCTTATATTAGAGAATGACACATTGTTGGTACTGCTTTGCCACTGGTAGGCAAAAGTACCATCACCCGCTGCCGGTGGACTGATGATTTCCTGTGGCGTTTCCCCTTCACAGATAAACTGGTTAGCGCTTATGCTACCCGGATCGAAATTGATCACGGTTATTTTTATCGTATCGGTTATTTTGGTACAGGAAACAGAACCGAACGTTGCGGTTGATAATCTCCTGAACCAGGTATCCTGAGTGAGAGCACCTGCTGAATAGCCCGCCGTGGTTCCTCCTGCCGGAACATCGGTATAATTCAGGCTGTCAGTGCTGAACTGCCACTGGTAACTCTTTGCTCCGTCGCCCGTGGCCGGCACACTTGTGAATGTGGCAGGCGAGGATCCCTCACAGATGGTCTGATCTGATCCTATTGAACCGGGAACAAAATTGATTACCGTAACCTTGATAATACTGCTGTATCCTATGCATTCACTGACACCGAGTGTTGCTTTTACCATTCTTCTGTACCAGGTGTCTGCTTCCGGGGAAGGTGCTGAATAGGTCACACCATCAGCCGAAGGAATATCGGTAAAGAAAACTCCGTCAGAACTTTCCTGCCACTGGTAGCTGATAAGAGCTCCGTCATAGCTTACAGCAGCTGCTGTTTCAGTGAATTCAGCGGGTGCTGTGCCTTCACAGATTATCTGTGTTCCTGTAATATCGCCCGGATCAAAATTGTTCACCCTTATAAGAAGAGTATCCGTACGGGCAATGCATTTATTGCTTCCAAGAGTGGATGTGACCTCCCTGTAATACCAGGTGTCCTGTGAAAGGACTCCCGGACTGTAAGTTTCACTGACCGCGGTTGGTATGAGAGCGAATGTCAGACCGTCGGTACTCCTGAACCATCTGTAGGAAAAGACTCCGTCGCCCGTGGGTGTTATGCTTGTAAAGGGTGCTGCCGCAGTATTTTCACAAATAGTCTGATCAGCGGCAATATTACCAGGCTCGAAGTTGTTGACAGTAACCATGATCACATTGGACTCCCTGCTGCATTCAATTAGGCCTGTCATGGATTTTGCAATACGCTTGTACCACATATCGGCATCCAGTGCAGGTGCGACATATATCTCAACATTACCTCCCGAAGGCACATCATTCCATGAACCGCCGTTATCGGCACTCTCCTGCCACTGGTAGCTAATTGTACCGTCACCCGTTGCAGACACCGATGTAAACGGAGCCGGAATAACATCTTCGCAGATAGTCTGTGTACCCGATATTGAACCCGGTGTCATATTGTTGACAAAAACCAGAACAGGGTCAGTATAAGCAACACATTGCGTTCCGTTGAGTGTGGCAGTAACCTGGCGTCTGAACCAGGTATCCGTTGTCATCGCTCCGTGAGCATAATCATTAGCAATTGCCCCGGTGATATTCGTGAAGTGCGTACCATCAAGGCTTGCCTGCCACTGATAGCTTATCACACCCCTGCCTGTGGCATCCGTTGAGGTGAACGGATCCGGTGTACCGTTTTCACATATTTCCTGGGAAGAGGAAATAGTTCCCGGATCAAGACTGATAACCGTAACTTTGACAGTATCGGAAACCTTCACGCATGACCGGTAATCATCAGTGGCTGTCGTCAGCCTTCTGAACCAGGTATCCTGTGTAAGGGCACCTGCAGAATATGTGGCACCGTTTCCTCCTGAGGAAACATTTATGTAGTTTATACTGTCAGTGCTTATCTGCCACTGGTAGCTCTTCGATCCGTCCCCGCTGGCAGCTACGCTTGTGAAGGCTGCCGGTGCGGTTCCGGCACATATTGTCTGGCTGCTTCCGATGGAACCGGGAACAAAGTTTATTACTGTTACCCTGACCGGGCTTGTATATTTTGTACAGGCATTCAGTCCGATTGTTGAAGTGACCGCTCTTCTGAACCATGTATCCTGATCAAGGACCGGCGGATCATATGTTTCATCCGTAGCACCGCCAATATCGGTAAAGTTTATTTGGTCGGTACTGCTCTGCCACTGGTAACTTACATTCCCGTCAGCTACCGGACCAACACTTGTAAACGGTACCGGGTCTTCTCCCTCGCAGATGTACTGATCACCGTATATGGATCCCGGTGTGAGGTTATTTACGGTGATTCTGACTACATCGTTGTCTTTGAAACATTCCCTGCCATTCAGAGCAGCCCTGACTTCCCTGTAGTACCATGTATCTTCTGTAAGTATACCGGGGTTATAGGTTTCGCTGAGCGCTCCGCCTATCTGTGTGAAAGTGTTTCCTTCCGTTCTGCTGAACCATCTGTATGAGAACACCCCGTCTCCCGTGGGAGTGATGCTTGTAATCAATGCCGCGGAAGTATTTTCACAAATAACCTGGTCCTCTTCTATTGTACCCGGATCAAAATTAATTACTGTGACCCTTACAACATTCGATTCCTCCATGCAGGTTTTCATTCCGACAGTGGATATGACAAGCCTCTTATACCAGGTATCGGCATTGAGTGCGGGCGGAGAATAATCACGGTAAATACCGTCGTCCGTAACATTGCTCCAGTTCATACCTTCATCGGTACTTTCCTGCCACTGGTAAATAAAGGGAGGGAAAACTGATGTTGCTTCAGTTCCTGTTAACTGAGCAGGCACGGCACCCTCACATATCGTCTGGATACCGGTTATTGTCCCGGGTGTTATCCTGTTTACCCTTACAATGACAGGATCTGTATATAGTCTGCATGCCCTGCCACCAAGCGTTGCAGTGACCTCGCGCCTGAACCAGGTATTCTGTGTAAGCGGTCCGGGAGCATAATCAGCAGCCGTTGCACCGGTGATATTGTTGAAATCCGTACCGTTATGGCTGCTTTGCCACAGATAGGTGAATGTTCCGTCCCCTGAAGCTGCAGTCGTTTCCGTTAACGGATCAGGTATTTCTCCCTCGCATACAGTCTGGTTCGTACCAATTTCACCCGGATCAAATCTGATCACCTTAACAAAGATTATATCGGTGTACTCAGTACAGTATGTTCCTCCGTGTTGTGCCGTAACAGCTCGTCTGAAATAGGTATCTGCTGAAAGTTCCGGTGAACTGTATCCTGGTGTGGTAATGCCAAGGGCTGTCCAGTTGTTCGTGCCGTCCGGACTGCTTTCCCAGCTGTATGTGAATGAGCCGTCACCGCTTGCAGCAACACTTGTAAACGGTGCTGGAGCTGTCCCCTCGCATATTGTCTGATCGCTTGCAATCGATCCGGGGGAGAAGTTAATGACTGTAACCTTTACCGAACCGGTTTCCAGAACGCATGATGCAATACCATCCGATGATGTCACGGTACGCTTGAACCAGGTATCCACGTCCAGGCCCGTTGGAGGAGTATAAATTTCAACATCCGATGACGGAACTGGAGTGTATGTTATTCCGTTCGTGCTTATCAGCCATTCATAGCTGAGATTTCCGTCGCCCGAAGCCGGCGTACTGCCAAAAGCAACCGGCATGTCTCCCTCGCATATTGACTGATCTCCGGTAATGGAACCCGGATGGAAATTAAGAACGGTTATCGTGACAACATTGGTTGATCTGACACATGTTTTTCCGTTCAAAGTTGATGTTACATCCCTTCTGTACCATGTATCCTGGGTAAGTATTCCCGGATTATATGTTTCTCCTGTGGCACCGATGGGAGTAAAATCCGTTCCGTTAGTGCTTATCTGCCATCTGTAGGTAAAAATGCCGTCACCCGATGGTGATACACTTGTAAGCGGTGCTGCAGGACTGTTCTCACAAATCGACTGGTCGCCCGCAATGGAGCCCGGATCGAAATTAATGACGGTTATCTTAACAGTGTTCGATTCTTTCGTACAGATACTGCCGTACAGATCAGATGTTGCAATACGTTTGTAATGCATGTCTGCAAACAGTGCCGGCGGGGAATAATCCGGATCATTTCCGTCCAAAGGAACATTATCCCATGTAACTCCGTCATCGCTGCTCTCCTGCCACTGGTAGGAAATGATCCCGTCGCCTGTTCCGGCAGTAAATGAAGTAATTGGCAGTGGAGTATCTCCCTCACAGATTGTCTGGCTTCCTTCTATTGATCCCGGATCAAAATTATTCACAGTGATGAGTAAAGGTGGCGAGAATCCCATACATGTCCTGCCGTCAAGCGTAACTGTTACCTGCCGCCTGAACGATGTGTTAACCAGCAGGGCACCACTGGTGTAGTTTTCACCCGTGGCTCCGCTGATGCTTGAAAAGTTGGTTCCATCACTGCTGTTTTGCCACTGATATGTCATTGTGGCACCGGGATCTGCCGAAGCGGGAATGTCAGTTATAAGTTCTGCAGGTGCAGTATTTTCGCAGATAGTCTGTGGCGGTCCGATGGTTCCCGGATCAAAGCTGTTAACCTTTACCAGGATAGTATTGGTATATAAAGTACATGATGTACCGTCGTGTGTTGCCGTAACAGCACGTCTGAAATATGTATCTTCTGAAAGTGCTGGCGAACTGTATGTGGGTGTAGTAACCCCCAGTGATACCCAGCCACCGGTACCGGTGGAACTGCTTTCCCAGCTGTATGTGAATGAGCCGTCACCGCTTGCAGCAACACTGGTAAACGGTGCAGGCGATGTTCCTTCGCAGATGGTCTGAGCCGATCCGATTGAACCCGGGGAGAAGTTGATCACTGTAACCTTTACTGAGCCTGTCTCCCTTGTACAGGATCTGGAAAGATAAGTTGCAGTTACCTCACGCTTGAACCAGGTGTCGGCATACAGTATCCCCGGAGTGAAAGTTTCGTCAGTTATGCCTGTGAAGCTGTAGTTGACAGCGTCGGTGGAAGACATCCATCTGTAGCCGAAGTCACCGGTTCCTGAAGGAGGAACACTTGTAAACGCTGTTGCGGGAGCTGTCCCTTCACAAATTGATATGTCTGAACCGATTGAACCAGGATGGAAGATAATGACGGTCACCAGCACCGGATCCGAAGGATCCTCGCAGACACTTGATCCCATGGTGGAGATGGTCATTCTCCTGAAATATGTATTTTCGGAAAGAGGTCCGGAAGCATAAACCAGCGATGTTGCACCGGGAATATCAATCCAGGTGCTGTTATCGGTACTTCTCTGCCACTGATATGTAATGGCACCATTGCCGGTACCGGCTGTAGTACTGGTAAAGGCAGCCGGAGTTGAATTTTCGCATACAGCCTGGTCAACATCAATCTGACCGCCGTCAACAAAATTGACAACCGGTGTTACTGTTCCGTTCATCAGCTGCTTACAGCCTGTCGTAGCGTTTGTTGCTATTACATAATAACTTTCATTCTCATTATCCGGCCATGCCAGGGACGATCCCGTCCCTGCAAGCGGAGCATTCACCGGTCCGAGGGAGTTGTACAACTGGTAATTCACTCCCGCCTGTGAACCGGAAAGTGTTATTGTCACACCCGTTTCATGACTGCAGTATGCCACCGGTGCGCTAAGGTTGAATATTGCCGGCAGGGGATTAACGGTTACGCTAACAGGGAAGTGAACGGTATTACAAACACCGTTTGAATTTTCTATTACGGAAACATCGCCTGTTACGGCCATGTTGAATGTTATCTCAACACTGTGTGAATTTTGATCGGAGATGATATATGCACCTGCCGGGTAGCTCCATGTATAGGTTGAACCACTGTTAAAAGGCACGGAATAAACAGCCGTGTCACCCAGACACAGACTTGCCGGACCGCTTACAACTTCACCCGGTATTATCGGCACTACCGATACCGGTAATTCAACAGGCTCTCCGACACAACCCGTGGAAACAATTGTTTCCGTCACGGTTATCTTGTCGCCCGGATCAGCCATTCCCGCCACAGCTTCCACAATAATGAAATTCATTCCGGAAGGTGATGTAATTACCAGTGAAGGCGGTACCGTCCATGCGTAAGTGGAACCCGGATGGCTATCAACTTCATAAACTCTGTTTACTGCATCCTCACAGAGAACCGACGGACCCCTGATCTCTGATGTCAACGGAAGGGGGTTGATTGTAACGGTTACTATATTTGAATAAACCGGTGTGGTACAGGATGCATCCTCAGCCTTCCTTACAAAAAGAGTCGTTTCCGTGAGTATCCCGTGAGAATATTCTGCATAGTCTGAATCGTCTATATCAGTCCAGTTGCCATCACCCTCTATTGCAGAAGTATTTGTTGTATACTGCCAGGTATAGGTAAAAGAACCACCGCCACCATTTGCTGATGCCAGACTGCTAAAGGGAAGAGGTGCTTCTCCATAGCAGATAAAATGACTGCTGCCAATGGCTCCGCTGTTCAGGGCAGGCATCACAGTGATGACTATTTCATTACTGTAAACCACAGGTGAACATGTACTTTCGACTGCTCTCCGGACAAATTTCGTAGTAGTGGTCAGAATTCCGTGATCATATTCGGCATCGTTAGAATTGTCTATATCAGTCCAGTTACCGTCACCGGGAGTTGCCATCATGTTTGTGGTATACTGCCATGTATAGGTAAAAGCACCTGCTCCGCCTGTTGCTGATGTTATACTTGTGAACGGGGGGACATCATCACCGTTGCAGATATCCTGACTGCTGCCGACTTCTCCTCCGTCCAGTTGCGGCCGTACGGTAACCGTAACAATATTACTGTATACAGGTGTTGTACATGTACCATCAACAGCTCTTCTGACGAAACGTGTTGTTGTGGTAAGAGTATTATTGTAATTAAATCCTGTAGTATTACTTGAAGAAATTTCATTCCATCCAGGATCACCAGCGTCTAAACCTGCATCAGTGGTATACCACCAGGAATAGGTGAACGAACCTGCTCCGCCGCTTGCTGCCGTTGAATTTGTAAATTGAGCAGGAATTGTACCATAACAGATTGTCTGGTTTCCTGAAATCGAACCGCCTTTGAGTTCGGGGCGAACAGTAACTCTGACAATATTACTGTAAACAGGAGTTGAACATGTACCTTCCACAGCCCTCCTCACAAAACGTGTTGTTCCGGTCAAAGTACCATGATCATATGTCAGACCTGTGGCAGAAGAAATATCCTGCCATGCAGAACTTCCCAAAGGAGCTGACATATCTGTGGTATATTGCCATAAATAAGAAAATGAACCTGCCCCGCCTGTTGCAGCACCGGAACTTGTAAATGCTGCCACATCAGTGCCGTAACAGATTGTCTGGTCGCTGCCTATTGATCCACCGTTCAGTTGCGGCCTTACAGTAACCGTTACAATATTACTGTAAACAGGAGTTGAACATGTACCTTCCACAGCCCTCCTCACAAAACGTGTTGTTCCGGTCAAAGTACCATGATCATATGTCAGACCTGTGGCAGAAGAAATATCCTGCCATGCAGAACTTCCCAAAGGAGCTGACATATCTGTGGTATATTGCCATAAATAAGAAAATGAACCTGCCCCGCCTGTTGCAGCACCGGAGCTTGTAAATGCTGCCACATCAGCGCCGTAACAGATTGTCTGGTCGCTGCCTATTGATCCACCCTCAAGTTCCGGATAAATAGTTATCACCCTTGATGAAGTTCCGCCTGCCCCGCAACCATTTTCCGGGTATACTGAAATTGTAACCGGTGAAACGGCAGAGGATGAAAAATCCACAACAATAGAATTCGTACCATGCCCCGACACTATTGTAACACCTGCAGGAACACTCCATACATAATTCGATGCATTGGTAACAGATGAAATTGAATACGTAACCCCTGTCTGGGCATAACACATATTGGCCGGCCCTGATATCGGACCTGCAGCACCGGGAGCAGCCGGATTGACAGTAATATTTAAAGTAGTTGTATTTGTACAGGTTGTCGCACTGATCCTTTCCGTGACACTAACTGTACCGGGACCATCATTTATATCCCATATAATTTTTACTGTATTTTGAGTAGAAGATCCGTCTATCCGGCCATTTGTAACAGACCAGCTATAGGTATGTCCGGAAATCAGTGGAGTGGAATATATCTCAGAATAGTTAAGACAAGGACCAGTATTTCCTGTTATAGTTGGTGTAGGTAGAGGATTAACAGTTATTCTGATACTATTTGTACTTTTTGTACCGCATGAACCGCCTGTCACGTTACGTCTGAAATAAGTTGTTTCAGTCAGAGCCGGCGGAACATAGGAGGATGAACTGGCACCCGCCCCTGGAATATCAGTGAAATCCACATTATTCGTTGATCTCTGCCACCGGTATGTGTAGGTACCTGGTCCTCCTGAAGGAGCTGTAATCTGAGTAAGTGTAGCAGGCGTTACCCCGGCACAAATTGTCTGATTTGATCCAATGGTTCCGGGATTGATATCAGCATACACCGTTACTGTTACTGTATTAGAATAAGCTGTTCCGCATCCGGCACCGGATGTTGTAACTCTCCTGTAATCCCGGCTTGCAGTAAGACTTGTATTATCCTTATAAGTCAGACCTGAAGCTCCGGATATTGTTGTCCAGTTATTCTGGCCGGCAGGACTCCATTGCCAGGAATATGTTAAACTTGTGCCTCCCGAAGGGCTTGTGGTACTATTAAATATTGCAGGACTTTCATTATAGCAAATTGACTGATTGGTTCTTATCACTCCTCCATTCAATTGTGCATATACAGTGATTCTTACAGAACTACTATAATTTTCACATGGGCCACTAAGGACAACACGTCTGAAATATCTTGTTGAAGTCAAATTTCCGGGGCTGTAATTTTTACTGTTTGCGCCATCGATATCAGTCCATGATAAATTATTCGAACTGTACTGCCACTGATATGTAAATGATCCGGTTCCACCTGCCGGATTACTTCCTGTCAGTGTCGAAGGAGAAGTGTTGTAACAGATACTTTGTTGAGTTCCGATTGAATTATTTGTAACTGTTTGTATAACCTGAAGGGTTACCTGCCTTGGCTGACTTCTGCACATAAGACCATCCAATGACTGATCTGTAACCCAGTAATTATATGTTCCGGGAGTAGAAATAGTTGGCGAATAGGTAGAGCCTGTCCCCGCTACGTTTGTAAGACTCGCGTCCCTGTACCATGTCAATGTACCGACTGCCGTGCTTGTTACGGTAAGAGTAGTTGCATCCCCAAAACAGATTGTCCTGCCCGGGACTGTCGGAACAGGTGGGGCTGCAATAACAAGAATATCAATGTAAGTATAAATATATTCCGGATCGGGCCAGTTACATTTATTCCAGTTTTTTAAATATATTCTAAAATATTCACCTGCCTTGCAGGTAGCAGGAATAGTAACGGATTGGGCCAATGAACCCGGACCATAGGGTACAGGTGAAAATCTTCCGCTCGCCCTTGGAGCATTTCCCATAGTTGTAACATATACATTACCTGTTATGGTATTCATAATGGAACCTGAAGGATCCCTGCCATATAACCATTCAATTTCTCTCGGCTCAAGGTTTGGTACTGCAGCGAGGCTACCGGGAACAACAGGATTCTGGCAGTTCCATATACTGTTATCTCTGACAGTAATTATCGTCTCGGTGCCGGCGCAGACCTGTATTGTGCTGCTTCCATTTACATTATTTACAAGCCTTAGTCTTCCATCACCATCTGACTGCTGGTCGCGGCCATGAACAACAGCAACATACTGAGGACTAAAAGTTTTTCCGCAAGGGTTTCTAACAGCACAGGTAAAAACATAATTGCAGTTATTTACTGATGTGTATGTGTGAGTCCGGTTTGCCAAAGATGGATAATCACCATCAGCTGTAGAGGTATAATTGTAAACTGTACCATCTCCCCAGTCAATTACCCAGGTGGTCCCCTTAAGGATGCCCGATACATTCGGATCCGTTTCAGGGCTCATTTGGAATGTTGCTATTGCATTATTATTAACGCATTTAACAGGTTGCAGGAAATTATTCATAAAATTCACATCAGGGCACGGCAGAGTATAAAAAGTCTGACAAAAAACCGTACTGAAAACACCTGCCTTAGCTTGATCTTCTGCTACGATCTGTATAGTATAGAGAGTATTGGGAGAAAGGTTATTCAGTTCACCCCAAATTTGAGTAGAATAATTTCCACTGGAATAAGTTATTCTACCGTTAGCAATAATAGAACCATATGGTAAGGGTCGTTGTGCATAATTTTTAATGGTACTAGCAGGCTGACAGTCGTAGTTATTAGGGATAATAAAATAATAAACATCGCTTGCCCGATTCAGTCTAAAATCCAGTTTAACACTAATCGGTTGAGAGGTAATACTCGGACCTGAAATCCAGTTAGGCTGAGCAGTGGAATTTAAAAAAGTAAGGAATATTAAGCTCAGGGAAATAAACGGACCCCTCATCCTGTTCTTTAAGAACAATTTTATTATATCGGGCAATTTTGAAAGTTCCATTGCAGATTGTTTTAATTGCAGATAATAAAGCAGACAGATTTTTCAGGTATTAAGACTAAAAGGGATTGAAAAAGGTTGCATATGTTAATTCCGGATAACTTATTCGAATTTTTATTTAAGATCCGACAGTTTTGTAGAAATTCAATAAAATATGAATATCTCACAAAAGGTAAGACTTCTGAACAAATCAATTTTGTGCTAACATGTTTTTTAACTGATTCATTATTAAACATAAACCTAGTCAAAAATATCAGATTAAAGTATCGGGTAACAACGTTTCCCATAGGATAATCAGCCATGGCAAGTAAATGAAAATGACTATAGTTATACTTTCACCTCAATTTTTACGTAAAATTTACGCTTATGTTCTCTTATCAGAGTTATTTTTTTAATTACTCATTTCTTTTGATCCTATGACTGTACAGAGTTTCATCTTCTTGCTATGCTGCTTTAAATAAAAGCAACGAAGCCTAATGCGCTCAGGGCATTCAACCTTTTCATTATCTTTACGCTTTAACCAACCAGAATGCGTGATTTTACTCCGGATATTTTCAAGACGTTTCTTACTTCTTTTCTGGATCAGAATTATTCCTTTCAAACATTTCTTGATTACTGCAGAAATCCGGAATCAAGAACAGTAATTCTACGGCATGATGTGGATGCAAAAAAAATGAATTCTCTATTTTTTGCCAGATTGGAAAACGAACTTGGAATAAAGGGGACGTATTATTTTCGGATCGTTCCAGAAAGTTTTGACCAAAGAGTAATTAAACAAATAAATGATCTGGACCATGAGATAGGATATCATTATGAGGACGTAAGTCTTATTGCTAAAAGACAAAAACGACTGGCACAGGGCTCAGAACGCAGATTGAGGATCGCAGCGACGAACCTAACCGAAAACGAACTCAGCGAAACCAAATCCCGCGAAGCGGTAGCTCAGGCCAAAGAAATGGAGACCAGGGAACAGGAAACGGAAAGCAGGAAGCTAAAAGCGCATAGCACAAAACAATCTGAAGAAGAAATAGTTAAACTTGCAATCGTGAGTTTCAGGGAGAATCTTGAGAAACTAAGAAGGATTGTGCCGGTTGAGACTATATGTATGCATGGTAGTCCCCTTAGCAGGTGGGACAACCGGCTTCTGTGGGAATACTATGATTACAGGAATTTTGGTATCGTGGGGGAACCTTATTTCGATATAGACTTTGAAAAAGTACTATACCTTACCGATACCGGGAGACGTTGGGACGGGGATACTGTTGCGGTACGCGACAAAGTGACGGGAAGAGGAGGACGAAGGGACGAAAACAGGTTTCATTCAACTTTCGACATAATAAATGCTGCCAGAGAGAACATACTTCCTGATAAAGTAATGCTGACCATTCATCCGCAGAGGTGGGACGGGAGGCCCATACCCTGGTTCCGGGAGCTTGTCTGGCAGAATGTTAAGAATATTGTAAAGGGAGCAGTTGTTAAAAAGAACATGAGCTAATTCTACTTTTAGAATATTTCCTCCGGGTTGATCTTAATAAATTCATGCCATGGCAGTATTCTGTTATCTACAGCGATTGTCTTTGCATGGCTGAATATCCGCTTAAACGTTGATATTCCTTTCTTATTCCGGAAAGAAGAACTTTTAACCTCAATACCTATCAGCTTTCCTTTACTTTCAATGACAAAATCAACTTCATCATTTCTGTCACGCCAGTAATATAGTTTAAAACTTCCCCTTAAGGATTCATTTGTAAGATAAGTACCCACAGCAGATTCTACAACTCTTCCCCATGCATCAGGATTACTTCTCGTTTCCCGAAAATTAAGCGTATTTTGAGAACTCAGCAAAGCGTTATTATAAACCTGCAATTTGGGGCTTGATGATTTCATATACACAGGGGAAAGGTAATATTTCTCCAGCCCTCCGATTAAACCTGCACCCTCCAGCAACCTCAGATAATGAGCCAATGTAGTTGTATTACCGGCATCCTGCAGTTGCCCCAGCATTTTTGAATAAGATAATATCTGTCCTGAATAGAGACAACCGAGTTCAAATAAATTCTTCAGTAAAGCAGGTTTATGAATCCGGTTCAGCATCAGAATATCCTTTGATATACTTGTTTCTATAATAGAATCTCTTATATATCTTTTCCATCTTTCTTCTTCAGATATCAGTTCAGCGCTGCCGGGATAACCTCCGAACCATGCATAAGTATCAGCATCCCATCCGAAGGCGTTATTCATCTCTTGAAATGACCAGTGAGTAAGAATTATATTTTCGAAACGACCTGCCAGGGATTCAGTCAGGCCTTCCTGTAAAAGAAGCCTGGACGAACCAAGCAAAATAATTTTAAGATTCCTGTTTTCAAAAGAGTCAAAATCCCAATTTTTCTTTACAGTTTCACTCCAGTTTGGAATTTTTTGAATTTCATCAATTATCAGAAGGAATTCTTCAGCTTGTAAAACCTTAATTCTTAATCTTGCTGTTTCCCAAATCTGGTCCAGCCATATAGGATCTCCACCGGGAACGGCATCAGCAGATGAATACAGAGCTGGAATGGTTATCTGATTATATAATTGAGAAACCAGTGTTGTTTTTCCAACCTGTCTTGGCCCGGAAATAACCTGGATGAATTTTCGAGGTTCATTAATGCGTTTTTTAAGAACTTGAATTTCTGATCTTTCAAACATGTATTACAATTTACTCAATATATTGAGTAAATATACTCAATAAAATAAATATACACAAAAGGCCGGAAACATTTTAATCACTGCCCCCGGCCTTATTCTGTATCCAGCCAATTATTTGCTACTGATCCAACCCCGGAATATTTTTTTTAATCGAACATAATACGGTTCCCTTAATAACCTCTTCATCCCTATAAATCTAAATCCCTAATCCTTTTCATAATTCCTTCTCCTGCTTCCGGAGCACTAGGTTCTGCGCCATTCTTATTACCCCCGCCCCAGCAACCAATCCAATTACATTAGATAACATATCGAACACATTGAATGCCCTGCCCGGAACCCATAATTGAATTAATTCGGTAGTTACTGCAAGAATCAAAATAAGTATGACAAATTTCTGAAAAGGATTTACAGAAAAGAGGGAAACCCTCTTAAGTTGACCTGCCAAATAATAGAGACAGATAAGGAAGTAAACCGAAAAATGAAGAAGATGATCAAGGCGAATGCTGAAAGCTTCTGGTCCAAGAAATATTTTGTCTAAACTAATTTTCCTAATCGGTACAAATGTTGTTATTAAAACAACCAGATAACCCAGCCAGAAAATTATACGGTATACTAATTGCTTCAAAAAATCCCGGGATTAAATTTTAATATCGTAGAGTCAATGTTTACAAAACTACTCAATCAGATTTTTATAAGGCGATTGCCAACTGCCGACTTCTTAACTTAGTAATAACATTTCTAAGCTATTGAGCCGGTACAATACAGCACATCAATTAAATAAATCGCCTGTATATCTCAGCGCCATTAAAACGTTCTACCGTTTGTCCTTATTTAAACCTATTCTGATATTCCGGATTTTCCTTCATGATCCTGAAACTATCGGGCCAGTTTTCTACAAACCATACCAGCATTGAAGTGACATCTATTTTATCATCCAACATTCTGTCCCGGCGTTTAATCCATTCATTCTTTATTCCTTTACCTCCAAGTAGTTCCACACCTTTTTTAATCGCTTCCTGTTGTTCATTTTCCGATTCGGAAAATATAAAACATAAGTTATATGTTTCACTTTGTTCTTTCAGAGGAAGGCTCTTTGAATTATGGATAATAATTGCGGGAGTTCCCAGGACAGTACTCTCTGCCGGCATTGTAAAGGTTTCAGCCCATATCATTGACGCATATGCCAGCGCATCATGTATTTTGTATGGTTCAATAGTAATTTTATAAGGTAACAATTCGTGTGGAAGTTCTGATTCTGAAGAGATGAATACTCTGGCAAGTTTTGAAAACTGTCTTACGGCTTCAAGCTTGTTTTCTAAAGAAATGCCTGTATGTCCATAATCATGACTTGCTTTCCAGGAACCAAATCTTAAGATAACATATTTTTCATTTGCTGAAATACCTAGTTCATCAAGTACTGTAATATCAGGCTTATACCTGTAAGGATGAAGATATGCCAATTCGTGGTATCCGCTAAACTTTATGACTTTTGAGGACTTAAGCGGATGATCATACTCACTTGTCAGAATTGCACGGGTGAAAGGTTTATAAAGCCATACCTGTTCAAAATTGAAAGTGTCCTCAAAGGCAATATGTGGTTTGGCTTTAAGGAAAGCAGTATGCGCGGCAGAGTAGGACCCATGGCTCAAGAACAAATCAGGTTTGAACTTGGTTGCTACCTTGTAAAGTAAGTAATCAAATTTTAAAATGCCGGTGAGCTTCCCTGTTAATGAATCTGATTTTCTTCCAAGGGGTTCATATGGCAATTGATAGTGCTCAAGTAGCTCCTTTTCAAGTTTTTTTCCACGAATGGTAAAAAGTATCTCATGCTTTTTAGCAATCATCCCGGAAGCAAAATTCCTGAACAGATGGACATGCGCAGGATGACCAATATCAATTAAAATATTCAAAACGTTAATATATTTTTGATTTTCAGAGCCTGCCTGCCGATCTCATATAAAAAAGGACTGTGTATTTTCAGGTATCTGCCAGGTTCAGTCAGTTCCCCGCCAAATCTCGCCTTAAAATTTCTTACACCATATTCTTTACCGGGCCTCCCTGCACCCATGAAATCAAAAAGGGGGATATTATTATGAATTGCATATTCAATGGCAGCCCATGTAGCCATCACACTGGGATATTGGTTTTTATATTCTTTATCCAAGCCACATTTAAAAAATTCATAAACAGATTTATTTTTAAATATAACAAACATGACACCACCAATTATTTGTCCTTTAAACCAAACCAAGATAAACTTACCCAAGGCTTTATTGTAAAATTCCGTAAAAAACTCCAATGGCATAAGAGGTTTTTTAACTTTCAATTTATACAAACTCTCTAAAATATTATAAAAGATTTTAACCTCTTCTAAATTATTAGCTGCTTTGTATGTTACACCATTTCTAAGTGCTATTCTTATTTCGCGTCTTAACGATTTGCTACTCAGAGAATCCATCGAATCCATATTTACAGTTGAAACATGGAAATTCAAATATGGAATATATTTATATCCATTTTGTAAAAATATCCCTGCGTGTTCACTATAATCAGATAAATTTCTTATTTCAACATAAATAGACTTATTTTTTGTTATTTTTAATACTTCTGCAAGAAGTATTGCCAGAGTCTCCTGGTTGGAATCATAAATCAGAGGACCTCCATAGATTATTGCCCGTCTTGAGAAATAGCCTTTGAAGCCAGGTTCTTTTTGTAAGGTTATCACTGCTAATGCCTTTATGCAATCTGAATCAAGAACGGCTACTGCAAATGCAGACATGTTTCCTATTGAATTGAATAATCGATAAAATTCATATGACTGAAAAGGTGTGGCATATTCATTACTAGAGAGAAATTCATTCCAGCTTTTAACCGGAATTGAATCGTTTAGTAATACCTCCATCTATATTAAATCTAAAATTAGAACAATCTCAATGCCAAATACTTTATGATTGTCTATTTTTAAAAGCACTAAGATTCCTGTAAAGATTTATTATTCTCCCGGCAACACTACCAGAATCCAACTCAAGTTCAATAATTCTCTGTCTGCCTTCAGTTCTTTTATCAAAAGCCAAAGCAGCTTTTATTTTATCAGCCACGCTCCCCGTTTCGAATGTTGTAATATAACATCCTTCTGTATTAGCGGTTACCCAGCCTATATCCCCAACATCAGTTGCAACAACAGGGCAATTACATGCCATTGCTTCCTTAACAACATTTACACTTCCTTCCCTTTTGGAAGTCAGAAGTAAAACATCTGCAGCATTTAGGTAATAAGGAATCTCCTCATTAGATGTATTATAAATATGATTAAGATCAATATTATTATCCCCCAGATGTTTAACAGCATTCACGGCTAAATCAATGTTCTTTTCCGGACGGTTTTTACCTGCTATAATAAGCACAAGTTTTTTATCTTTCTTATATCCGATATGTTGTCTGGCAATTTCCCTGGGAATTGGTTTAAATTTTTCGATATCAACACCATTAGGGATTACATGAACTACACTGTTGCCAATAAGTTCTTTCATCTGATCGGTTTTGACAATTGTTTCATTCCATATATACCGGATAAAAAGACTTATAATCTTTCGGGAAAATGCTGAAACGCAGATATCAGAACCCATAAGAGAAACAACCAATGGTTTGCAGCCAGCTATTCCGGCAACATATCCACACAAACTGTAATGCGCATGAGCCAGATCGTATCTTTCATTTTTAAACTCATTTCTTAAACCTTTTAAAGCCGACAAATATCCTGACACACCAGGCTTAATAAGAAAGTAGTTTATTTGAATACCTGCCTTTTCCAGAGATGTTCCCTGATTCAGCACCACATCGCCAGGCTTACCTCTTCTGCCACTGGAAATAAAAAGTACTTTTATCACAGTTACCTTAGCTTCAATAAACACATCTGCTTACTAAACATTAATCGATGATTATTTTGGCTCCTTTTTAACTGATAATGCATTTATGATATATTCTATTCTTAAATTATAACATGCATTTTTTGCAAAATCACCAGACTCAAAAATCCATTTGCCAGTGACAAATGTGTATCTGCCCGGTTCACCATCAATTAGCATCTGATAAGGATCACTCTGTCCAAAAATACATTGCATCTCATTTACCAGATATCCTCTGGAGGATTCAAAAATATCAATGGCCTGACTATAGAATCCATACTTGTCTGTTATTTCTTTAACAAAGTTGAGCAAAGCCAGGGAAGGATTATCATAAACCTTAAGCAAGCCTCCACTTGCCTTTTCACCTTTCTTAAGTTTTTTATGGGCAAAGAAGCTGTCACCAATCCGGACTACTCTCCATTCAAATTCATGCTCAATATATTCCTGGAAAATAACAAAGTCAGACTGGATATCAGACCTGACAGTCCTATATATTTCCAGTTTCTTCCGGATATCTGACGTATGCAAAATATAATGAAATCCTCTCCGGATTAATCCGCCTTTATCAAGGTTAGGTCCACTCCTTTTTTGTGCTCCTTTACCAGAAAATGTATCATTAATGTAATTTTTCGCTTCGGATTTATTATGAAGGATTATAACTCCGCTTCCGGAGGCGCCGATGTTTGATTTTGCTACAAACGGGTACTTTTTATTCTCAGCAAATATACCGGCTGCTGCCCTGTTATAAAATACCCACGTTTCAGGATGAGTTATATTATTTGCTTTAAGCCAAAAGGAAAGGAAGCGCTTATTCTCATAAATAAAAATCTCGAGAGGAGAAGGATATATCTTGTAGCCAAGCACATATGAGAGAATATAGATCCTATCATCGTAAAGTTGTTTAAAAGGAGCTGTCAGCCCTCCGGGTTTTGCAAGCAGGATATCAAAAGGCTCTTTCTGTATTTCTTCAAGCCAGTTATTTGATGTAAGATCAACGACTTTGTATTCAACCTGAGATTTATGGTCTTCACATGCTTTTATCCAAAGGATGTGATCATCTTCAAGTTCGTTTCGTAAAATGATTGCTTTAATTCTCATTCTTTTTTTGCCACCAAGACTCCAAGACTCAAAGGTTCACCAAGTTGTTTTTTAGTGATACTTGGTGACTTTGTGCCTTGGTTGCATTTAAAAAGTCTCAATAAGATATGACAAACTTATAATTTTATAAAGAATTAGTTTATTAATCTTTTGCAATTCTGATGTATTAAAATAATTTGATTGAATAGGGATGCTATTCCAGTAATGATGGTTTGTTCCCCAGGATTTCTTAACAGCATACGGATCAAAATCAGGAGACGGCTTCCGCCTTATTTTTTTCAAATAGTTCTTGGCAATATTAAATTTACCAAAGACATTAAGCAAATCATCTGGTTTGTACCCCTTATCAGTCATCATTTTGCCAAACTCCGAATAAGCTTTTTTGATTATGTGTGCATAGAGAACCTGTCCTTTATATCGTTTAGAGGGGTTATGTTCAAAGAAATCAGAATGAATACCGGCCAGCTCTGTTTTAAAAATTGCCTTTAAAAATTCAATATCCAGGAATGGCGTCCTGTTTTTAATATACTTGAACTGATTTACCATCTCAGCTCCGAAATACTTTCTGAATATTTCTTCAAAAACAAATACATAAAATCTCTGATTCTTTGTCAGTCCCGATAATGAATTATCATAACATGGAAGGCACATGATATCATCTTTCAGGGATTCCAGTTGCAATTTAAAACTACTGCTGTTCAGGCACTGAAATTCCATGCTACTTTCAAGTTTTCTTATCCCTTCTTCAGGATTATCCGAATCAAAAAGATCAAAAATATTTGAAGAAATTACAGCCCCAGCAATATGCGCGGCACGAAATATCTCACTTCCGAAGTTGCCTGTTATAATATGTTGATAATCACCAGAAAGTATTTTAGCAGAATACAGGTAATGAGCCCGTGCAAAAGTGGCAGTTCCTGATGAATTTACAATGAACTCTTCACCGCAGGATCGACTTTCATTTTTGATGTATGAATCTCCCAGTTCAATATTAATAAAAGGAATGTCTGCCTTTTTTGCCAACCGCGATGCTATTTCAGTATCTTTTGATTCTTGTGATCCGAAACCATAGCATGAAAAAGCCTTTTTGTAATAAAGACCGGTTGAAACCAATGTACGTCCGTCAAACCCTCCTGTAAGTGCATGAGCATATTCTGTGTCAGGCAGGTATTTCCGGACTGATGATAAAAAAACATCTCTGATCTCCCCGGTTGATCTTTTCCAGGGTTTGGGCGTTTTTGAAAAATAACCCTGAATTGCTGTATGCTTTTTTATGTCTGAATTTGATCCCGAACATCTGATAAATGAATTAGCCGGAAGAAGCTTTATGTTTTCAAAAATGCTGTCATTAAAAAGAGGGTAATTAAAGAGTATGGTTCCCAGAATGAACCTTTTAGAAATATCATGTATATTCAAATAACTTGCGATTCTGACTGCATTATCAGATACTATTATTATCTCCTTATTTATTAAATAGTATATTGGTAATATCGAAAACATTGAATTACCAATAAATATTTCGTTTTTGGATTTATTAAGAAGAAAATAATAATAATGGCCGTAGAGATTATTTACTATATATTCAGGAGTTAAATTTTTTGAGAGGTTTTCCTTAAATCCTTTTTCACTTATAGGATCACCCCAGGCAATGAATTCATAGTCAATACCCTTCAGATGTAGCTCAACTTCCGGTTTTTGAATAAAGAGTTTATCCAGATCCTCTATTTTTGTGTTTAATTGTATTTCTAAAAGGAACTCTATCATGCTTATTTCATAAAAATGGTATTCGGTATTCAGTATCCGGTATTCGGTGAGTCAATGCCTAAATACCATAAAGTATGAAAGTTACCGATTACTGATTACCAATTACTGACCTCTCGTCTCCACGGTTAATCTTTTAAATTCTTTCGCCAGCTGCCCCATAGTCTTAACCTCAATTTTAGAAGAACCGGCATAATCTGCAACCATTTTCAATATTTCAGGCATTACATTTTCAAGGTACCAGTTATCCATTGAGGGATGGAACCAAAAATGGCATACTTGTTTATGTTTAGCAGTCTTATTCAGGTATTTGCTTATCATTTGCAAGTGAAATTTTCTATCCCATCCATAAGGATCCTTATCCAGCCCCAATGAACTTGGAATCGCCACCAGACCATATCTGTCAATATATGGCAGGTCTATATGATTGTTCATTGGCTGGCGGTAACAGATAAACCTCTTTTCTGCAAGGCCTTCATAATTGCCGGCCGTACCTCCGGGAAAAACCATGCTCTTCAGCCTGATACCTCCTGCTGCTGCAGCTTTTATACATGCATCAAGTTCTGCATCGGCAAGCAGCTTTGGACAATTCTTGTAAGTAAAGTCAGTATGGGAAAACGTATGACATCCTATCTCGTGCTTAACATCCGAACTCCGTATTAAATCAATCAGGTCAGATGCATACCATGCCGGGTCAGTCTTCAGATCAGTGCAGGGATCGTGTTGATACCAGTCATCCCTGGTATAGTTCCAGTTCCGGTTTTCAAAATAACCGGGACGGGGCATTTCAGGATGTGCCAATCCACCCTCACCTTTACTGCATTCACTCAGGAATAAATGCCCGACAGTGGCCCAGGTAACCGGAATCCGGTACTTCTTAAAAAGGTCAAGTAAAACAGGAACATTCTCTCTTTCTTCAAGTCCTTTCTTAACCGCTTCATTTCGTTTTGTTTTAGAAAACCGGAAGGCCCAGGCCATTTCAAAATCAGCAGAGAAAATGATAATTCCTTTGTTAAAAGGAGATTTAACTTTCATATTAACTTTTGGCTTTAACCCTGTCTGAATAAGAAGCCTGGTTAATTTTCCCTTGTTCCTTTCTGAAAGAGATGACCTTATTTTTGAATAAACATCCATAATATCCTTGGTATTCGGTATTCAGTGTCTGTGAGAATAAACGATTACCGAATACTGAATACCGATTACTTTTTCAATATCTCGTCAATAATCTCCTCAAATCTCCTCACCATTGTTTCAACTGAAAACTTTCTCAAATGTGCCTGGTATTCTTCCGAACTAGGGTCAAACGATTCCTTTAGCCCTTTGGATTTCAGCAGACAGTTGTACAGAGTTTCATGATCCTTATAAGGGAACAACATTGACGAAGCCGGATAGATTGTTTCAGGTATTCCTCCCACATTAGTTGCAATAACAGGCAATCCGGCATACATGCCTTCAAGGATTGCATTTGAAATGCCCTCGCCACGGGATGAATGGATCATAACATCCGCTACAAAAAGATAATCTTTTACATTTTCAACTCTTCCTGCAAGAATGATGTTTTTTTCAAGGCCATAAACCCGGGTCATTTCCTTAAATTTTTTTCTCATCGGACCATCACCAACAATCAGATAATAAAAATTAAAATCTGACTTGAGCTTTGAGAGCGCTTTAATTACAGTACAATAATCTTTATATGGAACAAGATTGGCAACTGAGATATAAACAAATCCCGGAATAATACTATAACCCGGTATTATTTTTTTTCTCAAAATATCAATCTTAGGTTCAGATAATCGGTTCATGAATTTTATCTCAATACCGTTATAAAACACGAATCTTCTTTTCCCGGGTTTAAGGTTGTTTGCTTTTAGACCAGCTAAAGAATTTGCCACAACAAAAGGAGACGACCAACATGTAATGCTGCGTATTATATGAGAAAAACGAAAAAGCCTAATACCATGCTGAATACTACCATTTATAAATCTATATTTAAATTTTTTATAGAGGCACAAATTATATAATGACGTTTCAAAATCCCAGGCAAAAACAAGATCAGGTTCAAATGTTTTAATTAGTTTTTTAAATGCAAGATATCTGCTAAACCTATTTTGAGGTTTAATTAAATTTATCTGATCCGGTTTAAAATTGTATTCATTGATAAAATTATTTTCAGTCAACTTAAAAGTTAAAATGTTTATAATATAACCTTTTCTGGCAAGTTGAGCTGAGAGGATAAACAGCTGGCGTTCCTTTCCTCCTCGTTGAATAGTGTCAGTTGTAAATAAGATCTTCATTCACCAGGAAAATAGTCAATATAAAATTGAAGAATAGAGATCCTTTGTTTTCTGAGAAATTTTACTCCAGGAATAATCGCCAGTTAGTTTTTCTTTTTGAATATTTAAACTAATTACATTTAATAGATCTGTATCTTTTAAAAAGAATTGTATCTTATCAGCTAGTTCATTAGGTTCATAAGGTGAAATCAAACTTCCTGTCAGGCCATTTTTTATTATTTCGGGAAAATTTCCCACATTTGTGGCTATTATCGGTTTATTGAATGCAAATGCAGTCATTACAACTCCACTTTGAGTTGCATCAGTATAAGGACAAACTATTATTTTTGTATTCCTAATTAAACTAACCAATTCTTTGGTTGGAATATATCTGTTAATTAAAACAACTCCTAAATCAGATAAATTAGTAATATCAAAATAAACTTCACCATTCCCTGCAATAATCGTTTTTATACTAAAGCTCTTTTCGTCTAAAATTTGAAGTGAAGAAATTAAGTATTCTATCCCTTTATAGGGAGAAAATCTGCCAAAAAACAATAAATCAGAGTATTCTGATTCAATACCTTCTTCTTTAAATTCTCTATATACTTCAATCTCTCCAAAAGGTATATATCTATATTTATCTTTTAGTGAAAAATAATCTTGCTGCACCTTTCTAAAGTCTGAAAGATTATGTATTATGACCGGATATTTACTTTTTAAAATATATCTGCTTATCCTTTCAGAAAAATTGAATCTTGTCTTCTCCCCGCTGTGAGATTGGATATCATGAATTGTAAATAATAATCGTTTTTTTCTTAACATATAAATTAAGACTGGTAGGACACCATTAATCCCATTAAAATGAATTATATCATAATTCTTTAGTCGGCGTGTTAGAATTTTAGATAAAAATAAATTCATTAATGACCTTAACTTTTGGTTTTTAAAAATAAAAAAATGAACTTTTATGTCATCCCCAAGATAATTTAAGATCTCCGGCCCTAATAACTCATCTGTTTTCAATCTATCAGTAAAACCTGTTGATATTTCTTTATCAGAGAAGTCCAATATACTTTCAAATTTTCTTTTAAGGGAAAAGCAAAGAAACAAGGAAACATCTACATTAGATCCGGATAAATGTTTAACCAAAGGCAGGATTACATCTACATGTCCAAAACTTACAATAGCTATTTTCACTTAATAAAATATTTTACCGTAAATTTTTTATTTTTAAATCCCCATAGCAATCCTGATAATAAACCTCTCCAAATTGCAACAGTTACTTGAGGTCGTAACTGTTTAAGGGTTACTAATGTTCCTCTTAAAATGGATGTCTTAAAATGGTACCAAAAATACCTTCTAAAAAACTCAGGTGATTTGTGTTTTAGTATAACCAACATCGGATTACGCGAATCATAAAAAGCCTTAAATGCAGATCTTTTCCCAATTGTCAAACTATCTTTGTGCCATATTTTGGCAAATGGCGTATAATATATTTTATATCCCAGCTTTTTGGCCCTTGCCTGCCAATCAAATTCTTCTGCCTGAAATTGAAATGTCGTATCATAGCCTTCGGTTTCAAGATACATTTTTCGTGAAACCAAAGTAAAAATATCATCAACAAAGGTCCTTTCAGAAATCTCGTTGTATTGACCTTTATCAATTTCCTCTTTCCCGATATGCTCGCCATTCCATCTTATGGGATCTTCATATTTACCAACTGTCTGTAAAACATTTGGCTTATCATAAAAATACACTTTACCTGTTACAAATCCGATCATCGGGTCTGTTTCTGCAACTTTAACCAATTCTGAAATTATTTTTGAATCGGCTTTAACATCGTTATTGGTAATTAAAACATAATCGACGTTCTCATGATTGAAAGCGTAATCCAATCCCAGGTTAAATCCACCTGAATAGCCAAGATTTTTTTTTGTCCTTAGAACAAAAATATCAGGCCAATTCTCATTAACATATTTCATTGTTCCATCACTGGATCCGTTGTCTATTACTGTTATATCAAAATTTTCGTAATCATTTAAAAGATACGATGATATGCATTCATCAAGAAGATACTTTCCGTTATAGCTTAGTATTAAAACCTTGACCCTAGGAGACATGCAAATGTAATAATTTGAGAGTTTTTAAATTATTTTTTTATCACGTTTACCAATCTATTTTTCTTGCAATCATCCATAAGTCTTTTAGATAATTGAGATCCATTACTCTATACATTAATTCTTTAAGTCTATTGATTATAAAGTTCTTTACAGAAAATTTCTTTGGTACTTGATAATGTAAACAGGAAATAGAAATAAATAAAATACCATTAACTCCCAATACAGCTTTGCTTTTGCGAGATAGTATAATCCTGTCTCAAAAGCAAGATGTTCCAATAAATTGAATATAAGTACAAAATCTAATTTCCTATTTATCCGTCAATAGAATAAAAATCATGAAATGATTCCTGTTAGTATCCATGCTCTTATAATTTTGCAATTTCCAATAATTTGATTCAATAAATATTTTCACTATTGTCCGATTAAACTTTTAAATTCACAATTTATCGATATAAATACCTGATCATTAATCATCATATTTTCATTTAAATAATCGACCTCCTATACATTAAGTGATAAATGAATACCCGGCGGGATAAACCTGCTCTTAACAACCCTATGTTTACTGCGCAAGAGCTCATTATAACCAGCATGCTTATCAGATGTATTCAGACAAGCGAAGCTACAACTAAATGACTTTCCAAAACTCTGTTCTGCTAAACTTTCCGTAATAGTTTATCCACCCGGCTATAATAGGGTTCTTCATTCTGACTACCAAAGGCAGTTTGGCTAAGTATCCCGGACAGCATAGTGAAAAGTGTCCTGTGGTCTTAAATGATTTGTAATAATAATCACTCTCATGCGTTCTTATCAGACCATTTATATCGACTTTCCCCACCAAATTCAATATCTGTTTGAAAATCGGCTATCCGACAAATTTTATTTCTGTAATTTTACCCATGTTATATTATGTTTTATGCAAAAACCAAATTACAATATTGAGGAAAATCTTAGGGGAGTACCCTTCCTATTATTATTTTAGTCGGCCAGTAATGAAATATATTAAATACTACCCATGAAAGATTTGAGACTAGATTCAATAATTTCCTTGATTTTCAGCACATAAGTGTTATCATTGATTACTGGGAAATTACAATTTTTAATTTTATTAAGCCTATCATTTATTGCCTGCATTAAATTTTCACAAGTTATAAATACATCCCAATGACTTAAACCAATTGTGTCAAAAAGGCTAAGTGCTCTTTCATCATAGGAAATATTTATAAAAGGTTTGTTTAAAGAATACCTGGGTAAACTAGCATGAAGTCTATATGAAATAATAAGTTCAGCATTACTTATAAGGTCAATATATTCATGGATATCTTCAATATATACATAATCCATTTCTGGAAATGAAGTTGCGAATGTAATATCTCTGATATCATGACATAAGAGCTTAACATTGTTATAACCATAAGAGTTAAGAACATTACAAATATCTCTTATTTGGAGTGGTGTTTTATATTTAATCTGGGAAGGAATATTCATAAGGTCAAGATTTCTGATTGAAATAAATACTGTATTTGAATATTTGTTTTTGTTAATTGTTTCTATCTCATTAAGAAAAAGAGTTGGGCAACCTCCAATTACATTATTAACACCCAAATTCTCTAAATATTTAAAGGTGGCATAATCTCTTGAAAGATGAAATTTAGCTTTTCTTGCCAAGTCAATTATAACCGAATCTCCTATAGAATCTGTCCTACTAACAAATTCTAATTTTTTACTTAGGACCATACCTCTTGAAACACTAAAAACAAAAAAAGGAACATCTAATTTATCAAAAGCATAATAATCAAAATCAAGATTACCATTCTCATAAACATTTCCTCCTATTAAAAATACAGCATCGGCTAAATTATTAAACTCATAAACAGTATCTTTTGTAAAACCAGCCTTTACACCTGACTCATAGGCTTTTGTAGAAGGAATAGTAATAAAGTTTATTTCTGTACTAGCATGCTTCTCAATAAAATGTTTGGCACAATGGAAAATCAGTTCATTTCCAATATTAAACCCCCTAGGCCTTACACAGAATATTGTTTTCATAGAATAGATTTATAAAATTTGATGTATTTAAGAGCAACATTTCCCCAATTGTAGTATTCTTTTACTAACTCAGATGGAATGGTATTAATTTTAAAACCATTTAAAATCTTTTCAATTTTTTTCTCCCAACCTTTATAATCATGTGTTTTAACAATACAACCAGCATTATGAGCTGTTAAAACCTCAGCTGTATGCCCAGTATTAGTCATTAGAACTGGTACACCACAAGCCATGGCTTGTTTAACTGTGGTTGGTCCTCCTTCTGATAAAGAAACCGAAACAAAAAGATCAGCAATATTATATAAGTCCCTTAGATCTTCTTTTTGTTGGTAAGGTAAAAACCTTATTTTATCTTTTGAAATAAGTTCATTTGCTTCCCTTTTCAAAGTGTATTCATAAGCTTTCTCACCATGTCCAATAATTAAACATTTATAATTAAAAGCTGTCTTCTTTTCAATATTATTTAAAACTTGAATAAATCTATGGATTTGTTTATTTGGTGTAAACCGTGAAATCATTAAAATGATAAAATCTTCTTTATTAATTCCAAAATCTTCTTTTTTAATATTGTTCAAATTTTTTGACCAAAAATTATAATCAATTCCATTAACTAGCTTATAGATCGTCCCATTAAATGTATTTTCTAATAAATCAACTCTTTTATTATTTGCAACTATTATTGCTTTATACTTATAAATATTCTTACATACAAACTTGTAATCCAAATAATGAAAAAGTAAACTAAAAAAGTTTTTCTTTATTAGTCTGAATCCATCAAATGGATAGTTTAGTTCAGACATAAATTGATTTATATAGATGAAGTGATTCGATATTTTAGGTATAAAATATTTTAGTGAGTTATAAATATCCCCAAGATGTATTATAACATTTTGTGTGTTTGTAATGTTATTAAGATCTTCTATCATAATATCGGAGAATACAACATCTATAATCTTAAATCCATAGATTCTTTTCTTTCGATATGCAGGATATAAAATATGTTTCACTTTATTACTAAACATATGCTCATGTTTTGTATTAGCTCTGAGATCGGGTTGCCATACTTCATAAGTAATATTATGATCAAGTTTTAATATTTCAGAGCCAATTTGAGTTCCCCAATCAGTTCCCCATATCCCTACCCAAGATCCACATGGTGTATCCCAACTGACAGACGGCCTTGGCTTATCCGAGTATTCTTCATAAGCCGGACAATGGCTCATTATGTGGATGATCTTAGTTTTCAATTTTTTTATAAATCATTAATAATTTCTCCATAATACTCATATTACCATCAAGGTTTTTTTGAGATACTTCACGACATTTTTTAAAATTCTTTGCATTATTAATCATCCATTCTGTTTTTTCAGAAGCCTCTTCAAAATTGTTAATATTAATTCCAAGTTCCTTGTAATCAAAATCCAGGTATTTCAACTGAGGACTTAAAACCGGGATATTACATGCAAGCGCTTCAATCCATGAAACATCAAGGCCTCCAAAAGCAGGATTAAATGTCGGGTGTATATAAAAATCAGCAGCGTTGTAAAAAACGGGCATATTTGCATAAAGCTGTCTCGAAAAATATGGGCAGCCGGAATTTTTCACTTCATTATATAAATCATTCATTGCATCATCTTCTCCGCCAACAAATATCACGCTAAAATTATATCGTGCTTTCAATTTGTTGTATATTCTCAAAATGACATCAACACTTTTTAATTTGTAAAAAACACCTACATATATTGCATAAACTTTGTCAGGTTCAAGACCTAATTTTCTCCTGGCTTTTAATTTGTCGGAGGGCCTGAACAGATTAAAATCTGCACCAACAGGAAGGAAATGTAACTTATTTTCATGCACTTTAATAGACTGCAGATATTCTTTTGCACCAGTAGATAAATATGTAATGCCCGAGGCGTATCTGTATGTAATCCTGAACAGTAAATCTTTCAGACTACCTGCCGCCGGCGGCACTCCTCCATGATGGCTCAAAACTATCTTAACAGTCTTTGGAAGAAGAAAACGAACAAGAATAAATCTGTCAAACAATGAGTGGTAATGTATGATAACCCTATTTTTTAGACTTAGCTTCAGTATTTTTAGGTACATTGCCACAGAAAGCACATTTTTAATCAAAATTCTTTTATTAGGCCATATTATTCCATTTAGTTCATAAATACGCTTTACATATGGTTTTTCAACAACAGGCTCTATCCTCCATATTGAAATGTCTAGCTCCGGTTTATATTTTTTCAATCGCCTCGCAAATAAACCTGCCCAAGAACCAACAAAGAAATTATCCTCATCAATTTTATAATATTTTAGGTTCTTATTATTTGACGTTGATGACAGGAAAATATATTTAATAAACTGCATCTTAAAAAAGTGTTCTGATAAATTATTCTATTCCGGCTTTTTTAATCTTTGCTTTATGCCTGTTACCAATTCAGTTAATTCAGTTAATTCGTGCCGTTTTAAGATGTAACTCAGAGTTAAATATGTTACAGCTCCTAAAATTATCACAATAATCAATTGTAATATACCTTCATTAGTAAAGGCAATACCAGTTAACATAAACGCTGAGGTAGTAATAGTCAAGCCAATTGCCGGTAATACTTTTTTTATTTGATCAATAAAACTAAACTTCAATACTTTTCTAGCAAAAAAGAACGATATCACAACTCCCAGATAGCCTTCAATGACAAATGCCCAAACCATCCCTACCAGACCGAATTTATATAAATAAAATAATAACCCCACGAGGCAGATTTTTCTCAATACAGTAACATAAAAGACAAAGTCAGAACGGCCTTTGATGTAAAGAACATTTTCATTTACCGATTCAAAAGGTAATACTATTGCCAGCATACAAAAATATTTTAAAAGAACTGCCGATTCCAACCATTTTTCTGTTAATAGTATTATTATCATTGGCTTTGCAATGATTGCCAATAAAGCATAAACAGGAAAAAGAACGAAAGCATAGATACCCAGGATCTTTCCATATGTTCTGGTCAATCTTGTATCATCATCCTGCATGTAGCTCAGTGCGGGGAAAAATATATTCATTGATGATGATCTTATACTTTTATCAGGCAAATCATAAAACTGCTTTGCCCGTGTAAAAAATCCAAGGCTTTGAGCATTAAATAATTTCCCGATAATAACCGAATAAACATTTGTAAAAAATGAACTAAACAATGATGTGGCCAGTAGTTTGGATCCGAACCCTCCAAGTTCTTTAAAAGAACTGATTGAAAACTTCTTTTGAGGTTTCCATGTACTTACAATCCACCATCCTCCATTGAGCAAAATTGCCAAAAACAGCGTTTTACCAACGAGCGCCCAGACACCAAATCCCGATGCTGCCATACCTACAGCAAAAACACTTCCTCCAAGAAATGCTATCGCATACACTTTTGTGAGCTTTTTATATTGCATATTCTTATTCAGGTATTTACCCTGAATTGAACCAAATGCATTAATAATTACCACCAATCCTAAAACACGTGTAAGATTGATTAACCTTGTATCATTGTAAAATTTCGCAATAAAAGGAGCTCCTATAAATAAAAACCCATAGGCAAGTATTGAGACTGTCAGATTAAACCAGAAAACTGTTGAATAATCAATTACTTCCGGATACTTCTTTCTCATGACAGCTGTACCAAAACCACTATCAATAAAAACATCTGAGAGAGCTATGAAAATTGCAAGCATGCCCACCAACCCATAATCTTGCGGGGTAAGCAGCCTTGCAAGTATCAGTCCAAATACAAACTGAAGAGCCAGGGTGCCTGTTTTTGTGACAAAACCAAGCGTAACCCCTGTTTGTGCTTTTTCTTTTAAATTGTCCAATAAAATCCAGCTTCAATTGAAGCCACCATTTATTTCAACTTTTTTTAATTTATTCAAGATTTTCTTAAAAAGAGCAGGAATAAATGCAAAAAATGAAACAGGGTGCTTAATGAAAAAAACAGAATAATGAATCCTGTCCTTTATTGTAATACTTCTCGAAGTAATCGTTCTGCAATAAGCTATAAACATTCGCCATCTATATATAAATCTCTTTTCAGGATAATGTTTGAATTTATATGAAACCACATCCAGAACAGCTAAAGGGATAATATTATAGAGGTATTTTTTGTTTGATTGGGTAATTCCTTGACTGTGAGATCGGTATGCTGATGTCACTGAACGATAATAATGAATCTTCGATCTCATCGCAATATGGAGCCACAGCCAATAGTCAAAAACACATTTAAGGTTTTTTCCATTAGCATATTTAACCGCCTCCATTATTAAATCCCTTCGGGCACAAACAGAACAAGTAATAATAAATGCTGATCCAAGAAGCAGATCATAGAATACTTCTCCTGAGGGTTTTTCAGAATCAGATACAAGTATGAGCTTCCCGTTTTTATCAACCACCTGAACACCCGTATGAACCATTCCATAATCTGGATTTATTTCCAAAAAATCTACCTGTTTTTGCAATTTATAAGGATCTAACCAGTAATCATCACCTTCACACAGAGCTATATACTTACCATTGGTGCGAGGGAAAGTAAATTTTGCTGTAATACCCCTGATCCCTTTTGAAAATTGGTTTTCTTTCTGATAAATTGGTTTGATAATTTTTGGGTATTTTTTTTCATATTCCCTAATAACTTCTGCAGTACCATCATTAGAGGCATCATCATAAATTATTATTTCTATTGAAAACTTAGTAACTTGCATCAAAATACCATCTAGACATTGATATATAAATTGCCTGTGATTATAGGTAATACAACAAATACTTACTAAAATTTCACTGTTTTCAGGCATGTTTGGATTTTAAAATAAATATTGGGCGATTTAAAAATTCTCCTATAGTATCATCTCTCTTAAGATTAATACTATTCATTTCACAGTAAGTAATATTATCATTTATTCTTTCTGGTATCCCAATTCGTGTTATTTCCCAATTATTCTTTGTCCCCCTTTCTATAAATTCAATCAACTCTGCTTTTGTTCCATTTTTAAATAATCCCAGATTCTTATCACCTTTCCAATTAAATCCCATTTGAAAAACTAACCAAATTGTTCTCTGAGACAAACTATTAAGTATTAATAATATCTCTTTTTTTGCTTCTTCAATAGTAATTTTCTTAGGTCCAAAATCGTCCCCGATATGATGTAAAATGTTTAATAATAAGACTATATCATAAATACCAATTAGTTTATCCTTAACTGAATAATACTTGTTTGAAATATGTATCTGACTTTCAACATTCAGTATAGAAGATGCAAGTTTTACAAAGTCAGAATGTATTTTATTCCCTTCATAATAGTGAATATATTTTGCTCCATTTTCTATTAACTCAAATGAAAAATATCCTGTATTACCACCAATGTCAAGGATGGTTTTTCTATAAATGTCTATATTTTTTATAATAAATGATAACCTTTCAGATTCATACCTTGTTTTAATATTTAATTCTTTCCAATTTAGAAGTGCCGAAAGCCTGTTTGATAAAATTTGATAACTTGAATGCTTGCTTTGGTTTTTATATAAACGTTTTAACTCATTCAGTTTGATATTTTCCATTAAAATTCATTTAAATATATTTCAATCGTATCTTGCCTTCTATAAATATCATACTCCAACCATTTAGGCAAATCAAGCATAAGATTAATTAAACTTCCTTTATGAAATAATAAATTCTGCCTCATTTTTAATATTTCATTTATTCCACCAAACCAAAAATATTTTGTGAGTTTTTTAGTACATCTTATTTGTGGAAAATCCTTGATAAAACCATAATCATGTAAAAATCCATCAAATAAATTAATTCCTGCATCTACAAATAATTGTGAAGGTCCCCAAAATCTTGGATTTGCCTCAATCATATAATTATTTTGATTTTTCTGTTTTACTTCTATCATAACTAATCCATGAAATTTCATCTTTTTAAAAAGTAATTCATATTTGATGGATTCATTACTCTCATGAAATTTTGAAGATACAGCTGCAACCATTGACTTACCGTCAGGTTGTTGTATAAGGTTTAGTTGTGAAAACTTTAATACCTCTCCGTTTCTATGAAAATAATATAACAAATAGTAGCATTCCCCATTAATGTATTTTTGATAATAGAAATCATTAGGATTAAATTTCTGTAAAAAGTCTTTTTTACTTTTATCATTTAATAAAATAACAGGAGAAAGGGATTGACCATCCAGAGAAAAATACCTTAAAGGTTTCGCAACAAATGGCAATACAGCTCTCTCAATTCCTCTATATTCATAAGGTACTTTAATATCATTCCTCTCGCATATTTTTGTAAAGCTATATTTATCTGAAATACTTTCATACAAGTCTTTTGAAACTAAAGGTATAATTATGTTACTATCCTCAATTAAATTTCTATTTTTAAGCAAAAATCTATTTAATGCTTCAGTAGATGGTGCAATTATATATTTGTCAGCATTAATTATATTCTTAACAATTGTTAATGAATAGAGAATGTCATCCAAATCTAATACAACAGACTTTCTAATATATGCAACCTTTGACTTATATTGAGTTAATAGAATTGAATCATCTCCTGATTTAGCTACTAATGCATACTTTAATTTATAAAGTTCAATAGTCCGGATAAATGCAATTAAAGCTCTTTGATTAAAGCCGGTAAAGATTATTAAACAATTATTATGAGTGTAAATTGAATTCAATTTCACTTGACTTAAAATAATTTTATATTAACGGCTTTGTATTAATGAACTAATTTTATTTATATCCTTTCTAATTAAATCTGGATATATTGGCAAGCAAATTACTTTCTCAGCTACATCGTAAGCAAAGGGGAGGTTTTCCAGTCTGGCAGAGGGTAACCCTCGATAAGTTGGAAACTGACTTATCAGTGGATAAAAATATCGCCTCCCATAAATATTGTTTTTCTTAAGTCTCTCATACAGGTCATCCCTGCTCTCACCATAAAGCTTATCATCAATAAAAACTGGGAAGTAAGTGTATGAATGATCAATTCCTTCAATATCATATAGCACTTTGATACCCTTAATATCAGATAACCCTTCTCTGTACAAATTGGCAATGTCTTTACGTTTAGATATGTATTCATCTACATATTTCAATTGTAAAAGTCCGTAAGCTGCCTGTAGTTCATTCATTTTCGCATTTATTCCCGGTTCAATGACAGTTATTTCCCCGGCAAAACCAAAATTCTTCAGGTAATCTACTCTCTTCTTTGTTTTTTCATCATGGCAAATTATTGCACCTCCTTCAATTGTGTTAAATACTTTTGTAGCATGGAAACTTAATATAGAAAGATCACCATAATTCAATATTGAGCTTCCATTAATCCTCACTCCAAAAGCATGTGCTGCATCATAGATGACTTTTAATCCGTATGTGTCTGCAATTTTTTGTATTTCTTCAATTCTGCAGGGATTACCATAAACATGTACAGGGAGGATTGCCGAAGTCTGAGGTGTAATGGCTGCTTCTATTCTATCCGGATCAAGAGTAAAAAATTCTTGTTCAATATCAACAAATACAGGTTTAATATTATTCCACCATAAAGAATGTGTTGTTGCGACAAAACTGAAAGGTGAGGTAATTACTTCACCTGTTATCCTTAACACTTGTAAAGCAGTTACCAGAGCAAGTGTGCCGTTTGCAAAAAGTGAAAGATATTTAACTCCAAGATAATCTGCTAATTCCTTTTCAAATTGTTGATGAAAAGGGCCGTTATTAGTCAATCTCTTTGATTCCCATATCTGCTTTAAATATTCAACATACTCCTCCAAAGGTGGTATTGCAGGCTGGGTTACATAGATTTGATCCTTATTATTCTCCATAATCATACTGAATTGGATATCTTTCCTGAATACTTGTTTTAACTGACATATCGATCATAATTAATGCAAAAACCATCAGAATAATCCTGTTTACACCATCGGGAGTAAAACCGATTGTCTGAGTTCCATTGTTGATCAACAGAAGTATAACCAGTGGTAAAATGCTTATTTTAATAAACTGGCTATTTATTATTTTATATTTTTTTATACCAATGAAAGGATATCTTATTACTTTGATAATAACAAAAAAGATCAATAAAATACCTGCTATACCCGTGTTCAACAATATATTATGATAACCTACGTGACCATCGGCAAATCTGTAAAAGTGGTCACTGAATCCTGCACCGAGGATTATACTACTGGACATAAATCCCTCCATCACTTTAGGAGCCCTTACATCGTAACGACTTATTGTTGCACCTCCTGTAATATCTCCCTCTAATACTTTTTCGACCGTTTTTATCCTGTCCCAGCTATTCTGAATCTGCATATTTATTACAGGAAATTTTATAACAATAAATATAAATAGCATTATTGCGATAAATGATCTGAGCATCAATTTGGGTATTTTTATTCCCATAAAGAAAAAGAACAACACATAGCCAATTATGAAAGAAATTACCCAACTTCTTGTGCCTGATAGAAAAATGACAAGAAAACTTAAAAAGTTAATAAGCAGAATGTATTGTTTTCTGAACTCGGAATTTCCTTTAGCTAATAGCCAAAGAGAACCTGTAAATGTAATCAGCATAGCGTGACTCATTTCAATTGGCCTCAGCCAGCCTGTTTGTCTTCCTGATATATCATAAACGCCCTGAGTTGACAACACACCTGGTTTAACAAGAGCAATTAATTGGGTGCCATTGATCAGACCATAGGTCTGAAGAACCAAGGCTACAAAAGCAAAAGGAAATATTAATCTAAAAAATCTCATTATCTGATCTTCTGAATTTAAAATTCTCACGACAGAATAGAATAGAGACAGAGATATAGACAATTTAATTACATTAACCATTGAATTGATACCCATTCCCATCAGAGGTGAAACTAAAACCAATGCAATAAATAGGTAAAGAAGCAGACTAAGATATTTTAGAAAAAAGGGATTTATGTAGTTAGTCCAGTACCCTCTATTGAAAAGAGTTTTAGCGAATAAAATAATTACGATAAGTTCATGGAATGCAATAGAAATACCTGGTGCAATGCTATAAATTGGCAATCTTAAAGGATCATCTCTCAATCCTCCGGAAAATAGCCCTCCTGGCTGTTCCATAAGGATAAAAAAGAATACGAGCCAGAAATAGTCTCTCTTTGAAAACCATACTAAAGGTAAAAAGAGAAGAAACAACAGTCTGTTAATCCTTACGTTTACGAAGTAAACCAGGATAAATCCCAAGAACAAAAAAAACAACAGTTCCAGGAACTCAGGAATTCTCTTCTCTTTGTATTTAACTTTTGTATTCAGGGCATTCAGCACTTGCATCTGTTTTATCACAACTGAACGAATTAAGTATCGTCAAGTTCTGGCCAAATCTTTGATTTTCCTGGCCGGAACTCCTCCCACCATTGTGTATGGATCCACATTTTTTGTCACAACTGAATTGGGTGCTACAACTGAATGATGGCTGATGGTTATACCCGGATAGATTGTACAGTTGCCGCCAATGTATACATTACTCTCAATTACAATAGCGGCAGTAGGTCTAAACTCCGGAGAGGTATTCCTTAGTGGAATACTATTGAAGCACATCCGGGCCCCGGAATGAGTCCACAGGGCTGTTGTCGGCCCTGCTATCTGTACAAAGTCTCCAATAGTAATATCATCGCTCCAATCCAATATGTTGTAGATACCGATATAACACTCTTTGCCGATAACAATTCTCCCCTGGCCGTTCCCGGTACAAATTACTGAAGAGTCTATCTGTGTATTCACACCTACTGTAATATTAGAAATCTTTGCACCGGCACCGATAATGTTGTTCCCGGCCAGTGTTGCATTCGGACCTATAACGGCACCTTCCTTTATCTGACAGTTCCCACCTATATTGGCAGAATGCAGCAATACCCTTCTTCCTATCCTGTGCCCTTTTGATCTGAGATTCAGCCTGATATATGACTGAAAAATTCGATTTTTCAGCTGATACTTGTAATATCCTAGTAGAGGTCTCATTATCTTTTGAATAGTTTGAACAGTTTATTATAGCCTCTTAGATATAATGGGGAATAGCTTGCATGACAGACATCAGCCTCCCTCCCTCCAAACCCTTTCTTATAAAATGCAATTGGTCCCACATCCAGGCCAAGAAAATCATATATCCTGTATCCCTCGCATGAGGCATACCTGATAATCTCCCAGTAAAGAAGAGAACCTGCTCCTGTACTAAGATACTCGTGATCTGTACCTCCAAACCAGGGGTTAATATAATCCTTATACTCCAGCACAGACATCGCTGAAATAACTTCTCCCTCGTACGCTGCATAAAAGATTCTCATCTTTACATCCTTCTGTAGTATTCCGTATAAGTTCCTATAATAATCAGCTCCATGAAAAAAGAGATCCTTCCTGAGACACAGCTCCCTGTACAACTCAATGAAACGATCAATACAATTATTGTTCAGAATAGTAATTTCAATATTGTTCTCTTTTGCTTTCCTGATGTTTCTTCTAATCCTGTTCTCCAAACCCTCCCAAAGCTCTTTTTCACTCTTACAGGTATCTATCAATAAAGTCGGTATAGTCTTGACTTTATAACCTGCTCCACTAAACAGGTCAAAAGATACTGCGGGTCCTGATTTGATGTAGACACGACTGCGAAAGGCACTCTTCTTAAGGTATCTTAAGAGGCTAATAATAACAAGTTCATTCCCTGGCAGGCTTACTGGCCCACCATAAACAGTTAAGCTCAACTGATATGGCGAAGCGAGAGTATTGTTCTTTTTATCTTTATGAAAGATCAGGAATCCTCTTATCTCATCTCCCATACTCGCATATATAAGATAAGAGTCTAGCAGAAAATAATCTGATACAAATTGACTGAGGTCAAGGCTATGAAAAGGAGTTGCATGGTCAGAATTATTAAGCACCTCATTCAGCTCTCCTTTTAGTTTGCTGTCAAGCTGCTTCAGAGAGATGGTATCTATTCTGACTTTTCCCATCGGCAATAATTGATATTATTGGAGCTTCTTAAGCGCTATTATCAGAAAACTCAGCAAGCGCTTTGAAAACATAATCAATCTCTACTATTGTCAGATCCACATGAGAAGGCAGGGTAATAAACTGTTCCCAGATTTTTTCTGCTGTTGGGCACCCCCCTGTATATTGTTTGAAGAGTGGTTGCAATGTTAACGGATAGAAATGAACACCTGTGGCAATACCCTTCTTTTTCAGCCAGACAATTAATTCATCCCTCTTATGGGTGCGTATTCCAAAATACCAGTAAGCGCCATTTCCAGGTTCATATGGAAAAATAGGGCTGATCCCTTTTATACTTTTTATACCCTCAAGATACCGTTTAATGATCTTTGCCCGGCACTCATTCATATTATCAAGTTTCTTCAGCTGCGCCAGGCCAATGGCAGCAGCGAGATCATTCATATTATACTTATATCCTAATACGGAAATTTCATAGTGCCAATGCATTGCTTCATTCTCCGGTATACCTTGTATGGCCCCTGCTCTCTTCCAGGTATCCTTATCTATCCCAATCCACCTGTAAGCCCTGAGCGGTTCGATCAGTTCAGTATCATCAGAGCATATCATGCCTCCATCTCCGGTGGTCATGCACTTTTTCTCTTCAAAACTGAAGCATCCGATATGCCCCCATGTGCCTAGCTTTCGGCCTTTGTACTCTCCGCCGGCACAGTGCGCACAATCTTCAATCACTTTCAGGTTGAGCTCGTCAGCTATCAACATCAGGCGGTCCATTGGAACAGGATATCCTCCATTGTGCACCGGTATAACTGCTACACAATCTTTGTCATGCTTATGCCTGAGATCATCCAGATCCATTGATACCGTCACCGGATCAACATCTACAAAGACTGGAATCAGCCGGTTATAGAGAACTGCGGTAGCTGTTGATGCAAACGTAATTGCCGGTACCAGGACTTTTTTTCCTTCCGGAAACCGGAAAGCAGTTAAAGCCAGATGCAAAGCTGCAGTTGCAGAGTTCACACCTACAGATGTCCTGCATCCTATATACCTGCTCCATGACTCCTCAAACTTTACAACTGTAGGACCATTTCCGAGCCAGGCTCTGTCAAATACTTCTTTTATGGCTTCCAGCTCCTCGTCACCGACACTCGGCTTAAATAATCGTATGTTCATGTGTTTCATTATTCCCATGTATCAAAACAGATTCTATCCTGCGAAATAGCCCTTTCCCGCAGCATCTTCTCAAAAGCGTTGATCATTGTTCCGGGTCCTGATAAATAGTAAACGGTATCTTTCAGAAACGTTACTTCATTGATAATCTCATCCACAGGCAGGGGGCCTTGATGGAGTGTGTCTGACTGCCGGGTATCTATATTTTCACAATAGATCCTATAGCTGTAATTTTCAATCTTCTTATGAAATCTTTCCAGTTGCTCCTCATAAATCACAAGATCAGGAGTCCTGACACCATAAAAAAGGCTAATGCTATGATATCTGCTATCTGCATCTTTTTCATAAATCTCCTGAAGAAATGAGATAAACGGGCTTATCCCCGTTCCTCCGGCAATAAGAACTATATCTTTCCCATCTGACGCATTAAAGTCAAACGTTCCGTAAGGTAACTTTATCCAGACCTCTCTCCCAACAGTCAGCTCCTTAATCATCCTTTTTGTAAAACTACCTTTGGGTGAAACAAGTATATCAATATATTCTTCCCCAGGGGCGCTAGCCATTGAGAATACTCTTGATTCAGGCCAGTTATAGCTTGGATCATAAGTATCAAGTGCTATATGCATGAACTGACCTGGCCTGAATTTTAGCCTGATATCTGGCCTTAGCCTATACAGGGTGATATTATCCCTGTATCTTTTCAGGTCAATAATAACAGCCTTTACTCTTCTTGGTGCAGCCACTCAATACAACTGAAAAAAATCTTCGAACTTCTGAAGCGTATAACTGATCTCACGCTCGCCCAGGCCCGGATATACACCTATAAAGAAGGTATTGTTCATTATGAAGTCTGTATTTGACAGCTCACCGGCAGTCCTATGTTTTATATTCATGTATCCCGGCTGGCGCAAAATGTTCCCCGCAAACAGATAACGTGTATGGATCCTGTTACTGTTCAGGAACCTTACAAGCTGATCTCTTGTAAATGGCTGGTCAGTTCTAACAGTAATTACAAATCCGAACCATGATGGGTCGCTGTTTAATGTTGCCTCCGGAAGAATGAGATACTCTTCATATCTCTTCAGGCCTGCATACAACTTTCCGAAATTCTCTTTCCTCTTATTGATAAACCCTGGAAGCTTATTGAGCTGGGCCCTCCCAATTGCTGCCTGCATATCAGTAACCTTCAGGTTATAGCCAATATGGGAATAGACATATTTATGATCATAACCAGCAGGCAGCTCTCCAAACTGCTGCGAGAATCTTCTTCCGCAGGTATTATCTTCACCTGATGCACAATAACAGTCTCGACCCCAGTCACGTACTGAACGTGCTATCCTTGCCAGTTGCTCATTGCCTGCTATTACACTTCCTCCCTCACCCATTGTCATATGATGGGCCGGATAGAACGATACGGTAGCCAGTTCACCAAAGGTACCGGTCAGCTTACCGTTATGGGTTGAGCCCAACGCATCACAGTTATCCTCAACCAGCCAGAGTCCGTTTTTTGCTGCAATATCAGATATCGCAGTCAGGTCGAACGGATTACCCAGTGTATGCGCCATAAATATAGCCTTAGTTTTTGAGGATACAGCTCTCTCGATATTTTCAGGAAGCGCATTGTAAGTTCCTGTTTCTATATCGCAGAAGACCGGTATCAGCCGGTTCTGTACGATCGGTGCCACGGTGGTGGGAAACCCTCCTGCAACCGTGATTACCTCATCACCAGGTCTGAGTTGTCTGTCACGCAGTTTTGGTGAGGTCAGTGTGGTTATTGCTGTCAGGTTTGCCGAGGAGCCGGAATTAACCAGTATTGTATCCTCCACCCCAAGAAAATCAGAAAACTCAGCTTCAAAAGATTCGGCATGTGATCCGGCTGTAAGCCAAAAATCAAGGGCTGAATCGACCAGGTTAACCATCTCCTGCTCATCAAAAACTCTCCCTGCATAGGGTACACTGATTTCATCTTCACGATTCAGTTTCCCGGCAAACTTCTCTTTGTAAAAATTCCTTGTCAGATCCAATATCTCCTTCCTGATCTCTTGCTCCTTCATCTATAATCCTCCATAGTAATTATTAAATCCCCTGAAAGTACCCAGCAACTTATCTTTTTCTGAAATCAAAGGATTGTCAACAGGCCAGCTAATGTTTAAATCACTGTCATTCCATACAATTCCTGAGTCCAGATCCTTGCTGTAAGGTGTGTCATGCCTGTAAATAATCTCCGTGTTATCTTCCAGTGTACAGTAGCCATGTGCAAAACCCTTTGGGAGAAACAGCCATTTGTTATCCTCGCCATTAAGTGTAATTGCCTTCCAGCTTCCGAAAGTCGCCGATTCCCTCCTCAGGTCTACAAAGACATCCCACAACCTTCCCCGGATGCAGCGTATCAGTTTTGCGTCGGTCCCGGGAGCCATAAGAAAATGGAGTCCTCTCAATGTGTGCTTTATTCTGTTTCTGGAATGGTTCTCCTGTACCCAATCAGTGGGGATTCCCATCTGTCTGAAAATCTCACGGTCGTACGTACGCATGAAGAACCCACGCTCATCCATAAGCGGGTTAAGGGTTATTTCAAACACTCCGGTCAGATTCAGCTCTTTGAATTCCATTTTTCGGTGTAGTTTTCGATCTGGTCAGCGCACAGCTGGTAAGCATTGTTCTCATTATACTTTCTGTACCAGTCAACGGTCCAGTTCACTGTCTCATGAAAATTGAGCAATGGACTCCAGTTTAGCTTCTCTTTTACTTTCTCAATATTCAGGCTGAGCAGTCCCGCTTCGTGATAGTGGCTATTCTCACCGCTTCCCCTCCATTTACCTGTACCCCATCTGCTGATAAGTGTATCAGCCAGCTCCCTGACTGTCACCACACTCTCCTCCTCCGGTCCAAAGTTCCAGGCAGTTGAATACCTCACAGGATCAACGCCCATCTTCTCTGCCAGGAGGATGTAGCCGGAGAGAGGTTCCAGCACATGTTGCCATGGCCTTACAGCCTCAGGTTTCCTGATGATCACCGGGTCGCCCTTCTCAAGTGACCTTATGCAGTCGGGCACAAGGCGGTATGGCGCCCAGTCGCCGCCACCAATCACATTTCCGGCACGTACTGTAGCCAGAGCCACTCCTGCCGGCCTGGTGAATGAGTGCCGGTATGATCCTGCAATAATCTCTGCAGCAGCCTTACTCGCACTGTAAGGATCATCTCCCCCCAGTGGCTCATCCTCCCGGTATCCGGCGAGCTGTTCTCTGTTTTTATAAACCTTATCTGTAGTTATAATGACTACCTCTTTTACCGATTTTGTCTTACGGCATGCTTCCAGCAGGTTGGCAGTACCCATAGTGTTGGTGGCAAATGTTGCCAGTGGAGCGTTATAGCCAGGTATCACCAGAGACTGTGCTGCCAGGTGAAAGACTGTCTCCGGCTGTTCCTTAAGGAATATCTCCTGCAGTCCGTCACCCATTCTGATATCATGCCTATAGTGACGTACCCGCTCACCAAGCCGGGTCAGGTTAAAGAGTGCCGGGTTGGTGGAAGGCTCGAGTGCCACCCCGGTCACCTGTGCTCCCAGGCGGTCAAGCCAAATAGTGAGCCATGATCCTTTAAATCCGGTATGTCCGGTTACCAGTACCTTCTTATTCTTATAAAAAATATTGAGGCTTTTCATTTTAAATCTATAGAATAAGGATTACACAGATCTTGAAGATTGACACAGATCAAATCCGTGCCACTCAATCAATCCCTCCATATCTTCCAGACCGGATTTTCTTTCCACATCGTTTCAAGTAACTGATTATCACGATAAGTATCCATGCATTGCCAAAAACCTTTATGCCTGTAAACTGCAAGCTGGCCTTTCTCCGTCAGGATTTTCATGGGGAAACGTTCAAGGTCTATAGACCTATCTTCTGGAATAAATTCCAGAAATTCCTTTTTAAAAACAAAATATCCTCCATTTATTGGTTCCTGACGATTTATATCTTTCACTTTTTCATAGAACTTTCTTACTATATCACCATCCGTTTCAAGGTCTCCGAAACGTGATGGCGGATAAACACCAGTTACAGTACCTGTTAAACCCTGATTCAAATGAAACTTAACAAGTTCTTTAATATTTACATCCGATACAGCATCACCATAAGTAACCATGAAATTCTCCCCTCTAATATATTTGCCGGCTAATTTAACACGATAGCCGGTCATTGAATCTGGACCAGTCTCAACCAGGGTAACTGTCCAATCATCAGTAATACAGTCATTATGATATTTAATTTCCCCCCCATCTCCAAGCGAAATCGTAAAATCAGAATTATACTTGTAATAATTAATAAAATAATCGCGGATTACATTTCCTTTATAACCCAGAGCCAATATGAATTCCTTAAATCCATAATGAGCATAATGTTTCATTATATGCCATAGAATAGGTTTATTGCCTATTTCAATCATAGGCTTGGGTTTATACTCTGTTTCTTCACGTAGCCTGGTACCCATTCCACCGCAGAGAATAATTAACGGAATTGAGCTATTTGTTTCTTGCATAATAACAATTGATTTTCTTTAGTGATAAAACTAAATTCAACTATTTTAAAAGAATTAAAGAAGTAAAAGATAAAGGAAAAATGCCCTGGATTTTTGACTATATCTGAAAAAGAATTAATTCATCAAAATTCCAGATAATTCTTATGCGTCATCAGTATAGTAGCCTTTTACGGAATCATAATAACCATATCTGCCATACTGGTTGTAGTAATTGTATCCGTAATTATAGCCGTACCCCATGGTGTAACCATATCTTAACCCGTAGCCATAGTAACCCGACATACTTATATCATTCAATACTATTCCCAGACTTTTAATATTGTTTGCCCGCAGTTCTTCAATTAATTCCAAAGTGTTTCTGGTGGAATACCTCTGACGTACAACAAACAAATAGAAATCAGTGAAGGCCCTGAGTAGCAACGAATCGGTTACTATTGCCACAGGCGGAGTATCCAGGATTATGAAATCATAATTATCTTGTGTCTTTGAAATAAAGGCAGCCATTGCTTCCGACTCTATAAGTTCGGCAGGATTTGGTGGAACAGGCCCCGAAGGCACATACCACAGATTTTCATATTCAGTTTTTATAATAATATTTTCATATTTCTCCTCTCCAATCAGATAATTAGAGATGCCTTTTTCATTTTCAATGCCAAAAATCTTATGGATCCTGGGCCTGCGCAGATCAAGGCCCACCAGAAGAACCCTTTTCCCCGACATCGCAATTATTGTGGCAAGATTTGCAGAGACAAAGGTTTTTCCTTCACCAGTTATGGTTGAACATACTGAGACAACCGGACATTCTTTTTCCTGTAAAAAATATTTCAGGTTAGTCCGTACTGATCTGAATGATTCTGAAAGGGTCGAACCGGGGTTTTGAGCAACCGGCATTTCACTTTTGAGACTGTTGTGACTGATATATCCTATTACCGGCGCCTTGGTCTTTTTTTCAACATCCTTTTTATCAATAATTTTGTTATTCATATAATCCATCAGTATTATCCCGATAACAGGAAAAAACAAGCCCAGTATAAGTGCCATCATGAAATTTTGCCTTGTTTTAGGTTTAATCCTGGACGTACTGAAAAAACCTGCCTGATCTATTATCCTGTTATCCGGCACATTTGACGCCCTGGCAATTCCGGCTTCGGCCCTCTTTTCCAGAAGAAATGTATAAACAGTATTATTAATATCAAACTTCCTCTGGATATTTATCATCTGTCTTTCTGTTGACGGAAGTTTACGGATATCTTTTTCAATTACAAGCAGACGTCTGTCGGCATCACTGACGGAGCGCTCAATATTCTGAAGTCCGTTGTCAATATTCTCTCTCAATGCCGTATGTATATTTCTGATACCAGCTTCAATCAGTTTCAAAGGTTCAGCCGATTCATACAGATTCATTGAAAGCTGTCTTTTCTGTCTTTGCAAACCTGCCAGTTCATCAACAAGCTTTATAAGAAGCTGATCAGCAATGCCCATTGCCGAAGGTGCAATAATATCCGCAGTTTCATTTTTTGATTCAACATAATTCCTCAGATACTCATAATAATTTTTCTGCATCATCAGTCTCGTTTTCTCTGCATCAATCTGTTCAAGCTTCTGCTGTACAAGGGCACCCTCGCGACTAATGTCAATCAGCCGGTTTACAAGTCTGAAGCTTTCAAGATCAGTCTCAGCAATTTTAAGTGAATCAGAAATAGTTCCAAGCTGATCTTCAATGAATTCAATAGTCTGAGCTGCTGTCTGATTTTTAAACTCCAGGCCAAACTCAAGATAAACCTGCATCAGAGTATTCAGGTAATCAATTTCCTGATTCGGTTCAAAGCCTGTGGTTGTAAGAGTGACGAGCGATGCGTCCTCCTCAATGGGTGATACAGAAAGTTTGCTCCTGTACTGGTTCGCAAGCGAAGCAGGACTGGTAAAATAAAAATAATAACGGTTTGATGCATCCGGATCAAATCTGTATGTTTCACTGTTCCTGAGCATAACAGTGAAATCAAAACCCTGTTCTCTGAATCTTTCACCAAACGACAGTTCCTTGACAAAATTTTTATTGCCATTGATTGTCAGCCTGTAACCGGTATCAGACAGGATCTTTATATCAACTCTTCTGCCAATGCTTTGCTTTGACAATGAATCATAAACAACAATAAAGGGTGATGATTTATATGCTCTTTGTTCAGCAATACCTCTTTTCCCAACCGCAGTATAAACCACCCAGAATTCGGGAAGTTCGAGCATAACGCGGTAATTGAGATTGTAGGATTTAAGAATTCCAATCTCATTTTTTAAGTTCTGCTGGTTCCTGAATGCATCCGACCCGGGGAAAATATTTGTCAGACTGCCGCCGGAATCATCCTTTATAAGCAGAGTTGCAGATACCGTATAAACCTCCTCCGACCAGCGATTGATACCATAAGCAATACTGAGGGCAATGAAAAGGGCGATGGCAAACCAGTACCAGTTACTTATAAACAATGATATATATCGCTTAAAATCAATTCCTTCTTCTTCAATTATATTCAAATATGTCCGACTGGGATCAGGTTCTGAAAGTTGTGCTGTATTTGTCATTCGGATTCAAATTCAGGGTTCAAAATTCTAAAATACTTCCGGAACGGTGTTGGAGAAATCCAAACCATCAGGGAATTTTGGGAAAAACTTCTCTCAATATTGTACCTTCCGGTGCCGGAATAATTTCATATAGTCTGAAATATTCATCATACTCAGCAAGCTCAGTTACGTCTTTTGGAATGAATTCTTTTGCTGCATAAGCACTTTTTGAAAGCATGGAAGCCACTGATTCGAGTGTTTCAGAAACCATCGACTGGCTGACTGCCCCATACGAAACAATTGCACTGTTTGTAAATGCAAGTTTAAGATCTGTTTTTCCAATTCCGGTTTTAGCAACAACATACTGTGGATTTGAAAGATCCGGCAGATAAATTACAGTCGATTTAATTTTATCTTTCTCTGCTTTAAATTCCACCAGCAAATATGGCTTCACCGTGTAATAGCGCAATCCCGTTTCTTTTTTCAGCTCAGGATCGGAATAAAATTTGATTGTTGCACAGCCCTGAAATATTAAAAGGCCTGCCAGTAAAATGAGAGTTCCTGCAGAAAATTTCATTTTATCAGGTTTAAACGTTAGCATGAATATTTGATTGACATCAGATTCTGCAATTAAAAAATAATCTTGAATGCGCTTATTTTCCAAAATAATTGATTAGCAATAATGTGGTTGTCAATAATGATGTGGCAGTAGTAAAAATAAAGGAAAAGGTCGGAAGGTTCATGCTAAAGATCTTTTTTGATTCCGGCTCTACAATAACCACATCATTGGGCAGAAGAAAATATGCTTCGCTGGATAAAATTGCCTTATCCTGTAAATTTAGGGTGTACGTTCTGGTTCCACCGTCAACAGGCCGGATCACCAATAGTTTATCCCGTCTGCCATAATCACTGATACCGCCCGCCCGGCCTATTGCTTCAAGTACCGTAAGATAGTTGTTGTAATTTATATATGTCCCGGGAGTTTTTACTTCTCCTATCACTGTGTATTTAAAACTTAGAAGCTTGCATTCAACTGTTGAATTATGAAAATGTCTGTCCGCAGCTGCCTGTATTATTTCCCTTGCCTGTTCCAGATTATTTCCACCCACCTGTATCCTTCCAATCACAGGTAATAAGATACAACCATCATTCCCGACATCGTAACTATATACATATTGCCCTGCTTCACTCTGAACGTAGCTGACTCCGCCGGTACCACGGTAAGGTGACAAATAATCATTTATTGTACCGTCAGGTGTTATGGCTTTTATTGCTATGTATAATATATCTCTGTTTTGTATTATATAGTCCGGAATTATCATCGGAAATGTTTCAGATCTGTCATCTCCTGCCAGATTGTTCAAATATGCTAGCTTCTGCTGGCTTGTGCAGGATACAAAAACAAGATTTATGATGATTAATATTTGGGCATATCTGCGCATAACAATACTTTTTAAGTAAAAAAGTAAAATATAGAGTAAATTACGTAATTCTCAGAAATATACAATGCTTTAATAAATACTTTTTTGTCTTTCTGCAGTTTCAATGGCATCTCTCAGTCTTTCCTGATTTCTGATGGCATTTGAAGCCTGAAAGATCCAGATGATCAGAAAAAGTGACAAACAAGTCCCTTTAATTGTCATGGAAATCTTATTATTTAATTGTTTCCTGTTATACCCGCCAATAAAGTAAGCCAAAAGAGGAACCAGAAAGAATACGATTACCGGTAACCTGTATCGTTCCTGATAATGACCAAGGAATACAGTAATGAAAACATAATAAAAAAACAGTAGAGCATAAACATACATGAAAGCTGTTTTGCCGTTATCAATATTGCCTTCTGATACACTTTCTTTTCTGTGAGATAATGTAAAACAGGTTTTTATCTTTTGATAATCAAAAAACAGCAAAAAGGATACTATTATCAGAGCCACCGGAACAACCACTAATATTGCTGTCAGCCAAATGTGATTCTTACAAATACCTGTGTACAGGATTTTAAAACTTGTTGACTCCGGTACTACTCCAAAAGTGCGGAAAAACTTGGTAAACTGCAGCCTGATCCATTTAAGGGGCTGGGTTAAAATAAATTTCTTTGTTTCAAAAACCTGGAACCTGTTACGGTCTTTCAGATCCGGATCCTTCAGATTATTTGCAAAGAGATAATCATTCCATGCCTGAGTATATCTTTCTTCATTCTCCGGATAAACAAATGATCCTTCCCCTCCATCTCCTCCATAATCGGTATGTCCGAAAAAAATAAAATCGTTCCTGATAACTGACTTTTCTGATTGCGTAAATAGTTTTATGCCCGTCATGAAAACAGTACAGGCCAAAAGAATTATGGAAATGCTAAAAATTCTGTGTGCCAGTATTTTATTTTTCTTACTGAATACCAAAGAGAATATAAGCAGGAAAAAGGGAAACAGCATAAGCTCAGGCTTGAAAATGAAGGTCAAAAGAAAAATAAGGAGTATCAATCCCAGATTAAATGATCTCTTTAACGGATTGTCAGTTGTCAGAAAATTATAAATAAATAATATGAACAGACCTGTCAGGAGAAGCATTATTACGGGAGTATAAAAAACTGATGAGAAAACCATGAATTCCGTATATAACGTCAAGATTACAGCCGCAAGCAATCCCGGTTTTACATCGTCGGTTATTTTTATAAGTATCCCTGATACCAGCCAGGTTGTCAGAGTTCCTGCCAGACAATTAAAATAAAAAAACAGATCAAGATTAGCAGTTAAATATTTAGAAACATAACCCAGATAAGAAATTGCATATAAAAAATTGCCGGCGAGAACCGGAATATGTCCATTATTACTGATCCGGTCAACTCCCTCAAGATAAGCCTGGTAATCAGAAAATGCAAACAAAGTGCTTCCCTTGTACAAAAAAACCCTGATACTGAAATTGATAATTAATATTATCAAAAGATAAATTTTCCAGTATCTGAAATTTATAAGTGAATTCATGTCACGATTTATAGTTGAAATACTCTGTAACAGATGAAACCACAAACAATATCTGTTCCCTGGTCATATCGTTAAACAGCGGCAGGCGCAACAGACAATCATGAAATTTTAAACTGTTGAGGTTTTTTGTTTCGGGAAATGAATTCTCTTTCCAGTAATCACTGCTGGTTATTGGTAAATAATGAAAAAAACTTTCAATATTTCTTTTGGCAAGAAATTCTTTTAGTTCAGCCCTTTGAATCTTGTTCTCTAAAAGAATATAAAAAAGATGGGCATTATGTCCTGCATGATCCTGAACAACCGGAAGTCTTAGCAGCCCTTTTTCCTGTAGTGGAAGCAATGAATGATAATATTCATTCCAGATAATCTTCCGTTTGGCAGTTATGGTATCCGACTCTTCAAGTTGTCCGAAAAGAAAAGCCCCATTCAGCTCACTGATCCTGTAGGATGACCCCATATCCTTCCAGCCATACTGCCTAATCCTGCCATCAACAAAATCTTTTTTATTCGTACCCTTGTCCAGTATATATGTTATCCTTTCCAGGAAATTATTATCATTTACAATTATAGCCCCACCCTCACCGCACTGAATATTTTTTGACCGGTGAAAAGAAATGCATCCGATATGACCGATGCCGCCAAGTACCTTATTCCCTTTATAATAGGCTCCGAGTGCATGGGCAGCATCTTCAATAACCGCGATATCATATTTTTCAGCTGTTTTCATTATTATATCCATATCGCAGGCAACACCTCCGTAATGAACCGGAACAATGGCTTTGGTTTTTTCAGATATTAATTGTTCAATTTCTTTCTCATTAATCCCGGGATAACCGAACCTGCAATCGGCACATATTAATTTTGCTCCGCGCCTCGCAAAAGCAGCAGCTGTTGATGCATGTGTAAATGAAGGAATAATTACTTCATCCAGAGGCTTTATACCGATCAGCAAAGCACTTATTTCAAGGGCCGCAGTACAGGAATTGGTTAAAAAAACGTTTTCATATCCCCACCTGTTTTGCATAAGCTGCCTGCACCTGTCGGTATAGGAAATAATATCTGATGAATTGTAATTATCAATAACATCACATACATATTCTTTCTCCCTTCCTGTTATGAAAGGTATGTTAAAAGGTACTTTAATCATATAAGATGACCGCTCTGTTTTTTTCCCTGGCACGCTTTACAATGGTCCCGTAAACGGCTATTATCAATAATATTGAACCGGATATAATACTTGCATCTGAAAAAACCTCCATGGAATAATATCCTGGTGCTTTGCAAAAGATCAATATTCCCGATGCGATCAGTGAAGCACCGGTAATGTACATGTATTTCAGGAAACCGGTATGGGAAATAAGCATAAGAAAGCCCAGATCAAGTAATTTTTGCAGAGAATACGAACTTTTTCCTTCAGGACGATAGTGCTTATATAAAGGTACAAAGGCTATTTTTTCTGTTAAGTCTCCAATATGACAGTCAATAACCGGAAAAAAGTGGTCAATTTTCGAAATATTATGAGCAATTCCCTTTGTAATAAGTCTGAAGGGTGAATATTGCCTGTTCAATGAAGGAATTAAAAAATGCAGTATCCTCCTGAAAATCTTTGCCGGAAAATTTTTATATCTTTTTTCCCCCCGGTAATTAAGCCTGCCATAAACCACATCATAATCACCTTCAAATTGTTTATCAACCAGTTTCAGAATATCTGAAGGTTTATGTTGCAGATCTTCATCCATAGTGATAATCAGATCTCCCATTACCCTGCCCAGACCAAAGTGCAATGCCTGCTGCTGTCCGTAATTCCTGTGAAATTTATAGAAGCTGGTATTGGATTTGTGTTCTTCAGCAATACATCTGACATAGTTTTCAGATTCCGGATCACATCCGTCACAGATAAACAAAACCTCAAAATCAAATTTCCCCTCTAATGTTTCATTTATTTTTTGAAACAACTCCGGAAGCAGACTCTTTCCCCTGAAAACAGGAATGACAACCGATAATTTCATAGACGATCCGCAAACAAGGATTTCCTTAATACAATATATATTTCATCAACCCGGTAATTAAATGCTTTGGAAAAAGAGCTCAAAAGATTCTTGTTGTTGGAAGAAATGGAAGTAATAAATTTATTCATACCTTCTTTCCTGCTTATTTCCAGGATATACCACACAAGAACAAAAATATAACCGGAAAATTTATGTTGATTATAAATACCTGCTATCGGACAGCTGTTTGTTTTATTATTTTCTTTTTTTATTGCGAAAAATCCTACCTCTGTCCCCTTCCTGACCATTATGTAAAATTTTACATTTTCAGAAAGAGAAAGACTCCTGATCCAGTTTACATAACGTGGAGAGGAATAATCTTTTTGCCAGAGCGGATCACGCGAATACCTGTCAGCTTCAAACATTCCGGAACTCACCTGTTCAGTTATTGAAGAAATTTCTGACTGGGTTTTTACATGCCTGTATTCAAATCCGTCAAAAAGCCTGTACCATACTGAATTAATATGATCAAGCTGTTCCGTTTTAAATGAAAGGCAGAGCTGATTTTCGAGATACCTGAACTCGTTATCTTCAAGCTGGTGTACCAGCTTTAAATTTCCTACAGGCACCTTAACCACTATAAACTCATAGAGCTTATCAACTTCAGTTTTCAGGTAATCCTCATAAGTTTCACCTTCATTAAACAATATCTCGCAGGTCCGGATACCGGTAATTTTTTGATCCCAGTCTGCTACTGTTATATCCATCAAATAAATTTTATTGCCACTAATTCCGGATTTGTTTGAAAGAATAGCATTCCCTTCGGATTTTCACCAAATTACACACTTCCGCCCCGTCAGTCACATCCGGAAGATGACCCTGACCTGTAATTATCAGCCTGTATTTCATTGCTTTACCAAAAGCAATAAGGTAACGGCAACCTTTTATTTCTGTACCTCACCGCCTCCTTCGGAATACCATAAAGGAAGCAGATCAGCTGATTTATATTTCGACAAATAGGATTCCGCTTCTGAAGGATTAAGTACTATGTAGCTTACTTTTCTCTCCACTATCTTTTCAGCCTGAACAACTTTCCTTGCAAGATATTCCCGGTCAATGCTTTTGCCAACAAGAATCAAATCAATCACCTGACCATCAATGCCTCTTGCAAAATCACCTGTCAGGTATACACTGTCCAGATTACCCAGACGGTGTATTACTTTTTGAATAACCCGGTCAATACCTGTTTCTTTTAATATTATGTTGTGAATATCTTTATAAAGAGGATGACTATCGTTTGCCTGAAATAATTTTTTGTTGCCTTCCCATATTGAATTTAAAAGTCCGGCTTCCTCAAATCGATTGAGTTCCACTCTTATGGCATTCGATGATTCTCCGAATTCAGCCTCCAGGCCTCTGAGATGGGCCCGGGTGCTTCTGTTCAGGAAAAACTTCTTCAACAGTTTTATCCTGGTGTCAGAGGTAATAAGACTTTTCAACATCAGAGCAGTATATTGAGTAACAAATTTACCCGATGTTTTGATTTATGCAATTTAAAAGTATAAATTTTTATAAACAAAAACAGTTTGAAACTTTTTCAATCTTTTCCGGCATACTTGTTATTAAGTACTATATTTGCATTGGGCCTAAAGTCTGTCCTTATGCAACTTGATCTGATTTTTCGAAACAATACACTTTAACATCTTGTTAATATGAAGAAACTTATACCGATAGTATTTCTGATTGTTTGCCCTTTAATTATAAATGGACAACTTTCAGGCGACGGGAGTTCTTCCAATCCCTTCAGAGGAACAATCAACAGTGCCGTAACCTGGTCAGACGGAGAATTTGCCGGCAACATTGTTTATGTCGGAACTGCATCCGAACCTGATCTGTCAGTAGTGAACGGCGGACATTTAACAATAGAACCGGGTATTACCGTTATCATGTCACAACTGAATTCCGACCTGTTTATTACCGGTACGGGTCAGTTAACTGCCGGAGGGAGCGGTGAACAGGTTGTATTCACCAGGGATCCCGGGAAAGCTCACTGGGGTCATGTTTCATTTCAGAACATGGGAAGCAATCCGTCTCCGTCAACGATTACAAATTGTTTTTTTGAATATGGTTATTCAGCAGGAACAAGCTCACAGCCCCTGCTTGCAGGCGGTGCAATCCAGGTGGATTTCAATGATGTTACAATATCTGACTGCATATTCAGAAATAATTACGCCTCCTATGCAGGAGCAGTTATGATCAACTCCAACAGAAACACAAAAATCACCAACTGCTATTTCGAATCCAACGAAGTATCCGAATGTGGGGGAGCTATGATAATATATACCAATTCAACTGCTGAAGTCAGTAATTGCATATTTGCCCGGAATTATGCAAAAGGGAATGCAACTCCTTCATACTCGGGAGGTGCAATATGGTGTCTCACAAATTCTTCAAAAATAATAAATTGCACATTTGTGGAGAATAAATCCGACAGACCGGGTGATGCGATTTATTCCTATTCATCCCCAAACATGAGAATCATAAATTCTGTTTTCTGGGGATCAAATGACCAGTTTGCAGGCGCATCAAACACTTCCACTTTTGTAACCTGTGCCTTTGAAACATCCAGACCGGCCAATGCTATTAATTCGATAACAATAAGCAGTGAGGCAGACGATCACTTCAAGGATGCCGTCAATGACGACTGGTCACTTGTTTTTTCCTCTCCCTGCCGTGATGCAGGTACTGACAGCTACGACACACCCAATATTGTTCCGGTAACCGATTATCTGGGCAATGAAAGAATAATGTCAACTGACATAGGCGCTTTTGAAGTACAGTACAGCCGGTGGAAAACTACCGCATCCTCTCTGGACTGGAATACAGATATCAACTGGGACGGCGGTGTTCCGACATCCTCCAGGGATGTCATCATTCCTGCAGGTGCTTCATATTATCCTGCAGAATCACCGGGGCCGGACTTCACCATTGGCTCAGGAAAACAAATGATCGTTGAACCCGGTGCAAAAGCTTCTATTAATTCCCTGACAAACAACGGCACTATTATACTTAACCATAACACTACAGATTTTGCATCCCTGATCCTGAACAGCTATACCAGGGGAAGCGGCGGCACGGAAGAGATACAGCTATACCTCAGCGGAGGGGGAAGCGAATTAAATGAAGATTATAAATGGCATTACATCTCAAGTCCTGTTGCTTCATTATCAACGAATATGTTCGCTGCAGTAACCAATAACCTTGCACAGTATGTTGAAAGCAGACCTGTGTTTTCCCTGATGGAAGGATGGGTGGCTTACGATGGCTATGTCTATTCAACGGGCAGAACCGATGGTCCGACATTTTCTTCTCTTACTCCGGGCCAAGGTTATAACTACTTCAACAGCACGGATAATACATATACATTCGGCGGTTCATTCAATACCTCGGATGTAACAATAACTCTTCCATACACCACAGGAACCCCTCAGACCATGCATGGTTTCAATCTGCTGGGGAACCCGTTCTCCGCAGGACTGAACTGGGATGATATAATTGAGGGTGTATATTTTCCTTATCCGGCAAATACCAGCAAGGGTCTCTATTTTACAAGAGACAATCTGCAATGTTCATATATCTCGGGTGTCGGTGTTCCTTCCGATGTTACGGGAATAATACCTCCGATGCAGGGCTTTTTCAATAAAACATCGTCTGCCGGAAATTCAATAGTTCTCCCGGCTGCCGCAAGAACACACGAAAATATTCATTCACGCTACAAGGGCAGCGGGACTATCCCTCTCGTCAGGCTCGCAATCATTGAAGATGATATCAGTAATGACGAAACAGTGGTGAGGTTCAGTGAAATGGCAAAAACAGGTCTGGATAATGATTATGATGCCCTGAAAATGTTCCTTTCCGAAAAGAAAACCACAATCCATACATCTCTGGAGGGAGTCGATTATGCCATCAACGGACAACCCTTCCCGGAATCAATCCTTGAAATACCTGTTGTGGTAAACGTGACTACAGCCCGGACCCATAAAATTGCAAGTACCCAGCTGCAGGGACTTGAAGGTTATCAACTGTACCTTACAGATAAAAGCACCGGATTCACGGCAAACCTCAAAACAACCCCGGTACTGACATTTTCGGCAGAACCCGGATTAATAAGCAACAGGTTCATTCTTAAAATTGATATGTCAACCGGAACCGAAGATGTTTATGCATCCGATAATTCCTTCAATATTTACCAGAACTTCGGAAATATCAACATACAGACACTTGCAGATGCCTGGGACGGAAAGACCGGCTCCGTGAAGATTGTGGATATGTCAGGTAGGATTGTTACAGACCTCAGGAATACCGGATTCAGCAAAACCAGTGTCACGGAAGTGCAGGCCCCGGCTTCCGGCGGGCTTTATTTCATAGAGATCAGCTCCGGCACGAACAGATATGCCGGGAAGATAATAATTAAATAAATTTGCCGGCTGCAAAGCCGAAGCTCCGGAACTGTTTGTAACTTTGCAGTTTTGAAAACGTAAAAGCTGCTGAATTGATTTGTACATTTTAAATTTATATGTAATTTTGTAACTGTTCTGATATACTCTTGTACATGTGAAAAATACTGTCCGGAATATATTGCCAAAAAAAACATATGTCAGACCGGAGATAAACAGGATAATCCTTGATAATTCGATCTCCCTGGTGATGATGACTACAATGCCGCCCAACCCACCGCCAAGGGAAAATTACAAAAAGGGGAATGATTCTCCTTTCGAAAGTCCCTTCGGGGACAAACCCTTCGCTTAGATTATTCCGTCATTCACCGTGGTATTGAATGCCCTTGATCAATTTAAGCCGTAATACTCACCACTTTTGGTATATTCTTACTATTTTTATACATTGTTAATTATTAAGCCTGGAATAAAGCTGTTGCTTATTTCCTGTTATACCGGTTTTAAATTTCCCGGAAACCGGAAACCAATGCAACTAATTTATTGCCCGGATGGTCCTGTAATTTGAATAACAGTTAATTCACCGGATATGAAACAGAGGATAGCATTTTTTTGGGCTTTATTTCTTTCAGTTCCGCTGCTGTTTGCCCAGCCCCCGGAAACAGTGTACGATGGCACACTTATAGAAAAGGGTTTCAGACAGAATATTGACCTCGCCTTAGCAGGTCCCTATGACATTGGTTTCAACTTTACATTTTTCGGTAACAGCTATGACCAGTTCTATGTAAATGCCAATGGCATGGTGATGTTCACAGAACCGGACGGGTTCTACAATAACGAGGTTACAATCCCCGATCCGGCAGTGCCAAACAATTATATTGCTGCATTCTGGGATAATCTGACCATTTCGGATAAGGGCAATGTAATGTACAGGACAATCGGCACTTCTCCCAACAGGAAATGCATCATCCAGTATAATAACATGGGTTTCAACCCTTTTCCGTTTCTTTTCGGAACGTTTTCGGTGATCCTTTATGAAACAACAAATATCATTCAGGTTCAGTACAGACTCATACTTGATCCCTTTTCTCCCGAACCCCATGGGGCCAGTGCCACAATAGGACTTGAAAACGCGGATGGCACCGCGGGAACACTATACGCATACCACCGGGAAGATGCCGTCTATACAGGAGATGCCATCTCCTTCACCCCGGACGGTCCGGATGATTATACCATCAATGACAATGCCCTTTACGACGGAGTGTTTCTGACCAGCAATCTCACACTTCCCGATCCCGGAAGACCAGAACTTGTAAGTCCTGCAAAAGATGCAGTAACGGGTACAGATCATACTTTTACCTGGACTGCTTCCTCTAATGCCACAAATTACTATCTACTTCTGGGCACCGAGCCGAACCTGGCAGAGGCCACCTATGCCAATGTCGGACTTAACCTGTCCCATACCATCACCGGCATGGATCCCGATATTACATATTACTGGGCTGTTTTTGCCGAGAATTCAACCGCTATTGCCTGGTGCGAAATAAGCCGTTTCTCAACCAGCTCATCGCCTCCGTTGTCTGCAGTACCCCAGACCATCTGGATGGAACAGGGTCAGGATAAGACCATACAGCTCAATTATGCCGGAGGGGACGAAAGTCCCAAGACTGCAGTCATAACATCTCTTCCTGCCCGGGGCGCACTGTTCCAGTATGATGCAGGAACAAGAGGAAGCCAGATAACTTCCGTACCGGCAACAGTCACGGATGCCGGAAGAAATGTCATCTATTCCGCTTCAGGCAGTGCCGGAACAGGTGCAGGCAGCTTTAAGTTCATAATAAGTGATGATACAGGTGATTCCCCCGAAGCAACAATAAAAGTCAACGTTAGTCCCCCGGGAGTACCTTCAGTATTATATATGGCCAAAAATACAAATGCCGAGATACAGTTTGACAGGCTTATGGCTGATCCCGCCGGCAAACAGGATCAGTTTGAGGTGAAGGTGGACGGCATTCCTGCCACCATCACCAGTGTGAATCTCAAAACAGGGGACCCCTATACGATTGTTCTGAATCTTTCCGAAGCCCTGACGGGAACAGAGACTGTGCTTATCTCATACGACCAGGGAGATGTGGCATCAACAAGCGGCGGACTTCTCCTGCCCTTTACCGATCAGCCGGTAACCCTCAGGGCACAGACCATCAATTTCACTCAATCCCTTAACAGGAAATACAGTTTACAGCCTTTTGCGCTTAGCGCATCAGCCACAAGCGGTCTGGGAATGACCTTTGCAAGTTCAGATCCGGCAGTTGCTGTCATCACCGGCAGCAGAAACTGCAACCTCAGGGGGGTGGGAACATCTGCCATAACGGCCAGGCAGGCAGGAAATGCCACTTATGCTCCTGCTCGCTTTATTAAAACACTCACTGTTTCGAAAGGTGACCAGACCATTACATTCGGGGAAATACCTCTGAAGGCAGTGGATTATGCCGATTTCGAACTTGAGGCGGAAGCATCCTCAGGACTGCCCGTCAGCTTCTCCGCCAGTGATCCTGACGTTGCAACAGTGGAAGGATCTGTCGTACATATTACCGGCATAGGAGCTACGGTGATCACCGCATCACAGGCCGGCTCTGGATTATGGAACCCTGCTGAGGATGTTCAGCAGGAACTTGTTGTTACCGCCACCGGAATTGATGATCCTGATGCTCCAGAAAACAGTTTTATTATCTATTCAGCCGCCAACCGTATTTACATTCAGACTCTTGAAAGCCAATGGGACGGAATACGTGGTACAATAACAATTTTTGACATCACAGGCAAAGCTGTAAACATACTTGACAATATTGAATTCTCCGGAAATTCCAGGATTGAAATCCCTGCCGGTGACTTAAAGGGCCTTTATGTTGTTGAGATTCGTTCAGGAACAGTGAAGATAACGAAGAAGGTGGTGATAAGGTGAAACCGGACTTAACATTTTTTAACGGGTATTTTTTCAATTAGACCTGTTAACCATTTAACAGGAGGGGAAAAACACTATCTTTACCACTGTTTCGACAAAACAGCATGTGGTTGGGAAATTATATAAGGAAATTCAAAACTGTTGCGGGATTTATTCTTGCCTTACTTTATCTCGGATATCTCGGATCAGTAACCTTTTTCCATCACAGCCATACCGTCGGCGATTTAACAGTAGTTCACTCCCATCCGCATAAATCCCATAATGGAAATACTCATTCCGGACACGATCATTCGGAATATCAACTTGTTCTGATCCATTTCCTTTCGGTAATCATAACCTCCGGTACCGTCTTTTTTTACGGAATAACAATTACGCAGAAATATTATTACAGAATCTTTTCATGCCGGAATGAAATCAGTATTCCGAATTTTAATTTTTCAGGGATAAACCGTCCCAGGGCACCTTCTTTCCGCTAAACCGTCCCAGATTTCATAATACTATTAATCAGGATCCGAATGCCTGGCAAACAGCCATATCCGGTCATTTTATAATCTATTTTTAATTTCAGATGAAGAAAATTGTATACCTCCTGTTACTGACAAATCTGTATATACCCTTTATATCAGCCCAGAAAAAAACTGACGCGAACATAATCGGGCACATTATCTGCAACTTCGAACATGTACCCTTTGCCACAGTCAGTATAAAAGGCACAACCCTGGGAAACCGAACCGATGAAACAGGACATTACATGCTGGTAAACCTGCCGGTCGGTACCCATATCCTCAGGGCACAGGCAATGGGATACAAGCCACAGGAAAAGGAAGTCACAATAAAGGAAGGAGAGACCCTTGAAGTTAACTTTTCTCTTGAAGAAGATGTTCTCGGTCTTGATGAGATTGTAATAACAGCCGACCGCAGTGAAATGAAGAGAACCGAATCGGTAACCATTGTCAATACCCTGTCGCCAAAACTCTTTTCCTCAGCTCAGTCAATAGCCCTGATCGAAGGACTGTCCTTTTCCCCCGGACTAAGGATCGAGAATAACTGCCAGAACTGCGGTTTCTCACAGGTAAGAATGAATGGAATGGAAGGCCCCTACTCCCAGATACTTATCAACAGCCGCCCCATCTTCAGCGGTCTGGCCGGAGTATACGGACTGGAACTGATTCCCACGAACATGATTGAGAGGATTGAGGTTGTGAGAGGAGGAGGGTCGGCATTATATGGAAGCAATGCAATAGCCGGTGTGATCAATATTATTTTGTCGGAATCAATATCGAACTCCTATGAAGCAGGATTCAACACCAGTCTAACCGGCGTGGGAGTAAAGGGATCAGGAGGTATGGCACCTGATTACAGTATCAATCTGAATACTTCACTTCTTTCCGATGACAGTAAAACAGGTATATCCCTGTACGGATTCACAAGAGAAAGAAAAATGTTCGATGCAAATAATGACAGCTATTCCGAAATAGCCCCGATGAGCAATCAGACAATCGGAACCAGACTCTTTCACAGATTCAGCTTCAGAAGTAAAATAGCTGTCGATTTTTTCAATATAAAGGAGGAAAGAGACGGGGGAAACAGGCAGGAATATCCCCTACACGAAAGAGATGTTGCGGAAGCAGTAAAGCACAATATCACAACCGGTGCATTAACTTTTGAACAGTACTTCCGCGACTACGACCTCTTTACCGTATTTGCATCAACCCAGAGACTGAAAAGGGATTCATACTACGGGGCAAACCGGTCGTCTGCCGATTATGGCAGATCACAGGACCTCACCTATAATACCGGAATCCAGTACAAGGCTGTCCTGGGAAATTCTTCGGTAATTGCCGGCATCGAAAATACAGGAGGATCCCTTCAGGACGAGAAACTCGGATACCCGGACTATGAGAATGCAGACATCGAAGACAATTCAATAATCAGTATCCCGCATACCGATAACATGCTGGTCTCTGACCAGAAATCAACCACCAGCGGTGCTTTCCTCCAGTACGACCTTAAACTCAACAAATTCAAAATTGGTCTCGGAGGCCGGCTCGACCATTACAGCATTACAGACAATGCCAAAAACAATGAGACCAAAAGCGGAAACGTTTTCAGTCCAAGGATCAGCTTTATGTATGAAGTGTTTTCCGCTGTTCAGGCAAGATTAAGTTATTCCCAGGGATACAGGGCTCCCCAGATATTCGATGAGGACCTTCATATAGAGACATCCGGCGCACGTCAGGTGATAAATGAAAATGATCCGGATCTGAAACAGGAAACCAGTCACAGTTATATGGCTTCCATTGATATTAACAGGCTCCTGGGTAATGTTACAACAGGACTTCTGATCGAAGGTTTTTATACCCGCCTTTCCGATCCTTTTGTCAATGAGATAGGAACACCGGATGAGAACGGCAGGGTAGTGTACACCAGAAGGAATGCAGAGAACGGCGCAGTGGTCAAAGGACTCAACGTAGAACTGAAAATAAAACCACTCACTGATTTTACCCTGATCTCCGGCTTTACCATTCAGTCAAGCAAATATGATTCCGAACAGGAATTCAATACACGGAAATTCTTCCGTACACCGGCCGATTACGGCTACTTCAATCTCGACTGGGATTTCGCCAAAGACGTTTGCTTCTCCCTGACCGGAACCTATACAGGAAAAATGTCAGTCCCCTATTTCGGACCACAGGTAAACATGGAAACAGGAGAATTAAGAGA
>CAZFVQ010000017.1:0-75876 GCA_964522415.1 uncultured Rikenellaceae bacterium | reverse complement strand
ATTGATTATGTGTATGTTCCAGAAAAATTTTCCGCCGGATACAGGGAACACTTCAAAAAGCTCCCGCAGCTACATTGTCATCACAGCATTTTTAACCCTTTTTGCCCTTGTCGGTTTTGCTTACTACGGGCTTCCGTTTTTCTTTGATTTTATGACCAGGGAATATGGCTGGTCTCGCACAGTGATCACTTCAGGCAATGCTTTGGGGAAACTGCTGGTGGGTCCGCTTTTCGGATTTATTGCCGGCTGGCTTATCGACAAGTATGGACCAAGAAAGCTGATGATGTCGGGAGTTCTGATGATGGGAGCAGCCCTGATAGGATTAAGCTTCGCTGATTCACTCGGCCTGTTTTATCTCTTTTATATTCTCAATGCTCTTGGCTATGTTTTCGGAGGCCCCCTGCCATGTCAGGTTTTGATATCACGATGGTTTGATAAAGATCGCGGAAAAGCAATGGGAATAGCCTATCTGGGAATAGGTGCCGGCGGAACTGTTGCTCCCCTGATCGCTGCAGGCCTGGAAAAGGGATACGGATGGCATAACTCCCTTGCCGTCCTTGGGGTAATGGTTATACTGATAGCTTTTCCAATGGTGTTTTTTATCAGAGGTTCAGCAAACCTTGACAGCAGTCATGTTCAGAAAGAGCCCCTGGTTCCGGTAAGGGATATTCTTAAAAACAGGAATTTTTACCTTCTGGGAATCGGAAGCATGTGTGCAATCGGTGTTGTGGGAGGAGTGAACCAGCATCTGAAACTCTATCTTCGCGATCTGGAATTCACACAGGCACAATCCGCACATGTAATTTCCCTTGTTCTCTTTTCCAGTCTTGTTGGAAGAGTTCTTATGGGATGGCTTGCCGATCTGTTTCCACGTAAGAATGTGATGATTCTTATTTACCTGATTGTGGGATTGTCCATTCCCCTGTTGCTTGTACCGGATTTCACCGGGAGAATTTATATTTTTGCTGTTACCTTCGGCATCGGTCTGGGAGGTGATTATATGATTATTCCCCTGATAGCAGGGGATCTGTTCGGTATCCGTGCCCTGGGCAGGACAATGGGAATAATCCTTGTTGCCGATGGTGTGGCTGAATCCCTGTTTCCTATGTTCCTTGGTGTAATGCATGATGCCCGGGGAAGCTATAATATAGCTTTTATTATACTGATAGCCGTGGCACTGGCAGGTGCCCTGATAGTATCTTTCCTCCCCAAAACAGGGAACAAAACAGACTGAAACCGGTCAGGCTGAATGGCGTCAGACGGCAAAACAGGCTTCGTTTGTCCGCCACTTTCCCCTTGTGAAATCAGGAAAAGGAACAGGCTTTCTTTTTTTAACTGATATTTCCGATAATTCAATTGTTGCTGACATTACAGCGGAATCATAGACATCCAGGGGAACAGGTCCCCTTTTTCTCACTGCCTCAATAAACTGGCTAAGCATTATGTAATCAGCTCCCCTGAAAGAGGGTGAGGGGAAATCAGTCTGCCACCATCTGTGATTGTATTTCTCTTCATAAGGCTGCCAGGCTTCCCATTTCTGGTATTCCGGACTGAAACCCGAAAGGTAAACAGAATTTTTTTCCTCATCGTATATTCCCTTTGTGCCCTGCAGCATCCATCTGTTGGCATAGGGCCGCGGCAACTGGAGATCATTGTTGATCACCAGGGTTTTTCCCCTTTTAGTACGAAGAACTGAAGTCACAATATCTCCCTGCCGGTATTTAAGCCTGGCATTAGGATGACTTTCACCGAACTTATCACTGAAATACTCATTAATTCCGAGGGATGCAGAGGAAACAGAATAGATTTCACTGAAGGTGTCACCCCGGTTGATATCCATCCAGCTTATGACAGGACCCAGGGCATGAGTCGGATACTGCATGCGATTGTGTTTTAAAAGATATTCCGCCTGCCATCGGGCTTCCCCGCTCTCGCTGTCAAAAAACCAGTGATCAATACAGTTGTGTGAATGAGCACAGTGACAATGAACAATTCTTCCAAACATACCCAGTCTCTTCATGTTAAGCACGGCAAGATTATCTTTCCTGAAACTCCAGTTTTCCAGCATCATGCAGGGGATTCCGGTATTTTCGGATGTCTCAACCAGTTGCCATAGCTCATCTATACGCAGGGCAGCCGGCACATCAATTCCGGGATATATTTTCCTGTGGATGCATTCAAGGGCAATGGCCGCATGCGAATCCCAGTATGTGGTTATAATGACCGCATCCGGATTTTCATTGTCAAGTATTTTGGCCACAGATTCTTCGCCGCCGGAATATACTGACGGCATCTTTCTTCCTGATTCCGTGCAGATACCTGCTGCTCTCAGGGCTGAGTCATTTATCGGGTCAGAAACAGCAACAATATCAATATTTTTCATTGCAAGCAGGTATTCAAGCAATTTTATTCCGCGTTTTCCCGCCCCAAACAGAACTATCTTCACAGTCCTGTCGTCTGAATCCTGTTGTTTTATATTTTTATGTACCTGATTCACATCTGTCAGTCAAGCCATTTGTCAAGATTTTCCGCAACGAAATCATCATCATTAAGATGAGGGTAGGCAGTATATACCCGGTCGATTTCATTTTTCTGACCCGCCGAGAGTTTTTCATCCGGATCCAGGGTCCAGATACCCTCAAACAATCCCTGTCTCCGTAGTACCTCATGTAAACCCGTAATACACCCCCTGAAATTATTGGCCGTATCAAAAAATGCTGCATTGCAGTCGGTAATCTGATTAGCCAGAACCATTGCCCTGTTCAGGTCCCGGTCAAAAACGCCCCCGTGAACATCATCCAGAAGTTTTACTGCCGAAGATGTCCATACAGCCCAGTGTCCGAGCAAACCCCCGGCAATGCGCTTGCTAATCATTCTGCCCCTGTGTATAATCCGGTATTCGGCAAGAAGATCAGTCAGGATATTGTCATCATTTCCCGTGTAGAGGGCGATATCATCTGCCCTGTCTGATTCAGCGACTCCCCTTATAACGTCAAGGGTGTGGTATCTGTTGAACGGGGCGATTTTAATTGCAATGACATTTTCTATTTCTGCAAAACGGCGCCAGAAATCCTTGTCGAGAATTCTTCCTCCCACAGCCGGCTGAAGGTAGAAACCAAACAAGGGAAGGATTCCGGCAATTTTTTTACAATGGGAAATAATGCTTTTGTTATCGTCATCACGGAATGCCGCAAGACTGAGCAGGACAGTATGATAACCATGTTTCCGTGCCAGTTCCGCTTCCCTGACAGCCTGATCTGTCCTGCCTGTTACTCCGGCTATCCTGATTACCGGTTTCCCGGTTTTTGCCGTATGACTTTCCAGTTCCTCACGTGTTATCCCAAGAAGGGGCCCGAAAATATTGTGTTCAGTATTTCTTATTGCAAACTGGGTCGTGTGTACCCCGGCAGCAATTCCTCCGGCACCTGAATCCAGGTAATAACGGATAAGTGCCCTTTGCCTGCGTTCGTCAAATTTACGATGCCTGTTCAGAGCCAGCGGCAGGGCCGGAATAACAGTGCCCTTGTCCAGAATTGATTTAATGTCAGGAGGTAAAACAGGATAATTCATATCTGCGATTATTAATATTTGCCATCTCTTATCTCGAAATGCGTTGGTTTGCCCAATAATTTTTTCCCTTCCTTCAACCATTCTGCAGTCCAGGAAATAATCCGTGATGCCTGAATCCGGGGCATTCCAAACAGCCTGAAGGCTTCAGCCGGATTACTCAGAAGTGCTGTTTCTGCTTCGGTATTGACAAAACGTGGTGGTATTCCGAATAATTTTCCGAATTCTTCTGAGACTTCCCTGACTGATAGTGTTTCAGGTCCTGTAATATTGAGAATCTTAGCCGGGGAATCCGCATGTTCCAGTGATCTGAGAACGAAATCATTCATATCCCCCTGCCATATCACGTTAAAATATCCCATGGAAAGATCAACTTCTTCCCTGTTCAATACCCTTGATGCAATATCCACCAGGACGCCGTATCGCATTTCCACCGCGTAGTTAAGCCTGATAATCGTAACCGGCGTTTTGTACTTGTTGCTGCCGTATTCAAACATTCTTTCCCTTCCCAGGCATGACTGGGCATATTCACCGCTTGCTTCCGGGGATCCGGATTCAACGGAACCGCCTGAGTCGGTGGGTACAAGCGGATATACGCATCCGGTGGAAAATGCTACTATCCGGGAGTTGCGGAAATGTCCGGCTACAAGTCCGGGAAGCCAGGTATTAACAGCCCAGGTTACCGGAAGGTTGTCTGCCGAGCCGAATTTCATGCCTGCCAGATAGAAAACATTCCTGACAGGCGGCAGGCTTTCCAGGAATCTGTTATCAAGCAGATCTCCACTGATGGTTTCGATACCATGCTTTTCAAGATATTCCTTCTGTCCGGGCCGGCCGAAACGGGCAACACCCAGAATACGTTTCCTTATGCCTGCTTCATCGCAGGCCCTTTTGGCCATTCTTGCCAGATAGGGACCGGTTTTTCCTGTTGCACCAAGAAAAATGATGTCGCCATCGATTTTTGAAAACATCTCTGTGACCTCTTTTCCCGGCCTGGACAAATATTCATCCAGATGCTCCTCACCGGTAAATTTTTTAAAATCCATATTCATTTTCTCCCTTCCATTGATCTATTATTTCCTTGTAAATATTCACTGATTCCTCAAGTTTCTCAAGATGGCAGTATTCATCCGTCTGATGTGCCTGTTCCGGTTCTCCGGGACCAAGAATGATTGTTGGGACATTATTGTAAAACCGCTGCAGTACAGCCCCGTCGGTAAGATAGGGGAGAGCAGGACTAAATCCCGGATTGTTTGTATCAACACCGCAAATATCATAAACAAGCCTTACAAAAGGATCTTCAGCTGCTGTGTACAATGGTTCAATATCAATCAGTTTTTTAATGACAGCCTCTTTGCCAAGCGTTTTCCTTACCATGGCCGGAATCTTTCTGTGATCCGTTCCGGAAGTAGTTCTGATGTCAATGGTAAATTCCGCATGGTCGGGTACTGAATTAATGTTTCTTCCTCCGGTGAATTTTCCAATATTCAGAGTCGGGTAACCCAGCAAGGGATCCTGTTCTGTTTCAAGATTCAGTTCACTCAGCCGGCAGACTGCCCCAGCAGCTTTGTAAACAGCATTTATACCTTTCTCAGGCATGGATGAATGAGCAGTTTTTCCCATGTATTCGGCCTTCAGGTAAATTGCTCCCTTATGAGCCGTAACCGGGAGGTTTGATGTTGGTTCCCCGACAATTATTGCACCTGCTTTTTGAGAATCGCGGACTGACCGGATATATTGTAAGGCACCCCTGCAACCCGGTTCTTCGTCGGCAGTGAAAATCAGGCGGATACCGTTTTTCAGGGTTTTTCCTGCACTTGCCCCTATGGCAGCAATAATGATTGACGCAAGCGCACCTTTCATGTCAGATGTTCCGAGTCCCCATATCTTGTTATCATATACCCTGGCGGCGAAAGGATCCCTTTTCCACGCCACGGTACCTGGCGGAACAGTGTCAAAATGACCTGTAAATACCAGCGGACGACTCAGTGGCGTGATTCCTTTTTCGGCAATTAGCTGCAGGCGGTTTTTTGCATAGGACAAATATTCAACACTGAAGCCATGGGCTGACAATATGTTTCCGGCAAACCTTGCGATATCTTCTTCATTGCCCGGAGGATTAACAGTGTTGAAGGAAACAAGCTCCCTGGTCAGAGAAACAACATCCATAAGGCTGTTCAGTTGATTTGGCAGCTAAAGTTAACAAATACTGTGAATACTGATCTGAAAAAATGATCAGCTAAAAATTGTACCTGCTGAAAAATAATAGTACTTTGTCTGATTCAATCAGTAATTCAGAATACCTGGGTAATGAACAGGGAACTCTTTGCAATCGCTATTTGTATTACGGTAAGTGAAATAATATGAAAGACCTGATGATTTCAGTTTTGAAAGCTTCCGGAACAATTTTGCTTGACTATTTTGACAAGCCTGTTGAAACGAAGCAAAAAGAATCTCAGAGCAGCATTGTCACCGAAGCTGATCTGGCAAGTGAAAAGGTGATAATAGAGCTTATAGAAGAAAAATACCCCGGGCATAATATTCTGTCGGAGGAGTGTGGTTTTCTTGACAGGAAATCGGAATTTACATGGGTTATTGATCCTCTTGACGGAACATCGAATTTTGCATCTGGAATACCATGGTTCGGTGTGCTGATAACGCTTTTCAGAAATAACCGTCCCGTTATGGGGGGAGCATATCTGCCGGTTCAGGGTGATATTTATTTTGCGGAAGCCGGAAAGGGAGCATATAAAAATAACAAGCCTTTGCCGCAATTAAAAAACAGGAGCCTCAGGGATTCACTGATTGCTTTCTGTCTTGATTATTCTGAGGATGAAGCTTTCCTGGACAAAGGACTGAATACTTTTAAATATATAATCAGAAATTCGAGAAATACCAGATCTACAAACTCGCTGGTCGATTTTCTCTATGTTGCAGAGGGCAGATTCGGCGGAGTGATTAACCTGTTCACCAAAGTCTGGGACATTTCAGCTCCTGGCCTTATAATTTCTGAGGTCGGGGGTGTAATGACAGATGTGAGCGGAAACCGGATCAGATTCAACATGGGCAGTGAGATTATTACAGAGAACTTCCCGGTGATCGCCGGCAATAAAACTGTTGCAGAGTTGATTCGTATTTTCTGAATCCTGTCAGGGTGGCGGTTTTTATTTCCGGAAAAAATTCAGTGATACCATTTAATATTTCCCGTCAGAAAGCTTAATAATTTTAAAATATTATTAAGTTTGAATAGTCTTATTATACTCTTGCGGTAAACGTTGATACGTAAAATTTTTTGAATCCAACCTTAATTGTTCCAAATTGATGGAAACCCAATCAAAAACAACCTTATCTCCCCTGCCGGGGAGAGTGGTTTCGGTCGATTTTTTCCGTGGTTTTACAATGTTTCTTCTCGCCGGTGAAGCCACACATCTGTATGGTAAACTGCTGAAGACCGACAGTATTTTTTTTCAATTCCTGGGAAAACAGCTTGATCATCATGAATGGCACGGTCTTCATTTCTGGGACCTTATCCAGCCTTTTTTTATGTTCATAGTAGGTGTGGCAATTCCTTTCGCCGTTGCCAACCGGATAAGAAAAGGATCCACTATCGGCCAGATAAACCGTCACGCATTCAAAAGAGCATTTTTGCTGCTGTTTTTCGGCTGGGCACTGTATTTCATCGAGGCCGGTCATTTTGTTTTACGGCTTCAGAATGTTCTCGCACAATTATCTGTAACCTATCTTGTTGCTTTTCTGATAAGGAATAAAAGCTTTAGGTTTCAGTTAATATTCACCCTGCTTATTTTGTTGTTCATCGATCTGGCATACCGCTTTTTCCCCGTTCAGGGTTTTAACAATCCATGGGTTCCCTATGAGAATCTCGGCGCATGGTTCAATAATAAGATTGAAGGTGTTGACAAGTCAAGTATCTGGGCAAGTCTTAACTTTGTTTCAACAACGGCACATACAGTGTGGGGTGTTCTTTGCGGCAGGCTGCTAATGAGTGAAAGAACTCAAAAGGAAAAAATCAGAATGCTGATTATTGGCGGAATCTCCGCCCTGGCAGTGGGGTATGCCCTCGACCTGCTGAATATCACACCCATCATCAAGAAAATAGCCACTTCTTCCTTCGTTTTTGTCAGCGGAGGATGGACAATACTGGCACTTTGCCTGTGCTACTGGCTTATTGACGTTAAAAAACTGTTCCCGAAATTTGCGTGGTTTTTTATTGTTGTAGGAATGAACAGCATTTTTATATATATATTTTTCCACATTGGAAGCGGTGAACTGATTCAAAAAATGGTTGGTCCCTTTATTAATTTATTGTTTTCCTGGACAGGACCTCAGATGGTAAGTATTCTTACCAGTCTTGGTGTCTGGGCCGGATTCTGGTACGTGACTTACTGGCTTTACAAGCATAAAATATTTATAAAAATATAGTTCTGGCAAGATATTCATGCGGCAGGCAGACCGTGTATACAATCCGCGTTATGGCCGGAACATGTGGCCGCGGCATGAGTCTGGTATGTCCTCATATAGTTAAAATAATTTTATCAACATGAAGAGACCGGTATTTATATTTTCTGTTATTCTGTTCCTGGTAAATATTAATTTTTTGCCGGGACAGCAGTTTGTTGCCAATTATGATGAATCCAAAGTTCCTGCCTACAAACTTCCGGATCCGCTGAAATTTGAGAATGGCAGGACAGTCAGTAATAAAAGCTCCTGGAAAAAGCGCCGGGAGGAAATACTCAGTATTTTTGAAAAGGAGATATATGGGATTGCTCCGGAGTGGTACGGTGAGATCAAGGCCAGTGAGTTGTCTTCAGATGAGAATGCTCTGAACGGGAAGGCTGTACGTAAGGAAATTAACCTGACTCTGAAAAACGGCAGCCGGGAACTGACAATGACAATGCTCCTGTACATGCCAAAGAAGCCTGGGGGAGTTCCTGTTTTTCTCGGATATAATTTTTATGGCAACCACACGCTTACATCTGATCCCGCTATTGCCGTTCCGGAAAGCTGGATAAGGAACAATAAGGATTATGGTGTATTTGAAAACAGGGCCTCAGAAGCAGGCAGAGGTCTGGCTTCCTCGTCCTGGCCTGTTGACATGATTGTTTCGGGGGGCTACGGAGTGGCCACCATATATTATGGAGATGCTGATCCTGATTATGATGACGGGTTCAGAAACGGGGTCCACGGACTATATGACGGGGAGCGGGATGATTCATCATGGGGAACCATTGCCGCATGGGCATGGGGACTGTCCCGTGCAATGGATTATCTTCTTACACTGCCTTCAGTCGATCCCGCCAAAGTGATAGTCATGGGGCATTCCCGCCTGGGGAAAACTGCATTATGGGCAGGTGCCGTGGATGAAAGATTTGCCCTTGTCATTTCCAATAACTCGGGATGCGGCGGCGCTGCTCTTTCCAAACGGGCATTCGGTGAGACCGTTGGCAGCATTAACAGATCATTCCCTCACTGGTTTTGCAGTAATTTCAATAAATATAATGAAAGAGAGGAACTGCTGCCGGTCGACCAGCATCAGCTGATTGCCCTGATAGCACCGAGACCTGTTTATGTTGCCAGTGCCGAGGAAGATCAGTGGGCTGATCCGAGGGGAGAATTCCTTTCCTGCAGGGGAGCTTCACCTGTATATAAACTGCTGACCGGGGAAGAATTTCCCGCAGTCGATATGCCTCCGGTCAATTCACCTGTGGTGAGCAGGATCGGCTACCATATCAGAACAGGAGTACATGCCGTTACCGAATATGACTGGCAGCAGTATCTAAGGTTTGCTGATCTTCATCTGCAGAAAAAATAAACTGTTGAAAAGAAAGGGCGACATTTTAGACATGAAGCAAAACTATTCGCAAGGTAAAACTTCAAAACCGGCTATGCCGCCCTTTTAATTGCTTGTTTAATATAAAGGGGAGGCATTTTGTTACCCGGATTACAGAAAAAATATAAGAAAAGAAAAAAGGCCGGCAGAAGAGGAGAAATGAAAAAACCTAAAACCATGATAACTTAAACCCATTTAAAGATGCCGGCCTCCGCGACTATTATTGCAGCAAGCTTTTCAATCAACTTAAAAAAAGGAGACTGAATCCAACCAGCCAAAAATACAACACCAAATCAGGTTGCCCAATCAAATTCTTAAAATAACTTTCAGTTTCCTTTTATCAGGTGTAAATATATAAAATATTTCAAATATATGTCAAGGGTATTTGTCATACTGTTATTAACACTTTTTAACTAGATATCAACATTGAATATATAATTAAATAACTCGCTAAAAATCTGCCACTTGTCATGTGTTTCCAAAAAATGGACAAAAAATGGAATAAAAGTCTGGTCCGTAATGCAACCAGATTTTTTTTTTTACGTAAGAGGTAATTGATTCTGCATATGATTTTCAAAGAAGCTCGTGTCTATTATGTTTCAGATATTCAGGATTTTAATTCAAAATAAGCCCTGTTTTTAAAAAAGCGCTTAGTTTTCATAATTTATACGATAATAAAATGGCAATGAAGAAAAATAAAGAATTTGACGACAACCAGGCTGGGAGACCAATTGTTTTCCCTTTTAAACCAATTTCCGAATGGGATGGCAAGCAAGGAATCCGTAACAATGAAGATATTCCTGAATGGGGCCTTACTGAACGTCTTTCCCGCGGATACGGACTCTCAAGGGAGAGGATCAATCACCTGATCAGGTATGTTGTATATGCTTTTGGAACCAGTTCGTATTTTGAAGAAGAAATAAAAGTGATTGACTTTGAAAAGAACCGGGAGCCCATTCTGTCGGTCAGATTTGAATCCCGTGACAAGCAGATTACCATAAAGGATCCTAAAATCATAGATAAGCTTTACAAATTGCTTCTTGGTGAAAATAATCTCTTCAAATTGCAAAAGCCCTTTGATAAAGAAATCATTAAACATATAGCAATTGAAGTTTTGAAGGAAATTACGAGCAAGGAAGGTATTCCGGAGCAGACAGCATATTGCATTATCGGATTCATTTTTGCCTATCATGGTTATGGTATTTGCAAGGAAAAAATCATGACAGAGGGAGAATTCATTTATGATACAATAGACAAGGAAAGCAAAAGCATTATGGTCAAGGAAACCTATACTGAATATCTTGCACGCAGGATCAGGGAATATATTACAGATTGAATCTGGTTTTTACGGAATTATCATCAAAAATAAACGCAACCAGACAAAATTATGCTGATTGCGTTTTTATTCAAGTGATCCCGGCGGGATTCAAACCCACAGCCTTCTGATCCGTAGTCAGATGCTCTATTCAGTTAAGCTACGGGACCATTTCTCAACTGATTGCAAATATAATAAAATTTGGAAAAATAAAGCAGGATGAGACGGCAGGGGCCGGAAAATGGAAAAATTGCCGGAACAGCACTGGTTTTCAGCTTTCAAAGTTTCAATAATTTCACTAATTTTACTTCTGTTAATCCCGGATTGCCGGTCATATGCAGTTTCTTCGCTTATGCGGGAGCCGGTTGTCATACTGTTAAAACAAAAATCATATTCAGATGAAAAAGCCTTTGAAAATCATATTATTATCCTTGTCAGGGCTGATCCTGCTTGTTTTGATTCTGCTTGTCACCGTGCCTGTAATTTTCAGGGATGAGATAAAGGCAAAAGTGGAACAGATTATAAATGAATCCATCTATGCGACAGTTAATGTTCATGACTACAAGCTGAATTTTTTCAGGAACTTTCCGAATCTTGCATTGGGACTGGATAATGTATCAGTGGTGGGTATCGGGAAATTTGAAAATGATACTCTGGCAGGTTTCAGGTCACTGGATCTCGTTTTTTATCTGCCAAGTGTGTTCAGGAAAACAGGATATGAGATCAAATCAATTGTTCTTGACAAAGCTCTGCTTAACCTTACCTACCTGGATGACGGATCATTTAACTGGGATATATTCGGGGATACAGAATCAGGCTCACCTGAAGCAACTGATACAACATCTTCAGATTTGAAAATCCTTCTGAAAAGGGTAAAGGCTGTCAACAGTTCTCTTGTTTACAATGATCATGGACTTGATATGAAAGCGAGTATAAATGATCTGAATTTTTTACTCTCGGGCGATATGACTTCGAATGAAACAGATCTGAAGATAAAACTTGCTTCCGGTGATGTGAATTTTATAATGGATGGTATTAAATATCTCAACCGGGCCGGGGCAAAGGGTGATCTTGACCTGTTAGCAAACCTCGATGATTATAAGTTCACTTTCCGCGAAAATCATCTGACAATAAATGATTTGAAAATCAGTTTTTCCGGATGGGTCGCAATGCCCGGAGATGATATTTCCACCGATCTCACTTTTAAATCTGAACAGACATCATTCAAAACACTTCTGTCTCTTGTTCCTGCAGTTTATATGAATGATTTCCGGGATTTGAATGCCGCAGGGAGTTTTTCATTTTCAGGATCAGCCACAGGAGTCTACAGCGATGCTGATTCAACAATGCCGGATATTGCTCTAAACCTTGTTGTTAATGACGGACTTGTGAGCTATCCGGCCCTTCCCGAAAAAATAAGCAATATCAATCTTCAGGCAGCAGCTTTTGTTGACGGGAATGATTTGGACAATAGTGTGGTGAATATCGATAAATTCCATATGGAGCTGGCAGGCAATCCCTTTGATTTCGAATTTTCCCTGAAAACCCCGGTTAGTGATCCTGATGTCAGGTTATCCGTGAACGGGAAACTGGATCTTGACGCCCTGTCAGATGCGATTCCTCTGGACAGTACGGATCTTTCAGGACTTGTCGATATGTCAGTAATGATGGCCGGGCAGCTTTCCATGATTGACAGGAAGCAGTATGACAACTTCAAGGCTTCCGGCAGCCTGTCAATAAAAAATATGCAGGTGGAAATGGCGGGCTATCCGGAAATCAGGGTTAACAATGCGGGGTTTGAATTTACACCGGCTTATGCGGCACTTTCGGATGCTGACCTGAATATAGGTAAGAACAGCGATTTCAGATTCAGTGGAAGACTGGAAAACTATATTCCGTTCATTTTTAAGAATGAGACAATAAAGGGAAGGCTTGACCTTACATCAAAACTGATTGATGCATCAGAGATTTTGTCAAAAATTGCCGGGAATATCCCGGAAACTGAAGACACCACCGCTCTTGCACTAATTAAAATACCCGGGAACATCGACTTCGATTTCATTGCTTTGATCAGTAATTTTTCTTATGGAAAAATCCATGCAAATAATGTCAGGGGACATATCCTGGTAAAAGACGGTGTTTTGAGCATGAGGGAAACAGAGATGGATATCCTGGGAGGCAAAGTGTCGATGAATGCCGACTATGATACGCGTGATACCCTCAGACCCCTGATGAGGGCAGGCTTTAATATCAGAGAAATAGGTATCCGTGACGGATTCGAGACATTTAATACTATTCAGAAGTTTGCACCTGCTGCACAGGGAGTTGACGGGAAAGTGAATCTGAATCTTTCATTTGAAAGTCTTCTGGGGAAAGATATCATGCCTCTGGTGAGTACAATTACGGGAGAAGGAAAATTACAGTCTGACCAGGTTACGCTGATTGAATCTGCTGCATATGACAGGATGAAAGAGTTTCTGAAGCTTGGTGAAAATTATACCAATACTTTCAGGGATCTGAACCTGAGCTTTACTGTCAGAAATGGCAGGGTGTATGTAAATCCCTTTGATATAAAGGCAGGGAATGTAAGAATGAATATCAGCGGGGATCAGGGAATTGACCAGACAATGAATTACCTTATAAAAACTGAAATTCCGAGGTCGGAACTGGGTAGTTCTGTAAATTCATTCATTGACGGATTGTCAGCCCAGGCATCAACTCTGGGCTTTGCACTGAAAATGCCGTCTGATGTGATGAAGGTAAATGTCAGACTTAGCGGTATGTTCGGGAAACCGCTTGTTACTCCTGTGTTTGGAAGCGGATCGGAGGAAAGTGCTTCGGGACTGAAGTCGGCAACTACTGATGCTGTAAGGGAAAGCGTGACCAAAACTGTCGATGAAAGCAGGGAAAAACTCAGGAAAGAGGCTGAGGAACGTGGTGACAGACTTATCAGAGAAGCCGAAATCAAGGCTCAGCAACTCCGTGAAGAAGCTGCAAGATCTGCCGGGACAATCCGTAAGGAAGCCGGTATTCAGGCACAGAAACTAACTGATGAAGCTGCATCAAAGGGAGCCGTGGCAAAACTTGCTGCACGGAAAGCTGCTGAAACCCTCATAACAGAAGCCGATAAAAAAGCTGAGCTTTTAATCCGGCAGGCTGATGAACAGGCAACAAAACTAACAGAGGAAGCCAAAGCCAGAAAAGTGGAATTACTGGATAGGATATAAGGATATCTGATTTAAAAACTGAAAGACCGGAGATCCTTTTTTTGAAGGTACTTTTCAGAATTTCCTTTCCTTAATCCTTGCCTTTTTACCGGTCAGGTCACGAAAGTAAAATATTCTTGCCCTGCGGACTTTCCCATGCTTGTTGATCTCTATCTTAGAGATGAAAGGGGATGAAACAGGGAATATTCTTTCAACACCAACGTTGCCAGACATTTTTCTTACGGTAAAGGTAGCGGTATGTCCGTTGCCTGCCCTTTGAAGGACAACCCCCCTGAATTGCTGGATTCTTTCCTTGTTACCCTCAATAATCTTATAGTGCACGGTAATGGTATCTCCTGCCTGGAACTTCGGAAAGTCATTCTTTACCGCCAGTTCTTTATCAACAACATTCATTAGATTCATCTCGAAATATATTTCGTGTTCTGTACAATGGTGGTCTGAAAATTGCCCGCAAATCTATTAAAACAAATTTAAAATTCAAAATTCAAAATTCATTGTCTTTATTCTTCCGGAACACGCAGTTTGTCACCTGTATCCCTGATGACAGACTTCCTCCACGAATCAGGATAACCGGGTTGTTCCGGCATTGCCGGATAATTATCGGGACTTACTTCAAATTTTCCGTTCTTCTCAGTCCTGATATTTCCGTCGATATATTTTACAAGAAGATATTCACTAAGTGTTTTCCATTCGTCAAATGTGTTTTTTGCAGTTTTCAGGGAATATGCTGTAAGGTAATCCCGGGCTTCCCATACATCCTTTTCATATAGTTTTACCGCTTTGTCATCTGTCTCTGCCGTTTCAGCAATATATCCCAGTTCCAGTCTTTTCTGCACCTTTATTGCATCCCCGCTCATCATGTCATACCTGGAATAGCACATATTCGCCACAAGATTGAAAAGCCAGAAGGCTGAGGTCGGAGAGTATGTGACCAGGTTACCGTTGCCAACCCTGAAGCATTCAGGAATTTCAGTTACACTACAGTATATTGGATTAAAGACGGTTGTTGATGCATCATCAACCCCGAACCAGAAAATTCCCCCTATGGGATCAGGGAGCCAGTTGCGGCTTTCGGAGACAAACACAAATCCTGTCTGCTGTGTGGCTGTTGCCCTTTCATTGCAATAGGATGGCGAATCCGGTTCACCGGATACCGACCATGTCAGCGGGCGCCATCTGTAAGGCGATCCGAAGGGACCGGCACCTATGTCTTTTCTCATGTCAAAAGGTGTTCCCTCAAGGTGGTCACGCATGAAATTCATGAGATCATAATTGGAAATCTTACGCTCTGGCTTGATCCATAAAGGCATGCGGTTATCAAGGTCATGACCGGCAGCATAATTCTCATACCGATCCATGTCATGGTGGAGGGCCCTGAAAAATGCCCAGACTCTCATTTCACAAAACCTTGCACCTGAAAAATCGACCGGATTGTAGATATCAGAAAAGCTGAAATCCTTGTCAGTACCACTATATAATTGTTTTGCCCTTGCAACTTCTATTACATCCCATGCATAAACACATTCCACAAGCGGATCGTATAGTCTGCTGAGGTCCTTTGAAGTGATTGATACACTGTTCTTTTTTCCGGTGGCAAGGGGAAATGTCCGGATACGTGCCTGGTTGGCATGCGCGCATATATAACCGTCGGGAACAAGACGGGCCACCCAGACAGCACCCTTGTTTCCGGGACCTTTCCCGATCATCTCGAATATCCATGCTTCATTTTTGTCGGCTATGGAAAATGATTCCCCGGAGCTGGCATATCCGTATTCAGAGAGAAGTTTCGACATGACTTTTATAGCTTCTCTTGCATTTTTGGCCCTCTGAAGCGTAATGTAAATAAGACTTCCATAATCAAGTATTCCTTCGGGATCAGATAATGATCCAATACCTCCGAATGTTGTTTCAGCAATTGAAAGCTGAAATTCATTCATGTTGCCTACTACTGAATATGTATGGGGAACCTGCCTTATCCTGCCCAGGAATCTGCCGGAATCCCATTCATAAACATCCATCATTGCCCCGGTGGGATAATCCCTGGCCGGACGGTAATACAGCTCACCGTACAAAACATGTGAGTCAGCCGAATAGGTGATCATCACTGACCCGTTCTGCGAAGCTCCCTTTGTTACAATGAAATTTGTACAGGCAGTGCCCGGATGCAGGCTCAATAGAAATCCTGAGAATACTGAAAGAACTACTGCAATAATTTTTCTCATATTATATTTTATTTTTTGTTTTATATATAAAAGATCACAGACAGCGTGCTGATTTTCATCAGAGCAATATCTTAAAATGATTTACAGGGAATTAAGTATGTTTATGATTTTTCTTATTCTTTCCGGATCAGCTACTTTTCTTGAAAATTCCGGTATATCCGGAAAGCCTCCCATGGGTATTCCTTCACGGCGGAATTTCATCCTGCTTTCTACTATTTTCCGGCCTGTCAGATGAAATTCCCTGGCTCCTGTAACCCTGGCCATCTCAGCAATATTTGACTCGTTAAGACCACTGCCCGGCATTATTGTAATTCTCTCTCCGGCCTGCTTCACCAGAGTGCTGATAAGTTCCGATCCCAGTGGTACTGTATCCTTCTGACCGGATGTAAGTATTCGTGTTGCACCGGTAAGAATAATATCTTCAAGCCCTTTAAGGGGATCTGAGCACATATCAAAGGCCCTGTGAAATGTAACAGCCATTGTATCAGCAGCTTTTACCAGTTGCTGAGTTCGTTCCACATCGATTGTGCCGTCAGCATTCAGAAGACCGATTACTATTCCGTCTGCACCGATCTCACCGCACATTTCAATATCCCGAAGCATTATTTCATATTCCCGGGTGGTGTACAGGAAATCACCGCCTCTTGGCCTGATTATTACATGAAGCAGGATATCAAGATTCTGCCGGGCGTTTAGTATGGTGCCGTAAGAGGGAGTCGTACCCCCCTCGGGAAGATTGTCGCAAAGTTCCACGCGGGTTGCGCCGCCTTTCTGTGCATTGATTGCTGATTCAACACTGTCAACGCAAATTTCAAGTTTATAATTCATCTTACTTTTTTTCAAAGTGTTAAAAATAACATTTTTTTTACTTATAATTGTACAGACCAAAATCCATTAAAATATGAAGCCTACACTTTTAATTCTTGCAGCGGGAATGGGAAGCCGATACGGCGGAAATAAACAGCTTGATGAAGTCGGACCCTCAGGTGAAACAATTATCGATTATTCAATTTATGATGCCATCCGGGCCGGTTTTGGCAAGATAGTCTTTATCATACGGCGTGACCTGGAAGCCCAGGTAAAGGAGAGATTTTTTGAAAAACTAAAAAACAAAATTGAACTTGATTATGTCTTCCAGGAACTGACAAATGTTCCGGAGGGTTCAAAAATAACGCCCGACCGTGTAAAACCATGGGGTACCAGCCATGCAGTACTGGTTGCTGAGAATAATGTCCGGGAACCGTTTGGAATAATAAATGCGGATGATTTTTATGGATATGACTCCCTGAAAATCCTTCATGATTTTCTGGTGAATGACAAGGAACCGGATACTTATTGCATTGTCGGATATAAACTGGGAAATACCCTGTCCGACCATGGCTACGTGAACAGGGGTGTGTGCAATGTTGACTCAAACGGCCTTCTGGAGAATATTGTCGAAGTGCTGAAGATTGAAAAAACGGCCAGTGGCGCAAAAGCTCCTGCACCTGACGGGGGGGAACAGCATTATACCGGCAGCGAAATAGTGTCGATGAATCTGTTTGGATTCAAACCAGGGTGTTTTAATGTACTCAGGGAAGATTTCAGGAGTTTTATTGAAGAACATGGCATGGAAACCAGGTCCGAACTGCTTATTCCAAATACGCTCGACAGGTATATCAAAAAGGGAGATATCCGTATAAAGGTCCTGATGAGTAATGACAGATGGTTTGGTGTCACTTATCGTGAAGACAAACCTTATGTTGTTGAAAACATCAGGAAGATGGTGCAGGAAGGAGTATATCCGGAGAAAATTTATCAGTAAATAAATAACCGGATCTGATTTCCGATTACCTGTTCTGGGGCCGGATCAGTTAATGGTAATTTCTACCATCGGAAGTCAGCGGTAAAATTGCTTACATTGTCCCTGTTGTCGGTCACTTTCAGTACAAGAGTGTGATTCGTTCCCTTTCTTATTCTTCCGGGATCAAATTTGTAGATCAGAACCCTGTTTTTCTGATCATATTCGAATAAAGCCCAGTTGCCGTCAATAAAGGGTTCATATGATTTTATTCCCGACAGATTATCGGTGATCCTTATTCTCATTTCCTTTCGTCCGGAGAGATCGGCTCCATTGCTGAAACCGACGGCTGCAACAAGCGGAGGAATTGTATCTATGCCAATATAAAACATTCCGAATACTGAAGCCTGTCCATTTACGAATCCGTCGGAAAGCCGGCCGGACAAGGGAATTCTTGTGTTATTGTCCCTGAGATTTACTATCAGCAGCTTGGATTCTTTTCCCGCAGGTATTGACAAGGGTTTTATTGAAAGGGAATAGGACTTGTGAAGCGGAGTAAATCTGTCATGAACATGATGAAGTTCAGATAACATTCCATTTCCAGGCGGCTCTTTTTTGTAGCGGAACATAAGAGTGTCATATAGAGCTCCTTCAGGGATGGAAACAGCGATATTGCCTGCACGGAACCTGTTAGATCGCTTATAAGGCATCATAATAAGTCCCGGTTCGGATAAACCACTGTCATCGCGGGCATCAACGGGCCTGCCTTTTACTTTAAAGGCCAGAACAGATAAATTGTCATGTACATCCCTTATTTCAAGGGAAACATGATAAATTTTGTCTTCGTTGAAATTGTAAATTCCCCTGTTAACTACATCCCTGTATGTGCTCAGCTGGTTATTGGGCAGGAGAAAAGTTCTTTCAAAACGAGCACTTTCTTTTATATAGGTTTCATAATCAATATGGCTGTTGATGTATCTCGATTCACTGAATGAAAATTCATCCATTATATTCCTGAAGATTGTCTTACCGTCAATCTTCAGTTCTGTTGAGTAGATTCCGCACTTGTTATAACTGTCATTCAGGAGATCGTAGGATTTTATGCCAAATCCTGCAGGTCCGGAAATTGTAATTTCATTTTCAGAAGGTATATAATAATTTCCGTGTCCGCCTGCCAGGTTTATTTTCTTTACCGCTTTCACTCCGTTGATGCGTGTGTTACTGCCAAGAGGATAGATGGCGAGTCTTTCCAGTATCGGAGCTATATCATCTCCTGCACCAAATTCAAAAAAAAGGGGATTAACCGGAATCTCTGAATCGGATTTTCTTATTTCATAATGAAGATGGGGGCCGCCTGAACTTCCGGTATTCCCTGACCAGGCAATTACCTCACCCTGCCTGAATGAGAATTTATTTTTCGGCGGAAACAGGGATACGTTAAAGCTTTTTTTCTGATACTGATAATCAATTACATATTCTTCCACTTCAGTCACAAAACGGTCGAGGTGCCCATAAACGGTTGAATAGCCTGAAGGATGTCTCAGATAAAGGGCTTTGCCAAATCCGCCGGGCGCCACGCTTATCCTGTAAATATATCCATCAGCTGCAGCAACCACTTCTTTGCCAATGACACCCTGGGTCCTGATGTCTATTCCGGAATGGAAATGATCTGCCCTGAGTTCTGCAAAATTTGCTGATAATGAAAGCGGAATCCTGACCGGTGATATAAATAAATTTTTGTCTTTCGGTGAATCATCCGGTAAACCGAAAAGAAGCAGCAGTAACACTAAAATTTTAAAAACAGGCATGGTATTGCATTTTCCGTTTATGATTTACAAATCTATATATCCGGAACAGTTGTGCAAACTATTTGAATCAAATTTTTGAAAAATTGATCAACAATGATTACTTTTGTATTAAAGATTCTGATATGTCCGACAGTGTTTATTCAGATTTAAAACGCTTGAACAAAAAGCTGGATGAACTGTTAAGCACTTATGAAAATCTTAAATCAGTATTTCAGGATCTTGAAAAAAACAATGAAGAATTAAGGATGGTTCTTCAGGAACGTGAGGAAAGAATTAAGGAACTTGAAATTCAATACGAAAGGATCAAATTATCAGGAGCACTGTTGGGCGATAGTGGAAACACGGGAGAAGCGAAGAGAAAGATAACAGAATTAGTGCGGGAAATAGACAGATGTGTTGCTCTTTTAAACAGATAAAATATATCAATGGATGATAAACTATCGATCAGAGTTAATGTTGCCGACAGATATTATCCGTTGAAAGTGGAACGGGAAAATGAAGAAAAGATCAGAAAAGCTGCCAGGATGATTAATGAGAAGGTGTTGCAGTATAAACAACGCTACACCGGCAAGGATGTTCAGGATTTTCTGGCAATGGCAGCTTTGCAGTATGTGATTAAACTCACGGAACAGGAAGACAGGCTGGAAAGTGATTATGTCCCGGAAGCAATACAGGAGCTGATTCACAAGATTGATTCTGCTCTTGAAAAAAAAGAGTAACAGCGTTCTTTAAAATAGCAAATAATTGCCCGCATTGTTTCTTCAATCATTTTTGGAACTCAACAGTTAAAACTTTGAAGTCCACCTTGATCTGGCAAGGACAGGCCTTATCCTGATTCGTCAGGATCACACTCCGGTGTGACAATGGAAGTCCGACCCGGGACAGGAACTTCAACCATGTAGACATGGGGTTTTATAAAATCTGAGGGAACTCTGCGGGTTTTTTATTATAGACTATAAACACAATTACAGAAAACATGACATTATTAATCACAACGGTCAGCAGTTTGCTAACTATCATATTGTGTGCTGCTGCACTGGTAACAGGATTGGGGATAGGATTCCTTGCCTGGCATACGGCTCTTAATAAGAAAAGCCGGAAAATCATAAATGAAGCTGAATCAGAAGCAGAAGTAATCAAAAAAGAAAAAATACTTCAGGCAAAGGAAAGATTTCTTCAGCTTAAGACCGAGCACGAAAAAGTAATAAACGATAAAAACAACAGAATTGCTCAGTCAGAAAACAGAATAAGGCAGAAAGAACTTACACTGTCCCAGAAAATTGAAGAAGCACAGCGCAGGAAGAATGAAGGTGATGCGATTCGCGAGAACCTTAATGCCCAGCTTGAAATAATTGATAAAAAGAATGAAGAGCTTGAGAAGCTACACCGCCAGCAGGTGGAAAAACTGGAAGTCATTTGCGGATTATCTGCTGAGGAAGCAAGGGAAAATCTTATAGAATCCCTTAAGGAAGAGGCAAAGACCGGTGCAATGTCCTATATCAATGAAATACTTGATGAGGCAAAAATGACGGCAAACAAAGAAGCTAAAAGAATAATTATCCAGACAATTCAGAGGGTTGCTGCTGAAAATGCCATTGAAAATGCGGTTACTGTCTTTCATATCGATTCGGATGAAATAAAAGGTCGTATAATAGGACGTGAGGGACGAAATATCAGGGCTCTTGAGGCAGCAACCGGTGTTGAGATAATTGTTGATGACACACCGGAGGCAATTGTTCTTTCGGCATTTGATCCGGTAAGGAGGGAAATAGCCAGGCTTGCATTGCATCAGCTTGTTACCGATGGCAGGATTCATCCTGCAAGGATTGAGGAAATTGTTGAAAAAACCAGAAAACAGATCGAGGAAGAGATCCTTGAAACCGGAAAACGAACGACAATAGACCTTGGAATTCATGGTCTTCATCCGGAACTGATACGACTGATTGGAAAAATGAAATACAGATCCTCCTACGGTCAGAACCTGCTCATGCATTCCCGGGAAGTAGCCAATCTTGCTTCAATAATGGCTGCGGAACTCGGACTGAATCCCAAACTGGCAAAAAGAGCCGGATTGTTGCATGATATTGGTAAGGTGCCTGATGATGAACCTGAACTACCCCATGCAATACTGGGAATGAAAATCGCTGAAAAGTATAAGGAAAAACCTGAAATATGCAATGCAATCGGTGCACATCACGATGAAACTGAAATGACAACGCTTATAGCACCTGTGGTACAGGTATGTGATGCTATTTCCGGTGCCCGTCCGGGAGCCCGCCGTGAAGTGGTGGAATCATATATCAAGAGGCTCAAGGAACTTGAATCCCTGGCATTGCAGTATCCCGGAGTTATGAAAACTTATGCCATACAGGCCGGAAGAGAACTCCGTGTAATTGTCGGTGCTGAAAATGTATCAGACAAGGACGCCGAAGGCCTTTCATTCGATATCGCAAGAAAAATACAGAATGAAATGACCTATCCCGGACAGATAAAAATTACGGTGATCAGGGAAACACGTGCAGTTAGCTACGCTAAATAACAGTCGGTCAAAAAACTATTGACGGATAAGATTTATTATGCTAAATTTGTTTTCCATATTTACGGAAGGCAATGTCACATATAAAACTTATGAATATTGTCGGGGCCAGGCCTCAGTTCATCAAAGCTTCGGCAATAAGCAGGGCAATAAAACTCAATTTCCCTGAAAGAATAAGCGAAATAATAGTTCATACAGGACAACATTATGACAAGGAGATGTCTGGTGTTTTTTTTGATGAACTTGACATAAGCAAACCGCATTACAATCTTGCCGTAGGCTCTTCGCGCCATGGAAAGCAAACATCAATGATGATCAGTGGCATAGAAGAGGTTCTCCTCAATGAAAAGCCGGATTGCGTGGTTTTGTACGGAGATACAAATTCAACACTGGCCGGGGCATTAGCAGCTGCAAAGCTACATTTTCCCGTAATTCATATTGAAGCCGGATTGAGATCCTTCAATAAAACCATGCCGGAAGAGCTTAACCGGATAATCAGTGACCATGCATCAACCCTTCTTTTTGCACCTACAAACTCCGCATTTAAAAACCTGATGCGTGAGGGATTCAGGCCGGAAAACAGTCCCCCATACACTATCGACAATCCCAAGATATACCTGACGGGCGATATTATGTACGACAATGCTCTTTTTTATGCCGGACTGGCTGAAAAGAAGAAATCCGGATTTCACAGGAGCATATCAGTGAAGAGGGAAGAATTTGTACTCGCCACTATTCATCGGGAAATAAATACAGATGATATTTCCCGCCTTGAAACCCTGATGCTGACCCTGATTACGCTTGCCAGGGAACATTCCGTTCCTTTTGTGATGCCTCTTCATCCCCGTACAACCCTCTCTCTCAGAACCAGGCTCGAATCACTCTACAATGATCTCAGGAACAGTAAATATATACGTCTGATCCCACCTGTATCCTATCTCGAAATGATACTTCTGGAAAAAACTTCCAGGATGATAATAACTGATTCAGGGGGTGTGCAGAAAGAATCACATTTCTTCAGAAAGCCCTGTCTTGTTCTCAGGGCGGAAACCGAATGGGTTGAACTGGTAAAAAACGGAACAGCCGAGCTTGTAGATGCAGATCCGGAAAGAATAAGAAATGGATTCATGAAATTTATCGATGATGATACAGAACTTGAATATCCTGCGTTTTATGGAAACGGAAAGACGGCAGAATTCATACTGAATGAAATAATTATGATGTTTGCGAAACCCTGAGAAATTCCGGAAAACCACTTTTTGTCAATGCTGCATATGGAACGAGTGATTAGAAACAAAAGAATACTTGTGACCGGCGGAGCCGGTTTTATTGGTTCAAATCTTATCGAGTCATTTTTATCCTGTGACAACCAGGTAACCTGTCTCGATAATTTCTCAACCGGGAAGCGTGAAAACCTGAAAGATTGTATGAACCATCCCGGATTCAGACTGCTGGAAGGAGATATAAGGAATTACAATGACTGCCTGGAAGCCGTTTCAGATGCTGATATTGTGTTCCATCAGGCTGCCCTGGGATCGGTTCCCAGATCAATAAAGGATCCCGTTACATCAACGGATGTTAATATCGGGGGATTTGTAAAGATGCTTTTTGCATCCAGGGAGGCAGGTATAAAAAGATTTATATATGCTGCAAGCTCCTCGACCTACGGGGATCATCCCGGATTGCCCAAGATGGAGGACAGGATAGGGAAGCCTTTATCTCCCTACGGGATTACAAAATATGTTGATGAACTTTTTGCAGCTAATTTTGCTTCAATATATAATATTGAGGTCATCGGACTACGCTATTTCAATGTTTTTGGCAGGCGCCAGGATCCGCACGGAGCTTATGCTGCAGTCATACCGCTTTTTGTAAAGAAGCTGATGAAACACGATTCCCCTGTGATAAACGGTGACGGCAGTTATTCACGGGATTTCACCTATATCGACAACGTAATTCAGGCTAATCATCTGGCTGCACTTGCAGACAGGCCGGATGCAATAAACCAGGTTTATAATGTTGCCCATGGGGAAAGGACTGATCTGAATACTCTTTTTGAACTGATACGTGATATTGCAGGAAAATATGACAACCGGATACTTGAAATCAAACCTGTTTATGGACCGGAAAGGGCAGGGGATATACCTCATTCACTTGCATCGGTTGAAAAGGCGAAAAGTCTCCTGGGATACTCTCCGACGCATAATATGAGAAAAGGCCTGGAAGAAGCCCTGAAGTGGTATTGGGAGAATCTGTAGATAAAAAGGTTACGTGAATCTGAATAATCAGTTTTTTTACCCCGATGCCTGTAAATTCAAGAAACAGAATAGCTCTTAATGTAGGTACTTCAGTTGTACAGGTTGTTATTACCGGATTGGTCTATTTTTTTATTTACAGGATTCTGTTTTTTCAGTTGGGAGTTGAACTGCTTGGAATCTGGTCTCTTACTGTAGCAGCCGCTTCAGTTGCCAATCTTTCAAATCTTGGGTTTTCCACGGCAGTTGTTAAATATGTCGCAGAATACGATGCCAGGGAAGAATCCGGAAAAATCAGCAAATTACTCTACACCTCAGTTATATCAATTTCTGTTTTATTCATTATTATGGGAATACTGGTCTATATATTGGCTTTCTTTTTCATAACCAGGCTGATAGAAATAAAATATTTTGATCTTGCCATGACAGTATTGCCAATTTCTCTTTCAGGACTTTTCTTTTTTTCTGCAGGAAATATACTTACCTCGGCACTGGAAGGTTTTCAGAAAAACTATATCAGGAATATCACCTATGGAACAACAGCCGTATTATACCTGGTCATGGCAATTATCCTTATTCCACGTTTGGGTCTGACCGGACTTGCAATTGCCCAGGCAATTCAGGCCTTTATTGTATTGATTGTTTCCTATTATTTTATAACAAAAATTCAGAAAGGATTTTCAATAAAAGAAATGAAATGGGACAGACAGGCCTTTAAGGAATTGTTGAATTATGGTTATAAAATGCAGGTAATATCAATAGGCCAGATACTGACAGATCCGCTTACAAAGATACTTATAAGCAGATTTCATGGAATAAATACCCTGGGCTTTTATGAAATGGCAAGTCGTGTAATTGGTCAGCTGAGGCAGGTAATTGCAGGTATGGATCAGATTACAATGCCTATAGTATCACATTTTCAGCAAACTCACAAAATCACAATTAAATATATTTATGAAAAAGGCTTTTCATTTGTATTATTCATTGCATTCCCGCTTTTTGCAGGAATTATTTTATTTACACCCTACCTGTCAAGGATCTGGATTGGCAATGTGGAACCTGTATTCATGAATTGTATTTATATTCTTGCAGCAGGTATGCTCATCAATGTGCTAAATGTACAGGCATATTTCAATTCGCTGGGAGAAGGTCGTCTGAACGGTATTCTGTTCATGACACTGTTTATTCTGCTGTTTAACACCATAATCGGGATAATCGCGGGATATTTTATACCTGTTTACGGTGTTGTGATTGCATATGCGATGGCTACCGCATCCGGATCAGTGTTGTTTATTAATAATTATCACAGGACAACCGGTATAACCTTAAAGGAAATCCTTAAAAGGTCTGATTGCACCATCATTGCAGGCAGCCTGTTCTTTGCGCTTTTTGCGGGATTTGTATTATTGAAAATCAGCAGGTTTTATGATTATAATTTAATATCCCTGTTGGTCATGCTGACCATTTATGCCCTTTATTTTATATTATTGTCGTATAAGAACGATAATTTCAAATTACTGAATATTTTTCAGTATTTCAGGAATCAATAGTATATTTATTTGGATAATAAATAATCAGTCAGGATTTTGGTGTTTCGATCAGGTTTTTAATGTTTAAAATAAAGTCTGTTATAAGAATTCCGGGAAGATCTGCATTTGCAAGATTATTACTGATGTCTTTGCTTTTCTTATTCTTAACCCTGTATTTTTTTGTTTCGCACAAGATTATCTGGATCTTGTATTTAATTTTTCTTGTAACAATTGCCGGAGCCAGGATGAAGTTTACACTAAAACCTGTCATTGTTCCCGTTCTTATTGCAACACCCCTGCTGTGGGCCCTGCTGATGTCCGGTAAAAGTGACCTCTATCATTTTACTCAGGGTTTTTTTTATCTTTCCATTCCTCTGATAATGATCATTACAGGTTATCAGATGTCAAAGATATTTACACTCCGTCAATTTTTTATTTCCATTGTGCTTATAGGAGTTATAACTGCTATCCTGTTTATTGTATTGACTGTCATTAATGCAGGGTTTGTTGCTTTTCTTTCACCCTATACAGAAGCAAGATTTGTTGTTGCAAGCGGATCTCCTGTATGTATTTTGAGTTTGGTTACAGCCGGATATTCAGAATATTTCGGATTTAAAATATTTAAAAAAAAGACCGGAAAATATCTGGTCGTAATTATAAATCTGATAGCAATATATCTCTTTGCATCAAGAACATACTGGATTCTTCTTTTTATATTCGTAGGCCTTTTCAGTTTAAAAACCGTACGTAAAGACAAATTGATGTTTGCAGGATTTACTCTGATAGCAGTATTGCTGATTTCTGTATCAATAATTGGTTCAAAGGAAGGATTGACATTTAACAATAGCATTCTCTATAAACTCATTAATTCATTCAGGGAAGTCAGGGTTAGAAATCTTACTGATTATGAGGATGTTGTTACTTATTACAGGGGATATGAAGCCTACAGGAGCTGGATTACATTTTCTGAAAGTAATCTGTTGCATAAAATCCTGGGTGGAGGATACGGGAAACTTGTCACTCTTGATACGCAGATTCTCCTGGATGGAAAATACTGGACCGCAGTACCATGGGTTCATAATGGATTCTTTTTCATACTGGTGAAAGAGGGAATTCTCGGGATTGTATTTATTCTCCTTTTCTTTTATTACCTGGGCAGGGAGAGTATTAAAGGATATAAGAAAGATACACTTCAGAGACAGTATATTCGTCTGGTTTTACTGGGTTGCACCTTTACCCTGTTCATTGCCAACTATGTTGTCTGTGGTTTGTTCAGTCATGAAATGGCAATCCTCCTGATTTCCGCCGGATTTCTGATGTCCTGCCTTAAACAAAATGGAACTGAACATGAAATTACGTCTTATTAGAACTAAAAATCCGGAGAGACAGCATGTCTCCATGGCTGATGTTGATGATTTTGAAACAACAGTCATGGAATTATTTCCTTTTATAATCTGCAATGAATCCAGGTATTTAAAAAAAATTATACGCCCCTCAGTTTCAGAATATATCAATAAATTTTTCCCAAAAAATAAACCTCCGGCATTTTGCATTTCAATGGGAGTAACCGGTATTGGAAGAAGTGTTCCTCATCTTTTTTTTTCATCTGATAATATCCTTTATCTTTTTGATGCCTGGCCCGCATCTTATGGATTAATTGGGAAAATGGTAAAAGCCTGTAACATAAAACTGCTGTTGATATCGTCCAGGGAGTCCGCCGGTTATCTGCAGAAAACCCTTAAAGATGTTTATGTGTTATGGTGCCCTGAGGGGGTCAGAAATTGTGTTTACAGGGCTTTTGATTATTCTCAGAAAAATATAGATGTAATACAGATCGGGAGAAAGTATGATCTTTGGCATGAAAAGGTTGTGGAAAAACTAAAAGAATCTGGTGTCAGCTATGTGTATGAAAGGGTTCCGGGAGAAGTTATTTACAGGAAAAGATCTGATTTTATCAGCGGATTGGGACGAAGCAGGATTTCTGTATGTTTCCCCGGATCAGTTACTCATAGTGAAAGGAGCGGAGGTTTGACCACAATGACCAACAGATATCTTCAGTCAATTGCGTCCAAATGTCTTATCCTTGGAATAATCCCCGACGAGATGAAAGAACTGTTTGGTTATGATCCTGGAATTGAAGTTAACATGAATGATCCGGCCGAACAGATTAAAGAGATATTAAAGAATTTTCAGAATTATATTCCTCTGATTGAAAAAAATTATGATGAATGCGTCCGTAATCACGACTGGGCAGACAGATGGAGATATATTGAACAGGTTATTAAGAAAAGAAAAATATGGAACAAGGAGGTTTGAGACTGATTGATAAACAACCCGTTGATAAACAACCCGGCAATTTGCAAATAAAAAGGGAGGGTCCTCTTTTTACCGTGGTAACAGCAGTTTTTAATGGAGAGAAAACACTTGAAAAGGCAATCAAAAGTGTTATCGGGCAAACCTGGAAGAATATCGAATTAATTATCATTGATGGAGGCAGTACTGATAAGACTCTCGGTATTATTAAAGAATATGAAAAATTTATAGATTATTGGATAAGCGAACCTGACAGAGGTATTGCAGATGCTTTTAATAAAGGAATAAAATATTCAACGGGTGATTTTATTTCATTTCTGGGTTCTGATGACTGGTATGAAAGTGACGCTTTTACACAGATAGTGCAATCCCTGAAGCCAGGAACAGAGATTATTACAGGTCATGCTAATCTGTGGAGCCGGGATGGCTGCCGTTATGTTAAATTCCATAAAAGCCGTCCTGACAGGATTTTTCAGACAATGCGGATTGCACATGCAGCAACTTTTGTGTCAAGAAATGTATTTGAACAAACAGGGGTATTTTCTTTGGATTACAGAATAGCAATGGATTATGATTTTATGTTAAGAGCCGGATTAAACGGATTTCAGTTTGTTGTTGTAGAAACCACACTTGTTAATACACTTACCGGGGGAATAAGTAAAAATGTAGTGACTGCCTCACTGGAGGAACTTAAAATTAAAAATCATCATCTGGGTAAGAAACCCAAACATTATTTATGGCTGGTTGCTTATATCTTTGCCTATTATATATTATCAGCGCTTAGAAAAAACTAAAGCAGATGTCCTCAGATATAAAGACACCCGACCGGGTTATTATTTTCCATACCTTAAATGACTATAGTGGTAGTCCCAGAGTTTTGGCTTCAGTGATAAAGGGTTTGATAAACAATGGTTTGAAAATTGATCTTTATACATCACAGCTTGAAGGAGGTTGTCTTTCGGGACTCCGGGGGGTAACATACCATAAAGTATTTTACAAATTCTCGCAAAACCGTTTATTAACTTTCATGGGTTTTCTGTTGTTGCAGATAAGGTATTTTTTTGTATCACTGGGATATGTAAAAGAAAAGAATGTCATATTTTACATAAATACCATCATGCCATTCGGAGCCACTTTAGGAGCAAAACTGGTCAAAAGGAAAATAATTTACCATGTTCATGAAAACCCTGTAAGAAAGAATTTAATCCACAGAATTGCGCAATTGATTTTAATCAGATATGCCGACAAAGCTATTTTTGTTTCTGAGTATCTGTTTAACAGCTACAATATTGAAAGAGACAGGAAGGAGCTTGTTTATAATTCACTGGACCCTGAATTTTCTGCTTTGGCCGGAAGTCATACTCCTCTATTCAGGAAACCATTTACCATCCTTATGATCTGCTCGCTGAAGAAATATAAGGGTATTGATATTTTTTACCAGCTGGCAATTGATTTACAGGATTTCCGGTTTATTCTTGTTTTAAATGCTGAAGAATCAGAAATAAAGGCTTATTTCGATGGAAAAATTATCCCGTCCAATCTGGGACTTTACCCTGGGGCTGCTGATTTGCATAAATTCTATATTTTAGCCAATCTGGTTGTTAATCTGTCTATTCCCGAACTTTTTAAAGAAACATTTGGTATGACTATTCTTGAAGCTCTGGCTTATGGAATACCGGTAATTGTACCTTTTGCAGGGGGGGTAAAAGAAATGGTGGAGGACGGGATAAACGGGTATCAGGCAGATCCACTTGACCGGAAGCAGCTTATCGATAAAATACACAAGGTATTTATGGATGAGAAAAAGTATTATCAAATGTCTTTAAATGCCCGTAAGACAGCTGAAAAATATTCATATCAGAAAATGATACGCTCGGTTTATAATGTCATAACAGATGAAATATGAGAATAGCAATTGTCGGAACACGGGGCATCCCGGCAAAATACGGGGGATTTGAAACATTTGCCGAAGAGATATCCTGGCGCCTTGCCGCTAAGGGTTTTCATGTCTCAGTAGAATGTGATGCCGGATCTTATGACAGGAATAATTACAATGGTGTTGATCTGTTTTTTTCCAGTGTAACAAAATCTGAAAATCCCCTGAGATATTATTATGAAGGGATAAAATGGGGTATTGAAAACTCAGATATCATTCTTGTGGCAAGTAGTGGAGGATCAATTTTCTATTTTCTTAAGGCTTTTAAAAATACTGTTATTCTAACAAATCCTGATGGTCTTGAATACAGGAGAGGCAAATGGTCCCTGCTAAAAAAAATATATCTGAAGCTGTCGGAAATACTTGCTGTAAGATGTTCGGATTATATTATTGCAGATTCTGAAGAAATAAAAAAAATTCTGTGTAAGTCATATCCTTTTTTGAAAAGGAAAGTGAGGCTTATTGAATATGGCACTGAAATCAACACTGACTATAATAGTTTAATTCTTGAAGAATTTAATCTCTTGCATAATAATTATTATCTGATTGTCAGCCGGATTGAACCTGAAAACAATCTTCATGTAATAATTGACGGATACCTCAGATCAAGAACATTGTCTCCTCTTGTAGTTGTTGGTAATTTTATTGAAAATCAATATGTAAAATCAATTGTTGGGAAAGATTATTCGGGCCGGATCAGATTTCCAGGAGGAATTTATGATAAAAAAATTATTAATCCGCTGAGATTTTCATGTAAAGCTTATATACACGGGCACTCGGTTGGAGGTACAAATCCTTCCCTGCTTGAAGCTATGGGGAGTGGCAATGTTATCCTGGCACATGATAACAGATTCAACCGGGAAGTTACCGCAGGTAAGCAGTTTTATTTCAGGGATGCAGAACAGCTTTCTGAATGTATTGAAAAAATTGAATTTCTCGGAAAAACAGACAGAGACCGGTATAGGGATAGTGCACTTGAACTTGCAGGAAATAAATACAGCTGGAACAAAATACTGGAGAAATATTTAAATTTACTTAATGAAATCAGATAGGGGAAATGATATCTCCGGTAAGGTATGGATCTTTACACATTTTTTAAAACCTCACAGGTAATGTCAGGATTATTTTCCCGTTATTTAAGAAATCATACCTTTTAATCTTTGTATTGTGAATAATAACTATTTAGCCGATATAATACTTATTCCGGATTGGATCAGATTAATTGCCGGATTTTTATGTGCTTTGATAATTACATACGTTTCAGTGCCGGTCATAATAAGAATATCTTATTATAAACAATTATATGCCATTGAAAATGAGCGTACTTCACACACAAATAACACGCCCACACTTGGCGGATTAGCTGTTTTTGCAGGTTTTACCCTTGCGATAATCCTGTTTTCGCATCGCGATGCAGCACCGGAACTGGCCTATATACTAGGTGGCCTTATAACAATTTTCTTTATTGGAATCAAGGATGATATTCTGGTTATAGATCCCAGGAAAAAATTCCTTGGTCAAATACTGGCATCAATGATAGTAATCTGGCTTGGAGGATTTTTTTTATCTGATTTTCATAATGTTTTTGGAATTGGGAAAGTGCCATACCTGCTAAGTCTGCCTTTTACCCTTTTTGTTTTTCTGCTTATCATTAATGGTTATAACCTCATTGACGGTATTGACGGACTTGCATCGGGAATCGGATTTTTGACTTCGGCTTTTTATGGTATTTGGTTTATTCTTACCGGAAATATTAATTACGGAATTTTATCCTTTTCACTTGCAGGTACATTAATTGCCTTTTTCTGGTTTAATGTTTTCAGTGAAAAGAATAAAATATTTCTGGGAGACACAGGAGCGATGATAATCGGATTAATCATTGCAGTTCTTACCGTGAAATTCCTCGAATCCAATCTGACGGTCACCGGTAAATTCAAATTTAATTCAGCTCCGGCAATCGCAATTAGTCTGCTGATTATTCCACTTTTCGATACCCTGCGCATATTTCTCCTCAGATTGATAAATGGAAAATCACCATTTAAAGCAGACCATAATCACATACATCATCTTCTGCTAACCAGTGGATTTTCACATTTAGGAATAACAATAATATTATTATTAATAAACATATTGTTAATTATATTTGTTTTGCTCTTCCAGGATCTTGGTTCTGTTATACTTACTCTCCTGATGTTAATCCTGATGATATTTTTTACATTTGTTTCCTTATTCGTGAAAAAAGTAAAGAATTAAAATACTTTATTTACTTGTTTCATGAAATCCATAATGAAAAGCAATTTGAATCTGACACGGGGAAGTTTTCTGTTAAAAGAAAGATGGATACTTTATGGGATTTATACTCTCTGTTTTACTCTTTTCCTAATGCCGTTCCCCAGAAACTGGTCCCTGTACCCGCTGGCATTAACGATTTTTTTCGGACTTATCTGCTGGATAACAGACTTTGATTACTATTTAAAACGCTTCAGATCTGAAATTCTAATAGTTATCCCATTAATTCTGTATTTCCTGATCCATGCGTTTGCATTGATTTTTAATTTTAATCTAAGTAATGTTGTTGAAAAACTAATGTTTATTCTGGTGCCTGTTATGGTATTCCCCATTCTGACATCCGATCATTTTATGAAAAGAATAAGAATGCCATTTTTATTCTATATCGCTGGCATTTTTCTGATTGCCATTTATCAGTTCCTGAGAGTTTCTTTTGAAAATATATCGCTTGAAGAAGGTATTATTGCTTTTCAGCCCTGGGACAGTATGGATTTATCCGTGTTTTCCTGGGCAAATCTGGCAGCATTCGAGAGTCCTACTTATATATCTTTTAAAACAATATGGGCTTTCACATTGATTTTGTTCACTCCGGATCTTTTTAAAATAAAAAGATACTGGTATATTCTGTCGGGTGCAGTTTTCTTGTTATTTGTCTATTGCCTTGCAGTCAGAGCGGGTTTTATTATTATTTCCCTGGTCATCATTTATTATATATTCAAAAAAGTGAGAAGAACCTTATACCGGGTTGGCTTTGTTTTTCTAATCCCGTTTATTTTTTTCATCATTTTCAATATAATGCGAACCAATGAAAGGCTAAATTACTGGTCTGAGAATGTGATAGATAAAATTTTAGCAGAACAAACTGACTGGATTAATATAGAACCGCGTACAAGATCCTGGTATTCAACATTTAATCTTATAAAGAGCAAACCGCTGTTCGGAGTTGGTCTTGATTCACGGGAAAAGCTTTCTGAAGAGCACAGAAAACAGGGTTTTAATGTTGAAGCAGATGTCAGACTGAATTCTCATAATCAGTTCCTTGAGACACAGCTGGCATTTGGTATTCCCGGATCTCTGATATTATTATGGATGTTGTTAACCCCGTTGATAAAACGGAGGCGAACATGGAATCCGGACTTAATAATCCCCTTTTTAATCATTGTTGTTATTAGTATGCTCTTTGAATCAATACTTGTACGACAATGGGGAATTATGTTCTTCGTACTTTTCTATTGCATATTATTAATTCCCGTACATCCTTCTGATCATCAGGGAGAGAACACTGCAGATCCACATTAATTATTCCTGAATCAATACTTATTGAAAACTTCCTTTAGCCTGGCTCTGTTGGGTTTTATTATGAGAAAAAGAAGGATCGAAAAGAAACAGACCGGAATAACTATTTTGCCATAATACAATGCTCCGTTATGACGTTTTAATGGCTGATGAAAATCATTAATGACTGAAAGTATTTGATTATGAAGGCTTTTTTGTCCATCAAGAGATTGCTTTCTGCCATACAGGTCATATATGTCATTGTATACCAATTGTGTGGAATGATCCTGAATGAAAATCACCTGCCCTCCTTTTTCCGGTATAATATTCCTGGTTTCTTCAAAATATTTCACTTTCTGAAGACTGTCAAGTTGTTCAATATCATAGTCAAGCCTTGTTAGCAATTCGTCAATCATTTTGAGTCTGAAGTTATTATGCTGTACGAAAACCGGATTATTATTAACATATGAGAATAATCTGTCCCTCATCTTTGATATTTCATCCGATTTTCTGACTATCACCTGAACAACAAACCTGTCAGTCATCCTTACATCAACTGAATCATAAATATTATGGGAATCCCGGTAATCAATAAAATCCGGAATAGCGTCACGGTTTTTGTCAATGACCCAATATGCCCGGATTTTCTTTATTAAAGCAGCATCCTCAGGACTGATTGATAATGCTGATGCTACACTATTGTAATTCTTTTCATGGATGAGGATATAAAGCTGATTGATATTGGAAATCATATCCGCGGTGGAGGCAGCATTGCTTTGGAGTGTAATTTCTGAAACAAACAAAGGTTTTGTACTCCATTTCAGGGCAAATGATATTCCAATACCGGCTAATATGCTTAGAATTAATGGTAGCGTATTTCTTATCAGGAATATGATTGATATTAAAAAAGCCCGGCCAATTGCCCTGAACCACCTCGATATTGTTTGCCCCGTTCTATTGAATAAATCCCGAAGATCTATTTCATCTGAAACTGTTTCTTTTACAGGATCTGTAGTGGACATTGCCATATTCTTAAATTATATCCTTATACAAACATAAGAATATTCAAAATTATTCCAAACTGGAAATCAGATGACCTGAAACACATTCATTGCCAGTTCCCTGATCAGAGGTTTGTAGTCTGAAATGAATTCCCCGTCGGCCCTGTTGCCAATAACTGCACAAATAGTGAGAGCTTTGTGTCCAAGCAGGGTTGATAATCCGTAAAGAGCAGAGCTTTCCATCTCATAATTGCAGATCTTTTTGTCGCGGAATGTAAATTCCGACAGCTTCCTGTTCATTTCACTGTCAAAAGGCTCAAGACGAAGTTTTCTTCCCTGGGGACCATAAAATCCAGGTACTGATACTGTTATGCCCCTGATGAATTTTTCGGATCTGAAAAATCCGGCAAGCTGATCACTGGCCTTAACGGCATAGGGGTAGGGGAGTGTATCCGGCCATTCCAGGTATTCAGCCAGAAGATCAGCCAGGACTGTGTCAAGTATCCAGTCAAATTCCGAATAGAAATGCAGCAGGCCGTCAAATCCCACAGCTGTTTCCGTAAGGACGAAGGAACCGGCAGGAACATCATTCCGCAAACCTCCCGAGGTACCTATTCTGATCAGGTTAAGTGATACGGATTCTTTTTTTGCTTCACCCGTTTTTAAATCAATATTTGCCAGTGCATCCAGTTCGTTGATCAGAATATCAATGTTGTCAGTCCCGATACCGGAGGAAATTACCGTGATCTCGCTGCTGGCGAACATTCCGGTTATTGTTTTGAATTCGCGGTTTTCCTTTTTTACTCTTATTTCATCAAATAATTCAGCCAGCATGTCAACTCTGCCGGGATCACCCACAATTATTATTTTGTCGGAAATATCACCGGGCAGAAGATTAAGGTGGAATATACTGCCATCAGGATTTGTGATCAGTTCAGTTTTGTTTTGCATAGATTAAAATGATGCACAAATATATAGTAATATGCTGAATGGTTACTGGTAGTAATCCATAATTCTGCCTGAAATCAGTAAAAGTGAAATTTCAGCTATTTTGGTCTGATACTGTACTGCAAGAAGACTTTCCCTGGCGTCAAGCAGGCTTTTCTGCACTTCTCTCAGATCCAGTCCGGAAAGGCTGCCCAGTTTATATCTCTCCATGGCTATTGAAAGATTTTCGGAGGCTGTCTGAAGATTCTGTTCTTCAAGTTTGACCAGCCTGAGATAATTGCTGTAGGCACTGTACATAGTCAGGAGGTCGGCTCTGATTCCCTGCTCGAGATCCTGGTATCTGAGATCTTTGTTCTCTATCTCAATAAGAGAGTTTCGGATACTTCTCCGCTGGTTGAAACCATCGAATAAATTCATTCCCAGTGTCAGTCCGTAATTCATGCCGCTGATTGCCTGGTTCGATGACGTACCCGTTGAATAGCTGTTGAAATTATATGAATAGCCCGAAGTCATATTCAGATAGGGATATGAACGGGAGCTTGCAAGTTTGTAATCATATTCGGAAACGATCCTGTCCTTTGAGGCAATCTGAAGACTGGTATTTTTTATCATTGTATCATCCAGCAAATTCTCATAGATCAGATCCGAATTGATGGAGATAGAAGTATCACTTGTTGAAAAATGTTCTCCCGGATCCGGTACAGCCATCATTTCATTAAGTCTTATCTGGGCTGCCCTGACAACCTCCGTCTGGCGTGAAAGTCTTGAACTGTCGGCGTTTAAATAAACCCTTGACTGCAATACCTGGAGTTTTGAACTCGAACCAAGAAGATAACGGTCCTCATCAATTCTGAGGCGTTCCCTGGAAAGTGTAACAGCGTACTGAAGGGTGTTCATAAGTTGCAATTGCTGAATGTATGTATAATACCCTGAAATGATATCGGCGACAAGATTTTCAACTGCCAGCTGGGTATTAAGTTCCCCTATCTGCTGAAGTTCATTCAGCTTTTTGTAAGAGGTCTGTACGCTGAACCCACTGAAGATTGTCATTCCCAGAGTAAGCCCCGCGGATGAAGTTGTATTGAATACATCCCGTGAAACACTTTGTGTCCCGTCCCTGAGATTCTGTGTCACATCATTATAGGTTCCGCTGTGTCTCCCGCTCAGATCAAGGGTAGGCAGGAAGCCGGCATTACCGGGACTGAAGTTGTTTTTTGCAATGGATTCAGTGTTTCTGCTGATCAGAAGTGAATAGTTCCTTTCCAGGCCCGTATAGATACAGGTATTAAGCGAATAGATTTTTTGGGGGTAAAGAGATACTGTCTTGCAAAGAATCAGCAGACTAACCAGTAAGACCTTCCTTCTCATTTGTCTATAATTTAATTTTAATGGTAGGATACTTGCCCCGGTTTATCGGGAACCAGCCCCGGTTAAACGGGGAGCCTGTCCCTGTTTGCCGGGGAACTCCCATGAATCTAAAGTCATGCCCGTGTGGGTAAATTCTTTATATGGTCGTTTCATTAATTTCAGTTTTAATTTCAGTTTTGCCTGTATCGGCAGTGACAGCTATTTCACTTGAGATATAGGTATATATGGCCGGAACCACAAAAAGTGTAAGGAATGTTGCGAAGATCATTCCGCCGACAACGGCGATCCCCATTGCAACACGGCTTTGAGCTCCCTCTCCGAGTCCGAGGGCAAGCGGGGCAATCCCAAAAATTGTTGCCAGACTGGTCATAAGGATTGGCCTGAATCTTGCGGCTGCAGCATATCTGATTGCTTCCTGTTTTTTCATTCCCGCTCTTTTTCTCTGGTTGGCAAATTCTACAATAAGAATTCCATTCTTTGAAACCAGTCCTATCAGCATTATAATTCCTATCTGGCTGAATATATTCATGGTTATGTTAAAATACCACATAAACAGCAAAGCGCCGAAAAGGGCGAGCGGCACAGTACCCATAACGATAATAGGATCCTTGAAGCTCTCGAATTGTGCGGCCAGCACAAGAAAGATAAGTATCAGTGCAAGTGAAAATGCAAACATAAGACTTGATGAACTCTCCCTGAAGTCTTTTGAGTCTCCTGCAAGTGCGGTCCGGAATGAATCATCAAGAACTTCAGCGGCTATCCTGTCCATTTCAGCAAGGCCTTCGCTTATTGTCCTGCCTTTTGTTAGTCCTGAGGAAACTGTGGCTGCAACAAACCTGTTATAACGGTACAGCTGCGGAGGTGCTGTTTCTTCAGACAAACTTACAAGATTATCAAACTGGATCATCTCCTGATTATCGGTTCTTACGTACAATGATTTCAGATCAAGAGGTTTGTTTCTGTCCTCCCGGGCAAGTTCACCAAGTATCTGGTATTGTTTTCCGTTCATGAAGAAATATCCGAAACGCTGACCACTTAGAGCCAGCTGCAGTGTCTGCCCTATGTTCTGGGTCGACACTCCGAGATTAGTGGCTTTTTCGCGGTCGATATGGATTCTGAGTTCGGGTTTTGTGAATTTGAGATTGACATCAGCCATTTCAAGAATATCACTGTCCATTACTTTTGCCATGAATTCAGGAAGGATTTCCCTCAGTTTATCAATTGATGTGGCCTGAAGAACATATTGAACCGGCTGCCCCGAACGCCTTGATCCGAATGTGGACTGCTGTATGACAAATGATCTTGCCCTGGTCTTTTTCCTCAGCTCTGCCGCCAGATCTTCGGCTATTTGCTGCTGGGTCCGTTCCCTGTCATTTGGTTTCTCAAGCATTATCCTGAGATTGCCAAAACTGCCACCCCTGACCATTGAGGTATAGCTTAGTCTTTCCGGTACTTCTTCTTCAACAAGCTGAGCAACATCATCCGCATATGCAAGCAGAAATTCATATGTAGCACCCTCGGTTGCCGACATGTTTACAGTAATCTGAGACCTGTCCTCAAGAGGGGCCATTTCCGCAGGCAGCGTCAGCCAGAGCAGTACTATGATCCCAAGGGCTGCAACAAGTATTACAATAGCATATTGCCTGCGTTTGAGAAAGGAGTCAAGACCATTCTGGTAGACTTTGTTCAGGCCCTCGAACATACGTTCGGTTTTCCTGTAGAACCAGCTTGGTTTCTTTTCGCGCCTTAGCAACTTGGTTGAAATCATGGGGGTAAGTGTAAGTGCCAGAAATGCAGATATTGCAACAGTTCCTGCCATTACAACACTGAATTCCCTGAAAAGACGGCCTGTGATTCCCTCAAGAAAAACTATCGGGAAAAAAACAGAGATAAGCGTAATCGTAGTTGCTATGATGGCGAAAAAAATCTCCTGGGATCCCTTCAGTCCGGCTTCAACAGGTTCCATACCCGATTCGACCTTGACAAAAATGTTTTCCATTACAATAATTGCATCATCAACGACAATGCCAATGGCAAGTACAAGTGCAAGCAGGGTAAGTACATTTATGGTAAAGCCTGCCAGGTACATTATAAAGAATGAACCTACAAGTGAAATGGGAATGACAAGTATGGGTATAAGGGTTGCCTTCCAGTTGCGGAGGAAGACATAAATGATAATCACAACAAGAAAGAAGGCTATGTATATGGTATGCTGGACTTCTTTTATTGAGGACCGTATGTATTCAGTGTTGTCATAATTTACATTGACTTTAACATCATCCGGCAGATCTTTCTGTATGTACTCAAGCCTCGTGTAAACCTCGTCCACTATGTCAATGTGATTGGAGCCGGGTTGTGGTATCATGGCGATCTGAACCATCGGGACTCCGTCTCTTTTTAAAATCCCCCTGATATCTTCCGGACCAAGTTCCGCCCTTCCAACATCTCTGAATCTTACTATGTTATCTCCTGATTGCTTGAGTATTAAATCATTAAATTCCTGAGGGGTGGTCATCAGGCCCATGGTCCGGATAGAAAGCTGGGTGTTGGTTCCTTCAATGCTTCCGGAGGGAAGTTCCACATTTTCCCTGTTGATGGTGTTCCTTACATCCATGGGCGTCAATCCGTATCCTGCAAGCTTGGCAGGATCGATCCACAGTCTCATTGCATATCTTTTCTGACCGAAAATACTTACGGCACTTACGCCGGAAATTGTCTGAAGTTGTTCCTTCAGTGTCAGTTCAGCAATTTCAGAAAGCTGAAGCAATGACCGTTTACTGCTTTCAACTGTCAGGAAAAGGATGGGATTGGCATCCGCATCAGCTTTTGACACAGTGGGCGGATCACAGTCACGTGGCAGAAGTCTCATTGCCTGTGATACTTTATCCCTGACATCATTAGCTGCAGTCTCCAGGTCGACGGAAAGTTCAAACTCAACGGTGATCCTGCTTGATCCCTGACTGCTGACGCTTGTCAGGGATCTGACTCCCGGAATACCGTTGATATTCTGCTCAAGCGGTTCCGTTATCTGTGTCTCAATAACATCAGAATTGGCACCCGGATATGATGTCATAACAGTGATAATGGCAGGATCAACACTCGGGAATTCCCTTACACCCAGAAATGTAAAGCCTACTATTCCGAAAAGCAGAATGACAATTGCGAACACTGATGTGAGAACCGGTCTTTCTATGCTGACTGATGATAAGCTCATGGTTTGATTTTAAGTAATTAATTGGAAATCAGCGTGTCCAATACAACAGGCAGGCTCTGCCGAAGTTGCAGAATACCTGTGATTATCAAAGTATCCCCGAAATTTAATCCTTCCGCAATCTGTATATGGGATTCTGTTCTTAATCCCGTTTTGACTTTTATGCTTTCAGCTCTGTCTTTTCTGAAAACATAAACCATTTCACCTTCCATTTCCGGTATCAGGGCTTCACTTGGAATGGATATAGCATTCTCTATCTGGTTCAGTTTCAGCGTTACCTGAGCATATCTTCCTGATTTAAGCTCTTCCCTGGAGTTGGGATACAGGGCTCTTAGAACTATGGTTCTTGTAACAAGGTCAATCTTTGGATCAACTGCATAAACACGTGCATCATAGTTTTTATTATCAACCGAAAACACGACCGGGAAACCGATTTTGACATCATCGGCATATCTCTCGGGAATTGAAAATTCCAGTTTGATAGGACTCATTTTAATAAGCCGGGCAATTTTTGTGGAGGGAGTTGCATAACTTCCTTCACTGAGATATCTCAGGCCAATAATTCCGTCGAAAGGTGCACGTAATTCTGTTTCAGCAATCCTTGCAAGGATGAGGTTGATATCCGCCTGAACACTCTGAAGTTCAGTGACGATCTGATCATAGCTTTCCTGACTTATCGCGTCCTTGTCAAGCAGACTGCGCTGACGGAATTCTTTTTCCTCAACAAGTTTGATCTGGGCCTGCAGTTTCTGCAGCTGCGCCTGAAGAGGCTTGTCATTTATTTCGGCCAGAAGATCTCCCTTTTTAACCCTGCTGCCTTCATTGAAATGTAGTCCGACAATTTTTCCTGATGTTTCAAATGCCAAATCGACCTCTTCGTCCGGCCTTAAGGTTCCGATACTGTTAATCAACTCGTCCATGGTTGTGGGAGAAATAATAAAACCACTCACGTTAAGGAGATTACGAGCCGGTCCCGTTCCGGGGCCACCCGGATTACCAGATTCAGGGGAACTCTGCCTTGCTGCGAAAACAGGCTTTAGTTTGGGATACAGAATAACAAAGGTACCCAACAGAATCAGTACGATAGTTATTATTAATTTAAACCGTTTGTTCATAAAAGATAATTATGCCAATTTATAGTAAGTCCTTGCTGTAATCTTTATTGTCAGGCTGGTATGCTTGTTAAGAGCAGTGTAAAAATCCTGCTGTTCCTATGTATTACCTGCTGACAAGTTCATTAAATTCTCTTTTTAAACATATTTAATCACTAATAGTTCAAAGGCTTGCACATACACCCTCTTGTCCTTAGCAAGTAAGATAAATGAATCATAAAATCAAATCCTTAAAACAAAAAAGGACTGACAAAGGTAGATATTTTGTCATTTTATTATTAATTCTTAACATGTTAATATTGTTAAATATTCATAAAAAGCAGATAGCAATTATGTGCTTATTTTCTTTCGGGAACAAGTCGTTTTTTAAATAAAACAAATTATTTTTACCCTTCATCAATATTTTGAAACATGATCCAGCGTATTCAATCGGTTTTTCTGATATTGACAACTGTTTTTGCAGGCTTATTCCTTGCAGGACATTTATTTAAATTCACCGGCGATAATGAAAAGGAATACCTGATGAATGTCAGGGGAATATCTCAGCTTGCGCCGGAAGGTAATTTTTCTGTTGAAAGGAATACCCCGGTTCTGTTTGTATTGTCCGTATCAGTTCCTTTTGTTTCGCTGCTTTCTGTTTTTTTGTATAAAAACAGAAAGCTCCAGATGAAGATCTTACTGATCCTTTTGTTTATTATTTTTTTACTTACCGTCCTTGCAGTTTATAACGGAATCCTGTTTGCCAGGCAGAATCTCCTGCAACAGAGTCTGCAATACGGGATATTCATTCCATTTGTCAATATTTTTCTTGTCATTCTGGCTTACAGGAGAATAAAAAAGGATGACGACCTTGTCAGATCATATGACAGACTGCGTTAGAAGAAGACAGAGCCGGATCAGCGGCATGATCAGATGATCTTCAGATTTTCCTCGCTTGTTATTTTTTCACAATAACGGCACTTAAGCGCAATATTTTTCTTTGAAATCACCAGGAAACGGGTTGTGACATTTTCAAGGTTTGTAATGCATTTCGGGTTCATGCATCTTGCAATGGCAGTTATATAATCAGGAACTTTTACCACCTTCTTTTCAACAACTGCATAGTCTTTTATGATATTAAGCTTTGCTTCAGGTGCTACAAGCGCTATCCTGTTAATATCATTATCCTCGAAGTATCTTCCAGATATTTTTATAATCGCTTTGCGTCCGAGCTTTTTGCTTTCAAGATTTGTTCCGAATGTAATCTGGTTATCTATATGATCGAGGCCAAGGATCTGTATTACCTTAAAAAGGCTTTTCGCGGGAACATGATCAATGACTGTGCCGTTCTGAATGGCGCTTACTACAAGCTGCTGTTTTCCTTCTTTCATCTTTGTGCCTTTAAAAATTCAAATCAAGTAAAGTGCATAATATAGCCTGTCGGGTGAATACTCCATTGAGCGCCTGTTGAAAATAGTAAGCTTTAGGATTGGTGTCGACGTCAGTATGAATTTCATTGACCCGCGGCAGGGGATGGAGAATTCTCAGATTCGGTTTTGTGTTCCACAGCATGGAATTCCTGAGAACATATACATTTTTTACCTTCTCATATTCTATGGGATCGGAAAATCTTTCCTTCTGGACTCTAGTCATGTAAATGATATCAGCCCTGGAAATGATATCGGAGAAATCGAGATGTTCATAGTATTTAAGACCTGCATTGTCGAGGTGAAGTTTAAACTCATCGGGCAGTCTCAATTCTTCAGGTGAAATGAAGTTGAATGTAGTGTTCCAGTGAGCCATTGCCATAAGAAGAGAATGAACAGTCCGCCCGTATTTGAGATCGCCTACCATAAAAATATTGAGATTGTCAAGACTTCCCTGTGTTTTCTTAATTGAATAAAGATCCAGAAGGGTCTGGGTCGGATGCTGGTTGGCCCCATCCCCGGCATTGATCACCGGTACCGTGGCGATCTCGCTCGCATACCTTGCACTGCCTTCAAACGGATGCCTGATTACAATCAGATCAGCATAACTGTTTACCATCTTTATTGTGTCAAACAAAGTCTCTCCTTTTGTGACACTCGAGATTGTCGAGTCGGCAAAACCGACTATCTTTCCTCCAAGACGGTTTATGGCACTTTCAAAACTCAAACGGGTTCTGGTGGATGGCTCAAAAAAAAGAGTCGCTATCACCTTGCCTTCAAGCAGCCTTCCGACAGGCTGAATTTCAAATTTGCCCGCAAGGTCCAGAATCTGAAGAATTTCTTCTTTATTGAAATCATCTATTGATACCAGGCTTCTGTTTTTCATCAACTTATGACTTTTTTAAAGCGTATCGCATTACATATCAAATTTAAATAAGTTTAATGACTGACCGTTAAGTGTTAATAATTTATTAAAAACTTTCTCAGGGCCCGTTCAGGTTATTCTGTTTCAAGATATCTGTATTTCAAATCTTCAACCCTGGAAAAACGTAAAATTATCCTTTCTGCAGCTGATGTCTTAACAGAGACTGTCATCCTGCATTCCATGTCGAAAGAATGTTCCGACTGATCCAGATCTTCTTCCTTTATTATACTCATTACATCATTCATGGACTGATAGGGGAAAACCAGTTCATATCTGTCCTTAAGAACATACTCGGTTATTTCAGCATTTTCCAGAGCAGAACGGGCCGCATTCCGGTAAGCACTGATGAGACCCCCTGTTCCAAGAAGAGTCCCCCCGAAATACCTTGTAACGATAATTAGAATATTTGTAAGCCCGAAGGACCTTATCTGGCCAAGAATAGGACGGCCAGCCGTACCGGAAGGTTCCCCGTCGTCATTTGCTCTCCATTTTTCACCTGAGATTCCCCTTACCCATGCATAACAATTATGCCTGGCTTCATGGTGTTCCTTTTTGACCGAATCGATAATCGGTTTTATATCATCTGAGTTTTTTAAGGGATAGGCAAAAGAAATGAATCTGCTTCCTTTTTCCCTGTAGAATCCTGTGGAAACTGATCGTATGGTCCTGTATTTACCGGTGTTTTTCATTGATTGAAGAGCGCATATAAAATACACTTTAACTGCAATATTACCTAATTATGTATTTCCGTTCAAGGTTTTCATAATTTTTGGTAAATTTGCATCTGACTTAAAATAACATGAGTGTATTATTAGACGAAAAAGACCTGCAAAAGCTTATCGTTATTGGTGACAGGATTCTTATCAAGCCAAAAATTCCTCAGTCGAAGACAAAGAGTGGTCTGTATCTGCCGCCCGGGGTCAATGAAAACGAGAAGGTTCAGATCGGATATGTACTGAAAGTAGGACCCGGTTATCCGATCCCTCTGATTCACGATACAGATGAGCAGTGGAAGAATAAACCTGAAGAACCAAAATATGTGCCCCTTCAGCCCAGGGAAGGCGATCAGGCCGTATATCTGCAAAACAGTGCCATTGAAATAGAATTCAACAAGGAAAAATATATAGTAGTATCACAGTCCGCAATTTTGTTACTGTTGCGTGATGAAGGTCTGTTTGAATAATTTGGTTTTAAAATGCATGAGTCAATCCTGAAAGGGAAAAAAATCCTGATTGTGGAAGATGATCTGTCAAGCAGGTTGTATCTTAACAAGATTCTGGAAAAAACGGAAGCAATATTGCTGAATGCCGGTGATGGCAGGGAAGCAGTGGAATTTGTTGTAAATGATCCCGGTATTGATATGGTCCTGATGGATATCCAGCTTCCGGTTATGGACGGATACACTTCAGCCAAAAAAATAAGGGAGCTTCGCAGGGAAGTAAAGCTTATTGCCCAGACTGCCTACAGCTTTACCGGCGATATGGATAATATGTATAAATCCGGCTTCGATGATTTTCTTATAAAGCCTATTTATTCGAAACAACTGATTGAAAAGCTGTCTTCCTGCTTTAAACAGGATACGGAAATATAAACAGGATCCGGGATTTGTACACAGGATATGTATAACATATTCAGGAATTGCCTATTCGGGATACATGGAAATATTTCTGAATTCCTTTCTGAATTCTTCAATTTCATCTTTCCATCTTTCCTTTTCTCTTTTAAGAGATCCACGGTTCAATAAAACTTTTCTCATTATCGAATCTCCGGACAATATGTCGAATGGCATGAGTTTTTCCTCATATTCGTAAGGAGGTGGATTGAATTCCAGGCTTCCTTCCGGAGAGGTTTCAATTATTGAATCGATCAGCTCAAGTGCCGTGGCAACCGGATGATAATTCTCATGATCAGTAACGTGTATCTGTATGCCTCTGCAATACTCATCCGCATATTTGTTGAATGTGGGAATGAAATTATGTACTCTAAACCGGCATCCGGGAATATGCCTGCTGTCCAGTTCTTTTTTCAGCTTTCCCCCGTCAATGAAGGGAGCTCCTATCAGTTCAAAGGGTATTGTCGTTCCTCTTCCTTCGGAAATATTCAGGGCTTCGGCAAGTACGGTTCCCGGATATACCACTGCAGTCTGAAGACAGGGCATGTTCGGTGACGGTAATACCCAGGGAAGTCCTGTCATATTGAAAAGGCTGCGGCGGCGCCAGCCTTTCATCCATAAAATATTGAGTTCAGCCGACGGGTAATATTTCACCCTGATCCATTCAGCCATTTCCCCGATTGTCATTCTGTGGCATAAGGGTATACAGGCTCCGCCCACGAAAGTAAAAAAATCTTCTTTCATAACCGGACCGTCAAAGGGGAGTAATCCCACCGGATTGGGACGGTCAAGTATCCATACCGGTATTCCTTTTTCGCTGCATGCTTCAATGCATAATTTCACTGTCCACACATAGGTGTACAGCCTGGCCCCCACATCCTGGAGATCAATGACAAGGGCTTCTATACCATCAAGCATGGCCTCTGTCGGTTTGCGGTGCTCCCCATACAGGCTGTAAACCGGAATATTGAAAACAGGATCCTGATCTCCTTCCCATTCAATCATGTTATCCTGAGTCTGTCCGAAAAGGCCGTGCTGTGGCCCGAAGACAGCAGCAAGATGACAATCTTTGTTATTCCGGAAAATTTCTGTGATGTGAACAAAATCCCTTGTAATACTGGGAGCATGGCATAAAACGGCTATCTTCTTTCCTTTCAGAGGGGAAGGAAATTGTTTTTTCAGCTGTTCCAGACCGGTCAACACCATAAATAATAAATTTTTTACAAATAAATTGCTTAAAAGTACATGAAATAACTCTATTTAAAGATATTCTTTCCTAGTTTTATGGGTTTTATTGTTCATTCCTCAGAAATAAGCGGATCATGAACAGAAATAAGCGGATCATGAAATACTTCCAAATTAAACTATTCCCCTTATTTTTCCTGGCAATATTTGTATTATCCTGCGGGGAAGAAGAGACAGTCAGCGTCTCAATAATTGAAACAACCGATATTCATGGAGTTATACTGCCTTATGATTTTATTGATATGAAGCCGCTTGATGCATCCCTGGCACATGCATCCTCATTTTTTAAAAAGGCAGCAGGGGAAAAGGATGTTGTTTTTCTTCTTGATAATGGTGATAACATTCAGGGTCAGCCGGCTGTGTACTATTACAATTACGTTGATACACTTTCATCCCATCTGATGTCTGATGTGTTTAATCATCTCGGTTATGATGCAGCTACTGTCGGAAACCATGATATTGAAGCAGGACATTCAGTCTATGACCGCCTGCGGTCTGAATACTGTTTTCCGCTGCTTGCTGCAAATGCAGTCGATATCGGTACAGGTGAGCCCTATTTCAGTCCTTATGCATTGATTGAAAAAAAGGGAATAAAAGTGGCAGTTCTCGGACTTACGACACCTTATATTTCCAACTGGCTTCCGGAAGAACTCTACTCCGGAATAGAATTCAGGGATATGGTCAGTACCGCGGAATTATGGATGCCCCGGATAAAAAAGGAAAAACCTGATCTGGTAGTCGGACTTTTCCATTCAGGATGGAACAGAGAGAATACCACTGTTCATCCCATGGAAGAAAACGGATCTGCAGCAGTTGCCTATAATATTCCGGGTTTTGATATCATTTTTACCGGACATGATCACCGGGTGGCCAATGAAATTTTTGTTAACAGGATGGGAGATACCTTACTGATATTAAACGGAGGAAGCAGGGCGCAGAATATTGCAGTTGCTGAAATAGTATTTTCAAATAAAAACGACAGGAAAGAAAGGAGAAGAAAGATATCGGGTCATATTGTCAAAACATCTGCTCTTTCCCCTGATGCTGAATTCACGGAAAAATTCAATATGCAAAGGGAAGCTGTCAATAATTACGTGAACAGGGTTATAGGCAGTTCTGATTCAGATATTTCATCACGTGATTCATATTTCGGTTCATCACCCTTTGTGGACATGATACATTCCATTCAGCTGAAACTGACCGGTGCCGATATTTCCTTTGCAGCTCCGCTTTCATTCGATGAAGGGATCAGTAAGGGACCTCTTACGGTTGGTGATATGTTCAAACTATACAGGTTCGAAAATATACTCTATACAATGAGCCTGACAGGCGAAGAGATACAGAAATACCTTGATTACAGCTATTCCCTGTGGCTGAATCCCATGAAAGGTCCGGGAGATTATCTTTTAAAATACAGGCCTGGCAAAAACGGTAAACCGGAAATTTCAAACGGTCGGGCATGGCTGAGAAATCAATCCTATAACTTTGATTCTGCTGCCGGACTGGATTATATTGTTGATGTAAGCAGACCTGAAGGCAAAATGGTTGTTATCAGATCCCTGAGTGATGGCAGACCTTTCGAAAAACACAAATACTATAATGTTGCACTCAATTCATACCGCGGAAACGGCGGCGGAGGCCATTTGACCAGAGGTGCAGGAATCAGAGCGGATTACCTGATGCAACGGCTCATAAATTCTACGGAACGGGATCTTCGTTATTTCATTCTCGGGGAAATTGAATCTGAAAAAGTGATTACTCCAAAAGCGTTGAACAACTGGAAAATAGTACCTGAAAATTGGGTAAAAAATGCCATTCCGCGCGAAAAAGAGTTATTGTTTGGAAAAACAAATTGATCAGACCGATGTTATAACAGAAACTTGAAAATAAATTCTCATTACTATTAATAATAAAAAATTGTAGACATGAAAACAAAAAAGAGACATTTGATATTATTGTTACTGGGTATTATTCTGACAGGTTCCCTGCTTCTGCCTGGATGTAGAAATGAACATTTTTCCGGTGAAACCAAAAATATCATTCTGTTTATCGGTGACGGGATGGGTGTGACTCATGTTACTGCAGGAATGACAGTGAATAAAGCAGCCCTTAACCTTCAGAAATTCCCTTATTCAGGCCTCAGCATCACAAGTTCGGCTGATAATTATATAACTGATTCGGCAGCTGGTGGTACTGCTATTGCATGCGGGGTGAAGACAAACAACGGAATGCTGGGACTCAATCCGGATGAATCAGTTGCAGTATCCGTCCTTGAGGTTATACATGAGAATGGGCTGGCAACCGGATTAGTGAGTACCAGTTCCATAACACATGCCACACCGGCCTCATTCATAGCTCATAATTCCAGCCGGAATAATTATGAAGATATAGCACTGCACTTTCTGAACGGATCGGTTGACGTGTTTCTGGGCGGCGGAGAAAGTCATTTCCGCAAACGTGCAGATGGCCGGGACCTGGCAGCAGAACTGGAGGAACAGGGTTTCGATCTTGTTTATACTCCCGGTGAAATGAAAGCCTCATCTTCGGATAAACTGGCCGGCCTGCTGGCAGAAGTGCATATGCCGCGTGAAAGCGAAGGCCGGACAGGAATTCTTGAAGAAATGACAAGAAAAGCAATAGAAGTGCTGAGCCGTGATAAAAATGGCTTTTTCCTGATGATTGAAGGTTCCATGATTGACTGGGGAGCACATGCCAATGACATAGATTATATAACCTCGGAACTGATTGATATGGACAGGGCTGTTGGTATTGCACTGGACTTTGCGGAGAAAAATGGTCAGACTCTGGTTGTTGTAACTGCAGATCATGAAACCGGTGGTCTGGCGTTAACCGGGGGAAATGCTGATGAGGGAACAGTAAAAGCAGCATTCGGAACAACCGACCATTCAGCCTCCATGGTCCCGATTTTTTCCTATGGTCCCGGGGCGCAGGATTTTTCAGGTATTCATGATAATACATTCTTTTTCGATGCTTTCCTGAAACTTCTGAAAATCAGAAAATAATACACTGAAAACAAATTTTGCCTATATTTGTGCAGGTTCTGCAATTAAGGATTCTGCAAAATATTATGGTTAAAATATCCTCAGGTCGGCCGGATGGCTTTAATCTTCCTTTGGTTGAAGAGTTTCATTCAGTACAGGGTGAAGGATTCCATTCCGGAAAGGCAGCCTGGTTTATAAGGCTGGGAGGCTGTGATGTGGGATGCAACTGGTGTGATACAAAATTTGCATGGAATCCGGATATTCATCCACTGGTAAAAACTGAAGATATAATAAACAATGCCATAAAATCCGGGACTGACTCAGTTATTGTTACAGGTGGTGAGCCTCTTATGTGGAATCTTGATTATCTCTGCAAAGGCCTCGGGAAAAATAAAATCCGGACTTTTATTGAAACCTCAGGATCTTGTCCGCTAAGCGGGAAATGGGACTGGATCTGTCTCTCCCCAAAGAGAGAGGCACCTCCCCAGGATATGATCTGCAATATGGCTCATGAGCTTAAAATCATAATTGAAACAGGAGATGATTTTAAATGGGCTGAGAAATACCGATCGCTTGTTGGCAATAAGTGCAGGCTTTATCTTCAGCCGGAATGGAGCAGATTTGAATCTGTTATTCCGGAAATTGTAAGTTATGTGCTTAAAAATCCCGTATGGAGAATATCACTTCAGATACATAAATATATGCATATACCCTGAGTGTATGGTGAGAAAAATCCGGGTCATATTTTTGACAATTGCTGCTTTCTGTCTCATGCCGCAAAACGTTTCTACCCAATCATTGCACAGCAATTCGAATAAGGCAATAAAAACCTATAATGACGGTGTTACATATTATGACTATTTCGACTTTAAAAAGGCAGAAACACTGTTTAAGATTGCCATCTCGCATGATCCCGGATTCTATGAAGCATATATGATGCTCGGGGAAATGTATACGAAACAAAATAAACCTGACATGGCTGCTGAATATTACCGGAAAGCCGTAAGCATAGATTCTATGGCATATATCCCGGCATTCTTCAGCCTTGCCAGCGCAGAAATGCTGATTGAGAACTATTATCAGGCATTGAAGAATTACAGGGCATATCTGAGACACGGCGGAGGTATTGCCAAAAACAATAAAATTGCTGAAAAGAACATTGAAAACTGCAAATTTGCCATTGAAGCGGTAAAAAACCCCGTGCCGTTCAATCCGGTGAGTATAGGCTGTTCAATCAATACCAGGGATGATGAATACTGGCCATCAATAACTGCTGACGGCCGGACTCTTATGTTCACACGGCAATCCTACACAACTACTGATTTTCTTAACCGTCCGAATTATCAGGAGGATTTTTACATAAGTTTTCTGTCGGATACAGGATGGACAAGCCCCTTTAATGCCGGGGCACCATTGAATACAGCACAAAACGAAGGTGCAGCAACCCTTTCTTCGAGTGGGAATTATATGTATTTCGCTGCCTGTGACAGACCGGGTGGTTATGGTAGTTGTGATATTTATTTTTCTGCCTATAATAATGGCAAATGGTCATTCCCTTACAACCTGGGTCCTCCCGTGAATACATCTTTTTGGGAATCGACACCATCAATCAGTGCAGACGGGAATATGCTCTTTTTTTCAAGTAACAGGCCGGGGGGAATGGGTGGAAAAGATTTATGGTATTCAGTTTTGAGTGAAAACAGCAGCTGGAAGGAACCGGTAAATATGGGGGATAAGATCAATACAGAAGGTGATGAAATGTCACCTTTCATACATTTTGACGGCAGAACGCTCTACTTTTCGTCCGATGGCAGACCGGGAATGGGTGGTTTTGATATTTACCTGACAAGGATGCAGGATGACAGTACCTGGACTGAACCACAGAACCTGGGATATCCGGTAAACACAGCAAATGATGAAATGGGACTTGTGATAGAAGCCAGCGGGCAGAAAGCCTATTTTTCTTCAAAACGTGAAAATTCAAACGGAAAGGATATATTCTGGTTCACACTTGACAAATCATTCAGGCCAAATCCTGTTTCCTATCTCAGGGGAAGGGTTACTGACAGGGAGACCGGTAAAATGCTGAAGGCTGAGTTTGAGCTGATAAACCTGACAACGAACAGAGTTACCATTAAAAGTAGGACAGATGACCTGGGAAATTTCCTGGTATGTCTGCCTTCTGGAAATAATTATGGAATAAATGTATCAAAACCCGGATATCTTTTTTATTCGGAGAATTTTATGTTTGAGGGAATTCATTCAGTGATGGAGCCCCTGATTAAAAAAATAGCATTGAGCCCTGTGAGGATAGGAGAAAAAATGCTTTTGACCAATGTATTTTATGAAATTGACCGTTGGGAGCTGAAAAAAGAATCCATGTCCGAACTTGCAAACCTGGCCGAGTTATTGAGAATCAATGAGGATTTTATAGTTGAAATAGGAGGTTATACTGATTCTACCGGTACTGATCAGTATAATTTGCAGCTATCCGAAAAAAGGGCATTGTCTGTTGTTAATTATCTTATTGAAAATGGTATTTCTCCTGACAGGCTTCAGTACATGGGTTACGGCAATACTTCACCAATCGGCGACAATATCACATTTGAAGGCAGAAGGATGAACCGAAGGACTGAAGTGAAAATAATTGCCAGGAAGAATGAAAAATAAAAATGACAGCCCGAAAAAAAGCGGTCATTTTTATTTGTCTCTATTTTGGAATTAATGGTGATATCACCCCTCTGCAGGGCCTGCCAGGCTGTTTACAACCTTATCTTTTTAAGTATTTTCCCTGCATTCCTGCTGTAAACACTGCCCGATTCCTTTACAGCTTTCAATGTATTAACAGCCTTATCCTTTTCGGATGTCTTCAGATAACATAATGAGAGGTACCACTGAGCATCTTCAAAGAAAAGATTATCCCTGTTGTCCATAACTTTTGTAAATGATGATTTTGCCTCGGAATATTTTTCTTCCTCGAATTTTGATACTCCTGTCATCAGAACCGATTCAATAAATCTGGGATCACTACTCAGAACCTTGCTGAAATAATGCGCTGCATTGTAATAATCCTTTACATTGAAGTATTCAATGGCTGTCAGATAATCAGTATTGCCGGCATCATTTACCGATCGCAGGGGAGTTGTAATGTCATAAAACTTGTAATAATGATCAAAGATCTCATCGGTGGACATTGTTCTGTTGTTGAGAAAAGCAAGCGTTCCGAAGAGAACCAGTCCTGCAAATACTGCTGCCCTGGTAAGATCCTTGTGCCTGCGTCCGTTTTTGGATGGTTTTGGTTCAGCTTTCTTTGATGCAATTGCAGTCAGCTTATTCCTGAGCTGCAGGACATCATGATCCTTAAGGGTTGTGTTTGTGAGCTGTCTCAGAGTAATTTCGTGGCGGAGTTTCTCATTCCTGCCAAGCTCATTTTGAAACCACTCTTCTTCAGCTTCATTCATTTCTCCCGCAAGAAATCGCTCAATGAAATAAGAAAAATCAATAGTTTTCATGGATATATGTTTATTATAATACTCATCAATCAGCATGCCAGGCTGTTTTTATAGAGCCACTTTATTATATATATATCCTTCCAGGGGCAGGAATTCTTTATCCCGCTTGCCGGATAATTAAAACAACAGTATAAAAAAGCCTGTACCTGATATTAATAATAATATATTTGCAGCTCAAATCAAAATGGGTGGGGAGGGAGGCAGTATGATGGGTTCACTACGCACTTTATCGCCACCTCTTATATTGAACATCTCATCAATTGTAAGTTCATAATCGGCAAAAATGTCTCTCGTCTTGGAAGAATTCAGGTTTTTCATTTTTTTTTAGTTTTATTTGTTACCACTTAATTTTCTGAAATTAATTATTGATAGTTCTGCTAATACATGTCATTTAAGCCTCTTTTGTGACACGAAAATATAAGAAAAAATTGCACTTTTTTTTAAAGTGCACTTATACAGTACTTTGTGAATTCGGGTTTGTGATCAATATTTGTTAAAGGTTCAAAAATAGAAGGTATTTTTGAAAATCGGATATATAAGAATTATAAACTAAGATTTAAGGTGTACCGGAAGTCAGTTAAACACTATTTAAGATTCAGGTTTTTAATTATAGCAGCAGCCCTGTGTTTGATCCGGGCAGAATATTGTGTCAGTTTTCCGGATTTTTCCTCTCGTAACAATATTTTTTTAATGACCCGTCAGAGCAAGCCTGAAAATTCAGATTCCCTTGATAAAATCAGTAAGAGAATCCGTAATTTCAGTTCGGGAGGAAACATCGCGGGCCTCTTGTCTTTTGCCGACAGTCTTGAAAAATTAATTATCGTAAATCAGTCCGACTTGCAGACTGAAGCTGAATTACTCTATTACACCGGGGTAAGTAATCTGCTTTCTTCAAGATACGATAATGCCGTTATTCATCTGAGAGAATCGATACGCCTGAAAGACAGCTTGAATATTGAAGACGACCGTTATTTTAAAGCTCTTTTTAATCTTGGTGTGGCACATAATCATCTTGGTAATTATTCGGGAGTCCGGGATTATCTGACCAGGTATATAGATATATCCGGGAAATTTTATGATGAAATCCGGCCTGAAATTGCTTCCGCATATACTACACTTATCGGCGCATCGGTTTTAAACAATGATTATAAAAATTTCATTGAATACACGGACAGGGCACTGGGAATGCTGAAAGCTTTTCAGGAAAGAGATCTCTCTGATTTATACAGCAGTATTGGAGCAGGGTATGCAAGAATGGGAGATTATGCAAAGGCAAGGATCTATTTTGAGCAGGCTGAATCGGTCTGGGAAAAGAATCATATGGAAATGGATCAGAATTATATTACACTGATCAACAGCATGGCAATAAATTACGGATATCTTGGTATGACTGAAAGGGAGGAAGAATATTTCAGTAAGGGAATTGAACTTGCGGTTAAGGATAATTCCATTCATTCCTTCAACATGATACATACTTATGCAATTGCCCAGGCAAATGCAGGTAATATAAGGAAGGGCGAATCGCTGCTGACTGAATTGCTGAAAAGATCGGGCAGCTATTATGGTACGGATTCCAGATATTATACAGAGGCATTAAAGAACTATGCTGCGTATTTGCTTAATTACAGGAATGATGCCGCAGCTGCAATAAAGTATTTCTCCCTTTGCAATGATTATCTTTCACGACATCCGCAGGATGCCAATCTTCGGGATCCGGTCTATGAAGGATATGCCAGGGCCCTGCATTACAACGGTCAGAGCAGGGAGGCTCTTGCAAAAATTCAGGAACTTCTTTTTTATGGATCGCAGACAGGACAATCATTCGATTCTCTTGCGAATCCTGAAATTGATTCGGTACAGGCCGACAGGCGATATGTAAGGATACTCCGTTCAAAATATGAGATACTGACGGATATTTTTTCGGAAACACAGGATATGGGAATACTCAAAGCGGCAGCTGCCACTTCGCATCATATCATTGATGCCGTTGACAAGATAAGATTGAATATCAGTGAGGAGGAGAGCAGGATAGTACTGGGGGATCATTACAGAAAATCGTACCTGATGGCAATAAGGGATTCTGAATTATGTTACAGGCTAAGCTCAGATCGTTCATATCTTGAAAAAACCTTCCAGATTGCAGAAAAAAGCAAGGTTGCAGGTTTGCTGGCAACGACACGTGAACTGAATGCCATACAGTTGCACATTCCTCCGGAAATTGCAGATTATGAACAATCCCTTCAACGGGAAATAGGAATGCTGAATTCGAAGATCTCACTGGAAAAAGAAAAGGCAAAACCAAACAAACTGCTTCTTGCCGGGTGGAATGAAAAGATACTGGTATCGATCAGGGCACGTGACTCACTGATACTGACTTTTGAGAAATACTATCCGGAATATTTCGCACTCAAGTACAATACAGTCGCCCCTTTAATGACAGAAATACCGTCAATAGTCGGAAGAAAAAATAATTACATCAGTTATATTGTTGCGGATTCCCTGCTTTATATTTTTGTTGTCAACAAAAAGTACAAGGAACTGGTATCGTACAGGATTGATTCAGTGTTGTTTAAAACTCTCGGTGAATTCAGGGATTTGCTTTCAAATCCGGCACTCGTCAAGGATGCAAGGAATGCATTTATCAAATATCAGGAGGCCGGTACAACACTTTATAAAATGCTTGTCGAACCGGTGCAAAAGTATTTTATATCCCGAAATCTGCTGATATCTCCCGACAATTATCTGTCATATCTTCCTTTCGAAACGATACTCTCCTCAAAATATGAAGGAGAAGGTATCCTTTACAGGAAACTGGATTACCTGATGAATGATTTTGATATTTCATATGCATATTCGGCAACATTAATGAAGGAGATTGGTTCCAGAAATATTCCGGGAAAGATCAGACTGGCAGCTTTTGCTCCCTTTTACGGAACTGATATAAAGCTTGATTCGCTCTTTCCTCAAAACCAGCAGGAAAGGGGTTTGCTCTATGACCTGCCATATGCACGCCAGGAAGCGGAATATGTCGCTTCAATTTCCCGTGGTAATCTTTTTCTGAATGAAAAGGCTAAAGAATCAGTTTTTAAAAACGAGGCACTGAACTACAATATTATTCATCTGGCAATGCATACATTGCTTAACGATCAGCACCCCATGAATTCAGCAATGATATTTTCACAGATGAATGACAGTCCGGATGACGGACTGCTGTATACGTCGGAAGTTTACGGAATGCCGCTCAGGGCTAAAATGGTGGTGCTGAGTTCCTGTAATACAGGAACAGGTATTTTGTCATCTGGTGAAGGCATTCTTAGCCTTGCAAGGGGATTTCTTTATTCCGGAAGCCGGTCTGTGGTAATGTCTATGTGGGAAATTGAGGATAAATCAGGAACTGAAATAGTAAGCAGATTCTATGAAAATCTTAAAAAAGGTTATACTAAAAGCAAATCACTGAAAAAATCGCGGACTGCTTATCTTAAAAATGCCACACAGCTTAAATCTCATCCATATTTCTGGGCAACTCTGATTGTTTACGGAGAAAATTCACCGATATATCCGCCTGTCAGATTAATGGCAATAGTATTCCTTCTGCTTTCACTGCCCGTGACCGCTTTGATTTTCTATTTCAGGAAGCGTAAATATTCCTGATATTCGGCATCGGTCTTGATAAGTTCAAGGAGTGCCTCCTTACACAAGTATTTCTTTCTCCTTGCATATACTTCGTTTTTCAGCTGCATCTTCCCGGTAATCTCCTGGTAAGTGCAACCGTCAGAAAATAAGGTCAGAATGGTCTGACAATCCGGTTTTAATTTATAGAATGCCCTGCTCATGATTCTTTCAAAAATCAGGTCCTCGCTCTCTTCTGAGCCTGATTCATCTGCCATATCGAAGCGGGACCCGATTCCGGTCATCCTGTTCTTTTGTCTGAGTCTGGCATTCCACAGATTACGTGCTATTCCAAAAAAGTAAGCTTTGAGATCGGAGGATAAACTGAGAGAATCAGCCGAGATTTGCTTGTAGAGAATAATGATGGTATCCTGAAAAATATCAGGCACATCATCAGGTGAACCGCTATTTTTAATTACGTGATTTTCTACGGTTTGGTAATAATTATCATAAATCCATTCAAGAATATTATCATCCTGAGCCTTAATGCCTGCAATGATCTTTGAATCTGTTATCCTTTTAAACAATTCTGGTCAATCTGAATTGAAAAACAAATATACTATTTAGTTTGCGTAAAAAAATTATTAAAATAATTACATTGCACAATAATTTACCGGATGACTTTCAGAGTAAATATTAAATAATTTAAACCTATAATATCTTTTCCCGGCAAGAATGTCATTTCCTTTTGTAAGACAGCCAGATGCAATGGATTGTGGTCCTGCCTGCCTTAAAATGGTAGCATCCTATTATAAAAAAAACTTCAATCTTGAATCAATCCGTCGAAAATGTTATATAACGCGGGAAGGAGTTTCTTTTCTTGGCTTGTCAGAGGCTGCAGGTAACCTGGGATTCAGGACTATCGGGGTTAAAATCCCCTTCGATATGTTGTTTGACAAGGTTCCAATGCCCTGTATAGTACACTGGAGGCAGAAACACTTTGTTGTTGTTTACAGGATAAGGAAAAATAAAATTCTGATTGCTGATCCTGCTGAAGGCCTCCTTTCCCTGAACAAGGATGAATTTATAAAAAAATGGGCAAGTACTCTGGAAGATGGCAAACCGGCCGGGCTGGTGCTGATCCTGGAACCCACCCCGGCACTGCTGGAAAAAGAAAATGAATCTGAACCCGTGAACGGCTTCAGATTCCTTGCAAGATATTTTAAGCTGTATAAAAAATATTTCGGCCAGCTGATGCTGGGATTGCTTATTGGCAGTGTAATTCAGCTTATTATTCCCTTCCTTACGCAGGCAATAATTGATACCGGTCTCAATAACAGCGATCTGGGCTTCATATATCTGATACTCTTTGCCCAACTCGCTCTGGTAATCGGCCGTATGTCAGTGGAATTCATCAGAGGATGGCTGCTTCTTCATATCGGAGCCCGTGTCAATGTATCAATAATTTCCGGCTTTCTCAGGAAACTGATGTCCCTGCCCATAGCATTCTTCGATACTAAACTTACAGGTGATATTCTTCAGAGAATTGATGATAACAACAGAATAGAGAATTTTCTGACCTCAACCAGCCTGAGCATATTGTTTTCATTTTTCAATATCATCGTGTTCAGTATCGTTCTTGCAGTCTACAATCTGAAAATACTGGCTCTTTTTCTTACCGGATCGGTATTGTATGTGCTTTGGGTGTCGGTATTTATGAAATCAAGGGCAAGACTTGATCATGAGAGGTTCCGTGAGATGTCAGTAGCCAACAGCAAGCTTATAAATATTGTGAATGGGATGCAGGAAATAAAGCTTACCCAGAGCGAATCGCTGAAACGCTGGGACTGGGAAAATCTGCAGGCTTCGCTGTTTGCCCTGAAATCGAAGGGACTGGGATTGCTTCAGTATCAGACTGCCGGAGGCACTTTTCTCAATGAGATAACAAATCTTCTGATCACAGTCGTTTCAGCAACTGCAGTTCTGAAAGGGAATATGACACTTGGTATGATGCTCGCTGTCCAGTTCATCATAGGTCAGCTCAATGTTCCCCTGAATCAGATCATAGGATTTTTCAGTACAACACAGGATGCCGGAATGAGCCTGAACAGGCTTGCCGAAGTTCACGGGATGGAAGAAGAGGAAGCAGATCCTGATTCAAAAATTTCACGGCTTCCTGATAGGAAAGATTTGATAATTAATAATTTGTCATTTCAGTATGAAGGGCCTCATTCACCTTTTGTTTTACAGGATATAAATCTCGTCATCGGGGAAAATAAAACAACTGCTGTTGTGGGAACAAGCGGCAGCGGCAAAACAACCCTGCTCAAGCTGATCCTTGGATTCTACCAGCCTGTCATGGGAGAAATCCTTGTAGGAGACACCAGGCTTACAAACCTCAGTCTCAGAATCTGGAGAGAAAAAACCGGAGCCGTTATGCAGGATGGTTTTATTTTTCCGGAATCCATCGCATCAAATATTTCTCCTGGTAATTCAGAAATTGATGAGGAAAGACTATTCAAGGCAGTTGAAATGGCAAACATCAGGGAATTCATTGAATCACTCCCCTTGGGTTATAACACAAAAATCGGGGCAAACGGGCATGGCCTGAGTGAAGGACAGAAACAAAGAATTCTTATTGCCCGTGTTCTGTATAAAGATCCGGATATACTGATATTCGATGAAGCGACTAACTCTCTTGATGCCAACAATGAAAAAGCCATTGTTGAAAATCTTGCAGGATATTTCAGGAAAAAAACTGTGGTTATTGTTGCACACAGACTCAGCACTGTGAGAAATGCGGATAAAATTGTTGTTATGGATAAAGGGCGGATAGTGGAAACAGGAAACCATGATTCGCTTATTGAACAGAAAGGATTTTATTTTAATCTTATTAAAAACCAGCTTGAACTTGGCAATTAATATGACAGAATGAAAGAAGATAAAACGGAAATACTGTATTCCGAAGCTGTTCGTGAGATTATTTCAAATCCGCCGGGGAAACTCGTCAGATGGGGAACTGCTGCAATTTCTGCAGTTATTCTGATTATCCTGGCTTTTGCCTGGATTATCCGTTATCCAAATGTGGTTCCGTCGCCTGTGCAGATTACCACGGAGAATCCTCCGGTTACTCTTGTGTCAAAAATAAGCGGACGTATTTTAAACTGGTATGTCAGCGATGGTGAGACGGTTCGTACAGGCCGATTGCTTGCTGTGATGGAAACAGCTGCATCAATTGATCAGGTTAGGAAACTGAGAGAGAATATTGAGGCGATACAGGATCCCGGGTCGATATCGGCCGGATCCCTTCCATCTTTCTCTGAACTTGGTGAGATACAGGAATACTGGGGTAGTTTTCTTAAAAACCTGTCCGATTATGAGAACTATGTTAAAAATGATTTTTACGGATATAAGATATCTTCGGTTATCCGGGAAATAGAAGGGCTGGAGGAATATATCCTAAGAGTAAAAGAAAAAGAAAAATTTTATCTTGAAAACCAACGTATTGAAGCAAAAAAATTCACCAGGGATTCATCCCTTTTTGCTGATAAAGTGTTTTCTGAAAGCGAACTCGATATCTCGCGCCAGACCTTCAACAAAATCAATATTGAACTCCAGGACGTCAGGCTTGATCATGCAGCCAAAATCCTTGAACTCGCACAGAAAAATCAGGAGTTGCAGGATTACAGGATAAAAATGGTCGAAGAAAGAGCAAGATTATTTTCCGTTCTGACAGAATCCCTCAACAATCTTAAAGCACAGATACGAATTTGGGAAAATACCTATCTGATCATATCTCCTGTAGACGGCATTGTCACCTTTACAAAATTCTGGAAGCAGAATCAGATGGTGGCAAGGGATGAACCTGTTTTGAGTGTCGTTCCCCTTGATCCGGGAAATTATATCGGAAGGGTTGATCTCAATATGTACAGATCTGGAAAAGTCAGACCGGGCCAGGCCGTAAATATCAAGCTTGCCGGATATCCCTATCTCGAATACGGAATGGTGCGTGGAATTGTGGAATCCAAATCACTTGTCCCGGCCGGGGATGCTTATATAATAGAGATAATTCTGCCAGGGGGACTAAAAACTCTTTATGGCAGGGAACTTGAATTTACCCAGAACATGCAGGGAACAGCCGAGATATTGACAGACAGCCTGAGACTTCTGCAGAAGGTGGTTAATCCCTTCCGGCATCTTGCCACAAAAAACAGACTTTGAAATATGTTAATTCCCTGAATAAGGTTCATAATCATCCTTTTGAAATTCGGATGAAAAAGATTTCCCGCTGTCTTTTTTTTGTCCAATTTCCTGTTCTCTCTGCTTCTGCCTGGAATTTTTCCGGTAAAGACTGAATCCCGCAAGTGCCAGTAATGCAATGATTAATAATACTCTTGTAGTACTCATAACAAAATATTCCTTATGCAAATTTATTATCATTCATGTTTTAATAATGCATTCATAATCAAATATATATATTTGAAGGGAATCAAAAGACTCAAAAATTTAATGAACTATTGTAAAAAAGAAAGTGAAAATATATTTAAACTCTCATTATATGGCAGATGTAATTAACAGATTGTCATATTAATTTCTCCGGGCCTTTGAGTTTATTAAATATTTCAATATTTTCGTAGCTTAAATGTCCATGATAGCTTACATGGTTAAGATTTCCAATAGAGACCTGAAATTAGAAAGGACTTGCTATGATAATAGAGAAAGATCCGGATGACTCTGTTCGTAATGAACAATCCGGGGCAAATGAAAATGCCCCCGGAACTGAGAGAAATACAAATGGTGAAGTAATTCCGGCAGCCAGAATTATTGATAATCAGAAGGAACGGCCCGAAGGGGAGCCTGCCGTGGATGGTCAGACTGCCGGAGTAGAGGCTGAAAGTGAGCATGCAGACGGGGAACGGCCCGAAGGGGAGCCTGCCGTGGATGGTCAGACTGCCGGAGTAGAGGCTGAAAGTGAGCATGCAGACGGGGAACGGCCCGAAGGGGAGCCTGCCGTGGATGATCAGACTGCCGGAGTAGAGGCTGAAAGTGAGCATGCAGACGGGGAACAGCACGACAAGGAAGATGGAATTCCTGTAAAAAGAAAAAGGAAAACAGTAAGGGAGCATGAAAATCAATCCGGAACTGAGGAACACGAAAGTGAAGTCGAAAATCTTGATGATATTGAACTCCCCCCTGTTGATTATTCTGGTTATTCGAAGAATGATCTTGTCGAGACACTGGCACTTCTGATTGATAACAGGCCGCCGTCGGAAATTCGGAATGATGTAGACAGGTTAAAGGTATTTTTTTATAAAAAGCTAAAGCAGGAAGCTGAAGAAAGAAAGAATAAATTCCTGGAAGGCGGTGGCACTCTTGAGGATTACCGTTCCTGGGTCGATCCGCTTGAAGCAAGGGTTAAGCACCTTCTGGATAAATACAGGCAAAAGAAGACTGATTTTAACAGGATACAGGAAGCCGAAAAATACGAAAACCTTAAGAAGAAATATGAGATAATCGACAAGATAAAAGAACTTGTCAACCGTGAGGAATCAATAAACAAAACTTTCAATGAATTCAGATCACTTCAGAATGAGTGGCATTCGACAGGTGTGGTTCCCCAGAACGCAGTGAAGCACCTTTGGGAGAATTATCATCATCACGTGGAAATTTTTTATGATTATATCAAAATTAATAAAGAGTTACGTGACCTTGATCTGAAAAAGAATCTTGAAACCAAAGTGCTGTTGTGTGAAAAAGCTGAAGAACTTCTTCTTGAACCAAATCCGGTAAACGCCTTTCGTGTCCTGCAGGAATATCATAATCAGTGGCGTGAAATAGGTCCTGTACCCATTGAATCGAAAAATGAAATATGGGAACGCTTCAGGGAGGCAACTTCTCAGATAAATAAGCGGCATTATGAATACTTCGAAAATCAGAAGGATGTTCAGCGCAGAAATCTGGAAGCAAAGATAGCCCTGTGTGAGGAAGTGGAGGAAATAAATCTTCTCGAAATTACGAATTTCAAGGAATTTGATGAAAAAGCCGAAAAAATAATGGCGCTGCAGAAAATGTGGAGAACAATCGGATTTGCGCCAAAAAAACAAAATAATAAGGTATATCAGAGATTCCGGGATGCATGTGACAGCTTTTTCGATAAAAAAAGAAATTTCTATGCCGACAATAAGGAAGTACAACAGACCAATCTCCAGCTTAAAATTGATTTGTGTCTTCAGGCAGAGGCACTGCAGGACAGTACCGACTGGAAAGCAACCACGGATGCCCTTATAAAACTTCAAAAAAACTGGAAGGATGTCGGTCCTGTCCCCAGAAAGCAATCCGAAAAACTCTGGAAAAGATTCCGGAAAGCCTGTGACCATTTTTTTGACAAAAAGGCGGAGTTTTTCAATGATCTGGATACATCCTATGAAGATAATCTAAAAGCAAAACTTGCACTGATCCAGGAAATTGAAAAATTTGATGCAGGGGCGGACATAGAGGAAGCCTTCGAACGACTTAAGGACATCCAGCGGAGATGGGCTGAAATAGGATTTGTTCCCTTTAACAGAAAGGATGAGATTACAAACAAGTACCGTATCACACTGAACAAGGAATTTGACAGGCTGAAAATCGGAGATGATGATAAAAGTATTCTCAAGTTCAGATCCAGACTGGAAAATCTAAAAACAAATCCCAATGCATCAAGAAAAATCAGAAATGAACGCGATAAATTTTTTATAAAAATCAAGCAACTGGAAAATGATATAGTACTCTGGGAAAACAATATCGGATTTTTTACCAAATCGATCAATGCCGAAACAATGATTCGTGAGGTCAGGGAAAAGATTGACAATGCAAAAAATATGATCAAAATCCTTGAGGAAAAAGTTAAAATGATTGACCAGTCAGAATTTGAAGACCATAACCGCTAGTACTGCCCTTAACCAGAAACAAATTTTTATTGCTTTGACAGAAGTTAAAGATATATTTGTGCCAAAAAATGAACGGGCTTATAAATTTATGTATGCCAACAGTATTTAAAAAGACGGGGTGATTTTTTACAAGGGAAGAAAATAATACTAACAGAAAGAATGGACAAAAATACTATTACAGGACTGATACTGATCTTCATGATCTTCATCGGTTTCAGTATTTACAATAACAGCCGGCTCAACAAGGAATTTGAAAAAGCACTGACCGCAGCGGAAACAGAATATAATAAAGGAAATTTTGAAAGATCCCGGACTGAATATGTCAATGCTTTACGATTTAAACCCAATCATCCGGATGTGCTCGAAAAGATCAGTGAACTGAACCTGAAACTCGGCACAATACCCGGGATTGTAGAAATCCCTGCTGACAGTGCAATTGCTGAACCCGAAACAATACCACAAACAGCCACAGGCGGAGTGCCCGTGGCAGATCCCGGACAATATGGTGTGTTTGCAGGATCAGCGGATGGGGAAGATGAGTTTATTATACTGGAAAACGATAAGATAGACCTCAGGATTTCCCTTAAGGGGGGCCGGGTTTATTCCGCACGGGTGAAAGATTTCACAACCCACGATGCCAGACCCCTTATTCTCTTTTCAGGAGACTCAACTGTATTCGGGTTCAATTTCTTTACTTCAGACAACAAGGCAATACAGACAAACAACCTGTATTTTAGCCCGCTTTCCGAAAAAAGGCATTACCAGGTAATGTCGGAACCGCTTAGTGTGGTGCTCAGACTGGCTGCAGACGATGAAAGATATATTGAATACAAATATACTCTGGAACCGGGAAAGAACAGTGTCGATTATGATGTTACATTTAAAAACATGCATGGTATTCTTCCTGAAAACCAGAATAATATTGAACTCGACTGGAGGATGTATCTGCCCCAGCAGGAAAAAGGCCGGCAGAATGAAGATATGTATACCACCATCAGGTATAAATATTATCAGGACGATGTTGACGGATTGCGGCTGAGATCAAACAAGGAAGTTGAAAAGGTTGACATAACCACAAGATTAAGCTGGGTGGCCTATGTTGATCAGTTTTTTTCATCAGTGCTCATTACGGATAATTATTTTCTCAGTGCTTCCATAACTTCTGTCAAAACTCTCACATCTGAAAAATATATCCGTTACTTTACCTCCGAATTGGGAGTTCCCATTGAAAACAGTCCGGAAACAAACCTTGCCCTTAGATTCTATTATGGCCCGAATCATATTTCGACATTGCGAAAGGAAGGCTATGATATGGATAAGATAATATTTGTCGGCAAGAACATAGTCGGATGGATCAACAGGTTTGTTATTATTCCGGTTTTTAACTGGCTGGAAAGATATGTGAGCAGTTACGGTATTATCATTCTTATTCTTACAATATTAATAAAAGTTGTTCTCTACCCGCTGACTTTCAAATCTTACCAGTCTACCGCCAAGATGAAAATCCTAAAACCACTGGTGGATGAACTGGGGAAAAAATACCCAAAACAGGAAGATGCAATGAAAAAGCAGCAGGCAACCATGGATCTCTATAAAAGAGCAGGAGTGAATCCAATGGGAGGCTGCCTGCCAATGCTTTTGCAATTTCCCATACTGTTTGCAATGTTCAGATTCTTTCCTGTTTCCATAGAGCTGAGACAGGAATCCTTCCTTTGGGCAACAGACCTTTCCACATATGATTCAATTCTCAACCTTCCGTTTAAAATACCCTGGTATGGTGACCATGTGAGCCTGTGGACCCTGCTGATGACAATATCGTCCATAGTCACAACCAAAATGTCCGGGACCACTTCAGGCCAGGATCAGCCGGGAATGAAGGTAATGATGTACATGATGCCGGTTATGTTCTTGTTCATCTTCAATAATTTCTCATCAGGATTGACATATTATTATTTTCTTGCCAATATGATAACCTGGCTGCAGAATGCCATGTCAAAAAGATTTATTGATGCTGATAAAGTACTGGCCACCCTGGAGGAAAATAAAAAGAAAGCTCCACCGAAATCTAAATGGCAACAACGACTTGAACAGGCTGCAAAGCAAAAAGGATATAAACCGCCTAAAAGATAAAGTGCTTTTCAATGATCCTTGTACAGTAAAAACCATTCCATGGCTGTCCGTCCCGGCTGAACTGCAATGAGTCCGATGATTGTGATTAAGCCGGAGGGACATGACATGGGAACATTTAAAAGGAAATTTTAACCTAAACAGTGAAAAAAACATTATTTTTATAACTGTTTTCCAAAAACAGCCTAAATATATTTGTCACCACAGATGAAAAAAATGAAGAAATTTAAAAATAAAGATCTTGCTGCCAGATTGGGTGTTTCAGGTACACTGGTGTCGCTGGTACTGAACAATAAGGCCGACCAGCATGGGATTCGCAGGGAGACACAGGAAAAAGTATGGGCAATGGCCAGGCAGATGGGCTATTTCAGCGCACAGGAAGAAAAAGGGGAAATACTGCCACATGAAGAGAAACCCGGTATAATAGGAATGATAGTCCCTTCTTTGGGAGATTCATTTGTTCAGAGTATCACGCCGTATCTGCAGAAATCATTTCATAGTATAGGACTGGGATTCTCAATAATCACAAAAGACCCCGATGATCAGCGTTATGACAGAATGATCGGATCTTTCAGGAAATTTTTCAGTGGCCTGATCCTGATGGGAGAAACTGCTGATGATCAGACTATAAGAACTCTGAGGGCAGCATCTTATCCCTTCATCCTTCTGGAAAAAAGCATCAAAACAGGTAGACTCAGCACCGTGAATACGGATAGTGCTGCAGGTATACAGCTTGTGGCAGATCATGTACATAAACTCGGATATAAGAATATTATTATTGCTACTGATAAAAGATTGGCAAAACATGATATATCTGTGATTGATCAGATGATCTCCGCCCTTTCAGGAAAAGACAGGCAGACAAATAAACCTGTTGTAGTTGAGTTTGAAAGTACTTTTACCGATGATGAATACTATTTCAGTCAGATTGAACAATTCCTCCGGCCTCCTTTCAGGGCCGAAATAATTCTGGTTATGCATGCCGGACTCGTGTATCCGGTTATGTCTATGCTGAGATATAAAAAGCTGCGTGTCCCCCAGGATATTGCACTGATATCAATGGAAGACGGGCCGGGATTCGATCTTATGTTCACTCCGGTAACCTGTCTTAAAAAACCTGTTTCAGGTCTTGCTTTGAAAGCAGCAAATATGATCTGGTCTGAAGTGAAAAATGCTGGCAAAAGTAAGTTCAAAAGACAGGTGAACATACCTCCCGGCCTTGAACTGAGAAATTCCTGCGGAACTCTGTAGGAGATCATTATCAGTTGAATGGTTTCCACATTGCTTTCAGCATGATAGCGGATAGCTGTTTCGCCTCAATGAAAATCCGGATCCTTTGTGTATAACATAAAAAGTATATCTTTGCTTTGTTCTGGTTTTGCAACCTGTAGTAATTGTTGCAATGAAAAGGGAATGCGGTGAGAATCCGCGACAGTACCCGCTGCTGTGATGCCCGATCGTTATTACGATGATGGTCCTGTGATACCCTGCCACTGTTCCGACAGACGGAATGGGAAGGCTTCGCCGGACCGGGACAAGTCAGAAGACCTGCCGGAAACCACTGTTCAACGCTTTCGGGAAGAAAAGCTCAGAGTTTAATTCTTCTGATTCATCACTTGATTTCCTGTAAACAATGAATAATGGCCGATGGTAGCGGGACATGACATTAAGATGTATTGTTTGGGAAAAGTAAGAATATTGAAATATAAAATATTATACCTGTTGTTGTCTGTTTTTTTCCTGCTGATGCTTTTCCCTTCCTGCTGTAAAGACCGGAAAAGGGAAAAAATACAGAAAGCTTCCGGAGGGGATATCAGTTATGCCGAACGCTTTGACCTGCGTGTTACTGACAGCTGTACCATCCTTCGCATTACGGATCCCTGGCAGGGTGCAGGCAATGTGATTCATGAATATTACCTGAAAAACGATTCATGCCCGAAAGAACTTAAATCCGATCCTTCAAAAATTATCAATGTCCCGTTAAACAGGATAATCTGCATGTCAACCACACATATTGCAATGATCAGGGCACTTGGCCGTCAGAATTCAATTGTTGGGGTTTCAGGAGCCGGCTTTGTCTTTGATAGTGAAATTAATAACAGGATAAACCAGGGACTCGTCAGTGATATAGGTTATGATTCGGGTCTCAATACCGAGCTTATTGTTAAATCCTCACCTGATCTTGTCATGATATATGGAATAGGCAGTGAATCCGCAGGTTATACTGCCAAAATCAGCGAACTGGGGCTGAGTGTGATGTACAATGCTGATTATCTTGAAACAGATCCTTTGGGAAAGGCTGAATGGATAAAGGTCTTTGGTGCCCTGTACTGTTGTGAGGAGCTGGCTGATTCCCTGTTCAGGGAAATCCGGAATTCATATCTGAACCTCAGGGAACTTATAGGTGAAACGACCTCCAGACCGGTTGTTATGCTGGGATTGCCATTCCGGGATACATGGTTTGTCTCACCGGGAAATTCGTATATCAGTAAATTTGTTGATGATGCAGGTGGCAGTTATTTATGGCGGGATACCAAATCTGCGCTAGCCATGCCCTACAGCCTGGAATCAGTTTATGCTGCCGCACTGAAGGCTGACATATGGCTCAATACCGGAAGTGTTTCCTTGAAACAGGAAATTGTTGCCATTGATAACAGGCTTGGATCAATGCCTCCGTTCATTAATGACAGAGTGTATAATAACAATAAAAGACTTAATGTAAACGGCGGCAATGATTATTGGGAAAGCGGTGCCATGAATCCTCATGTAATTCTAAAAGATATTGCTTCAATAATTCATCCGGAGATTTTTCCTGCTTATGAAACGGTTTATTACAGAAAGATTGAATGACTGACGAAAAAAATATCACCGGGCATGCAAACCCTGCCTCTTCCCCTTCAATGACAAGGATGAGGAGATGGATCTTCCCGGGCCTTCTTATACTGCTTCTTGTCCTGTTTGTTCTTGACTTATTCCTGGGTTCCGTATCCCTTAAGCCGTCAGATGTTTTACGATCTCTTGCGGGGATGGGCGATGAAACTGTACAGACACTCGTTTTGAAATTCAGACTTCCTAAAGCCATTACAGCAATCCTTGTAGGTATTGCCCTGTCACTGAGCGGACTCCAGATGCAGACCGTTTTCAGGAATCCAATGGCAGGACCCTATGTCCTTGGCGTAAGCTCAGGTGCGGGACTTGGAGTTGCACTTGTAATCCTGGGCTTTCCCTCAGTATCCGGACCTGCATTAATTACAGCAGGCGGAAACTGGATACTCGTTTCCGCCGCATGGGCCGGTGCAGGCGCAGTCATGATACTGATGCTGTTCATATCAGCCAGGGTGCGAAGCATCATGACGGTACTCATTATTGGGATGATGCTGGCAAGCGGAATTTCCGCCATCGTAAGTATTCTTCAGTACTTCAGCAGTGAATCCATGCTGAAGGCTTATGTAATCTGGACAATGGGCAGTCTGGGAAACCTTTCCGCCGAACAGCTTAATGTATTGTCTGTTTCAGTCGCAGCAGGTGTCATCCTTAGCATGTTGTCGGTTAAAATGCTCAATGCATTACTGATAGGAGAAAACTATGCAACGAGTTCAGGATTGAATATAACTTCTGCCCGGATAATTATTTTTGCATGCACAAGTATTCTGTCAGGCAGCGTGACTGCATTCTGCGGCCCGATAGCATTCATTGGCATTGCAGTACCTCACATAGTCCGCAATATATTAAAAACATCAGATCATCGTCTGCTTGTACCCGGTACCGTCTTTACCGGAGCCTCCGTCATGCTCATCAGCGATATCTTTTCCCAGTTGCCCGGATCGGAAAAAATTCTGCCGGTGAATTCCGTTACATCCCTGATCGGTATTCCGGTGGTTATCTGGATTGTTTTAAGGAAAAATATAAGCTCCGAACTGTTCTGATGAAAAAACTTCCACGGGAAATATTAACTGTAAACTCCTTGATTATCGGTTATATCCATGGCAGGAAGAAAATACCTATACTGCCGCCACTGGATGCCTCTGCCGGAAAAGGGGAACTGATCGCGGTTCTTGGCCGCAACGGTATAGGGAAAAGTACTCTTCTCAGAACAATCACCGGTCTGCAGAAGAACATTGGTGGCTCAGTACTGATACGGAATGAGGATACCAGACATTATTCCAGAATAAAATTTGCCAGAAATGTCGGATATATTTCAACTGAAATAATAAGAGTGAGCCATATGAGGGTATATGATCTGGTTGCTCTCGGACGATTTCCCTATACAGACTGGACCGGCAGGCCTGACCGGATTGCCGGTGAAATTATTATTGATTCGATAAATAGGGCAGGTCTGACAAATTTTTCAGACAGGCTCATTTCCGAACTGTCTGACGGTGAACGGCAGAGAGCAATGATAGCCAGGGTACTTGCCCAGGATACTGATATTCTGATAATGGATGAACCTCTGGCTTTTCTTGATATTTCCGGAAAGTTCGGTGTGCTTAAACTGATGAAGGATCTCACTGAATCAGGCAAAACAATAGTTTTTTCCACCCATGATTTTAATATTGCAGTCAATAATGCTGATAAAATCTGGCTTATCACCGAAGCAGATATAAAAGAAGGTGCTCCTGAAGATCTTTGGCTGATGAATTATTTTGAATGTCTCTTTGATTCTGAACGTACCGGATTTGATCCGGAAGACGGCAGTTTCGGCTTCAGCCCGGCTTACAATGGTGAGCTGTACCTTGAAGGAGGCACAGGAAGACAGAGAAACTGGACTACTAAAGCCTTGGGGAGGAGGGGATTCAGGATTTCATCCGGTAAAACACGGCCATATATTAAAGTGCTGGAAGAAGGCGGGGGATGGTCTCTTGTAAATGATGAAAAAGTACTGAACTTTAACAGCCTGTATGAACTGCTGAAAAATCTCAGACAGCTGGAATAGTACAGTTTCTATCTGAAATATTTTCTGTAATTATCGATAAATGAGGGTATATCATCGATCGACAGCTTCTTGGCTATGATTTTTTTGTCTTTATCCAGTATATAAACCATTGGTGTGGCCTGAACATTATAATAATAATCAAAATGTGTGTGCCGGTCGGGATCCCATCCGTTTATCCAGGTAAGATCATGTTTTTCAATATAATCTGTCCATTCCTGCCTGTTGTTTGTGGTACAGACAGAAAAAATTTCAACACCATCATTTTTTGCCTTCTCATACCATGCCTTCAGTTTTGGTGTTGCTTCATTGCAATGACCGCAGTTGGGTTCCCAGAAATATAAAACTGTAAATTCCTTTTCTATGTCATGAAGGGCGACAAATAAACCCTTGTATGAGTCCATAACAAGATTTTGTCCTTTCATGCCCAACAGATTGTGTCTTAATAATTCCATCTGCCTGTGAAGATCATTTCTGAATTCTTCCGTGATCCAGTCTGCTTTTCCGGAAAGATAAATATCATCAGCAAGCTTTAGCAGTACAGCATCATGACCCATAATATCACTTTCCCGGAAATGATTGAACAGGTAAACAGAGAGGAACTGAAACATTTTTGGATTAGCGCCGGTTTTTGGAAAAATCCTGTCAATTTCCTTGTTTATGGAATCAGGTGACTGTATAATGACATTTTTAAAAAAAGCTTCGAGCCTCGCCTGCAGAATGGGGGTCCTTAGCAGTCTTTCATCCGACAGGTCAATGTTGTCAAAGAAATGATCCTTATTATAATTATATCTGAGATACCATCTGACAGAATCCGGATTATGTGTTCGGGCCGGAATGTCGAATTCAGGGATTTCCAGGGGGAGCATCGATTTTACAAGGACACCAAGGAAGTTTGACTTGTTTTTGTCGATAACAGTTCTCAGGTATGTCTTCATCTCTGACTCATAATCCCGTTGCTTCTGTGAAAGAATGCGCAGTGAGTCGTTGTTGGATTTATTCAACTGAAGCCTGTTGGCAATGACCGAAGCATTTTTCTGCATCTGAGTCCATTGTTTCTGGTAGTCCGTGAAAGCTGTGTTTATAGGTGAACCGGAAAATTTCAGGGTACTGAAGAAATCATTATAGGTGCAGGACAGGGAAAAGTATTGATTTTCAGTCATCAGAAATTCAAAATATTTCCTGCCGGGAAGAACAATCATGTAAATGCCTTCCGGTAATTTTTCTTTTCCCGCAAAGACTCCGTGTCCGTTGCCGTCAAGTTTTACTGTATCAGTAATATATTGCCTGTCCCCAAAATGATATGCAAGGAAAATTGTTGAATCACTTATATCAGAAATCGTTACTCCAATCTCGTAAGCTTTTCCCTCCTGGGAATATATGTAAGCCGATAAAAACAGTAGTGCGGTGACCAGCAGAAATTTTCTCATTTGAAAACAAATAAATCATTTGAATGACAGCAAAAATAAATCAATACAATCTCTTTGCCAAACGGGAACTCAGTCTATCTCGGAAATTAGTTGTAAATTTAACAGGTTAATTCGAGGGTGGATATAATGACGATTTCTTTGCTCATTCCGGTTTGCGATTATGATATTGTTGCACTCGTTCATAGTATGAAGAGCTGCATTGGAAAAATTCCTGAACTGATTGAGATAATTATCGGGGATGATGGTTCTTCTCCGGAATACAAGGCGAAGTACAAATCACTGGAAGGCGGCGGTGTTGAAATTCTTGAATCACCAGTGAATATAGGAAGGGCTGCCATAAGGAACCGGCTTGCCCTGGCGGCGAAAGGTGATTATTTTCTGTTTATCGATGCCGATACCATGATGCCGGGAACAGCCGAAGCCTATATACGCAAATGGATACCGGTGATGACTGCTTCAAGGGTGGCATGTGGCGGTGTAATTTATCATAAATCTCCTCCCGGAGACCCGGACAAGATCCTGAGATGGAAATATGGAAGGAAGAATGACGGGATTAAGGCATCTGAAAGAAACAAGCATCCATATCATAAATTCTCAACATTCAATGTGCTTTTTGACAGTACAATATTTTCAAAGCTGAGATTTAATGAAGATCTTAAACAATACGGGCACGAAGATACACTTATGAGCTACCAGCTGCGTAAGGCCGGAATAAGTATATTACATATTGATAATGGTCTTATTCATGAAGGACTGGAATCAAACCGGGAATTCCTGAACAAAACAAAACTGGGTATCGAAAATCTAAGCAAGCTATATGATATCGTAACGGATAAACTGACCTTTTCCTCAACAATCAGAGTACTTCAGATCTACAACATTTTGAAATGGTTCCGGCTTACTCTGATCCTGGCCGGAATCTACATAAGGTACCGTGAACGTATGGAATTGAGGATTGATTCAGCAAACCCGTCCCTGTGGCTCTTCAGATTCTACAAAGTATGCCTTTTTTGTACCTACCGTGAAATTCACGGCAGAAGGGAAATATTACCATCACTTAATATATAACTCTATTTTTGAACTATTTACATAGATTTTGTATATTTGTCATCAATAATTTAGTTATACAGATGTTCTGCAATCATTCCATGACAGATGGTAAATCCTGAATTATCCTGGCCTTTTAATAAAATAAAACAGTGGAACGATGCTATCTGGCATACACCGCTGTCGGAATTGTCGCGAAGAAAAAGCTTTCTTATACGGCAACTGAGAATCATTGTCCTGGCTGCACAGAATTCACTTAAGGATAAGGTGAATCTTCGCGCTTCGGCACTCACTTTCTATACTCTCATATCGATTATTCCGATAGTCGCTATCGCACTTGCCATTGCAAAAGGATTCGGATTGGATCAAAACCTGGAATCAATTATCAGGAATACAAAGGAATTTACTCTTTACAGTGACATCCTGAATCCTCTTCTTGAAAATGCGAAGGATACCGTACAGCGTACAAGGGGAGGTTACCTTGCCGGAGTTGGTGTCCTGATTCTGATCTGGTCAGTAGTTTCTCTGCTTGGTCAGATAGAAACCTCTTTTAATCATATCTGGCAAACGCCTGTCAGCCGGCAATGGCACAGAAAATTTACGGATTATCTTACTATTCTGCTGATTGCACCCATCTTTATTATTCTGTCGAGCAGTATTACAATATTTGTAATTTCAAACCTTTCGGATTTTATGGACAGGGTGCCGATGCTGGCATCTTTCAAATGGATTGTCAGTTTCCTTATCAAATCAACGCCTTATCTTCTGACATGGCTGATGCTGACATTGTTGTTCATAGTGATGCCAAATGTGAAAGTCCGTTTTGTTCCGGCACTTATTTCCGGAATCATTGCCGGGACTTTTCTTAAAATTCTTCAATGGCTTTATCTTGACCTTCAATTCAACATAACCAAACTAAGTGCAATTTACGGCGGTCTTGCGGCAATACCGCTGTTCCTGATTTTCCTTCAGACCTGCTGGATAGTGATTCTGCTCGGGGCTGAACTGTCCTTTGCAAATCAGAATGTTTCAAGATATGAATTTGAATCGGAAGCCCTTAATATAAGTCATTATCAAAAGCGCACAATAATTTTGCTGGTAATGTATCTTATTATCCGGAGTTTTTACCTTGGTAAAAAACCCCTGACATCTGAAGAAATAAGCAAAGAACTGAAAATTCCTGTCCGGCTGGCGAGGGATATTCTTGAAGACCTGAAGGAAACAGGACTTGTTTCCGTGATCCACGAACATGAGAACAAGGAAAGATCATACCAGCCGGCAATGGATATCAATAAGCTTACTGTCAGTTTTGTTTTGTCGCGTTTGGATAAAAGAGCCACAAAAGAAAAGTATTTCATGAAAAGCAGGGAATATGAAAAAGTAACTCAAATACTTGATTCGTTCGATGCAATGGCATCCGGATCTGAATCAAACATCCTCATAAGGGACCTGTGATTATACCCTGGCAGTTCCCGGAGGGACAGACCTGTTCCTGCCCCGCTTCTCCACATATTGTATGAATTCATTGAATGACGGCCATTTGTAGAATAGGTAATGCGGATAAGGAACAATTATCTGCCGGACATTCTCCATTTTATTCCAGTATTTAGTTACATTTTCAGTAGGAAATATTTTATCCGATTTGCTTGTTACTGCAAAATTCCACCGGAAGCCCGGTTCCCTCTGTTCCATGACCCTGTTGTAAAGCCACCTTAATTCCACATGGAATGAATCCAGTGATCTGCCGGGAATCCTGTCGGAATTGAGATTATATGCCCTTCTGTTTCCGAACATGCGGTAATAAAATATCTCAATGCTTTCTTCCGTGATGTTGTCCAGAGCTTCCTCAAATGATCTGGGAGGAATGCCATAATTGTCGTCAAGCGGAACAGGAGTGCCATTGACGGCTATTGTCAGATCAGGAATAATTCCGGTGGAAGGAGACAGGTATTCTGCAGCCCACACACCAATGGACCATCCAATCAGGGTAATCTTTTTGTAGGTCTTCATTTCAGGCAGTACCAGGGCCTGATCCGCAGAATAATTATAGAAAAGTAAGAAATCAAACTCATCATTGCACAATGGTTCGAACACATTCTCATCCGTACCCCATGCTCCGTACATTACCACAAGACTATCATTCTTTTCCCTTCTGCGTATATATGTTTTCATCTGTCTGTAATATAATTATAATGTAAGATAACTTGTCCCGGTTTATCAGAGGCCTGCCCTGGTTAATCGGGTGCCTGCTCCGGTTTATCGCAGAACTCCCATGAATCTAAAGTCATACCCATGAGTGTAATTTCGTTTAAATGGCTGGTGCGTTTTATAACTGAAAGATAAAGAAATAATTTATTTTCTGAGAATCAAATTCTGGGCAGGATTGCCGGACCGGCAGGTGTAAAAAAAATAAGAGGAGGAAGGGTGGTCGTGAACATCAGGGAGCGGGTTTTATTTATGAGATAATTCCCGTGTCTACTGTCTGATAAAAGGATGGAACCATGGTAAGCTGGCGCTATTCCTCAGGTTCCAGATGTGAAAGTCAATGTCTGCAATACAATC
>CAZFVQ010000016.1:75824-76991 GCA_964522415.1 uncultured Rikenellaceae bacterium | reverse complement strand
GCGGAGAGAGAGGGATTCGAACCCCCGGTCCCGCGCAAGCAGGACAACGGTTTTCGAGACCGCCCCATTCGACCACTCTGGCATCTCTCCCTGTTCGTAAACTAATTCCACTCCGTGATATTTTACAGCGGAAGGGTAATTTGTCCGAACCGCAAATTTGAACAAATTATTTCAATTATGTCAGTTTAAACTGAAAAAGTACGGAAGGGTGGTTCTTTATCTGCCTTTTTCAATTATCAGTCTGCTCGTGTAAATCATTTTCCCTGACGAAAATCTTACAAAATATAATCCTGCCGGCAATCCTTCAAGTGAAAGAACCTTGTTGTCTTTTCCGGATAACACTATAATCTTTATAATTCTTCCGGAAACATCTGCTATTTCCATTCTGCTGAAATCCCCTGTGTTTTCAATCCGTATGAAATCAGAGGCAGGGTTGGGGTAAATGACTGGTTTCTCCTGTACCTTTCCTGGAATGGTAAAAGAAGAAGAAACATTTCCCTTTTCTATGCTAATATTGTCGAGGAAGAATCTTTTAGTAAGTCCGGCAAATCTGATTTTTCCCGGGACGGATCCGGCCGGGATTTCTATGATGCTGGTCTGGAATTCATCTTCCGGCGTTATTACATCGCCAACAGGGACGTCATCAATATACACCTGTACAGTGGACGCATCACCCGGCCAGCGGGAAATGTCGAATTTCAGAATATGGCCTTCTTCTGACAGATTGATAGAAGGAGTTTCAATCCAGCCGGTTAATGATGCTGTTCCAAGTTTTATTTCCCCGCCGGCGGAATAGACTTTTGATCCTGTCCATCCGGGGACAGCGGTTCTGGAATCGAGGGTTCCCGACGCATCACTTGTCGACGGGGTGAGATGGGTTCCGGTTATAAATCCGGAGAAATCTTCCGCAAATACAACCTGCTGTCCTTTCAGAAAAAATCCCGGAAACAGGAAAAAGAGGATGACAGCTGAGCCTGAGGTAAGCAGCATACTTCTCATTTTGATAATTATTTATTCCTTTGATAACTTTTAGCAATGACCAATTTACTAAAAATCCTGCTTTGACAGAAGAGTTTTCAAATAAAAAAACCGATTTTATAAAATATTATTTCCCGTGATACCGCTTATCCGGAATAGAATAAACTGCAATATAAACCCGGGCTGGTT
>CAZFVQ010000016.1:0-75724 GCA_964522415.1 uncultured Rikenellaceae bacterium | reverse complement strand
CCGTGATACCGCTTATCCGGAATAGAATAAACTGCAATATAAACCCGGGCTGGTTCCCGACGGTTCAGAGCAGGTCCCCGATAAACCGGAACAGGTTTCCGACAAACCGGGGCAGATTCCCCTGCGAATCGGGAAAGACACCGATAAACCGGAACAGGTTTCCGACAAACCGGGGCAGATTCCCCTGCGAATCGGGAAAGACACCGATAAACCGGAACAGGTTTCCGACAAACCGGGGAGTCCGGGCAGAACGGGGAGTCCGGACAGAAAGGGAAGAGCGGGCAATCCGGCTTACAGGATAAACCGGACAAAAAAGCTATGAAAGGCAACGCTTATCAGTCAAAGGCACTGGCGATTACATCAAGACTAAGTCCCAGCTTGTCTTCAGCAATTTTGTTCAGGAGATCTTTATCTCCGGTGGCATGAATTGTGAACTGGGTGTGGGTGAGTTTTCCTCCGGCTTTCAGCGCCGCGGCAGGCGATGAGGTTTCCAGCTCGTAGAAAGGTCCCATCTGTGAGCCATCTTCGAGCGGACCGTCATTATAGGAGTTGAGTGCATCGCCCGAATATGGATTTTCCTGCATCTGCCATGCTGAGTTCACATATTCGTTTTTGCCCTGAGGCTGATCGCATATAAGAAGAGTGAGAATGTTGTTTGCTGAATCGTAACTGCCCATAATGCCTTTCGATCTGAGAGGGGGAAGTCCTATTTTACCACGGCTTTTCCCGTCGCATCTGAAGAAGATATGATTGCCTTCCACTTTAAGTCTGTCGGCAGCAATTTTTCCGAAATAGTCATCATTTACAGGCGGACCCATGATCTTTTCATCACCAGGATTAAAAGGAATTGCAACAATAACGGAAGGGGAGGGGGTAAACATCCCCAGCATCCAGACTGACAGCAATCCGCTTTCTTTCTGCCATTCGTTCTGACCTTTGTTGATAAGTGAATTGTCTGACCTGTAGGCAACTATATTGAGTCCTCCGGGATCAATACCTGTTTGATTTTTTATTGCATCCCTGCCGAGTATCACAACTTCTCTTTCGAGCCTTAATTTAAGCGGGGTGCCGCTGTAATTTTCAGTTTCAGCGTTACAGGCAAAGAATGCTGATGTATCTGTGAGATTTACCACTTCAAACGGATCAGTGTCAAGAAAAGAGGGAGTCTGCCAGTTGTCATAGACAAAATCATCACCTTTCCGGAAAAAAATTGAGAATTGTCCTCCTTCGGGTCCCAGCCAAAATCTTTCTTCCCCGCCAAAAGCATTGATGTGGGGCTGAATGATCCCTGATTCGATAAGCTGATGGTTTATCCATCCGAAACTGAAACCTTTTTCACCTTCGGCAGTACTCGTCATTACCCTGCCCTGCCATGAGGGTACCAGGACAATAGCCGAATTATCCCTTTTCAGTTCAATAATATTAATATGCTTTTTCAGGAAATCGCGGTTCCAGGCATATTGATTTGCTGTTTCCGTTGTCATATCTTTTGATTTATTATTTTCGGTGCCTGACCTTCCGCCGCAGGAACAAACAAGAGCAGAAATAGTCAGAGCAATAATCAACTGTTTCATCTGTATTGATTTTTATTTAAATACTTACATCTGCTTTGCAGGATCTGCTTATCTTTTCTGCAGACAAACCGCAGGTTAACCGGAATTATTATTTAAACACCTGTTTCATCGGGCGTCCGATCCACACCTGGGGCTGTTCAAGGTTAAAAATATGCGCAATGGTTGAGGCGCAGTCAAACTGCATCATACTTTCATTGAATGCACCCCCCTGCCTGATATTTTTACCTGAAATAATAAACGGGGTTTCCATTTCCGCCATGGTTTTTCCTCCGTGTCCCTTGTCTATTCCGCCATGATCCGATGTAACAATGATAATGCTGTTGTCATAAATACCGCTTTCCTTCATTGCGGAAATAATTCTGCCTATGTAGGTGTCAAGTTCCTTCATTATGTCATAATAGGCCGGTGTATCGTGCCCGTCGGCATGTCCGACATGATCAGGGTTATCGAAAATAACAGCCGTGAGCACAGGTTTTTTCTCCCTGATATATTTCTCAGCCATTTCGCATAATGCAGTCGGATTATCTAAGTAATCCTGAGCCAGGGCAAAATAATTCAGGGTCAGGGTATCGACCAGGTATTTTATCCCATCCCATTCATACATCACCCCGATTTCGGCCGTTGGGGCAGCATCCCGGAGCAACTGAAAAATATTCGGGAAAATTCCGTTTTTATTTAATTCACGTGAAGGAAGCTCCGGAACTTTGGAACCCCATTCGGTATATCCGTGAAGCTCGGGTCCTGCTCCCATGAACATTGATGCCCAGTTAACAGCGCTGGATGACGGGAGTACACTCCGTTTCTTCAGGGTGTAGCATCCCTTGTTCATGAGTTCCTTTACGTTTGGCATGTCTGCCTTTTCAACGCTGTAGGCACCCCAGCCGTCCAGGCCGATAAATACAACATGTTCCGCTTTCCATCCGGTTTCGGATTTTTTGTTTTCAACGTCCTTGCATGATGTAAGGACTGCAGCGGGAAATGCAATCAGAATAAGCAGGTTAAGAAGTTTTTTCATGGATTCAGAATTTTTATTGTCAGTCATTTCAATTTTTTGAGCCTGCAAGCCGCATGTTTTTTCAGGTTTGTTTTTGTTTTGAACGGCTGTCATGAAGGTTCAGGCCGGATGTTTGTCAATGATTCAGTAATCTCCTGCTAAAATAATAAATGATAATGAGATTATTTGAATAAATATGCTGATTTTCAAAATTGCTTTTGTATTCTTCCGGAAGAATGACGGGAGTTGTGAAGTGAGCAGCGGGAGTTACGGGATGAATGTCAGGAATAGCGGGAAAATTGCCAGATGTTGCGGGTTGTATGGAAAGGGATTAAATTTGTATCGCTTATTGTTATGGACAAAAAATATCTTTGCGGGCTCGATATTGATGAGATCAGTGATCTGGTCAAAACGGCTGGTTTTACCCGCAGTCAGGCGGTTATTGCCGCAGGTACGCTATACAGGAACGGTGAATCCGGGCTGCATAAGACTACAAGGATACCCGTGGCAATGAAGAAATACCTCCTGGAATCGGCTTCATCGGGTATTTATTCTCCCGTTAAAACGGAGAAATCGGCTGACGGTACTGTGAAACACCTGTTTATTTCCCCTGAAGGAAAGAATTATGAATCTGTGTACATTACGGAAGCAAAGCGCAGAACCGTATGTGTTTCCTCACAATCGGGATGCAGGATGGGATGCCTGTTCTGTGTTACCGGAAGATATGGCTTCCATGGCAACCTTTCTGCCGGAGATATTGTAAACCAGGTAATCTCCAATCCGTTTCGTGATAAGGTCACGCATGTGGTTTTTATGGGGATGGGTGAGCCGATGGATAATACCGCCAATGTTCTTAAGGCTGCGGGTATACTGAAGGCCGAATGGGGACTGGCAATCAGCAGCAGGAATATTACTGTATCGACGGTCGGGATAACATCTGAGGTGAAAAGAGTTCTGGAGAAAAGCGAATACAACCTGGTATTGAGTCTCTATTCCCCTTTTCCCCGGGAAAGAATAAGAGTTGTTCCTGCGGAAAGGGCATATCCGGCGGGTGAGATTATCAATATAATGGCTTCCGCTCCGCCCAGGAAGAAAAGGCGGCTGAGTATTGCCTATGTAATGATAAAGGGAGTCAACGACAGTGAGGAACATCTCACGGAACTGAAAAGTATTCTGGCCGGCACCGGAATAAGAGTCAACCTTTTGCCTTATCATACCGCTGGTGGCAATTCATGGATACCTCCAGGCGGTGATTCATGGATACCCCCAGGTGGCAATTCAGGGATATCCTCAGGCGGCAATTCATGGATACCTCCAGGTGGCGATTCAGGAATGCCCCCGGGTGGTGATTCAGGGATGCCCCTAGGCGGTGATTCGCTGCAATCCTCATCAGATGAATGTATGCAGTCTTTCAGGAACAGTCTGCTGATGTCAGGCATACCGGCTTCAGTCCGGAAATCAAGAGGTGCTGATATTTCGGCAGCATGCGGTTTGCTGGCGTCAGGAATGATAAAGTACTGAAGTAACGGGACCCGAAAGATCCGGGCCACGCAATGAATGGCGATTGCCGGAATCAGGGGAAGCCGGGGTGTGTATTAACCTTTTATCAGCTGGAACATGAGTTCATCCAGATATCCTTCAGGGGTTTTTATCCATTCCTTTTTTATTCCTATTTCCGTAAATCCGGCTTTTTTGAAAAGATCAATACTTTCTATGTTGTTAACGAGAATATTGCAATACAGCTGGTGAAGCTGAAGAGTGTTGAAACAGTAATCGCAAAGACATTTGAGGGCCATGGTAGCATATCCTTTCCTTCTCTGATTTTCATTTGCTATAAGGATGCCTACACCTGCCCTTTTGTGAAAAGGATCAAAGTCAAAAATATCTATTGTTCCTATGGTCTGTTTTTCTTCCAAAAGTCCGATCATGAATCTCAGCTGTCCCGTTTCATAAATACTTTTGTGGGAGTTTCTGATGTATTTTTTAAGCGTATATTTTGAAAAAGGGGCAATCGTATTGCTGATCAGCCAGTAGGAATTATTATTTTCCCATTCATAGAGCAATTCAAGATCTTCCGGCTCAAGTGCCCGCAATCTGATTTTCTGATATTTCATACAAAAGTCCTGGTTCAGCTGTTTCGCCTTAATCTGTTTCGGTGACATAGGCTTCACTGAAGCCCTTTGTCCGGACATAATTCAGATACTTGTCAGCATCCTCCCTGCTGTAGAAAACTCCTATGATATACTTGTTTTCAGCATCTTCTTCCTTTGTCCTGATAACCAGTTTCCCGGTGACGTCAAGATTGCTGAAATATCCGGGGCTGAGTTTCCGGGATGATTTTTCAAGAACAATGTAGTATTTGCTTGTTGCAGGATTGATCAGATCCCTGGGTGTTTCGGTCTCATGTCTGATTACCACACCTGTACCGGGATCAACTACGCCTATTGTTACTCTTCTGTTATATTTGCGGCCTTCAGGGTTGTCAGTTCCGTTACGGTTTACATTTATTGCTGCAAAATTGGATTTGCCGAAGGCTGTTTTTACTATTCTGTCTGTGGATATGCCTGATGCGCTTATATGGTCGATAACCGCCTGGGCTCTTCTGTCTGCAAGATTCCTGTTATAGACTGCAGTCCCGATTGCATCAGTATAACCCGCTACCTCTATTTTCAGCCCGGGATAATTCTCAAGAATTGTCTTAAGGGTTTCAAGGCTCTCCCTGGCATTGTTATCCAGTGTATTGCTGTCGAAGGCAAAGAGGATATTCCTGATCATGAGGAATTCTCCCTCAATGGCTATTTCAGGTACAAGTACCGGGTTTATCTGCATGTACTGATTCAGAAAGTACAGAGGCAGGCTCAGGCTGGTGGTATCGGTCAGGTAGCCGGTATGGCTTACTATCAGATGGTAATCACCAGGTTTGAGATCAAATTTAAATGAACCGTCGTGGTTAACGGGGATATTCTGAAGAACAGTGCCCTTTTTCAGTTCCCTGAGAATCATCTGTGCCTGTGAGGGAGTGACATTCAGGCCGTCTTCCAGCCTGAGAACACCTTCCGTAACGGTTATTTCATCGGCGGGATCCACACCGACTATTGCATAAATATTTCTGGATTCAGTTTTTTCGTCATAGAGGCTGGTGATAAAGCCCGGTTCATTATTGTTCAGGTGGAAGAAAACATTATCATCTGTTGTGTTGAAGGCGTAAGGCATGGCGACAGGCCTGTCCCAGTTTCCGTATCTGTTGATTGTTGAACGGAAAAGATCATGATTTCCCAGACCCATATGCCCTTTGGAGCTGAAAAGCAGGGCATTGTTGTCGGAATCAAAGAATGGTGCATCTTCATCCCAGGGTGTATTTATCACATCTCCCAGATTAACCGGTTCACCCCATGTTCCGGCAGCTGTTTTTTCAGAAGCCCATATATCGAGCATTCCGAAACCTCCGGGCCGGTTACTTGAGATATAGAGCCTGGTTCCGTCAGGGGTTATAAAGCCATGTGATTCCCAGTATATGGTGTTGACCGGTTTTCCGAAATTTCTGATTCTGGTCCATGCCGGACCTTTCCTTTCGCTGAAATAAAGATTCCCGTCATCTCCATCGTCGATATAAAGTATAAGAAAGCGGCCATCTCCTGTTATTGAATTTGTGTACAGCCTGTCGAGTCCGCCAAGTTCCCTGGTTATATCCGTGGGTTCTGCCCATTCACCGGTTTTATATGAGCACATTATACGGTTTTTACCTTCTGTTCTCCAGGTGAATACGAAAACAGAATCATTTTTTGAAAGAACCGGATTCATTGCACCAGGATAATTATCCATCCATGGGGTGAAAAGTTCGGAGAGAACTCTCACCGGTTTTTTCCGGGCCTCCATTGCATATCTGCAGTCTCTGATCTGGAGGTCGTAATAATCAGCCATTTCCATATCATCTTCACTGTCACTCAGTTTATTTTTAAGGTCGGTGTAAATGGAAACAGCCTTTTCCAGATCATCATTAAGATGATATGCTTCCGCAAGATACCGGAAGGTGCTGAGCGGCGCTTTCTGTCCTGTTTCGGTATATTCCTTTCCGGAAGCAGCAACATTGCCGGAGGCTGATTCAAGAAGTCTGAGGGCTTCGGCCTTTTTCCCGTCCAGTTTCAGGTAGCACATACCCAGTTTGGCCTGGATATTTGAATTGTCGGGAACAGCTTCAAGAATTGTCTCATAGAGTGAAGCGGCTTTCTCATAGTCTTTGTCATAGTAGAAGACAACATCTGCATTCTGAACGGATCTTGCAAGTTCCTTCAGTGTTATTTCCTGCGAATTCAGTATGGTGAAACAGCTGATCAGCAGAAAAAAGCTTAAAATTCTCTTCGTTAAACGGGTCATTATCTTAGTACTTTTTTAATGAATATCTCATTGGGATATCCTCTTTTAACAAGCTCACGCCTCCAGTTACCTGCTTCTTCTTTCGTTCTGAACTGTCCCGTTGTATACCGGTAGAATTTGTCTTTTTCATTATACATCACTTTCATATCCGCGATATACCTGAAATAACTGACATCAACGGGATTGTGCAGAGCCATCACCTGTACCGTGTAGTACAGTACTCCCGGTTCTTCCGGTGCTTCGGTTATATTCAGGACATTCAGGTTTCTTATCAGCATACTTGAATCAACAGTACTGACTGATGGTATTCCGGCAAGGTTGATTCTTTCGTATTCCTCTTCGACAAGAGAGGAATCCTTCATCAGTACAACTTCCCCGAGATTTAAGAGCATGTCAGGAAGGTCTGCCGTTATGGCCGTGTCAATTGCTGAGGGGAGGTATCCTTCACCGGAGAATATTATTCTGAATTCCCCGGGAGCCACGGTCAGACTGTATAATCCTGTCAGCCTGTCCGGAGATGTTCTGTAAAGGGTTTCCCCGGATGTCCTGTTGATGATATGAACATAGTACTTATCATCAGCGGCGGAAGTTGTATCACCGGATCTGAGATGACCCCTTATTTCATAGATCTGATTGACATCGGGACCGTTTATTCCAAGGAAGAAGACATCTCTTTTCTTATAATCAGTTTTCATGGAATAGTAGGCATACATTCCCTCGTTATCTGCCGGGTGAAAAAATTTATCGTCATCGGTCGAATTGATTGGAGAACCGAGGTTTTCAGGATTATTCCAGCCGGAGCCGGTAAGGCGGCACCTGAAATTATCAAATCCGCCCATTGAATTATGGCCTTCCGAGCAAAAATACAGGAGGGAATCATTTTCTGTTATAAAAGGATTGTCCTCATTGTAAGGGGTATTTACCTCCGGGCCGAGGTTGACCGGTGGGCCCCAGTCACCCGCAGCGTCAAGTTCCGAAACATATATGTCAAGTCCTCCGAATCCCCCTTCCCTGTTGCTTGTGAAGTACAGCCTTTTACCGTCAGAAGATACAGCGGCATGTGATTCATAGTACTTTGTATTGATATTTCTGTTTAATTTCCTGACAGGAGTCCAGCTGTCATCAACAAATTCCGATGAATAGATATTTCCGTCAAAATCGTCATTTTTATAAAGAAAAAGTTCCGTTCCGTCATTATTCAGCGAGCAGGTCGAGCAATCTTCCCCCGCATTGAGCTGTGATGTTATTTCGACCGGTGTCTGCCAGCGTCCGTTGATTTTCCGGGAGAAATATATCACATTTGCCAGACCCCGCCTTTCGGTGTAGGCAATAGTATTACCATCGAAGCTTATTACCGCGTTTTCATTCATGGCGCCCTGACTGAATTCTTCGCCAAGCATCCGTTTACTGACAGGAACAGGATTTTCTGCATATTCCATGGCATTTTCACATGCCTGGATCTGCTGATCCACAAAATCCAGATTTTCCATGCCGCGTCCGGACCGGGTTTCCTGTGCAAGAGTTTTGAATTTCCTGAAGGTGGCAAGGCTCTTGTCAAAATCGTTATTGATCATATATGCCCTGGCTAAATAGAACCAGGCATCAAGGGGAGCCCTTTTTTCCTTCAGGGATTGTATCTTTGCATCCAGAGCAGCATTTTTTACAGCTTCCTCAAGGTATGGAATGGCTTTCTCCTTTTCATCCGGAATATTCAGGTAACATGTTCCGATTTTATATTTCAGATTCATGTTTTCCGGATCATCCAACAGAATGTAAAGCTGGTTGGCCAGATCATATTCTTCGTACAGATAATGAGCTTCAGCCTGTTTGTATATTTCCCTGACCTCCCTGGCAGACTGGGATGAGACAATGGCAGGAATAAAAATCAGAGCCAGCAGCTGAAATTTCAGGATCCGTGATTTTTCTCTGAAACTATTCATAATAACAAATGTAGCGTTTTATAATATCTTAATCCAGGTGAATTTCCAATATTTTATTCAGTTATGTCATAATTACGGATAATGTTCCCCCCGCCTGCAGGGTAATTATTCCGGCAGCTGTTTGTTGAAGTCTTCCGGCAGCTGTTTGTTAAAGTCTTCCGGCAGCTGTTTGTTGAAGTCTTCCGGCAAAGGGTATACTCCAGATCATCTTTCATCTTTATTTTTCCTTTTTCGGTAAGCCAGGATAAACCAGACGAGTCCTGCTCCTGCAATAATCCACAAATACCAGAATCTGCAGCTCTTTTTTTCTTTCGGGACGGGCAGGGGAGTGCTGTCCGGACCTTCTGCCATATCCTCCATTGTATCTGCAGGCGCCGTCCTGATTGTTCCTTCCATCCGGGAAATTGCCTCTGCCCTTTTTTCTGCCAGTATTTCGGGATGTTCCGGTCTTTTAACCCATATTTTTTCTTCTTTCTTTTCAGCTGTGATGAAAAATTCTTTTTCAGCCGTGTTTCCGTACTGATTCCTGAGGGTCAGTGATAGCCTGTTCGCACCTCTCCGCGGACTTATTTTCAGATTGAAAAGAGTGTCATCAATGTTAAACTGCCCTGTATGCAGCAGTGAATCCCCGTACCAGTGTTCTGCAGTAAGGAGAGACTTTGGATCAGTCTTCAGAGGAATGACGATAGTATCATTTTCATATGCTGCAATATTGCTTCCCATTCCGGTTTCGAGGATTGCACCGGATCCGGTAAAGGGCAGAATAGCGGGAGGCAGGATGAAGGAATCTGATTTGCTTGAAAGGGGCAGGTGAATATTTTTTCTAAAAGCTTCCCTGCCGTTTGTTTCATAGATGAGGGTATGGTCGCCGTGGTTGACGGACAATTCATACAAGCCGGTTTCAGGATTGGCGTAATCTTCGGAAGTTTCTTCCGGATTCCTGATGTTGAAGGAGCTTATTCTTATTTTACTGACGGGTCTCATATCGGGTCCGTCAATTTTTGCGGTACCGCTTACCCTGAATTTCCGCGGATGATTATCGGAAAATATTTCGATCCTGTAAATATCCTGGCCACCGTATCCGGTGGTGCCGGTTTTTGAATAATAGCCTTCATAGCCCTGGTTCAGCGGCATGAAGAACAGGTCGTCGTCCGTTGTGTTCAGGGGATATCCTGCATTCAGGGGAACTGACCACTCTCCGTTGCTGAGAAGGCTTGAATATAAAATGTCGTATCCACCCATGTTAAGGTGGCCTTCAGAGCTGAAAAAAAGTGTTTTCCCATCCCTGCTCAGGAAGGGAGTATCTTCATTGAACCTGGTATTGATGACTGGTCCCAGGTTGACTGCCGGTCCCCAGTCTCCTGTTGTATCCCTGTTTGAAACATATATATCGAGGCCTCCGTAGCCGCCTTTCCTGTTGCTGGTGAAGAAAAGCTTAAGGTTATCATGTGACACGGCAGCATGGGATTCCCAGTATTTGGTGTTGATATTGTCGTTAAGCTTTCGTGCCGGTCCCCATGTGCCATTCTCATATGTACTTGTAAAAATATTTCCGTCATAGTTGTCGGCATTGTAAAGATAGAGCACTTTCCCGTCGGCTGATATTGATGAGGGGTAGATATTCCTGTCGACTTTCAGAATCTCATTCATATTGCGCGGCTCTGTCCATGATCCGTTTACTTTGACGGAGTACATAATTGCATCATAGAAGGCCTGTCTCCTGGAAAACACCAGCAAGGTCTCATCGGCAGAAACAACCGGATTGAATTCGGAATGTTCATTGTTTATGACCTTACCGAGGTTTTCCTCTTTTATGAAGACCGGGGAAGCCATAAGCACCCTGGCATTTTCACATGATCGGATCTGAAATAACACTATTGTGGTATCATAGATTTTCGGGTCGAGCTTTTCCATGAAAAGTCTGTATGTTTCAATTGCCTTGCCAAGTTGCAGATCTATTCTGTATGCATTTGCCAGGTAATAGAGTGCGTCATAGGGTGCACCCTTTTCCCTGAATTTTTTTTCCCTGTAATCCGGATTTATGTTGTTTACGGCTTCTTCCAGGTAGGCAATGGCTTTTCCCTTTTCACCCGGCATATTGAGATAGCACTGGCCAATCCTGTATTTGAAATTTGAATTATCCGGATACAATTTCAGGAGTTCCTGATAAACCGGCAGAGCTTCCCTGTAATCCTCAAAAAGGATCCAGCTTTCCGCTTCGCGGAAATTCATCCTGTTTGTTATCCCTGACTGGGACGAAAGATTGGTGCTGAAACTTAGGATCAGGAAGATAATAAATGGCAAAACCCTTTTAATCATATTAAAACAGACATAAGTGGTTTGACTAAACCTGAAAAACAAATAATACTGAAACCTGATTACGACAGTACACTGGCCCCACAATAAATCTAGCGCAATATAATAAAAATGAACAAGAGCTGCCTGTCCTTTTTATCAACGATTGTTAACATCTTCTCAACAATACAGGCGGGCAGACTGGTTCTCTGTCATCGTATTAAGGGATCAGGGCAGGATCACATCGGGAGTGTAGTTCTCGAGTATCTCCTTTATTTTTTTCAGGAATCGTCCGGCAAGGGCACCGTCAATGACCCTGTGATCATAACTCAGGGATAGTATCATGACATGTCTGATGGCGATAACGTCACCGTCAGGCGTTTCTATCACTGCAGGTATTTTTCTGACAGCCCCGGTTCCAAGGATTGCCGTTTGGGGCTGGTTTATAATAGGTGTTCCGGCAAGGTTGTCAAAGCTGCCGAAATTGGTTAGTGAAAATGTTCCTCCGGTAATCTCATCGGGTTTAAGCTTATTGTTTCTTGCTCTTTCAGCGAGATCGCTGACACTGCGGGCAAGGCCGTTAAGATTTTTCTCATCGGCATTTTTAATCACGGGCACGATGAGGTTTCCGTCGGGAAGGGCCGTTGCCATTCCGATATTGATATTTTTTTTCCTTATTATATTATTTCCGTCAACCGAGATGTTCAGCATTGGCAGTTCCGACAGTGCCCTGGCTGTGGCATCAATAAAGACAGAAGTGAGAGTCAGTCTGTATCCGGAGCTTGCCAGAAACTTATCCTTGACGGAATTTCTCCATTTTACCAGTTTCGTGACATCTGCATCAATGAAGGATGTTACATGGGGCGAGGTTTTTTTCGAGAGTACCATATGTTCGGCAATGATCCTCCTGACCCTGTCCATTTCTATTATTTCATCTCCTGAATTTCCGGCGGCAGCAGTCTGTCTGCCTGCCGGTGGAATGCTTCTCCCGACAGGTCCGGTTTCTGCAATTTCCTGCTGTCTGCCTGCCGGCGGAGTTTCCCCTCCGGGATATTCGGTTTCTGCAATTTGCCCCTGTCTTGCTGCCGGCTGAGCGTTCCCTCCGGCAGGTTCAGTTTGTGGGGTTTCCTCCTGTCTTACTGCAGGCTGAGTATTCCCTCCGGCAGGTTTAGTTTGTGGGGTTTTCTCCTGCCTTTTCAGGGATTCCACAAATCCGAGGACATCATCTTTTGTTATTCTTCCGTCCATTCCTGTTCCCGTTATTTTGTCCAGGTCGGAATAGCTGATGTTTTCTCTGGTGGCGATACTTCTGACCAGGGGTGAAAGAAATTTGCCTGAAGGAGTTCTGCTCTTCAGGTCCCGGGATATATTATCCAGCTCCCGCTTTTCATTGCGGATCTCTGAAATGGTTTCCCTGATCCTTTCAACTTCTTTCCGGATTTTGGGCTCATCCGGTGAAACCGGGACTTCTATTTCGATTACGGCAATTGTCTCCCCGACTTGTACCACTGTTCCTTCAGGGGCTATGATCTTTACAAGTTTGCCATCGGCGGGGGCAGGTATTTCGGAATCAACTTTATCAGTTGCAACTTCCACCAGGGGGTCATCTTCCCTGACAACAGACCCTTCCTTTACAAGCCATTTGGTTATTGTTGCCTCAATAACCCCTTCGCCCATTGCGGGAAGTAAAATATCAATTTTCGCCATCTCTCAGTTAACTCTTGTGTTTTGTAACAGAATAACATATTGAAATGAAAATTGTTCGGCAATTTTGAAAGGGTTTTTATGTCCGGCGTTTCATTTTTCAACGGATATGACCGTGCCGTTTTCGGGGAGGTATTTTATGTCCGGCGTTTCATTTTTCAACGGATATGACCGTGCCGCTGCCGAGCAGGTATTTCCCGTCCGGAGAAGCTATCCTGAACCTTATACTGTGGTGCGATAAGTGCTGCATGCAGGCGACGACCGAAGAAAATTTCATTTGCCCGGAACTGAAGATGACCTGCCGGATCTTTTCATTGTTTATGCATTCCGAGGTTTTGTGGATAATTTCCTGAATGTTGTCGCCGGAGTCTGTCTCGTTTTTATCGGTACTGATAAAAACATCCGCTTTATCTCCGGTAAGGGCCAGTAGTTTATTTATTTTTTCCAGCATTTCAGCACCGGAAATGACTGCTGTTTTTATTCCTTTTGCGGAAGGGTTCCGGCCGGGTGCAATGGCCCGGGTAATTCTTCTGCAGAAAGGCTTTGAAATTTTCCTGAAAAAGCGACATATGACAGAAGCTGCAGCTCTCAGCCGGATTGAAATACTTATGGGAAAGACCATTTTTCTGAGCGTTTTGCTGCTGAAATGTTTTTGTACAAAAATCAGCATTGCATCATAGAAACGGATCACGAAATCCATCTCCTCCTTTTTTGTGCTTTCTCCCTTGAAATGGATTATCCTGGCATCGGGGAAATAATAATTTCCATATCCTCTCCCGAGCAATCTGTAACTGTAATCAATGTCTTCTCCGTACATGAAATAATCCTCGTCCAGCAATCCTGTTTCTGAAACGGCTTTGCCTCTTATGAACATGAAAGCTCCTGAGACGACGTCAATCCGATTTGTATCACCGGCATTAAGATGGCCCAGATAGTATCTGTTGATCCGGGGGGAAGCCGGGAACAGGCGGTACAGGCCGCTTATTTTCCAGAAGGCCGTTTCAGGCAGGGGAATGGCTCTTTTTGATTCCGGGAGATATTTCCCATTGCCGTTTATCATCATTACCCCGGCAGCGCCGGCATCCGGATGGTCATCCATGAATCTGATGCATTGGCTTAAAGTATCTTCCCCTATTATGGTATCAGGATTCAGAAGCAGGATATATTTTCCCCCGGCTTTTTTTATGGCCTGGTTATTCGCGGCTGAGAATCCCCTGTTTTCCCGGTTGGAAATCAGCTTCACCCCGGGGAAATCTTTTTTTATCATTTCACAGGAACCATCGGAAGAATTATTGTCAACAACAAAGATCTCGCAGTTTATATTCCGGATTGCATCTCTGACTGAACAGAGACACATTGCGAGAAAATATTTCACGTTGTAGCTGACAATAATAACAGATAGGTCCATAGGTTATTCTCAATGTGGCGTAGCCGGCCGCCCGGCTTTTTACGGCTGGTGGTCAGTATATTTGTTTATTGCTGATATGGATTTCTGTTGTTAATTGCCTTGCCCAGAGTTATTTCGTCGGTATATTCAAGTTCATCACCCACTGCAACGCCTCTGGCCAGTGTGGTGATCAGGGGATTATATCTGGCCAGTCTCCTGAAAAGGTAGAAATTCGTGGTATCTCCCTCCATGGTTGCGCTCAGGGCAAGAATTATTTCATTTATTGTTCCGGACTGCACTTTTGTCTCAAGTGAATCTATCCTGAGATCAGCCGGACCTATACCATCGATCGGGGATATGATTCCTCCAAGAACATGATAAAGTCCACTGAATTGCCGGGTGTTTTCTATTGCCATAACATCCTGGATGTTTTCCACAACACAAATAATGGATTTGTCACGTTTACTGTCACTGCATATGCTGCAGACCTCCGTATCAGAAATATTATTACACACACTGCAGTATTTGATTTCCGAACGCAGCCTGATAATGCTTTCTCCGAATCTTATTACCTCAGCCTGATCCCTTCTCAGAAGGTTCATGACAAGCCTGAAGGCGGTTTTTCTTCCTATTCCCGGGAGGGAGGCAAATTCATTCACCGCGTTTTCAAGCAGTCTGGATGGAAATTCGGTAAAACTCATGATTAGTATTTCAGACAAAATTAATTCAATTTTTGATTATGTGGCAGACAGCTCTGACCGGAAGCGGTTTTTATACCATAAAGCAGTCCTGTAATTTTTCAGCTTTCTTTTTATTATTCTTGCAGATCATTAAATCCCTATGTCGCCATACCTCATTGCGGGAATCTTTATTGTATATACTGTGCTGCTTTTCCTGATTACATGGATAACGGCGAGGAAGGCCGACAGTCAGTCCTTTTTTACAGGCAACAGGGCATCCCCATGGTTTGTGGTTGCTTTCGGGATGATTGGCGCATCGCTTTCGGGAGTCACCTTTTTGTCGGTTCCGGGATGGGTCTCAGAGACACAGTTCACTTACATGCTTGTGGTGTTTGGTTACCTGGCGGGGTATTTTGTTATCGCACTTGTACTGCTGTCGCTTTATTACAGACTCAGACTGACCTCTATCTATACCTATCTGGAGAAAAGATTCGGAACCTGGTCATACAGGACCGGTGCAGCTTTCTTTTTGCTTTCCCGCACACTGGTAACATCTCTCAGAATGTTTCTGGTGATAAATGTTCTGCAGCTGTTTGTCTTTGATGCCTGGAATATTCCCTTCCTGGTGAATACCATGGTTTTCATAATACTTGCCGTACTTTACACTTTCAGGGGAGGGATACGTACCATCATCTGGACAGATACCCTTCAGACAGGCTTTATGTTGCTGGCAGTAGTCCTGTCAATAGTTTTCATCAGCAAGGAACTGGATGCCACTGTCGGGAATCTGGTATCGGAAATCCGGCAGAGCGGTATGTCGAAAATGTTTATTACAGACTGGCATCATGAGCGTTATTTTGTGAAACAGTTCCTCTCGGGCATGTTTATCACCATTACCATGACCGGCCTTGACCAGGAGATGATGCAAAAAAACCTCAGTTGCCGGAACATACGGGAGGCCCGGAAAAACATGTTCACTTTCAGCGGCATACTTGTTCTGGTGAATTTTCTTTTCCTCATGCTTGGTGCCTTTCTCTTTCTTTTTGCAAAAAAAAGGGGGATCAGTACTGGTATGTCGGATGAATTATTTCCCACTATTGCCTTTAAATACATGAGTCCGCTGGCCGGGGTTGTGTTTATGACAGGACTGATTTCCGCGGCATTTCCGAGTGCTGATGGTGCCCTGACTTCACTTACCACTTCCGTCAGCATAGATTTTCTCAGACTGGACAGGAGGAAGGATTTTACGGAGAGGAAAGCAACAAGGATAAGATACCTGGTTCATCTGGCCATGGCCTCTCTTCTTTTTATCTGCATCATGATATTCAGCCTTGTGAATGACAGGGCGATCATTGACATGCTTTTTACCATTGCCGGTTATACCTATGGCCCTTTGCTTGGCCTGTATGCTTTCGGCCTTTTCACAAAGAGAAAAGTCAGTGACCGTCTTACGCCCGTTATTGCGGTTTTGTCGCCGGTAATATGTTTTTTTCTGAGTGAAAACTCGCTTCAGTTGCTGAACGGCTACAAGTTTGGTTTTGAACTGATACTTCTGAATGGCTTTCTGACATTCACGGGATTACTGGTTTTCAGCAGGAAGAATGCTGGTCATCAGGCATTATAGTCATCTCAGACGGGTTCCGGTACTGCTTTCGCCAATGCTCCGGTAATTGGTATTATCCCTGCTTTCCCCGTAATCTTCTTCATCGGGATATTCCTCCGGTTCTTCCTTTTTAATCCCAACCCTTATTTTTTTAAAGGGAATGTTCCAGGATATGTAATATGCTGCTCCGGCACTGACTGATTCTCCCTGTCCATATCCCGGCAGCCAGAGAGGTCTTAAATCCTTTTTTTGTCCGGGACTGATTAGTTTTCTCAGGTTTACCGACCATCCTATGCTGAAGTTTTTAAACAGTTCTGCCCTGAAGCCCGGGGATATTTCTATAAAATGTCCCAGGGTCCGGGATGATCCGATCGCCGTGCTGGTGGTTCCCCAGTAATTTTGGTGAGTGAAGGATGGTGTTTCCGAAAGGAAACTGCTGATACCATAGCGGATTCCGATACCGGCCCAGTATTTTCCTGCCGCAACTTCGGGTTTAAACAGGTTGAAATCTATTCCGGCCTTGAAAAAAGAACCTTTGCTCAGATAGTCGTAGTTGTAGTGTGAGTAACTGTAATCGGAATAACCGGCGCCCAGGAACAAGGCAAATTTTTCGTTCAGGTCGGCGGAAATATATGCTTCGGCATTCAGAATGCTTTTATCTGTAAACCATATTGCAGGACCCGTTATATCAATACCTGTCCTGATCTTCAGGGGTATGTCAACACTGTCCTGCACTTCACCGTTTCCCGATGCCTGTGAAAAGGCATGACCAGTCATAAAGAGGAGGGCCATGATGAACCCGAAGGTCATGATGCGCCGGGAGGAAACGATGCGCCGCAGGGCAGGGATAAACCCGAAGGTCATGATGAACCGGGAGACCGGGATGTGCCTGAACACCACATTGCGCCGCAGGGCAGGGATGACATCAGTAATATATGAATATATTCGGTTCATTGAAGGTGGTGATGGTTTTGAGCTTAACCTGGATGGTATCTATCATATTCCTGGTGAATGCAACGGAATCGAGATCATGGAAAAAGGTATAACCGCATTCTTTTGAGATCAGGTGTGCGAATGTGGAGTAGAAGAATGATATCGTATCATCCACACCGTTTATTTTGATAAGGAATCTGCATCCGGGTGCGGAGGCATTCAGGGGTATCATAGCGGGCTGTACCCGTGATGTCTTTTTATAAATGACACTGTCTTTTCCGATGCCGTACAGCGTAAGGCTGTCGGGTGGAACTGCCATGCCCGTAGAGGTCTGGTAAAATGAAGCCTTGAGATATGCATTTGTTTCTTCGAAACATGATCCCGGTGTACAGGAAACAGAAAGTACGAGGGCACAAACAACAATAAACAAGGAAATTATGTTAAAAATGTTCCTCATGACTTTCTGACGGTGAAGCCGTAAAAGTATAAAAAATCCTGGTATTACGGGTTTTTCAGCTTAATCGTTCCCTGATATATTCCCCGGCTCTTTCCAGTGCCTTTGTTATTCCCCCCGGGTTTTTCCCCCCTGCAGTTGCCATAAATGGCTGACCACCGCCTCCTCCGCTGATTTCAGAAGCAATTTCCCTGATTATGTCCGTTGCTGCAATCTTTCCTGCCTTTGCCAGCTGATCGCTGACCATTGCGACAAGTCCGGCCTTTTCACCGATTGTTGACCCCAGTACTGCAATGTTGCTTCCGGGCATTTTCCGTATCTCAAAAGCAATTGACTTAAGGGTTTCTGCCGAGTCAGCCTCAACCTGTCCCCGGATAAATATGACATCACCGATATGGGTGGCATTTTTGACAAGATCACTGATAATATCTTTTGCAATCCGTGATTTATATTTTTCAACTGTTTTTCTGAGTGCCGTATTTTCACTTAAGAGTTTTTCCACACTCTCCCTGACATTTCCGGTACTTTTGAGCATTGATGCAACATCCTCCAGTTCTGCAATTTTTTTATTTACGTATTCATCGGCTTTTGAGCCTGTAATTGCTTCAATCCTTCTGATTCCGGCTGCAATGGCTCCCTCGGACACTATTTTGATCAGACCTATGCCGGCTGTTGAGTCAACATGTGTTCCTCCGCATAATTCAACAGAATCTCCGAACTGAATAACTCTCACCGTTTCACCATATTTTTCGCCGAACAGTGCCATTGCCCCCATGGAAAGAGCTTCTTTCAGGGGTATGTCATCCCTGACCTGTCTGGTGAAGTTATTCCTTACCAGCTGGTTTGCAATATTTTCTGTTTCAAGGATTTCCTCTTTTGTCAGCTTGCTGAAATGGCTGAAATCGAATCTCAGCCGCTCGGAGGTGACCAGTGATCCCTTCTGTTCAACATGATTGCCCAGGACTTTCCTCAGGGCATAATGAACGAGGTGAGTGGCGGTATGATTGTTGGCCGTCATTGTTCTTTTCAGCAGATCGACAGTTGCCATGAAGACTGCATCGGGGCGGGAGGGAATTTTATCCGATATATGAATAATAAGTTCGTTTTCCCATACAGTATCAATAATTTTTATCTGTTCATTTTCCGAGGTAATGATGCCGCTATCGCCCGACTGTCCACCGGATTCTGCATAGAAAGGTGTTTTGTCAAACACAAGCTGACAGATATCCTTTCCCCTGGCCTTCACCACGCGGTATTTTACTATCCGGATATCATCGGTGGTTCTGTCATATCCTGTAAATACTGTTGCAGTATCTCCTTCCATAATGTTTATCCAGTCGCCTGAATCCAGTGTTCCATCCTTCCTGGACCGTTTTTTCTGATTCTCCATTTCTTTTTCGAATTCCATGTCATCAAGAGTCATGTTATTCTCCCTTAGTATGAGATGGGTCAGGTCGACAGGGAAGCCGTATGTGTCATAAAGTTCGAAAGCGATCTTTCCCGGAAGGATATTTATATTTTTCATTTTCAGGTCGGAAATCATTTTGCCGATCATTTTCAGACCTTTCCCGAGTGTTTTCAGAAATGAGTTTTCTTCTTCTTGAATTATTCTGGATATCTGTTCTTCGGAATTTCTCAGTTCGGGGTACTGATCCCCCATTTCCGATACCAGAACGGGGACAAGCCTGTACATGAAGGGTTCATCCATATCCAGGTAATTGTATGCATATCTGACAGCCCTGCGGAGAATCCTCCGGATTACATATCCGGCTTTGTTGTTTGAGGGCAGCTGCCCGTCAGCAATTGAAAATGAAATTGCCCTGAGGTGATCGGCTACAACTCTCATGGCAATATCCTGTTCTTCCTTTTCACCGTATTCCCTGCCACACAGCACTGAGATTTCTATAATAAGGGACTGGAAAATGTCTGTGTCGTAGTTTGATTTCCTGTTCTGAACCACCATGCAGAGCCTTTCAAATCCCATTCCGGTGTCCACGTGTTTGTCGGGAAGCATTTCCAGCGATCCGTCAGCCTTTCGGTTATACTGAATAAATACCAGATTCCATATTTCCAGCACCAGGGGATGGTTACTGTTGACAAGACTGTGGCCGGGAACTTTTTCCCTTTCGCTGTCGTCGCGGAGGTCCACATGAATTTCCGAGCATGGACCGCAGGGTCCGGTTTCTCCCATTTCCCAGAAATTGTCTTTTTTTGATCCCTCAAGTATCCTGTTGGTCTGTCCGGGAAAACATTCCTGCCACCACCTGAAGGATTCCTCATCGCGGGGTACATTGTCTTCAGGGCTTCCCGTGAATATTGTGGCATAGATCCTGTCTGCGGGTATCCCCAGCCTGCCGGTCAGGAATTCCCAGGCCCATTCAATGGCTTCCTGCTTGAAATAATCACCAAAAGACCAGTTGCCGAGCATCTCAAACATGGTATGATGGTAGGTGTCATGACCCACTTCATCGAGGTCGTTATGCTTTCCGGAAACCCTGAGGCATTTCTGTGAATCAGCAACTCTCCGGTATTTTGGTCCGGAATGACCCAGGAAAATATCCTTGAACTGATTCATTCCTGCATTGGTGAACATGAGAGTAGGGTCATTCCTGATCACCATGGGGGAAGAAGGTACAATTTCATGGCCCTTTTCCCTGAAAAAATCAAGGAACAACTGTCTCAGCTTCTGTGACTTCATATTTTTTTATATATCTGTGTAACATTTCGTCAAAGTATTCGTAAATTGGTTTGTAAAATTAATTTAATTGTTTAGATTTGGGCCTTGCGGCTACAAAAAATTCCCGAAACAGAAGTGTGGAGTATGATTAAGAAGAAATATTATCTTGACCCTAACGACCTACAGTACAAACAATTAAGACTTCCCCGGAAAAGAAAATTTTTAATGGTTCTTCTTTGGTTTTCAGTGACTGTTGTTCTGACTGTAATTTATTCAACAATCTTTCACAGTATATTCGGTTCACCAAAATATGAGTCTCTGTGTCGGCAGTTATCCGATCTCAAAATGAATTATACGCTTGTAAACAGGGAACTGGATTTTACCATGGAGATGATCAGTGATCTAAAGATGTCCGATGAGGTAAGATATCGTCCCATTCTTGCGATGGAGAGTCTTCCGGAGTCCTTCCGGAATCCGGGTTTCGGGGGTATTGACCGTTTCAGGGATCTGAACGGTTACCCGAGTTCATCCATTATGAGAACCACGAGAACCAGGATTGAAGAGATGAAGAATATGCTGGAGGTTCAGCAGACATCGTTCAGGTCGATAACGGAAAAGGAAGCTGAATGGTCAAGGATGTACAGTTATCTGCCACTTATTTGTCCGGTTTCGGTTAAAATCAGACGGGGAGAGGGTGTGAAATACAGGGAGGTGCATCCTGTTTTGGGTACTTCCCAGTGGCATCATGGTCAGGATTTCAGTGCTCCCTATGGTACAGAGGTATTTGCCACAGGAAACGGGAAAGTGATAGAAGCCGGATGGAACAGCGGGGGGTTTGGCAACTATGTGGTTATAGATCATGGTTATGGATATCAGACAACATATGCTCATCTGAGCGGTATAAAAGTCAGTAAGGGTATGGGGGTGAAGCGCGGTGATCTGATTGGACTTTCCGGTAATTCCGGAATATCAACAGGTCCCCATCTTCATTACCAGATCGATTTATATGGAAGGCATCAGAATCCATTGCATTTCTTCAATGATGATCTGACAGAAGATGAGTATTTTGAAATGATCAGTCTTCTTACTTCAAGTAAAAAATTCTGAATCAGAAATCTGATTGACTGATAACAAATCATAAATGTGTTTATAAGTGCAGCTTTGAATTTTCATTTATTGATTATCTTTGTGCTGTGATGCCAAAGTCAAAATATAAATTCAATCCTGATTCACTGAGTTTCGATAAGGTAACACTCAAAGCCAGGGATATTCTTCTCAAGTTTCTGTCCTTTTTTGTCGGTTCACTTCTCATTGCTGTATTATACTATCTGGTTTTTGCCATTTTCTTTAATTCGCCCAAGGAAAAAGTACTTATCCGGGAGATTGAGCAGCTTGCCCTTCAGTACGAGATTATTCAGAGGGATATGGGTAATATGGAGAAGGTGATTGTACAGCTTCAGGAAACAGATGATAATCTTTACAGGACCATATTTGAAGCCGAACCCATACCGGTTACCCTTCGCGAGGGCGGTGTCGGAGGGGTAAACAGGTACAAGGAACTTGAAGGTTTCAGCAATTCAAGCATAGTTATTGAAACAGCCAGGAAACTTGACAAGCTCAGAAAACAGATTTACATCCAGTCCAGGTCTTTTGACGAGCTTATTACTCTTTCAAGGAAGAAGGGGGAAATGCTCGGGGCAATTCCGGCAATTCTTCCCATTAGCAACAAGGATCTGACAAGGACAGCTTCGGGTTTCGGCAACAGGGTTCATCCTATTTATAAGATAATCAAGTTCCATGCCGGGATGGATTTCACCGCACCAACGGGAACTGAAATATATGCAACGGGTAATGGCAGGATTCATTCTGTCACTTCATCCAAGAGAGGACTCGGGAATCATATCATCATTGATCATGGTTTTGGATATACAACCGTTTATGCTCATCTTGACAGATTCAATGTGCGTCAGGGCCAGAAGGTATCCAGGGGCGATGTGATAGGATATGTTGGCAATACAGGTTTGTCCGTTGCTCCCCACCTTCATTATGAAGTGAAGCTTAACGGACTGAATGTTGATCCGGTCAATTATTATTTCAATGATTTAAGTCCCGAGGAATACGAACGCATGATAGAAATAGCTTCCAAAACAGGCCAGTCCTTTGATTAAGTCCATTTTAAATTTTCCGATGAATAGTAACAGAAACCTGGTCTTCTTATGTTTTGTGTTGTCATTTCTCGTTTGTCATATCGCTAATTCACAAATATCTGATACACTGAATTTTCCTGCAGGACAGCTGAATGATTCCACAGTGGCCGTTATGCCGGATCAGGAACAGCTGCTATCTGCAGATACTCTTGCACCGAAACAAAAAAACCTGGTTATTACCGGAGTGGGAGATATAATGTTTGGCACCACTTATCCCTCCGGACGTTTCCTGCCCCGCCATGATGATCCGCTGATACTTCTCGGGGATCTTGCGGATACCCTCGCTTTATCCGATATCACATTCGGCAACCTTGAGGGTTCATTCCTGAATGAAGGTGAGCCCGCCAAGAAGTGCAGGGACACAACTATATGCTATCTTTTCAGAATGCCGGAAAGATATGCCGGGGCACTCCGTGTTGCCGGTTTCGATATACTGAGTCTTGCAAATAATCATTTCGGTGATTTCGGTCAGGCTTCACGCAGGAGGACCATGGAATTGCTTGATTCGCTTGAAATAGAATATGCAGGACTTATTGAAAAGCCCTGGGCGATATTCACGAAGGATTCCGTTGTCTACGGATTTTGCGCTTTTGCGCCAAATGCCGGTACTGTCAGTATTACAGATATTCCCGGAGCCGAGGCACTTGTGAGATTTCTAAAAGACAGCTGTGATATTGTTATTGCCTCTTTTCACGGAGGGGCTGAAGGGGCTGAATATCAGCATGTGACCAGGAAGGAAGAGATTTTTTACGGTGAGAACAGGGGCAATGTGTATGAGTTTGCCCACAGGCTTATTGATGCCGGGGCTGATATAGTTTTCGGTCATGGGCCTCATGTGACACGGGCCGTGGAAGTATACAACGAAAGATTTATAGGATACAGTCTCGGCAATTTCTGCACCTACGGCAGATTTAATCTGTCGGGACCAAACGGTATAGCTCCGGTGATAAAGGTAAATGTTGATGTGACGGGAAAATTTCTTTCGGCAAGAATTATTCCGGTTTTTCAAATATATAACGGGGGAGTGAGGGTTGATCCTGACAAAAGGGTGATAAGGAAGATTCAGGAACTGACTGCCATGGATTTCCCCGAATCTGTCATCGACATTTCAGATGATGGTGAAATAAAGTATAAATAACAATGCCATACAAGGAAAGAAAGGTTGAAAAGCTGTACTACTCCATAGGAGAAGTGTCGGAGATGCTTGATGTACCGGTATCCACCGTCAGGTACTGGGAAAATGAGTTCGATATTCTGAAGCCCATGAAGAACAAAAAGGGCAACAGGATGTTCACGGCATCTGACATAAGGAATCTGAAGATGATCCATCATTTGCTGAAAGTGGAGGGTATGACCCTTCAGGGCGTGAAAAGAAAACTGACCGGCAAACGGGAAGAGACGGAATCAAAATATGAGATCACTGAATCTCTTTTGAAAATCAAGGACCTGCTGACAGAATTACGGGATAACATGTAGGATGTTCCGGCAAAAGGAATTCAAAAAATAGTTAAGGGATATGAAACTAAAAGAAATTGCTGATTTTCTGGATTCCGTAATACCGCTTTCATTTCAGGAGGACTATGACAATTCCGGATTGCAGTGTGGTATGCCGGAACTGGAAGTCAGTTCTGCTCTTCTGACTCTTGATGTGACGGAAGAGGTTGTCAGGGAAGCAGCCTGTACCGGATGCAACATGATAATTTCACATCATCCTGTAATATTCAGACCCCTGAAAAGGATTTCGGCCGGTACTCCTGCGGAAAAGATAATCAGCAGGGCCATAAGGCAGGATATTGCCATTTATTCCGCTCATACCAATCTAGACGTTATAGAGAATGGTGTCAGCAGAAAAATGGCCGAAAAGCTGGGCCTTTCAGGTATCAGGGTGTTATCGCCGCTGAAGAACCGTCTGCTGAAACTGGTTGCCTATATTCCTGATGATCACCTCGACAGAGTCAGGCAGGCTGTATATGATGCAGGTGCGGGAGTTATCGGAAATTATGACAGCTGTGGTTTTACCGTAAGCGGCACCGGCAGTTTCAGGGCCGGTGAGATGGCAGATCCTTTTGTCGGAGAAAAAGGGAGGATACATTTCGAAAAGGAAAGCCGGTTTGAGACAATATTGTTTTCCCATCTCAGATCAGGGGTAATAAAAGCTCTTCTGGAAGCACATCCATACGAAGAGGTGGCTTATGACATTTATCCCCTGGAAAATCAGAACATAGCAGCCGGGCTGGGGTGCATCGGGGATTTGAATGATATAATGGAAGAGAAGGATTTTTTAAAAAGGGTATCTGCTGTTTTTGATGCTGAGGTCATAAGGCATTCGGTGCTGAGCGGCAGGAAGATCAAAAAAGTTGCCCTTTGCGGAGGGTCGGGAGGTTCTCTCACTGGTACCGCCGTCGCTTCCGGGGCGGATACCTTCATTACTGCAGATCTTAAATACCATACATTTCTTGATTCGGGAAGCAGTCTGCTTTTAGCCGATATCGGGCATTATGAAAGCGAAAAATTTTCAATTGAGATTTTACACGAATTAATTATCAAAAAATTCCCTAAATTTGCACTCCGGTTTTCAGAAATAAATACGAATCCGATAAATTATTTACAATATGGAAAGAGTAAGAACGCATGATACGGAGATTTCGGTAGAAGACAGGCTGCGTGCCCTTGGTAGTCTGCAAATGGTAGATTCAGAAATAGATAAGATAAAAACACTGAGAGGCGAACTGCCTCTTGAAGTGCAGGATCTGGAAGATGAGATAGCGGGATTGGAAACGAGACTTGGCAATCTGAGGGAGGAAGTTGTGGTCCTTGAGAAATCAGTGCAGAAAAAAAATATTGAAATAAATGAAGCTGAGACACTTATAAAAAAATATGAAGATCAGCAAAAAAATGTAAGAAATAACCGGGAATTTGATTCACTCTCCAAGGAGATAGAATTTCAGAATCTCGAAATTGAGTTATTCAATAAAAAGATAAGGGAGTTTAATGCCCAGGCAGAAGAGAAAAGGAATGTGATTTCTGAATCCGAGGCAGCACTTGCCGAGCGGCAGGGAGATCTGGAAAACAAACGGTCGGAACTTGATGAGATCATTTTCGACACACAAAAGGAAGAAGAGATACTTCTGAAAAAGCATGAGGAAGTGCAGGCAGTCATAGAAGAGCGTTTGCTGGCTGCATACAGGAGAATACGTGCAAATGCAAGGAACGGGCTGGCAGTTGTTCCCGTCCAGCGTGATGCCTGCGGCGGTTGTTTTAACCAGATACCTCCCCAGCGCCAGCTTGATATAAAGTCGAGAAAAAAAATTATCGTTTGTGAATATTGCGGCAGGATACTTGTGGATGATGAAATAATAGAACAAAGCAAAGAATAATTTCAGAAATTCACTGAGCTCTTTCCCTGGAATTCCGTTCCGTTCCAATTCCTGAATCTGCCGGTCAGGGTATGAGTTTCAGCAGAACCGAAGCCAGTGCCGCGATTCCTTCACCGCGGCCGGTAAACCCCATTTTTTCTGTAGTTGTGGCTTTTATGGATATGCTGCCGGCATCCAGACTGAGTATTGCGGATATCACTGATTTCATCTGATCTGTATATGGTGAGATCAGGGGTTCTTCAAGGCATATTGTACTGTCGATATTGACCACGCAATATCCTTTCTCCCTGATCAGCTCATTTGTTCTGGCCAGGAGAATCCTGCCGGCGATGTTTTTATATTCAGGACTGTTATCCGGGAAATGATGGCCGATATCGCCGAGTGCTGCCGCTCCGAGCATGGCATCACAGATGGCATGCATAAGGCAGTCGCCGTCGGAATGGGCTATACAGCCTTTCGGGAAAGGTATCAGGACACCTCCCAGCCATAACTCCAGACCAGTTCCGAAACGGTGGAAGTCAATGCCCAGGCCGGTTCTGAGATTCATATATTTGAATTGACTTTTTTCCCGGCAGATCCGATGTCGAATGCTATTGAAAAGCGCAAAGTTCTTGCCAGCGGGTCATTCTGTAGAGTCGGCATGAGGTATGAGAAGTCGACTGTAAAACCGGTCAGTCTGAATCCTGCACCTGCAGTGAAATATTTTCTGTTTCCCTTGGTTTCGTTTTCATGGAAATATCCTGCCCTCAGTGCAAATTGTTCATTATACCAGTATTCGGTTCCCACTGACAGGGTATATTCCCGCAATTCTTCCCTGAAACCACCCGGCGCGTCATAGAAAGACTGGAAAATGGCCACGGGAACTGAAACATTGGGATCTTTTCCGGCTATAATACTGTCCGTATTGGTGAAAGCATAACGCGGGGGAGTGGGAACAAGAAGCTTGTTAATATCTGCAGTGAGCGTGATTTTATTATAGCTGTCCAGGTCCATTGTCAGAGCACTGCCCAGTTTCATGTTCATTGGTATGAAAGTGGAGGAGGTCTGGGCATCAGTATAGCTCATTTTTGATCCTATATTGGAGAAGTTGAAGCCGAATGCAAGTTTGCTGTCAGTGTTCAGGATTGTCAGATCCGTATGATGGTACAGGGAGATGTCGGCAGCTACCGAGATTCCTGCTTTTGTAGCCTCGCCGCCGGAAAAGGATCCTCCGGTGAGGTTTGAATATATCATACGAAATGCTATTCCTCCCGAGAGCCTGTCGGTGAACAGTCTTGAATAGGCAACATCCAGTGACCATTCATTCGGGGTAACTGTTCTTTCAGGGTTTCCATACTCGTCTGTAAACTCAACGTCTCCAAGTGATGAATAGAGAAGGCTTCCGCTGAGGACCTGCCTGCTGTCTATTTTGTAAAAACCGCTGAGGTATGCGATGTTAATATCCGGGACCAGATTTCGAAGCCAGGGGATATATGAGATTCCCACACCTGCCTTTTCCTCGATAAATGCAAATTTAGCCGGGTTCCAGTGCATGCTGTATACATCGGGGGATGTTGCAACACCGGCATCACCCATTGCCCCGGCTCTTGAGTCGGGAGCAATTGTCAGAAAAGGCACCATCGTCTGAACGGCATTGAGCTCACCGTCCGACTGGCTGTAAAGATTAATGGCCCCTGACAGCATGACTGTTACCAGGATTATTCCGATTAGTCTGTTTTTCATTCCGATACCTTTCATACAAGAAAAATGTAAATATAAAACTAATTTTTCTCCGAGTTATTATGTATTGTTTATAAAATGATTATTCTGCCTGTTCCGGAAGCCTCCTCCCCGTCGTCCGTACGGACTGTAACCCTGCATATATAAACACCTTTCCCTGCCCTTTGTCCGCCATCGGTGTTTCCATCCCATATTACGGGGCTCAGGCGATAACCTGTTGAATATGTTTCTTCCTTTATTTTCCTGATGGTTCTTCCGCTCATATCAATAATGCTTACAGTGATTTCAAGCCTGCCGTCGGGGCGGTTGTGGTTTGCACTTATTTTCGTGTCACCGGCAAAGGGATTTGGATATATGACAATATCCCTGAGCATGAATTTCCCATCCGGTTCAACTATGAACCGGATAGTTTCCCGGGAAGAATTATTGAAGTTATCCCATGCTTTCAATGTCAGGGTATGGCTTCCTTCCGGCAGGTCAGCCAGGTCATAGCTGATCCTTCCCCTGGTATGGCTGTTAAAGTCGTTTTCAAAATAATTGTTCAGAATGATTGTTGACCGGGGATCATCGTCGAGATATGCTATTATGTCATGGCCTATGCCTGCCCCCGTGGTATTTATTCCTCCCTCATCCTCAATAACTGCCAGTATCCTTGGATTAGGGCAGCTTATTCCGCCGCTTTTAAAAAGGGTGTCGTTCAGATACAGTTTTATCAGCGGTCCCGTAGTGTCATTCACAGCCGTGTTTTCGAATCCCCCGACGATTATTCCGGTATAGCAGCCATTCATGTCGCGGGTATCATCGCTGGCATAGTAGCTTATTTTTCCTGTTCCGAAGGAATAGTTTATATCCCTGGGAACCATGAAGGTGAAGCTGAACCTGCCGTTGACCGCGTTGGTTTTCCCACTGAAAAGTATGTTGTTTCGCATTTCAAAGGTCATTGCAGGCCCGCCGTCGTTTGCCAGTGTTTTTATTACGGCAGGCTTGTCATAGATCACCTGGGATACCGTTCCGTTGAAATCATCAGCCGGTATTCCGTTGCGGTCTTCGATATGACCTGAAATGGTTATTGTTGACAGTGCTTTAAGGGTGTCGGTAGAGCTGTTCACATGAACATGGTTTATTGAGTCGGTAATCACTTTCCCATGCTGTGGATATGCAAGTATGACGGCCGGATCGCCCAGCAGGGAAAAATTCCTTTTGTTGGGCCCGTCTCCCGAGTTATTCTTTGCAATCCGCATGATATCGCCGAGGGCCAGTGCTTCGCCGGATTCAGTCAGCCTTAATATTGCATCGTAAATATTCCGGTTCAGGTAATAGTTCGGGGCGGAATAGGCAACCCGTGTTGTTGACATCAGTGCTATTGCTCCTCCGCCGGGGTTCAGCAGGACCTTTTCGCCGGCCGATGTTCTCGGACTTATTATTTTTGTGGCCATATTTATATCAGCGTCATCGAATCTGCTGAATTCACATGTGGCCGTTATGAAAAGGGGAAGCTTTGTTCCGTTTTTCCATGAATTGATATCCTCGGTCTTAACGACTCTTTCCTGAGCAAGCCCGTTTTCATTTCCATGGCCGACATAATTGAAAATCAGACATCCGGAATTTATACGGTTATTGATTGCTATTGTTACGTCGGGGTAGGACTGGCCGGTGGCCGAGGTTTCCTGCCTGAATGCATCAAGATATATTTTCTCCACATTCAGTTCCGGGATACTGTCCTGCAGCAGCAGGGCAAGACCTTCCGCATCAGCCATATGGGCATTGCCATCCTCATCGTCGGCAACCATGCATATTATGTTTTTCCAGTCACCGGTATTGGATGAATCGAGATACCTGCTTATCTTGTTTACCATAATACGTGCCTGTGAGGTATCTGTCACAGGAATGCGTCCGATACCAATGTCCTCCGTTCCTTCCGCTTCTCCTTTTCCGTCTTCCAGCAAGCCGTAGAAATCGTCTGAAGTGAACGAAGAAACAATAATGTTGGAATTCCGTGACTGGTAAGTGGGAATGTAATTCGGATTATTCGGGGGATTTGTTTTATTTTCATACGAGCCGTCGCCGAAAAGGAGCAGGTATTTCAGCGGGTTCGCTGTATTTTTCTGTCTGAGATATTTCATCCTGAGAAAGTTCCTGATGGCAGCTATATCGGGAATGCCACCGGAAAATTCATTGTAGATCTCCCCGGGTGTTACTATTTGTGAAACAAGTCCGTTTTCCCTGAAATGCAGGTCGGCCAGCTGTTGTGCATATTTCCTGAAGAAGGGGTGTGTGACTATTACCATTCCGGCCGGGGCAGAACCGTGAAGATCCTGATTTGCCACCGGGACCGGCCTGGAAAGAGGCTGCAGTGCATCTGCAGCACTGAATACGACAAACTTTCTGAGTGAATCGGAATTTGCCCTGAAAACAATATTTTCCCCCGTTCTTGTCCGGTTAACATTTTTAGGATTTCCCGGATCCGTGATATCCCATACAATAGGATCCCGGCCGGGACTGCTGACGGAATATTCAACAAGATTTTCTGAAGAAGAGGTGCCGGAATCAAGGACATGAATTGTTTTTCCCCTGTAAATATTATGCTTCCTGGCGTGCAGGCTTATAAAATCCAGCCATCCCCTGGCACCGGGATCCTTCTCATTACTGAACCCTATCCTGTAAACCGGATTTGCTGACAATGGCAGCATTGTTCCCGATGAATCGCTTATCTGGGCATAGGTGCCTGTATAATTATACATGTTCACATCCTGCACAAGTATTGTATTCAGCAGGTTTTCTCCTTCCGAGAATCTGAATTCCGATACTGAGGGAGCCCTTGCCAGCACCCTTATCCTGTACCTGATTGCTTCGGTACTTACCAGATCAGTGAATTCCGGTCTTATCTCAAGCGGAGTCAGTGAAGAAACCGGCTGATACCACTCACGTCCGGATTTGATTATGTTTTCACTTTCCAGTTCATGGATGAAAAGAAGATCTGATTCCGATGAATAATAACCGGGTTCTCCGGAAAGGACCGGGGCATCGGATATTGTTTTGGTGGATCCGCTTCCCGAAGTAATGAAATAGAATGCAGTATCCGAGTAATTATGTCTGACAAAGTCATAACTGCCTTCTTGTCCGTTGAATTTCCATCTGTGGGTTGACTGTCCGTAAAAAAGAAGATAATCGCCTTCACCAAGGATCCTGTCGTTTCCTCCGGAAAGGAATACTGCAATCTCACTGAGATCATCCGGTGCCGGATCACTGGTATAATATGAGAGCTGGCCGAAATTACCTGCAAACAGTCTGGGTCTGGAAGGATCGCTTAAACCAGCCTCTTTCAGCTGTGAATAGCTGATTTTGTAAATACCGTCCCCGGACACTGCAATTTTAAACCATTTTCCTGATGAGAGGACTGAAGAGGAGGAATAGTTATTATTGGATGTTTGCGGGTACAGAATGGCGGGTATAAAAGCCAATATAAGTGATATATTATGCAACAATCTGAACATCATTACGTACAAAGACACAAATTTAACATGTTCTTTGACTTAATTTTTTTATTGTTTACAGCCGGGCAAAATTAAAATAATAACGCTTTAAAAACGTTGATATTGCAGCGTGCGAAATTATGGCAAAGCAAATTATGGAAATCATTTTCCTGGTTTTTATTACCGGGGGAATCACGCGCGGGCAATATTCTGACACCGGTTTTGATTATCAGGCCATCATGCTGAATAATCCCGGACTTGCCGGAGCTGAAGGAGATGGAATGCTGAGAGTGTCATTCATTAATCATTATCCCGGACAGGGTTATAATCTTTTTTCGGGAAGAATGTCCTATGATTCTTATTTCCCATCCCTGCACGGAGGAGTCGGAATTTTTGTCTCGAATGATTACCTGGGCGGTATTATTAATGATCTGCAGGGCGGGCTTTCCTACGCTTATTATTTCAGGGCGGGAGAGAATGTATTTATCAGTGCCGGTCTTTCTGCCTCGGTATGCCACAGAGCTTACAATTTCAGTGCTTCGGTACTGCCTGAGCAGATTGATCCCAACGGGAATATTATTTATCCGGGAAATGAAACACTGTCACAGGAAGGCAGAAACGTCCTGGATCTGGGCACCGGATTTCTTTTTATGACAGAAAGGATTTTCTGGGGAATTTCGGTGAATCATCTGACGGAACCGGATATTGATCATTCAGGTGATCTGGCGGGAAAAGCCGGAAGGAAGCTCCTGGTTCATGCAGGAGGGGATATTGATATTAACCGGGAAAAGGAGTATAAGTTCAGGCCAGTGGCTAAGATTGAGATCACGAAAGCTTATTTTTCAGCGGGAGCAGGAGCGGTCCTTGAAGGGAAAAGCCTGTCGGTCAGTACAATTTTAATAGGAGACAGGGAGCGGAATACCGACCTTCAGGCCGGATTTGCACTGAATACTTCAGGAATGAAATTATATTACAATTACCGTTTCAATATTGTATCGGGAAAAAATCTTCTTCCGTTCTCACTTTTGCATCATGTGGGGATAGTGCTTGGTTTAAACAATGTTGATAAAAGAAGAGTCATTAAAACAATAAATTACCCTGCATTATAGTTTTATAGTTTGAAATAAATTTTGTAAAGTATTATCTTTGTAAACTGATAAAAGTCAAAAAACCATATTAGTATGTACAGAATAAAATTATTGCCGGTAATTCTGATAGCCGGTTCTGTTTTTGTGTCATGCAAGGGAGGCAAGCAGGCCAATACATCTCCCACTACCGGATGGAGGTATAACAGTCCTGATCACGGTGGTTTTGAAGTGGTTTTGGGTGCAGAACAGAAAACGGGTCCCGGTCTTGTCCTTATAGAAGGAGGCAGGTTCACTATGGGACAGGTTCAGCAGGATGTTTTGTATGACTGGAACAACAAGCCGCGCACAGTCACCGTATCATCATTCTATATGGATGAAACAGAGGTGACCAACGTTGACTACCGTGAATATCTATACTGGCTGAGGCGTGTTTATGTTGATTATCCCGAAGTATACAGAAGGGCTTTGCCCGATACTCTTGTATGGAGAAGTCCCCTGGGTTTCAATGATCCCTATGTCCAGTATTATTTTCGTCATCCCGCATACAACAGCTATCCGGTTGTAGGAGTTAACTGGCTTCAGGCCAATGATTACTGTTTGTGGAGAAGTGACAGGGTGAATGAACAGATCCTTATTGATGAAGGTGAACTGAAGCCTGATCCTGAGCAGAAGAATCAGAACAACTTCAACACCGAAGCTTACTTGGTTGGTCAGTATGAAGGTGTTGTGAACCGGCTGAGGGAGAGTCTTAATCCCAGTCAGACTGAAAGGAGGACCACATTTGAAGACGGAGTACTTCTTCCCAATTACCGTCTTCCCACTGAAGCGGAATGGGAGTATGCCTCATACGGACTCCGGGGCAATACATATCAGGAAAGGATTTATGAAAGAAGGATTTATCCCTGGGACGGCCATAATGTAAGGAATGCCAAAAAGCGGCACCGTGGCCAGATGATGGCGAATTTTGTCCGCGGAAGGGGTGATATGATGGGGGTTGCCGGAAGTCTTAACGATAATGCAAGTATTACAGCAGATGTGAAATCCTACTGGCCCAATGATTATGGCCTGTATTGTATGGCCGGCAACGTGAACGAATGGGTTCTGGATGTTTACCGTCCGCTTTCGTCTGATGACGTTGATGCATTCAATCCCTTCAGGGGTAATGTGTACACTGATCTCCGCCGTGATGCAAACGGCAATGTGGTTACAAAAAATAATCTTGGCCGTTTGTATATTGATACGGTAAAGGATATTGATGTGGCGGACAGATATAATTACCAGAAGGGGGATTACAGGAATTTCAGGGATGGTGATCTGCAGTCTTCAATAACAAGTGACTGGAGGGCAGATGACGGCTCAAGAGGGTCTGAAAGAATGTATGCCCAGAGTACCGGTGCTGAAGGCATGAGTGATTATGTCACTCTGATAAATGATAATGCCAGGGTTTACAAGGGAGGTTCATGGAAAGACAGGGCATACTGGCTCAATCCGTCAACACGACGGTACCTTGACCAGGAAAGCTGCCGAGATGATCTCGGGTTCAGATGTGCAATGATCAGAGTAGGAAGCCCTGCAGGATTCTGATTATAAAAAAATAAAACTATCTTTAGCCTCATTATGATTCATAATGGGGCATTTTTTTGAAAATATAATGACTGAGCAGATTTATCAGCTTTTCAGGGAATCCAAAGGCTTATCAACAGATTCGCGGACCATTGCGGAAGGACAGATGTTCCTTGCCCTCTGGGGAAATAAATTCAACGGCAATAAATATGCAGCGGATGCCCTTAAGAAGGGGGCTTCCTGGGCTGTTATCGATGACCCGGCTTTTGAAACTGAAAAGACCCTGCTGGTGGATGACACACTCATGGAGCTGCATAAACTTGCGACACATCACAGGAAGGAACTGAAATGTCCTGTTCTGGCCATTACAGGTTCCAACGGGAAAACAACAACAAAAGAGCTTATTGCTGCTGTTCTTTCAAAGAAATACAAGGTTCATTCCACAAAAAAGAATTTCAATAATCAGATAGGTGTTCCCCTCAGCATATTATCCGCCGGCGAGGACACCGAGATCATGATACTTGAAATGGGAGCCAGTCATATCGGCGAGATCAGGACACTCTGTCTCATTGCCAGACCCGATTACGGGTTGATAACCAATATCGGCGCCGCACACCTGGAAGGTTTCGGATCTATTGACGGGGTTATAAAGGCAAAAACAGAACTCTATGAATATCTCCGTAAAATAAACGGTATAGCTTTCTATAATGACAGGGACAGGCTGATCAGCGGGAAGATCTACGGAATGGTCAACAGGGCTGTTCCTTTTTCTGATCCGGCAGGATCATCATTGAAAATAGTTCCGGATATTTCGGATCTGAATCTGGCAGTAAATGTGAAGTATCGTAAAAAGAAACTGAGAATTCAGACAAAACTGTTCGGATCCTACAATATTGATAACATCAGGGCAGCCATGGCGGTTGGATTGTTTTTCGGTGTGGAAGCTGAAGATATTGCTGATGCCATTGAAGGCTATGAACCGGAAGACAGTCGTTCCCGGATTATTTCAACCGGGAGCAACACCCTGATCAGCGATTCATACAATGCCAATCCGGTGAGCATGAAGCTGGCCATAGAATCATTCGCATCAACGAAAGCAGAAAACAAATTGTGTATTCTCGGGGATATGCTTGAACTTGGGGACAGGGCAGAGGAAGAGCACAAAAAGATTCACCGGGTACTCACGGATCACAATCTTCAGAATGTAATGCTGGCGGGTCCCGTTTTTACAAAGGTTTCTGCCGGGTTCAGGTTCAAGACTTTCCAGAGCGTTGGCAGGCTCAGGAAATACCTGAAGCTTAAACCTGTAAAGGGATACCATATTCTTATAAAAGGTTCCAGGGGAATGGCTCTTGAACAGATTTATGATTTGCTGTGATTTGATGCTTAGTTCTGTCTGTTACCGGTAAATTCCACATCTACCTGAAGCACTTCGGATCTTCCGGATGTTCTTACCCGCGGCCCCCAGAGACCATAACCGGAAGAGACTATTATATGGGTATTTCCTATTTTCCTGTATCCGTATCCAACTTCATATATTTTGTCAATAAGGTAATTGAGAGGCCATAGCTGGCCCCTGTGGGTATGCCCGGACAGCTGAAGGTCAATGCCCTGTTTTACTGCCTCACTGAGTTGCAGTGGCTGATGATCCAGTAGTATAAGCGGAAGTGAGTGATCGGCATTTTCAATGAGTTCCCCGACCGGCATTCTTTTTTTTGACATGTATCTGTGTGAATCCCTGTCAAGTCTTCCCGCCACCTGTATTCCGCCGGGGAGCACTATCATTTCATCCTTAAGTATTCTTATACCCCTGCTTTCAATGTAGGGGATGGTTCTGTCTGCTCCTCCTATATATTCATGGTTGCCGGTAATGGCATACAGTCCGTCTTTAGTGTAAGGTCCCGTGAAGTGTTTCAGAAGATCCCCCCTGAGAACAGGACCAAGTTCCCCGTCAATAATATCACCCAGCAGAAATACCACATCAGGTTTGATTTCCTCAAGAATTACTGAAAGTTTTTTTATGCTCCGCTTCCGGATAATGCTTCCGAGATGAATATCAGAAACTGCTGCAATTCTCAATGTGTTCACGCCGTCCGTCTGCTTCGGGACGGATATCTTATATTTTTTAATTACCGGACTGACTGCATTGATGAAACCGCCGATGATTAAAAGAGTTGAGAATGCAAGGGTCAGGATGAAGGCCCATTTACGGTAGAGCGGGGTATTTTCCGCCTGAAGGAGGCCAGTGAGCCTGAACAGGAGGAATAATATATCCGACAGAAAGAAAAAAATGAAACCATAGAAGAGGAAGGCAATCCAGAATCCCCCGGTAATGTTCAGTATATCCGAAAAAACAGTTGAATATTTAACCTCCAGGAACTTGGCTGCAATAAAGGTTGTTGCGAGTGAAATAAATATTACTGTGTATGTCAGTCTTCCTGCCCGTGGCACAAAACTGTATCCCTTAAAAAAGATATACAGATTTCCAATGGAGTATATAATAAAAACAATGGTGAAGAATATATGAAACTGGGATATTTTCATCATGAAGTCAATATGTCGAAAGTTCTTTTGTTCAGGATATAAAACTCGAAAACCAGGCATTTGTTCAATAATAGTCCATGAGCTTCCTTTTCCCCTAGAGCTTTAACAAGTTTTCTTTTCTGTCTTAGCTTTCCAATGTTCCTGTAATAGTGAATATGGGCTTTTACAACAGCCAGGGAGCTTCTGAACTGTCCCTTCAGAAGAAAAAATACTGCAGCTATGCCGTCAAGAATTTTTCTTTTGAACATGGTTCTCCTGAATTCCCTGTCGGGAAGGTTCTTATGAAGAAGGAAGAGAGAATTGCGGAAATTGAGGTATGTCTTAAAAGGAGATTCATACGGAAGTGCACCTCCCCCGACATGATACAGGGCAGAATCCGGTACGAATGAGACACGGTGGCCTGCCTTGTGAAAGCGCCAGCAGAGATCTATTTCTTCCATATGGGCAAAGAAATCGGGATCAAATCCTCCGCATTCCTTCCATGCCGAGGACCTGACGATCATGCAGGCTCCGGTTGACCAGAAGATATCTGTCCGGAAATCATACTGCCCCCTGTCTTTTTCAACCTTAAAAAGTATACGTCCCCTGCAGAGCGGATAGCCGTATTTATCAAGAAATCCTCCGGCAGCGCCGGCATATTCAAAATAATCCCTGTTGTTGTATGACAGTATCTTGGGCTGGCATGAAGCTGTATCAGGATTGGAATCCATAAATTCCACAAGAGGACTGAGCCATCGGGGTGTAACTTCGATATCTGAATTCAGGAGTACGTAATACTGTGCATCTATCTGTGCCAGCGCGAGATTATAGCCTTCTGCGAAACCGTGATTTTTTTCAAACCGGATAAGCTTTATATTACTGGCTTCCGAGGTGATCCAATCCTGTGATCCGTCAGTTGAACCATTGTCTGCCACATATATTTCCGTGTCGCTACCGGCGGTATGTTTTATCACCCCCGGAAGAAACATCTTCAGATATTTTAGTCCGTTCCAGTTCAGTATGACTACTGCCGTTTTAACCATTTCCTGACGTCTCAATATTTCCATCTCCTGTGACTCCATAGCCAGTATTCGGGCTTTTGTTCAATAATTTCCTCAAGCTTTCTGACATGGGAGTCGGTAACAGTATATTTTTCCAGTCCGGATGTATGTTCGAACAGGAGTTCCATTTCACAGGAATAATAGCCTCTTCTTAATTTGCGGATATTCATGAAAACCACAGCCATGTCATATTTCAGGGCTATTTTTTCCGCCCCAAGATATACCGGTGTGTCCTGGTTCAGGAATCTTGTTCTGTATTGTATTTCAGCTCTGGGCGGAGTCTGATCGGCTATAAGGCCATACAGTGCCTTAACATTGTCTTTCCTGTTGGTGAGGATTTCACGTATTACAGCGGACATTGCAACAGGCTTGCCATTATTCTTTGATCTGATTTTGAGCATGAACCTGTCGAAATACTTATTGTTCAGAGCCCTGTATACAGGAATGCATTTATATCCGGTAAGTGCCGGCAGGATGCTTGTCCATTCCCAGTTGCAGTAGTGGCTGTATATCATAACCACATCCCGGCCTTCGGCAAACAGTCTGTCAAGCAGTCCGGTATTTTCATAAGCCATCCGTTCAGTCAGTTCCTTATTGCTTATGTTGATGAGTTTCAGTATTTCCACAACCAGGTCGCAGAAATGGCGGTAAAATTTCCTACGGATGATTGCAAGTTCCTTTGTGCTTTTCCCTGGAAATGCATTTTTCAGATTGGTCATCACAACTTTCCGCCGGTACCCGGGAAAATAATTTACAAGCAGGAAGAGGAAGTCGGATAGCAGATACAATATCTTCAGCGGCAGCAGGGTTATGACCCGGCTTATCCCGTAGAATATATAGAATCCGACAGCCTCCATAAGTTTGGGATTATTTGTTCATAAATTTGTCAACGGTTTCAAGAAATTCAGAATAGAGAAAGTTGTTTGAGGCGATTACGTCGGAGCCTGAAAGTTTTTTTTCATTTCCCCTGAAGTCGCTTACTTTTCCTCCTGCTTCCCTTACGATAATGGTTGCTGCTGCTATATCCCAGGGATTGAGACCATATTCGTAAAATGTTTCAAATCTCCCGCATGCAACATACGCCATGTCTATTGCAGCCGACCCCAGTCTTCTGATTCCGTGGGTGGTTTTGGAAAAATGCTTAAGGCTTTCCAGGAATTCATCCAGTCTGCTGAAATCGTTGTATGGGAATCCCGTGGCAATGAGGCTGTCGGAAAGACTTTTTGTTTCCGACACATGAATGGCTTTGTTATTGAGCCAGGCTCCGCCGTTTTTCCACGCAGTAAAAATTTCTGATCCGACTACTTCATAAACCACGCCGGCTACAGGTTCCTCATCTTCCAGGAGACCGATGCTGATTGCATAGGGCTGAAGACCGTGAACAAAGTTTGTTGTTCCGTCGAGAGGATCAATAACCCAGCAATATTTTCCGCATTTTTTTGTTGACGTTCCCTCTTCTGTTATGAAACCGGCTTCGGGAAGGATCACGCTCAGTTTCTGCACAAGTATTTCTTCCGATTTCTTGTCGACATAGCTTACAAGGTCATGAAGTCCTTTTTTTTCAGTAAGGCTGATGTCGAATCCTTCCGATTCATGCCGTATAAATTTTCCTGTTTCGCGGGCAAGTTCTGCCACTTCACTCACTATGGTCTTTAAATTTTTCATCTGTCTATAATTTAATTTTAATGGTCAGATGGAACTCCCATGAATCTAAAGTCATATCCGTGTGTGTAAAATCTTTACATGGTCGTTTCATTATGATCTGTTTAATTCAATATTCATATTTCCTGATGCTGACATGCCGAGGATTTTAACTTTTCTGATATTTCCGGCAAGTGTTGCCTCCCAGGGATATTCAACCCTGATGTAGTTTCCGGTGAAACCATATATCATTCCCTGCTTCCTGACATGCTCGAAAAGCACTTCTGCGTTTTCCCCCATGTTCCGTTTCCTGAACTCCGCTGCTTTTTTTTGTGACAGGTCCAGGAGTTTTTTGCTTCTCATATTTTTTTCTTCGTGCGGAACTTTCCCTGGCAGTTTCTCAGCCGCTGTTCCAGGTCTTTCCGAAAAGGGAAATACATGAAGGTATGAAAGGGGCAGGTTTTCAAGGAAAGAAAAAGTCTCTTCAAAATCTGTTTCACTCTCTCCCGGGAAGCCTGTTATGACATCAGCGCCGATACCGGCCAGGGGGATTGCATCAATTATACGCCTCACCCTTCCGGCAAACACATCCCTTCTGTATCTTCTTTTCATGAGTGCAAGGATCCTGTCTGAGCCGTTCTGCAGAGGTATATGGAAGTGGGGCATGATTCCGGGTTCTGCTGCACATAATTCAATAAGTTTGTCGGTCAGCAGATTGGGTTCAACCGATGAAATCCTGTAACGCTCTATGCCTTTCACCCTGACCAGTTCCCCAAGAAGTTTCACCAGTGATTCTCCCGTGGATTTACCGAAATCCCCCGTGTTGACGCCGGTCAGAACGATTTCTTTCACACCTCTGGCAGCTATTGCCCCTGCCTCTTCCACAAGTGTCTTTATTTCGGGGTTCCGGCTTTTCCCCCGTGCCAGTGGTATAGTGCAGTAGGAACAGTTATAATCACATCCGTCCTGTATTTTCAGAAAGGATCTTGTGCGGTCGCCGGCAGAATAGGAATGCATGAATCTGTCAGATCCTGAAATCTCACAGGAGTGTATTTCGGCTCCGGATTTTTTCCGTGTGTTCTCAAGAAATTCTGCAATATTGAATCTCTCATTGGTTCCCAGTACCAGATCGACTCCGGGAATGGATGCAAGTTCTTCGGGTCTGAGCTGGGCATAGCAGCCGGTAACAGCAATAAATGCATCCGGACAGCGGTTAATGAATCTTTTTATGGTCTGCCGGCATTTCCTGTCAGCAACATCGGTTACCGAACAGGTGTTGATAATAAAAATATCAGCCTTCTGACTGGCGGCAACCCTTTCATATCTTTCCGGGGGGAATGATCTTGCAAGGGTTGATGTTTCAGCGAAGTTTAACTTGCAGCCAAGAGTATGAAATGCTATTTTTTTCTTTTTGATATTGTTCATGCACAATTCTTTCAGGCTATTCCTTCAGCCTGGTAAGATAGACATTCCTGAATTCAATGGCTTTGCCCTCGCTCTGCAGGCATATATGGCCTTCTTTAAGGCTTACGCCACTTGCCCTGTTCATCAGGACATCATTAAGAGTAACATCAATATTGTCAGAAATGCAGACTAGTTCCATTATATTCCATTCGCCCACTGGTTTTTCGGCGGATTCAGCCAGTTTCGCCACAACACGGGTTGATTTGTCGGTTCTTTCATTCATGTCTGAGCCACCCATACACAAAAGATCTCCGGCATCACCGGCTTTCAGTTGAATCTCAATGCATTCCGGCCAGATAGTATCCGGCTGCTGAACATGGATAAACACACCACTGTTGGTGGCTTCAGCGGGATATCTCCATTCAACATGAAGAGCATAATTGCTGTATACTTCTTTTGTTCTCATATATCCGAAGGGATCACCGCTTATGTGGATAACATCATTTGCGACAGTGAACACCTCCCCGGCATTCACGGAAGGATCCCTCAGGAAGAAAGTCCAGTTACTGAGGTCTTTGCCATTGAAGAGCATTATTTTTTCAGTGGAGGACACTGTTTCGGTTCCGTTTTTTTTCGTTTTTGTCCGGCCGCATGAACTGAATGATACAATTACCGCAACAGTCAGGAGAATCAGAGCCGTTTTTATATGTTTGAATTTCATAATAATTTGAATTTAAGTCATTTGAATTATCAAAGAAGTTTACTGGCAAGTTCAGCCAGGTAGCTTCGTTCTCCTTTTACAAGGTTAACGTGTGCGAATATATCCTGGTCTTTCATTTTATCGGAGAGATAACTCAGGCCGTTTGATCCGGTGTCCAGATAGGGAGAGTCGATCTGTTCGATGTCTCCTGTAAAGACCATTTTCGTGCCTTCCCCTGCACGGGTTATTATGGTTTTTATTTCGTGGGGAGTAAGATTCTGGGCTTCATCCACGATGAAGAATATGCTTGAAAGGCTTCTTCCCCTGATGTATGCAAGAGGGGTAATGACCAGTTTTTCTTCTTTCATCATGTCATTTATTCTGAGGAATTCCGGACTCTGATGACTGAATTTGTGCTTTATGACAGTCAGGTTATCATACAGGGGCTGCATATACGGGTCCATCTTTTCCCTTATATCTCCGGGGAGGAAACCAAGGTCGCGGTTTGCCAGCGGAACGATGGGCCGGGCCAGGAAAATCTGCTTGTATCTCTTATGCTGGGCAAGTGCAGCTGCCAGCGCAAGAAGGGTTTTTCCCGTTCCAGCCTTTCCTGTGAGCGACACGAGCTGGATTTCCGGATTTGCAAGTACATCAAATGCAAAAGTCTGTTCTGCATTTCGGGGATCTATGCCATAGGTGCTTTGCTTGACAACCCTGTTCAGAAGTTTGGTGGCGGGATTATAATGGGCAAGGGCACTGGACCCGTTATTCTTCATGATAAAGAATTTATGGCCTTTCTGTTCCTCGTCCAGATTGAATTCCGAAATACTTACTCCTCCGGGATTGTCATACAATTTGTTTATAAGCAACTGATCAATACCTTCGATGATGGTGATGCCCTTGTAGAGATCATCTATATTCGCCACCTTGTCAGTCCTGTAATCCTGAGCTATAATTCCCAGTGACTTGGCTTTCATCCGGAGATTTATATCTTTTGTGATAAGTACCACCGTTTTGTTTTTATTGGCATTGCAGACATAATCTGCAATGGCAAGTATCCGGTGATCGGGTGTTCTGTCAGGAAATGACTGACTGACTTTTTCCGAGAATTCCTTGCCTGTTTCGATGTGCAGATTTCCCAGGTTCTCCCCGAGAGGGATATTGGCAGTCAGAAGCATGTCTCCCGATAATTTGTCAAGTTCCCTGGTAAATTCCCTTGCATGAAAATTAATCTGATCATTTCCCTTCTTGAATCTGTCCAGTTCTTCCAGTACAACGATGGGAATAATTACATCATTTTCTTCAAAATTGTAAATGCACTTGTAATCATGTAACAGAACATTTGTGTCGATTATGAAGACTTTCTTGTTGTGTTTTTTTGGCATACTTAAAGGTTTGATAATCAAAATAATATTTTACAAAAATCTTCCCGGATAGCTGAAATGCAAAAATAAGGAAAATATGCTATTATTGGTACTGATGTTGAAAGTTAGTTAATTTGTATTGTCCCTGGCCGACAAGCCGGAATCCCGAGTACCGGACGGACGGACCGGAACATTGATTATCTTGTTATGAATTACATCGAAACACTGGATTATTTATACAGCCGGCTTCCGGCTTATCACCGGATCGGCAGGGCTGCCTACAGGAACAATCTTGACGTCACACTTGCCCTTGACAAATATTTCGGGCATCCTCATGGCAATTACCGTTCTGTTCATATTGCCGGCACCAACGGAAAGGGATCGGTTTCGCATATGCTTGCCTCAATACTCATGGAATCCGGACACAAAACCGGACTTTACACTTCTCCTCATCTGAGGGATTTCAGGGAAAGGATCAGGGTAAATGGTAAAATGATTCCGGAGGCTCAGGTTGTTGCCTTTGTCAGGGATCACCGGGATATTATTGAATCTGTTCAGCCATCGTTTTTTGAACTTACCGCTGCAATGGCTTTTGATTATTTTTCCGGTGAAGGAGTGGATGTGTCGGTCATTGAAACCGGAATGGGGGGGAGACTTGATTCAACCAACATCATAACACCCCTGCTGTCGGTAATAACGAATATCGGGCATGACCACGCGGATCTTCTGGGAGGGAGCCCGGAAAAGATCGCGGCAGAAAAGGCAGGAATCATTAAAATAAATATTCCTGTTGTAATAGGCGAAACACAGCCTGAAACCATGGAAGTATTTTATGATAAGGCAAGGGAATCTCATTCTCAGATTTATTTTGCAGACAGGAATTACAACTGTATTCCCCAGGAAGATGCCGCTGACCAGGAAATAAGACATTTTGTGGTGGAAAGATTTGCCGGAAATCCTTTAGCCACCGGGCATCCCTCTGCTGCCGGGAAACGGATAAATGTTGCCGTTCCGCTTGGGGGAGATTACCAGGCCAGGAACATTCAGACGGTATTTCAGGTTAGCGAATGTCTCGGTGATTTGTTGGCAATTGATGAAAAGGCTGTTGTCAGCGGTTTGAGGAAGGTTGTCAGCAATACCGGCTTTTCGGGGCGCTGGCAGATATTGCAAAAAAGACCGCTGGTCATATGTGATACCGGTCATAACAGGGAAGGTCTTGAATATGTGATACGGCAGACAGAGAAGGTGAATGCAGACCGGAAGCATTTTGTTCTGGGTTTTTCCGGAGACAAGGATCTTTCGCTAGTGCTTTCGCTCTTTCCCGTAAATGCTGTCTATTATTTCACAAGGGCTTCGGTTCCCCGTGCCCTGGACGAAAAACTGCTTCAGAGAGAGGCTTTGAAGTACGGACTCAGGGGTGAATGTTACGCCAGAGTGGAAGATGCCCGGAAGTCGGCACTGAAGAACGCTTCTCCGGATGATCTCATATTTATCGGAGGCAGCACTTTTGTTGTCGCGGAAGTATTGTAAATAAAACTTTTAAAAACAACCGGATTATGAAAAAAATATTTATCTCCCTTTTGTTTATCCTGTTTGTATCTGGTCTTGAAGCTCAGACGGGACAGAAGATCGTAATAATTCACAGCAACGATATGCATTCCCATCTTGCAGGATTTGCCCCCGAGCTTGATTATTCGCCGCTTGTCCCGGGCAATGACGGGACTGTCGGTGGTTTTGCCAGGATAGCATCTGTAATCAACACTGAAAAAGAGAAGAATGAGGGGATCACCCTTGTTCTGGACGCGGGCGATTTTTTAATGGGAACACTTTTTCAGGGTGCGGAAGTAAAAACCGGTTTTCAGCTGCGTCTGATGAAAACCATGGGTTACGATGTTCTTTGCATCGGCAATCATGAATTTGACTATGGTCCCGCCAGACTTGCAGATATCATCAGTTCAGCGGTCAGTTCGGGAGAAATCCCGGCCCTGCTTCTTGGCAATGCAGTATTTGATCCGGCCGATCCGGAAGATGACGGTCTGGAAAAGCTTTTCCAGGAAAATGTTTTGCGAAGAACAATGATCATCAACAGAGGGGAAATCAGATTCGGCTTTTTTTCCCTTCTCGGGAAAGTTGCAACCGATAATGCCGCCTATGCTCCGCCGGTGAGGTTTTCAAAACAGATTGCCTCAGCCCGTCAGATGGTGAAAGGGCTTAAAGAGGAGGGCTGTGATGTGATTATCTGTCTTTCACATTCGGGAGTATCAAGGGATAAAAAGGGAAGATGGGCAGGGGAAGATGTTAAACTTGCAAAAAAGGTAAAGGGAATTGATGTCATAATAAGCGGTCATACCCATACAGCCCTGGAGCAGCCCGTGATGGTCAACGGTATACCCATAGTACAAACGGGGGAGTATGGAAAGAATGTCGGCAGGTTGTCACTTGAATATGACAGGGGAAAGGTAAAAGTAAGCGATTATTCACTGATACCGGTGAATGATAATATTACCGGCGACAGGCATGTTCATGATCTTATTGAGATACAAAAAGGCAGGATTAATGAAGAGATACTGAAGCCGCTCGGACTGAGTTATGACAAACCGGTGGTTGAGACGGATTTTCTGCTGGAATGTGATGAAGGGGGAGACATCAGAAACAGTAATCTCGGACCGCTGGTGGCAGATGCAATTCACAGCTATGTGAACAATCATGTCAGAACCGGTACGGATATAAGTATGGTGGCAGTTGGTGTCATTCGCAGCAGGATCGTTTCCGGCTACCAGTCTGCTCCCGATATTTTCAGGATAATGTCTATGGGCACAGGAAATGATGCTGTTCCGGGATATCCTCTTTCAAGGGTTTACCTGACAGGAAAAGAACTAAAGAACGTTCTTGAAATACTACAGATTGCCTACAGGTCAACCCCGGCCAACTACTGCTATTATTCCGGATTGCGGGTAAGCTATGATCCCGGCAAAATGATATTCAGAAAAATAAAAAGCATTGAACTGATTAAGGGCGACGGGAATGCAAAGCAGGTGGATTTCTCGGGAAAGAACAAGGAACTTTATTCGGTTACTGCCAATTCATATATGCTGGAATTTGTCGGTATAATAAAAAAAATGAGCTTTGGCCTGGTGAATGTGGTTCCGAAAGACATTAACGGTAATCCTTTAAGCGATATGAAGAAGGCTGTTCTTGATTTTGATGAAAACACTCCCGGGATACAGGAAGGCAAGGAATGGCTGGCACTCATTGAATACCTGTCATCGATGGAGGATACAAATTCCAACAATATTCCTGATATAGACAGTAAATACAGGAAAGCCATCCAGACTTTTGTGCCGGTCAGATGAATTGTTGCCGTCTTACCATCTGCTGAACGGGTTATTGACTTTCAGGCGTTTTTTGTTATTTGCCACCGTAAAACCGATCTGGAAAAGGGCTTCGGTGATTTTCTCCATTTTATCGAAATTTATCTTTTCAATCACATCTCCCGGAGTATGATAATCCGTATGGAGGCCTGTTGTGAAAAAGAGTACCGGGATATCCTTTTTTACAAAATTATAGTGGTCGCTGCGTGCAAAAAGCTGCAGGGGATGAGCTCTCCCGCTAAGGGAGTAATTGAAGTCCAGAGGGATCCGTTCATCCACATCCCCGGCTATTGCTGACAGCTCTTTGCTCTGGTTGCCTGTTATTAGAAACACTTCATTCAGTCCCGTCATGGGATTGTCTGAAGTTGTGTCAGCTATACCTTTCACCCTGCCGATCATATCCACGTTGATATCTGCAACCGTGTTCTCAAGCGGCACAAGGGGATTGTCGACATAGTATTCAGAGCCGAACAATCCGATCTCTTCACCCGAAAACCACAGGAACAATATTGATCTCAGGGGTTTCCTTCCGGATTTCATGAAGGCTCCGGCTATTGAAAGGAGAGATGCACACCCTGATGCGTTGTCGTCGGCCCCCGTATTGATATTATCGCCGTATCCTCCTATGTGGTCGGCATGGCAGGAATATACGAGAAATTCGTTTTTCAGGACCGGGTCGCTTCCCTCAATAACGGCTGCTACATTGTTTAGAGTTAATTCTTCAGTGGAGGTAACGATATTAATTGCCATATTCTTGCCGGGTATTGCAAATGAATATGGTTTTAAACCGGAATCGATCTTTTCCTGAATATCCTCAAGGCTTTTTCCGCTTCCCTCAAGTAACTGATCAGCAACACTGCGGTCTGCAAAAAAGATTTTCGTCGTTTCCGGGAAGGGAAAAACGGGAGATTCTTTGCCCTTGAGGCTGATGGATGAACTCAGATATTCTGCAATTCCCGGTTCCTGTTCGTCAAGATTGGAAAAACCGGATTTGGGATCACAAACGAACAGGACTGCCTTTGCCCTGAGCCGGAAAAGATTTCTGAATTTGGAAGAGTAACTATTGAAATCCGACCAGTTGTCACCTTCGAAGATATAGGTGCTGCCATCAGCCTTTGTAGGGGATCTGGTCATTACCAGCAATATCTTGCCCTCTGTCGGGATATCCTTAAAATCATCATAACCGTATTCTTCCCTGATCAGACCGTAGCCTGCAAAAACAACTTCCCCCTCAACAGTAATATCCGCCGGATGGAAAGGGAACATCTGGTACAGGTTCTTCGTTATCTTTACAGTATCACCATCAGGGGAACTTATTCTTATTCCGGATTTTTTCCGGTCCACTCCTTTGCGTATAACCTGGTAAGGCTGCAGGTAGCTTGTTCCGGCGGCAGGTTTGAGTTTGAGCAGCCTGGCATTGGAAATAATATATTCCTGGGCAATGTCAAGTTCGGGAGAGCCGTTTTTCCTTCCATTCAGAAGCGGAGAGGCAAGGAATGAAACATGGGCTTCCAGGTCGTCAGCATTTATTAAACCGGAAGCCGGATAGTTTCCCTGGGCATATATGTCCGGGGGTATTAAAAATGCTATGAATATTATGAGAACAAAGTGGTAAAAATGTTTCATGGCCGAAATTTCTGATTATTCATCACAGGACAAATGTAAAGAAAGTTTCAGACTCCTTTACAAGATCGGGCATGCAAGCCTGTTTTCAGGTCCCGTGACCTATCGGCAGTAATCCATATTAGCGCCTGTATACTGGTTTTATGGAATAATACCGGGAAGAAATTTGCACATTAATTATCAGGAAAATGTTAAATTTACGGCATTGTTGAAAGTGCGGGTTTGTTTTTCCTGTAGGAGAAGAAGTAATAATGAATTTCAAGAAGCAAAAACCGGCCATTCCATGGCCTCTTATCATTCTCTTTCTGGTATTGTCGGCGGGTGAACTTGTTGTAGGACTTCTGTATTACAGGTATCACAGAACGCATATGCTGAATGACACCAAACAGGAGTTGTCGGCAATCGCCAATATGATGGTCAGAACACTGAGTCAGTGGCGGAATGAACGAATCAATGACGGCAGTTACCTGAGTGAAAGTCTCTTGTTGTCGGAACAATTTTTTCGCTTTAGTAATAGTCAGGAAGACAGTAGATTACACAAAGAACTCGGAGAAAATCTCCGGGGATTGGTTGATAATTATGATTATTCTGCTGCCCTATTTGTTGACAATGATCTGAGGGTGAGACTGAATTATCCCATGGAGGATTCAATTCCGGGGGAATATCTCAGGCAAAGCCTTCCCGCTTTCCTTAAAAGGGGAGAGGTCATAATGACAGATATTTACAGATCACCTGAAGTGAACTATGATCATCTTGATCTTATTATTCCCCTGAGGAAGGAATATGATTCCGGCAACCAGGTTTTTGGAGCTCTTATATTAAGGATCGATCCCGAGGAGGTGCTTTTTCGCCTTATACGCACATGGCCGCTTCCCAGCCGTACTTCCGAAGCTTATCTTGTCAGACAGGAGGGTGACGAAGTAGTTTATCTCAGTAATCTGAAATATTCCGACAGTACGGATGTGGTAAGGAAATCCATAACAGAGGAAAAACTTGCAGGAACAATGGCTCTGCAGGGTATTCAGGAAAGTGATGAGGCTGTGGATTACCGGGGGGTCAGAGTGATTGCTGCCATGAAGAAGGTTCCCCAGCTGCCATGGTTTATGGTGGCAAAGGTTGACCGCGAAGAGATTCTGGCCAGGCTGGTTTTTGAGTTCCGGCAGATAATCATGACAACCTTTCTTTTCATCCTGATTACTGCTCTTATGCTCGGATTGTTATGGTGGAATCAGCAGGTGAGATTTTACCGGACCAGATATGAGACAGAACTGGAGCACCTCGCCCTTGTAAGACATTTTGATTACATCCTGAAATATGCAAATGATGTCATTATGCTGTTCAACAAAGACCTTAAGGTAATTGAAGCCAATGATCAGGCCCTTGAAAAGTATCAGTATGAGAGAAATGAACTTATAGGCAAAAGGTTCCCGGACCTCCTTCCTGACAGGAAGTCCGGAAGATACAGAGATGTTATCGGTATACTGGATCGTGAGGGGCATCATACATTTGAAGAGATACACAAAAGAAGGGATGGTACCACGTTCCCTGTAGAAATCAGTGCCAGAAGGATAATGATGGAAGGGCTGATTTATTATCAGACCATTGGCAGGGATATCACCGAAAGAAAGCAATCTGAAGAGATATTAAGAGCAAGCGAGGAGAGATTCCGGAAAATTTTTGAAGAGAGTCCCATTGGAATGGCGATGACCGGCAAGGATCTGGTTATCATGAGGGCTAATTCAGCTTTCTGCAGTATGATGGGATATTCCGAGGAGGAACTTACGGGAATGACATTCAGAAGCTTCACCCATCCTGATTATACCGGGAAGGATGAATATGGGCTTCTGCGACTGATAGCCAACGAGATACCAATTTATCATTCAGAGAATGAATATATAAGAAAGGATGGAAGGATGATCTGGGGTTCCACAACGGTAAGTGTTGTAAGGAACAGGGATGGGGAAGTACAGTTTTTTCTGGGAATGGTTGAGGATGTAACTTCAAGAAAGATTGCCGAGGCTGAGCTTATTGCAGCCAAGGAGAAGGCAGAGGAAAGCGACAGGCTGAAAACAGCATTCCTGCATAATGTGTCCCATGAGATCCGTACACCAATGAATGCAATACTTGGTTTCTCATCCCTGCTGAGCGAACCCGGCATTACGGATACTGAAAAGAACCAGTATATCGATATAATTTTCCAAAGTGGAAACCAGCTGCTTTCCATTATCAATGATATTGTTGACCTGGCCGGAATAGAAAGCGGACATGTAAAAATAAAGATTGGCAGAGTGAATATCAATTCAGTTCTCAGGGAAATGTCGGAGCAGTATGCCTATAAAGTCAGGTCACAGAAGATAGGACTGAACCTGGAGACGCCATTGCCGGATGATGATTCGGAAACAATGACTGACAGGACAAGGCTGATACAGATACTTTCAAATCTGCTGACCAATGCCTTTAAATTTACCAGGACAGGGGTAATAGATTTAGGATACAGGATGGAGAACGGATATTTTGAGTTTTATGTAAAGGATACAGGCATTGGAATACCCGATGAATATCATTCCCTTATTTTCGAAAGATTTTATCAGGTTGACAGTACTGTTTCCAGGCAATATCCCGGTACCGGTCTTGGACTTTCAATCTGCAAGGCATATGTCGGATTACTTGGGGGAAATATCCGGGTAGAGTCAGAATCAGGACAAGGTTCGGCTTTTTATTTTACCATTCCACATAACAGGGAAGGTATTGAATAATCAGCATTACGGTACCGGCCAGCATAATTGTCTGATTTCCGGTTACGGATCATTCCGCTTGTCTGTTACGGAATTGATCCGAGTACTGATTTTCCTGTCCGGGAAATAGTTGCAATATGAAAAATGGTTTATTTCCAAAAAAAATGTAAAAAAATAAAAATGAAATGGTTTAGGGATTTATCTTTGACATTTTATCTGTGTTTTTAAGGATTCTGTAATAATTTAATTATGGTGAAGAAAAGAAGTATAGACGAGATCAATGAGAAGATCCGCAGCGGGAAGGCGATAGTGCTTACTGCCGAACAGGTTGCGGCAATGGGAAAGGAAATGACTCCTGCTGAAATATTCAGCAGGGTGGATGTGGTTACTACTGCCACATTCGGACCTATGTGCTCGTCGGGAGTTTTTATCAATTTCGGACATACCACGCCACCTATCCGGATGGAAAGGATAACACTAAACAATATTCCCGCTTACGGAGGGATTGCAGCGGTAGATGCCTATCTTGGTGCGACGGAGACAGCTCTGCCCGATGATCAGTATGGCGGAGCTCATGTAATTGAAGAACTTATTATGGGAAAGGATGTGATCCTGGAAGCAAGTGCAAAAGGGACTGATTGTTATCCCCTGACTGAAGTAAAGACCCTCATCAATAAGGATACAATAAATGAGATGATAATGTTCAATCCCAGGAATGCATACCAGAATTATAATGTAGCGGTGAACAGTACGCATAAAATAAAATACACCTATATGGGAACATTGCTTCCTTCTTTCGGGAATGCCAATTTTTCCACATCCGGAGAGTTGAGTCCTCTTCTGAATGATCCGGAACTGCGCACTATCGGTATCGGAACAAGGATTCTTTTCGGAGGCACTACGGGCTATGTGGCATGGCATGGAACCCAGTTCAATACCGGCAAGCCGGTCAATGAACATGGTATTCCTCTCGGCAATTCTGCCACCCTGGCGCTTATTGGAGATGCAAAACAGATGAGTGCCAGGTTTATCAAAGCAGCGTATTTCGAAAAATATGGTGTTTCGATGTTCGTAGGGGTCGGTATCCCGATACCGGTTCTTGATGAAGACATGGCAGGAAGGGTCTCAGTAAGGAACAATCAGATAGAGACCAATGTCATAGATTACGGGTCAGGGAATTTTGAAGTCCTGGGACGTGCCGACTATGATTCCCTCTTTTCAGGAAAGATCACTGTCAATGGAAAGAAGATACGCACAGCACCATTGTCAAGTGTCCGGACAGCAAGAGAGCTGGCCGACATCCTCAGGAATGAAATAAGAGGGGGTCGTTTTTACCTGGCGGAACCGGTTGCTCTTTTTAACAAGACAAGCGGACTGAACAGCCTGGAAATAAGACTTTGATGTTTTTAATTATTTAATTTCAGATTATGGCAAGCAAAAGATTTGTTCTGACTTTTCCTCCTGATGCAACAGGACAACCAATTACATATAATCTTATAAAGAAATTCGATATTATGATCAATATCGTCAAAGCCGATATGTCGCCGGGCAAGATAGGACATCTTGTCATTGAGATGACAGCACCGGCAAAGGTCTTGAAAGAAGGAATGGAATATATTAAGCGGCAGGATATTGAATGTGATCCCATTGAGAAAAAGATCACTTACAGGGAAGATCTCTGCATTCATTGCGGGGCATGTACGGCAGTATGCTTTGCCGGAGCGCTTACAATGAGACGCGACAGCGCCGAGCTCCTGTTTGAACCTGAGAAATGTGTTGTCTGTGAACTCTGCCTGAAAGCCTGTCCGTTGAAGCTCTTTTCCATAGATATTGGCTAAAAATCTGTCATATCAGCCGAGGCTTTACCGGCAAAATATGGGTAATGACAGATGGCAGATTTTCAGATCATTATATCGTGAAACGGATTTATGGGTTGCCGTGAGCAGGGAATATTCCGTAAAAGATGTTGAAGTCTGTACTTTGCAGAGAATCAAACACTACAGAAATATTATTGAAAATCATATCCGCAGGCAACCCGAATTCAGAACATCGCTTGTCCCGGTTTTTGCGATTACTGATGTTGAGCCTGTTATCGCAGAAATGTACAGGGCATCCTCAGCTGCCTTTACCGGACCAATGGCAGCAGTTGCAGGGGCCATAGCCCAGTTTGTTTGCAATGACCTTATTCATGAATTCAACCTGGCGGAGGTTGTTGTCGAAAACGGCGGGGATATTTTCCTGAAACTTGATTCTGAGGCAACAATTTCGGTTTATGCTGGAACATCATCTCTTTCTGAAAAAATCAGTCTTTTACTGAAGCCTGAAGAAACACCCCTTTCTGTTTGCACTTCTTCCGCAACAATAGGCCATGCCTTCAGCATGGGGAAAGCCGATGCATGTATGATTGCCTGCCAGTCAGGGGCATTGGCTGATGCATATGCCACACAATTCTGCAACAAGGTAAAAAGCAAGGATCAGGTGCTGGAAATAACGGAAACAGCCTTAAGGAAACCTGAGATTCTGTCCGTAGTGATCATAATGGATGATATGGTCGGTCTTGGTGGAAAGCTGTCATTTCGATTTGCTTAACTGACAATTGTTAAGTATCTTTAAATACTTCACTGCAAGCGGGAAATAATGGAATCCTGATCTGTTGACATACACAATATGGCAATGGAAATCCTCAGGATTTCTTATATAAGTTTAATATTCAATTACAGGTAATATATTTTCGTATGAAAAAGTTAATTATGAACCGGGTGGATCATGTCAGAATATTAAAATGCATAAATGATGCAAGCGACATGAATACCATCAGTGCAGAGGAAGCCGAAAATCTTCTCAATGAACTGAATTCCGCTAAAATAGTGGAACCCGGGGATGTTCCCGTCAACCTGGTAACAATGAATTCTATTGTGAAAATCAGATTTATAAACAGGAACAAGCAGATACAGTTCCGTATTGTATATCCCGATCAGGCTGATGTTAAGGAAAACAAAATATCAATCTTTTCTCCTGTAGCCACCGCGCTTATCGGGTATAAGGTCAATGATGAAATAGAATGGCTCATTCCTTCGGGTATGACCACAATCAGAATTGAGGAGATTCTTTATCAGCCTGAGGCTGCAGGCGATTATACTCTGTAAATACTGCTCTGCTGCCTATGGTTCTGAACCGGATCCGGATGGACTCATGGTAACACGGGGCGGCAACTGAACTTCTGACAGCCGACTGTCCACAGGAACACAGAAATATCAAAGGCAATCATTGCAAACTATTATGGAGTTTTTCCTAATCTGACGTATTTCACGGTCTCCTGCCAGGGATGTTTCCATAAAAATGAGATATTTCATTGGTTTTCATCAGTTTTTCGGAATCATTCGTCAATTTGAGGATATATTGCAATGTAACAAAATTATATGTTAAAATTAAAGGTAGCATATTGAATATTAAATATATAATAATCGCATAATGAATTATTCCGTTATTTTCTTCGTTTTATATATCAATATTTTAAAGTATTTGATAAACGTACTTTAACCAATGGTAAATACTTCTTCAGGATAAATATTCCATCGGAATAATTTGACAAAAGGAAGATGAACGGACTTTAAAAGCCCACTGCACTGAGATTAGCTTATTGACATGCCCTTCCCGGAACAGTATTTTTATACTGTGATATTAAGCTGTGAAAAGATGAAAAAAAAATCATTTGTTCAGTATTGCAGAATTTCATTTTTGGCACTGGTTTTTATTTCCTTTTCAGGAATCTGTACTGCCCCGGCAATAGGTTACCGGGCCAAAATGGAAAATTTCCGAAAGCTTTCGGAATATGTTAGCAGAGAGCATTATAATTCTGAATTTACCAGATTTATAAAAGATCTTGGAAAAAGTGAATCAGGGAATAACTGGCAATCAGTTAATCTGATAGGCTGCTTTGGTGAATGGCAGTTTGCTGAAAAGACATTGCATTATCTCGGTCATAAGCAAATAACAGCGCGAAAGTTTAAAAAGGATCCTTCAATTTTTCCGCCCGAGCTTCAGCTTCAGGCACTGAAGTCGCTTATCAGGGTGAATCTTATCTCACTGAAGGAGTATGAAAGGTTTGTCGGAGACACGATACGGGGTGTTGTTATCACCAGATCGGGAATGATTGCGGCATCCCATCTGGGCGGGGCCAGATCACTTAAATTATTTCTCAATTCAAGGGGAAGGATCAACAAGGCGGATGTTTTAGGTACTTCTATAGCTGACTATCTGTTGAAATTCAGCTATTATGACCTGGATTCATTTGACCGTTATGATCTTTATTCTGAACAGATTATATCCACTGCCGGAAAGACAGAATTCGGGAAATCTTACCGGAATAACAACTGAGATTGTTTATTACCGGGATGACGACAGGTTTTCGAGTTTACTGAAAGAAACTGTTAAACCTTTTATTACTGCCGAACTTAAGCCCTGATGTTCCATTTCATTCAATCCCGATATGGTAATACCCTGGGGTGTGGTAACCTTGTCGATCTCCCTTTCCGGATGGTTTCCGGTTTCCATGATAAGCCTGGCTGCTCCCCGGACCGTTTGTGCCGTAATCATCTGAGACATTTCCGCATTGAAACCTATCTCAATCCCTCCCTGCGACATTGCACGCATAAATCTTAAGGCAAACGCAATACCGCATGCTCCGATGACAGTTGCAGCATCCATCAGCTCTTCGGGAACAGGAATGGTCTTTCCCATTTTGTCAAATAATGAGGAAACATTTTCCTTCTGATCCTCTTTCATGTTCCGGAAAGATATACAGGTCATTGATTCGCAAATCTCAATAGCTGTATTCGGCATTATTCTGACATTAGGCAGGGAGCCAAAGGCTGTTTCAATTTTTTCATGGCTTATTCCCGTAATAGTTGAGATCAGAATATGGTCTGTAGTGAGACAGTCTTTAATCTCGTCAGCCAGTGTCTTAAACTGCTGTGGTTTGACAGTCATGATAACTATCCGGGCCTGATCAATGGCTTCACTGTTGTTTTCTGTTACCTTGAATCCGTTCTTTTGAAGGAATGAGATTCTGGATACGCGTTTTTCAGTCAGGATAATCTCGTCAGCTGTATACTGACCTGATTTTATAAGTCCCCTGGCCAGCGAAGTACCGATATTCCCGCCTCCGAGGACGGCAATTTTATATTTTCTCATTTTTCTTAAATAAGAAGACGAAGATAATTAAAAACTATATTTACCCTCAGAAATTAAAAACAATGTTTTGTGAAATTCAGATTTTTACTGACGGTTCTGGCTTTATCATCAATAAGCTTTTTTATTTCTGCACAACAGACAGGGAATAAGTCTGAACGCGAAGAATGGTTCATGGATCTGGGATTTGGAATGTTCATTCACTGGAGCATGGATTCTCAGATTGGAGCTATTATAAGTCATTCAATGGCAGGTGCATCTGAAGATTATCTTTCCAGGTTTGAGAAAGATCTTCCGGCTGTTTTCAATCCAAAAAAATTTGATCCCGACGAATGGGCTGTTCTTGCAAAACTTGCCGGAATGGAATATGTTGTCTTTACATCAAAGCATCATTCGGGATTTTGTATGTGGGATACAAAAACAACTCAGTTCAATATCATGAATACTCCCTTCGGACGTGATGCAATGAAAGAGATACTTGATGCATTCCGCAGCAGGGGAATAGCCACGGGATTATACTTTTCCCCCGAGGATTTCCATTATTTCCGGAAAAACAACATTCCCGTCGGACGCCTGCAGGATCCCCGGCATTATCCGGTGAATAATCCGGAGCTGATGGCATACAATAAAGCCCAGATAAAGGAACTGCTTACCGGTTACGGGAAGATCGATATTTTTTTTATTGACGGACCCGAAGACGGTCTGAAGGAATATGCCTGGCAGTTGCAGCCGGATATTGTGGTCACACGCGGACAGATGCAGACGCCGGAACAGCGTCTGCCGGACAAACCGATTCCCGGACCGTGGGAAGCCTGTTTTACCATGGGGACTGACTGGCAGTATAAACCGACAAATGATCCGCACAAAAGCGGAACGGAGATAATAAATATGCTGATTGAAACCAGGGCTTTAGGTGGAAATCTTTTACTAAACATCGGGCCGAAACCTAACGGGGAGATACAGATTGAACAGGAAGCCCTTTTGCGTGAGATCGCTCTGTGGAATCTTGTAAATGGTGAGAGTATTCATAATATCCGGCCATGGGAAATAACCAGGGAAGGAGATATCTGGTTTACAAAAGGGAAAAATGACAATACTGTATATGCTTTTGTTCCCGGTGGCGACAACTGGAAATATGGCGAACGCAGGGAATTTGTTCTGAAAACATTATCAGGCACTGACAGGACAAGGATCAGTATCCTGGGGTATTCTTCTGAGCTGGTTGAGTACAGGCCCGGGTACGATGCAAAAATATACTTCAGTTCCACTCCTGTAGGCCTGGTTGTAAGTGCTGTAAACGGCCATCGTCTCTATACGAACAATAAATGGCCGAATCCTGTTGTACTTAAGCTTGAAAATGTAAGATTCAGGGATACAAAGTAATTTTGTAATTGTGGGCGATGAGGGAGTCGAACCCCCGACCCTATGCTTGTAAGGCATATGCTCTGAACCAACTGAGCTAATCGCCCGAAATAATTTTAAGAACCCCGGCCCTCCCGACTTTTCAGTCGGGATGCTCTGAACCAACTGAGCTAATCGCCAGAAAAAGTGACTGCAAATATATTATATTTTTCTTTTCTCTACAAAATATTTTGCTTCATGATATTCCTGGTTTTTTCTGAATGAAAGCACCGGGACTGTCGGCAACATATTAACAAATCATTTCAATTTGTTGAAAACAGTCTGATAATCTGATGCAATAAGTGAATAAATAATTCTTACATTCGCTTTTGTTAATGTGTAGTCAATCCTGTAATTCTGTGGCAGTCCAGGGAGATTGCCAGAAAAGAATTATTATTTATCTGATTTATTGGGTGTTACTTCTGATGGAAAAAATGAACCTGATCAATATGAAGCATAACAGTATTGTTTCGTTTCTTAAATCGATTATCAGCTTTCTGGCAGAACTCTTTCCGCTATGGTTTTTATCCGAAGATGAAACTGTTTTGTCCCCTAAAATGAAAAGACCTGATCCGGCACAGTATATCTTTCCTGTGATGGTTAGTGTTTTTCTTGGTTTTACAGGGCAGTGGAATATGGCCGGGGCACAGGAATGTGACCCCATCTTTCGGAATTGTCCGGGTGATATCGTGGTAAATGTTCAGCCGGGAACCTGTGGCAACAATGTAACCTGGGTACCGCCTGTGATGACAGCTCCGTGTTCCGGGCACATCGTGACAAGCAATCATGCGCCCGGGGATTTTTTCAATGCCGGGACAACCGGAATAGTCTATTATTCCTGGGAAGGAACAGAGAAGAAAGATTCCTGTAAATTCAATGTTATTGTAATTGATAATCAGAAACCTGTGGTTTTGACAAAAAATGCGGACCTTTATATAGGTCAGTCGGGATCTGCTATACTCAGAACCTCAGATGTTGATGATGGCTCGTACGACAACTGTGCGCTGACACTGGTACTTTCCAGGACTGTTTTTACATGCTCCGATGTGGGACAAACCATACCGGTAACCTTACGTGGCACTGATCCTTCGGGTAATTCGTCAGTTTCAGGCGCTCTGGTCACTGTTTATGACACAATCCGGCCTGTAATCCAGACCCGGGATTTTACATTGACACTGGATAATAACGGAACCGGAATCCTTCAGGCATCGGATATCGATAATGGGACTTATGACAATTGTGGTCCGGTTGCATTATCAGTCACACCCTCGGTGTTTTCCTGTTTTGATCAGGGAGCCCGGACAGTTAGATTTACAGCAACAGATAATCATGGCAATACTGCTTCAAGGGATGTGATGATTTCAGTAAAACCATCCCTGAAAATTCATAGTCTCTCGCTCAGCAACTGTGATGCTGTGGGTACTTATGCTCTTTTCAACCTGAATGTATCGGGTGGTAACGGAGATTATATCTATTTCTGGGATTGTCTTGATGAAGCCGTATATCCTTTTGTTAAGGAGATAGCGTATTATCCTTATGTTTCCTTTTCAAATACGAGCATCAAAGCTACTCCTTTTTTTAATAATAATATTTCGGACGGAACTTACACTATAAGACTGACAGTAACGGACGGGAACGGATGCCGGGATTCTGCGGATATGCAGATAATAAAGAGCGGTACTGTTTATGCTAATGTCAACCACAGGAAATCAACTGCCTGCGAAGGCTCTGTTGTTACATACACGGTTAATCCCGATCCGGTTGCAACATTTGACTGGCAGGTGGAAAATGGAACTATCCTGTCGTCTCCTCCCTATAGCAATTCTGTTGATGTCCAATGGAACCTTGGTGTTACAAGAGGGGTGGTTACTGCGACCCTGAGCAAAACCAATATGGTAGGGGATCCATGTGATGCCACGGTTATTGATTCTGTTTCCATCGATCTTATACAAGCCCCGGTATTTAATAATCCTGTTAATACTGCATGTCTGGAATCGGAAGCGGTTTACACTTTAACAGCGCCTTATCAGATTTATGAATGGTCTGTTACCGGAGGAATAATCACAGATGGTGGTTCCGGGAATAATTTCGTAAGAGTAAGATGGAATGAAGCACCAAGCGGAAAGGTAAGTGTGATTGTCAGCACTCCGGCAGGATGTTCGGCCTCGGCCTATGTAGATGTCAGTATTAATAACCTGGAAGGAGACCTGATTTCGGTGACTGATATAACGTGTAACGGAGCAGCAAACGGTATGGTTACGGTTGCTGCCGCAGAGGGTTCTGGTATGGCTCCGTATGAATACTCCCTGGACGGAGGAGTATATCACTCGTCAGGCAGTTTTGTGAATATTGGTCCCGGTTCCCATACCGTTACCATACGCGATGCACATTCCTGCACCTGTGATGTCGGGTTCAACATCACTCAGCCTGTAATTCTTGTTGCTGCAGTAAACAAGTCTGATGCAAACTGTTTTGGCGGATTTGAGGGTACTGTTACGGCAGTCGGATCAGGCGGAACGCCACCTTATGAATACAGTCTTAACAGCAGCCCTTTCCAGGTTTCCGGCAGCTTTTCCGGTCTTTCAGCAGGCTTTTATACACTGCAGACAAGAGATGCAAACCTGTGTACATTTGTTCAGAAGGTTCATATTATGCAACCGGATGCCGTTTCAGGTTCGGCCGAAATTACTTCTCCCGTGCAATGCCATGGCGGCACTGCCACTGTTATTGTTACCGGCAGCGGCGGCACTGCACCATTGACATACACCTTTAACGGAGTCACTAATGGAAGCGGTATTTTCAGCGGTATTCCTGCGGGCAGCGCTTACAACTGGAGCATCACTGATGCCCATGGCTGTGGTCCTTTTACCGGTGTGCTTGAGGTAACTGAGCCTCCCGTGCTTTCAGGATCAGCTTCCGTGAGCTCTGAAATATTGTGTTACGGTGGAACAGCCACTGTAACTGTCACTGGCAGCGGCGGTACTGCACCGTTGACATACACTTTTAACGGAGTCAGTAATGAAAGCGGTATTTTCAGCGATATTTCTGCCGGCAGTGCTTACAGCTGGAGCATCACTGATGCCCATGGCTGCGGTCCTGTAACGGGAACTCTTGAAGTTACGGAGCCGGCTGTTATAATCGGTTCTGCAATGGTCCTTGTTCCTGTTGAGTGCAACGGCGGAACGGCTACAGTCCGCCTTTCGGGGGGCGGAGGCACTGTACCATTGATATACACCTTCGACGGTATCAGTAATGAAAGTGGTATTTTTAACGGTATTCATGCCGGAAGCGCTTACACCTGGAGTATCAGTGATGCTCATGGCTGCGGTCCTGTAACGGGAACTCTTGAAGTTACGGAGCCGGCTGTTATAAGCGGTTCTGCAATGGTCCTTGTTCCTGTTGAGTGCAACGGCGGAACGGCTACAGTCCGCCTTACGGGAGGAGGCGGCACTGCACCATTGACATACACCTTCAACGGAGACAGCAATGATAATGGTATTTTCAGCGGTATTTCTGCCGGCAGCGCATATATCTGGAGCATCAGTGATGCCAATAACTGTAATCCTGTAACCGGCACTCTTGATGTAACGGAACCGGAAGCAATAAGTGGTTCAGCAGTAATCACAGATCCGATAATCTGCCATGGTGGCACAGCCACTGTTACTGTCAGCGGCAGCGGCGGCACTGCACCATTGACATACACCTTTAACGGAGTCAGTAATTCCACAGGTGTTTTTCCTGGTATATCGGCGGATTACTATGCGTGGAGTGTCACAGATGCTCATGGCTGTGGTCCTTTTACCGGTATGCTTGAGGTAAGTGAGCCTCCCGTGTTTTCAGGTTCAGCTTCCGTGAGCTCTGAAATATTGTGTTACGGTGGAACAGCCACTGTAACTGTCACTGGCAGCGGCGGTACTGCACCGTTGACATACACTTTTAACGGAGTCAGTAATGAAAGCGGTATTTTCAGCGGTATTTCTGCCGGCAGTGCTTACAGCTGGAGCATCACTGATGCCCATGGCTGCGATCCTGTTACGGGAACTCTTGAAGTTACGGAGCCGGCTGTTATAATCGGTTCTGCAATGGTCCTTGTTCCTGTTGAGTGCAACGGCGGAACGGCTACAGTCCGCCTTTCGGGGGGCGGAGGCACTGTACCATTGATATACACCTTCGACGGTATCAGTAATGAAAGTGGTATTTTTAACGGTATTCATGCCGGAAGCGCTTACACCTGGAGTATCAGTGATGCTCATGGCTGCGGTCCTGTTACGGGAACTCTTGAAGTTACGGAGCCGGCTGTTATAAGCGGTTCTGCAATGGTCCTTGTTCCTGTTGAGTGCAACGGCGGAACGGCTACAGTCCGCCTTACGGGAGGAGGCGGCACTGCACCATTGACATACACCTTCAACGGAGACAGCAATGATAATGGTATTTTCAGCGGTATTTCTGCCGGCAGCGCATATATCTGGAGCATCAGTGATGCCCATGGCTGTGGTCCTGTTACGGGAACTCTTGATGTTGCCGAGCCTCCTTTACTGGCAGGATCAGCTTCCGTGAGCTCTGAAATATTGTGTTACGGAGGGACTGCCACTGTAACTGTCACCGGCAGCGGCGGCACTGCACCGTTGACCTACACCTTTAACGGTGTCACTAATGATAACGGTATTTTTAATGATATTCCTGCCGGCAGCGCTTACAGCTGGAGCATCACTGATGCCCATGGCTGCGGTCCTGTTACGGGAACTCTTGAAGTTACGGAGCCGGCTGTTATAATCGGTTCTGCAATGGTCCTTGTTCCTGTTGAGTGCAACGGCGGAACTGCTACAGTCCGTCTTTCAGGGGGCGGCGGTACTGCACCCCTGATCTATACCTTCAACGGTATCAGTAATGACAACGGTATTTTCAGCGGTATTCCTGCCGGTACCGGATATATCTGGAGTATCAGCGATGCCAATAACTGTAATCCTGTAACCGGCACTATTGATGTAACGGAACCGGAAGCAATAAGCGGTTCTGCCACAATCACAGAGCCGATAACCTGTTACGGGGGCAGAACGACAGTAATCTTAACGGGTAGTGGCGGTACCGGGCCATTGACATACACTTTTAACGGTATCAGCAACGGGACCGGGATCTTTGCGGAGATATCTGCTGGTTCTGATTATTACTGGCACATCACGGACATTAACTCCTGTATTCCGGTGACAGGGACCCTGGATATCATGCAACCCCCGGAATACAGTGCTGAAATCACCTTCCTGTCTAATGTGTCTGTTTCAGGCGGTAATGACGGAAGTGTAACAGTTGAGGCCTCGGGAGGCACAGCCCCGTATTTATTCAGACTGAACTCCGGCAGTTATCAGTCATCGGGATTGTTCAGTAATCTGGCTGCAGGTCATTATGTTGTGACAGTTCAGGATGCTGCCCTTTGTGAAATTGTTTTGCCGGTAAGAATTACCGAACCGGTAGTACCTCTTTCAGGAATACTTGTATTGAAGGAAGATATTTTATGTTTCGGAGCTGCCACCGGCAGTCTTTCTGTAACAGGAACAGACGGATTACAACCTTATGAGTACAGCCTGAACGGAGGTGATTACCAGTCTTCAGGTATTTTCACAGGTCTTTCTGCAGGCAGCTATATTGTAACAATACGGGATGCACAGCCGGAGGAATATTATATTACGGTATTTCTTGATGAACCTGCCACGGCAGTCACCGTTTATACTGAGGTTATAAATAATATTTGTCATGGAGATGCACAGGGAAGTGCCACTGCCATTGCAGAAGGCGGTACGGGACCGTATGGGTTTTCCTGGAACAGTTCACCCCTGCAGGAAAATGAAACTGCTTCCGGATTAACAGCCGGTTCCTATATTGTAACGGTAACGGATGCCAATGGTTGCAGGGTAACTGCCGAAGCAGTCCTGACAGATCCTCCGCCCCTGTCACTCAGCGTTGTGACCACCGACGCCAATTGTCCTGACACAGATGAAGGTTCTGTGGGAATTATTGTAAGCGGAGGCAATTCACCCTACAATGCATTATGGGAAGACGGAAACACATTATTCACCAGGACTGAAATGCTGCCGGGTACTTACAGGTTCATTGTAACGGATGCTGACGGATGTATTGCGGCTGCGGATGTTGTGATATCTTACAGCGGCACGTTCGGCTGCCTTGAAATACCACAGATCATCACCCCAAACAATGACGGGTACAATGATGAATGGAGAATAAGGAATATAGAGATGTATCCGGATGCGGAAGTTCTTGTTTACACCAGGTGGGGCAAGCTGGTGTACAGGTCGAGGAATATTTCTGCCGATCCCTGGGATGGCAGGTTCAACGGAAGACTGATGCCTACGGATTCATACCATTACATACTGTATCTTAATGACGGGTCCAGGCCAAGGACGGGTGTAATAAGCATAATCAGGTAAAGAGGAATATTATGAATATGATATACATGAAATATGTCAGATGTTTATTGCTGGTGGCTGTTTTAGTCACATTCAGCAAGGAATTGTATTCACAGCAGGTTCCCATGTACAGCCAGTACATCATGAACGGATATCTTGTCAATCCTTCCTTTGCCGGCCGTGATGGCTATTCGACCATAACCCTTACCGCGAGAGAACAGTGGGTAGGTCTTGCACAGAATCCGGCAACCTATGCTGCCAGTTTTCAGACCAAGCTTCTGAAGAACAGTTATATCTCAAAATCCACCGAAGTCAGGAAGAGGCTTGTAAAACCTTCGAGGGGAAGCAGGATCGGAATGGGAGGATATATTTTCAACGATAATAACGGTATTATGAGACGTACCGGCCTTCAGGCAATATATGCATATCATATTCCCATCGGAAGGAATGAGGAAAACAGGAGCAGCCTTTCCTTCGGGCTGGCAATGACTGCATATCAGTTTGCAGTAAACATTGATAATCAGATATATGATATTGATGATCCTTTACTGAACAGCTACAAAAGATCCGTTTTTATTCCTGATTTCAATTTCGGGACAAGTTATACCACATCCCGTTATTACCTGGGTTTTGCCATGACCAACCTGCTCAGGGGATCACTACTTTTCGGTGATGTTGAAAATTCCAGGAGTGCTGAACTGGGGCACTTCTACCTTACCGGAGGGGTTAAATTTCCCGTAGCCGAAGACTGGATTATTGAACCTTCGGCCTATGTCAAGTCGTCAGATATGCTTTTCAAGTCGATCCAGATGGATATTACTTCGAGGGTATATTACAGGAATGATTACTGGGCAGGATTATCCTGGAGAACAAATGATGCCCTTATTCTTCTGCTGGGCCTGAAGTATGACAGGTTTTATTTTGCCTATGCATTTGACTTTACACTGACGGAAATAAGACGGCAGAGCAACGGAACACATGAGCTGACGGCAGCTGTCAAGTTTGGTGAAAGTGCACGGCGCTACAGGTGGATCAATTCATTCTGAAAAAGTACCCTGTAAGGATATGTTAAAAGGAAGGTTTGCTGTTCTCATCATTTTTCTTTTCCATTTCCCGTGGTCATCTCATCTGTTATATTCCCGGTCTTCCCCTGTTGAGCCGATGCTGCTGATGTTTTATAATGTTGAGAATCTTTTTGATATATATGACGATCCGGATACCAATGATGATGAATTTCTGCCGGGGAGTCCGAGGAGATGGAATTTGAGAAAATACAGGGCAAAGATCAACTCCATCTACAAGGTAATCAGTGCCTCAGGCGGATGGTCGCCACCGGGAATCGTGGCTTTATGTGAAATAGAAAACAGAAGGGTTCTTGAGGACCTGGTGTATGGCACAAATCTCTCGAAATTTAATTATGAAATTATTCATGAGGATTCACCTGATCCGAGGGGGATAGATGTCTGTCTTATTTACAGAAAGGAAATAGTGGATGTGATCTTCTGGGAATATCTTATACCTGACGGCTATGCGCCCGGATCATTTTCAAGCCGGAGTGTGTTGTATGCAAAATGTATTGCCGGAGGGGACAGCATACATCTTTTTGTAAATCACTGGCCATCGAGGAGGGGAGGTGTGCTTGCAGGGGAGGGGCTGAGGAGAAGTATTGCCCGAATGCTCAGGGATAAGATAGATTCGCTTACTCTTTCAGATGCACAAAGCAAGATCATTATCACGGGTGATTTCAATGCAGCTCCGGATGACAATGTTGTAAGAGAGATATCAGATCCGTATGCTTCCGGATTATCGATGGTCAATCTGTCGGTGGGTATCGGGAAGGGACAGGGTACCTACAGGTATCGTGGAACCTGGGAGGCAATAGACCAGTTTATCGTTTCACAATCCCTTCTGGACAGCAGAAGTGGTATTTATACCTCAGGCGAGTATTTGCGGATATTCAGTCCTGATTTTCTGCTCAGGAAAGATCCCGTTTATCCCGGAATGAGTCCGTATTCAGCCTGGCGCGGCTACAAATTCCAGGGAGGTTTCAGTGATCATCTTCCGGTTCTGCTTGAACTCAGGTTCCGGGAGCATTGTCAACCGGAGTGAGTCCGAGTTCGGTACCTTTTTTGAGCATCAGATCCCTGGCAGCCGTGTGTTCATTGGGAATAACGCCGTCAAGGATTGCATCGCGGATCGCATTCTTGATGATTCCGACCTTTTTCCCGGGTTTTATTCCAAATGTTTGTATTATCTCTTCTCCCTTTACTGGTGGCTGAAAATTTCTGACAGCATCCTTCTCCTCTATTTCTTTGAGTTTTTCCCTTACAATGGCAAAATTTTCCAGATACCTGATTTTTCTTTTTTCATTCTTTGAGGTGATATCTGCTTCACACAGGAGCATCAGGTCATCAATATCATCCCCTGCTTCAAAAAGAAGTCTTCTGATTGCAGAATCGGTAATTTCTTCCTGGGACAGTACAATAGGGCGCAGATGAAGATCAACCAGCTTCTGAACATATCTCATGTGTTCATTGAGGGGAAGCTTCAGTTTGCGGAAAATATCCGGAATCATTTTTGATCCCCTGTATTCATGTCCGTGGAATGACCAGCCTGTTTCCCTGCTGAATTTTTTTGTCAGAGGTTTTGCTATGTCGTGGAGGAGTGCAGCCCACCTGAGCCACAGGTTATCAGTTTTCCCGGCAATATTGTCCAGTACCTCAAGTGAATGGAGGAAATTATCCTTGTGTGCCCTGCCCTCCTTTTTCTCCACGCCTTTCATGTTATCCAGTTCCGGAAAAATAATCGCCAGCAGTCCGGATTTTTCAAGCAGCATGAATCCCACGGAAGGTTTACTGCACATTATTATTTTATTGATCTCTGCAATTATCCTTTCCGGAGATACTATTCTGATCCTGCCGGCATTTTCCGACAGGGCCTCAAAGGTTTTTTCCTCAATCGAAAATCCGAGCTGTGTGGCAAAGCGTACTGCCCTGATCATTCTGAGAGGATCGTCTGAGAAAGTAACACTTGGGTCAAGAGGAGTCCGGATAATTTTTCTCCTGAGATCATCCCTGCCGCCGAAAGGATCCAGCAACTGCCCGTATGTATCCTTGTTCAGACTGATAGCAAGGGCATTGATGGTAAAATCTCTTCTTCTCTGATCATCTTCCAGGGTTCCATTCTCAACAACAGGCTTTCTGGACCCGGGACTGTAGGATTCTTTCCGGGCGCCAACGAATTCAATTTCATATTCGCCCCATCTGAACATGGCTGTTCCGAAATTCCTGAAAACACTGACTCTGATGTCAGGATTGATTTTTTTTGCTGTTTTGCGCGCCAGTCCTATTCCGCTACCGGTTACAACAATATCGATATCCTTTCCGGAGTGGTTCCTGTTTAGAAAGCAATCTCTTACCCATCCTCCTATGACATAGGCTTCAGCAGATTCCCCGCCAACAACTTCAGAAATTATGCCGAATATTTTGTCAGCAATACATATGTTCATATATAGATATGACAATTTATCAATAATACCTGACAAAGTTACAATTATTCACCTGTTTTTTGTTAATTGAATGTTTAATGGTTTTATGGCATGAAGCTTGACAGTGTTAAAAAGATTTAATTTGAGACATTTAATAAACACATATATGACTGAGCATTTAACCAAGGAGACATTCAAAAGCAAAGTATTTGATTACGAGAATAACAAGGAATGGAAATTTGAGGGAAACAAGCCCTGTATCATTGATTTTTATGCTGACTGGTGCGCTCCGTGCAAGATGGTTGCTCCTGTTCTTGAGGAACTGTCGGAAGATTTCGAGGGGAAACTTGATATTTACAAGGTCAATACAGAAGAAGAACAGGAACTTGCTTCCATTTTCGGCATAAGGAGCATCCCTTCAATTCTGTTTGTCCCGGTTGACGGTCAGCCTCAGATGGCTATGGGGGCCTTGCCAAAGGAAACTTTTATAAAAGCCTTTAAGGATGTACTCGGAGTAGAGAAATAAATATTTTTTAAAAAATATAGCATTTTGTTTAAAAATTTTGTAAATTTCTGAAACATTTCTTTTTAAAATTCCGTTAAAGACGGCAAAGGTAGTAAAGGTAGTAGTAAGAGAAGGTTACAGAATTTTTTCATGGATTTAGGTTTAGGGTAACAGAGAATCAGGATCAGGGTCCTGATTTTCTTTTTATACCGCTTCTGTTTTAGCGGAATTTTCTTCCGGGAATTTTCTTCCGGAAAATCAACAGTTACTCGGGTTTTCTTTCAGAAGCACGGAGTAAAGCTTGCAGTGAGAGTCAGCAGAGGATATGCTACTTCATGGGCAGTACACTCATAATGGAAGGTCTGAATCTTTTAATTTAAGGAGCAATCCTCCTGCCTACTTGAGTTTTGACGTAGTGAAATTAACAACAAGATTTTTTTAACATGGAATTTTCTTGACTTGTCCTCTTTTTTAGTGCGACAGATTTAATGATCTGATGTATTTCTTTACGGTGTCGCTGTATACTGTCTTTGTTCTTGTCTCTTTGCTGGTTATTTTATTGAGCATCCGGGCATCTGTTACTTTCCTGCATTCGGTAAGGAACTTCTTAATTAAATCACCCGTGGTCAGTTCAATATGCTTTGATATAGTAAATGCCATTAAACATATTGATTAAAGCTTTGCATTTATCACCCTGCTGGCATTGTGCCTCACAATATCGAGCCGTGGAATATCAACAAGAACATGCTTATTATGAGTTAAAAAATACAATTATTGTTTTTTTAATCACAGGAATTTTGGCAAAGTAGTTTTATTTGTTTAAGTTTAACAAACTGAATCGTAGTAAAATGTGTTTCACGTTTCAAAGATTATAATTTAAATGGGATCTGTTTCTCGGTATGGAAAGATCAGATCCGTTAAAACAGGCAGTCAGATGATAATTTTTATTATTAGCGTTGATGTACTGCCGGCTCAGCAAAATCCTTCCTTAACACTTCAAAGGAATGTGAACCTTCCCCATCCCGGTGATTCACTGGTGAAACAACAAGTGGATTATATTGATCCTGGTAGTGCCGGATACAATATTACCTGGGATTTCCGCGCTGTCAATCCTGTCAATGATCATTACAATCTCATTTATCATCCGGTTTCTCACGATTCAACACGGTTTTCAGGTATTGAACATGGTACAAATTATCATTATCTCGTTCAGGGTGATTCGTTAATTCATACAGGTTATGAAAATAGTACCACAATTATGAAGTATAGTATCGCGGAGTTAAAACTGAAGTTTCCTTTCCGTTATGGTTACACAATCAGTTCCGATTTTAACGGGGAAGGCGAATATTGTCAACTAATTCCTCTTAAAGTATCGGGTAGAACCACTACCACAGCCGATGCCACTGGTATTTTACATACTCCTCTCGGACTCACTTTTAAAAATGTGCTCAGAGTAAAAAGCCAGCGTGAATACCTCATAACAGGTCTTGACAGTACGACTATGATTTTGGAGAATTATGCATGGTATGTATCCAGGAACCGTTATCCTGTATTCGAGACAGTAAAAACTACAACCAAAATATCTGGCAGACCTGAGATCGAGCACAAGGTGGTGTCATTTTTTTACCCTCCGGCCGATCAGGTTTATCTTCTTGCCGATACAAGCAACTGGTCGAAACAGTATCCCGGTGATGAGTCAGATGATTTTGACGATATATTATCTGCTTGCCAAATTATACCAAATCCTGTCCGGGCACTGTTCAGAATCGAGTATGAAATAACAAGGACCGCAACAATTTCCTTCAGGCTATCCGATAGAAACGGACTTATCAGACACATCATTCCTGAGTCTGTCAGAAGCTCAGGCCATTATTCGGAAACAATTGACATGACAAGATTTTCTCCTGGAAGTTACATCCTTACCATAATTGCTGATAAAAGGATAAAAGCATTAAGAGTGATAAAAATCTAGACAATTATGGAAACCAGAATTATCGGTTCGTTTCCGGGACACCGGGCATATCTCCTTCTACAGATAATCCTTCTGATCATGGTTATAAATCCAACCTTTGGTCAGACATTCACAACTCCTGAGACTTTCAGTCATAAAAAGGAGGTTTTCAGACCTGTTTCTTACTATACAGGTCAGGTTGATGTTTCAATTCCGCTTTTAGAAATAAAAACAAATGAAATGTCCATACCTGTATTATTAAAATATATCGGTGGTGAAGGTCTGCGTGCAATAAATCCTTACGGCAATGTAGGATTTGGATGGAAATTATCAGCCGGTGGTGTAATAACAAGAACTGTCAATGGTTTGCCGGATGAAACTATTTATTCTTCCAATAGCAAAGGATTTTTCCTCAGGGATCCAAATAATGGAATAAAGAATGAGACTGTAAGAAATAACGCATATTTATTTCTTGATAACTATTTTAAAGCTGACTCAGTAGAATACAGTCCGGATATTTTTTCATTCAATTTTTTGGGTTATTCAGGGTATTTTGTTATGGGATATGATGGAATATTCAGGATTCAATCCCAGGATATTGTCAATGCAGAAGTTTTTACTACATCTTTTCCGACAATAGGCAATGTTATCTGTTTCAAACTGACATCCAATGATGGGACAGTATTTACTTTTGGCTCGAAAGAAGGTTCCATTGAACTCTCGGGAGGAGAACTCTCGCAACCTTTTCAGCTCCACGCCTGGTATCTGACCAGGATTGATTTTATAAACGGAAGATTTATAGATTTCAATTACGAGCCAAACAAGGATATCTATTTACATTATTTACCCTCTGTCTGGGGTGGTGGTGGAAGACTAACAGTCTCTTCCGTGGTTCCGGCCAATATTATATTTCCGGGCGGGAAGGCAATCTTTTTTTCCGATCTGAAACCTCATAGCATATGTAATTGTATTGATGACCTGAGAATAATAAATAAAATAGAATTACAAACCCCCTCAAATCAGAAAAATCATTCAGGTCAACCTTAAATATTCAACAAAAAATTGGGATCGTTATTATTTTTTGGATTCATTAAAAATAAACGAGAGGCGTTACTCTTTCAAATATAATACTAATGGTAGTTTGCCGGATTATTCCGAAGTCTGTGGCACAGATTACTGGGGGTTTTATAACGGACAGCCCGAATTAACCGGATGCATTCCCGCTACTTATAGGGATATATATCTTAACCAGTATTTGGTACACCCTCGAAAAATGCCTTCTGAAACACATTCTAAACTTGGAATCCTCACATCCATTACCTACCCCACAGGAGACGAAGAATTATTTGAATATGAAGCGCACAACTATTCCTATCGCGGATTGCAAACTTTGGGAGGATACTATCATAGTTATTCTAAGGAACCCAAAATAGCAGGAGGTTTGCGGATTGCCAAAATAACCCTCGGAGATCAGGTCCGTAAATATAAATATGTGAATTTATTTGACCCGGATGATCCTGATTATATACCGGGTTCAGTGAGTTCCACTGACTTTTCAAGCAGCGGAATTCTCTATAAATACCCATCTGTTTGTTACATGACTGCTGAAGTACTTAATTTCCTTTCCATTGAAGGAGAGCCTCCGATAACATACCACAGGGTTATAGAATTTCTTTCTGATAAAAGCTATACCATATATGACATGAATTCCACGCGTAACCGGCCCGATGGAGAAAACAATCAAAATCCCGATTATTATGCATGTCAGGTAAGCAATCCGGCTATATACACCAATATTTCAAAAACTGCTTTTATTGGCGCTCTTGGGAAAAATTCATCCTGTGCGCTTGAAAGAGGGCAGATAAAAAAAATATCAATCCATGATTCAGCAAATAATCTAAAAAGAACAGTTACAAATACTTATTCCTTGGATCCTGACCGGTATAATCAGTATGTAGCATCAGTTTATATTACGGGAACTGCCGAGCAACGTATGGTCTGGCTGGGTGATGAACTTGGTAACCAGTATCTCAATGGTTCAAGTTTAGTATTTGCTCTTCTTCACAGCTACTGCATTTACACATTCCCGGTATATCTTGAGAAAGAAGAAATTACAGATTATTATGGCAATCAATCAATCACACGGACAAATAGATATAGTTATAACTCAAATAAACTCAGGTCATCAATTACCACATACGACAGCAGGGGAGATTCATTAAAAACTATTTTCAGATATCCGTCCGATATAAATACAGGTGTTTATTCAGCAATGATTAATAAGAATATGCTGAACTATCCGATTGAAATAATCAATATGAAAAATAATAAATATACAGGTAGTAAGTTGGTTACGTATAAAGCCAGCGGAACCACTTATGTGCCGGACAAGGAATACTCTCTTGAAATAACTACACCCCTGTCATCTTTTAATTATTTTAACGGATCAGTTCGTGATAATAATTATAAGGATCCCGATATATCATACGATAGTTACAGTGATGCAGGAAATTTGAGGCAGCTTACGGGCAGGAACAATTTACCGGTTTCATATCTTTGGGATGTCAGCGATATCTATCCACTTGCACAGGTTAAAGGAGCAAGCTATTCACAAATAGGCTCCCTGGAAGGAAAAACAAATGACTACTCGAATTCCGATTTATGGACCGGGCTCAGTAACCTTGTTCCATCCTCCCAATTTTCAACATATTCATATAAATCTTTAACAGGAATCTCTTCGGTTACAAATCCCGATGGAGTGAACACATATTATACTTATGACGTGGCTGGAAGATTATTTCTTGAACGGGATGATGATAAAAATATAATATCCCGCTATCGATATGCTTACAGGAATTATCCTGATGACGGGAGCGGGGGTTATAAAGCGCTGGGTGGTCAGATTTCTGTTTCCCCGTTTGTTACAAAGGGAATTAGTTCAAGATCATCAGCGAATATCACAGGAGGTTCAGGCAGCCTTAATTACAACTGGTACCTTAAAAACAGTACGGGAACGGTTATCTCGAGCTTACTGAACAGTGATTCTGATAAGTTCGATTTCACCTGTAACCAAACAGGTACATTTTACATATGCTGTGAAATAACAGACAACATGTTGGGTACATATATAACACGAAACAGCAGTTCTTTCATTTCCTGTGTATCAATTTGCGATTTTGCGATGAATGTCGGTTTCAGCTTTCTGGGCGGTTATGTCATTAATATGGGAACAAATGTTTCCTTAGACCTGACTTTTAATTCTTTATATGCGATGCAGCCAGATGTAAATTATCACGTGACAACTATCAGTACGGGCTGCCGTCCTGCGGGAACCAAATATTTTAACATTGATGTTATTATGGGAAGATCATTTGAAATCACCATTGATCGGTACGGGTATGTTTATTTCAGAATGACACGTGGAGAAACAATGCCGGCTTATTACAGTGTGAGTACTGGTATCCTCACATATTAATATTGACTGTTTGTGATCCGACCATTGTCCGGAAACAAATTAAAGCCTTAACGGCAGTATATCTCGGAAATCTTCCGGCAGAAATACATCAACCACGGATGGAAAAGAACGGGAAATGTTGTTTTAATGATCCCCTGTGGGCAAAAATTATAAAAAAGCAAATTGATAGCTACTAACGGTGCTTATAACATTTAAATTCTCAAATTGGAAAAATGAAATTTCTTTGTTTATTAACAGCTTCTGTCGTACCACTATTTCTTATGGCGCAGTCCTCCACACAGAATTACATTGTAACTACCATTCCTTTTATGGCTGTAAGTGATCCGGCAAATCTTAATGATGCCAACTCCAACAGCACTATTCAGTATTTTGATGGTTTGGGAAGATTATCCCAGACTGTCAAAAGTAAAATTACTCCTTCCGGTGCTGACTTAATTACTGCTCTTGAATATGACATGTTTGGCAGGCTTTCCAAAACATGGCTTCCAGCGGTTGTTCAGGGTAATAACGGAGCCTTTTATTCAGCTTATGCCACGCAGGCTGTGATTTCCAATTCAAACGACACCAAACCATTCACCACAACCGAATATGAAGAATCTCCCCTAAACAGGATAGTGAGCGTGAGCGGTCCCGGCAACGAATGGTATGTGAATTCGAAAAAAGTAATAACATCTTATGTTTTAAACGGTTCAAACAGTGTTAAATATTTTTATGTTGATAACAAGCTTAAATGTAATGGTTATTATACAGCTGCCACTCTTTACGGTGTACAGACTACTGATGAGGATGGAAAGGTCAGTGTAGAATTTACGGACAAGACGGGCCGTGTCATTCTGACCAGAACCGCCACCAACCATGACACTTATTACGTTTACGACGATCTCGGCAATCTATGCTATGTATTGCCACCACTTGCAGCAGATAAATTAAGCACGAATACCGCCGGTTTTCCCGAAACTCCGGGTAGTGTTCTATATAAGTATGCCTATATCTATCATTATGATGGACGCAAACGATGCATTGAAAAAAAGCTTCCCGGTGCAGAGTGGATCTCTTACGTGTATGATCGGGCCGATCGTTTGATCCTGTCACAGGATGGTAACCAAAAGATTAATAAGAAATGGAAGATAAATAAATATGATAAATTCGGAAGGCTTCTCTACAGTGGTATTTTAAACAGTTCAAACAGCAGATCACAAATGGAAACATCCTATTCCGGGACACTGACCAATGAAAGCTATTCGCCGGGCAGTTCCAGTACAGGTTATACCACCACGAATTTACAACATTCCTTCCTGCTGGCAGTAAATTATTATGACAATTATGATTTCCGGGATCTTCCCACTTATTCAGAGATAAAAAATGCACTGACAAATTCAACCCAAAACGGATATACTGCTGTGGATTTGTTACATGTAAAAACCTTGCTTACCGGAAAATGTATCTTTCATCTTGATGATTCCTTGAAATACGAACTGACAGCAGCATATTATGACAAATACGGGCGACCGGTCCAGGTACGTTCATGCAATCACATGAACGGTTTTGATAAAACATTTAACTTGCTTGATTTTACGGGTAAAACAACAGCTGTCATGAACACACATGACATTGACGGAACACCTGGAATGCAAACGGAAATATATAATTATACATTTGACAAAGCACAAAGGTTACTGGCCACAACTCATAAACTCAACAATGGCATAACAGTAACACTGTCTTCAAATTCCTATGACCAGCTTGGCAGGCTGGCTGTAAAATCCCTGGGATGTGTAAATGGTGTAATAACTTATTCCTATAATGTCCGTGGATGGGTAACAGGCATTGTCAGCAACAAGTTTTCAGAAGTATTATATTACAACACCAATAATATATCCCTCCCGGATTTTACCGCGTGTTATAACGGTAATATTTCCGGAATGAAATGGGACATTCCTGATGAAGAATTAGAGTATGAGCGTGCTTATTCATTCGCGTACGACGGGCTTGACCGCCTTACATATGCCCGTTATTGCGGCAAAATTAATTCTGCAACCGCTTCCGGGACAAGCGGTAAATATAACGAGCAACTGACATATGACAAGATGGGCAACATTAATTCACTGTTCCGCCATGATGACGGTGTTTATAGAAACAAGATGACATACACCTATACAGGTAATCAGCTTAAAAATATCGATGATGTCTATCAGCCCGACATTCGTTATGGTTCTGAATTTTTCAAAGACATGGCCAAACTCGAGACAGAGTATCTTTATGATAATAATGGCAATAATACTTATGATGCCAATAGCGGGATCAGTACAATTAAGTATAATTTATTAAATTTACCTGATACTATTCAGTTTATGGCCGGTCATCAAAACATGTATTCATATAATGCAGAGGGTAGAAAATTAACTGCCGAAAGCTATACTTTAAACAATATCATCGTGGTACCCCAGGGAATCATAAGTCCGTTACCGGCCAATGCCGCAGACTATATTAAGGTCACAGTTGATTATACAGGCAACATGATTTACCAGAATGGAACTTTGAAACAAATTCTTACACCCGAGGGGTTTATTAAAGAAGGTGATTATTACTATTATCTGAAAGATCATCTGGGTAATGTGAGGGTTGTGTTGAACAACAACGGAAATATCATTGAGAAAAGTCATTATTATCCAACAGGTATCAGATATTACGCGGAAAGCACAAGCAGTACAATCACGTTGCCCTTCAGGTACAACAGCAAAGAATTTATGACAATTAATGGCCTGAACCGGTATGACTACGGGGCAAGGTTTTACGACCCAGCTATCGGGAGGTGGCATTCGGTGGATCCTA
>CAZFVQ010000015.1:0-80644 GCA_964522415.1 uncultured Rikenellaceae bacterium | reverse complement strand
ATAGCATATAATGATTCAGTTGGTAAAATCAACCGTGAAATAATGTTTGAGAACTTTGCAAACCGTGGTAAACCGCCGAAAGAACTGCATCCGGTCAAGGAAGAACCTGCCCTTTTCTACCGTCAGATGCGGGAAGCAGGAATCCTCGGAATTATTCAGTCCTCAGCGGTACCTATCAGGGCTTTGTACGACAGGAAAAACCTTGACAGGATGACTTTTGAAAACCTGCCGACGGTTTGCGACATAAAGCTTGCTGAAGATCAGTATGCCATAATTGAAAAAATGGCCAGGGAACGCCGTTATTTCCTTCTCGAGTTTGATATCCGTAATCATTTCAAGCCGGGTCCGGTTAAATACCATAATGTGATAGGTGTGATTAAAGGGACACGTTATCCTGATGAATATGTTATGATGGGAGGACACCTTGATGCATTTGATGTTGCAACGGGTGGCGTGGATAACGGATCCGGGTCTACGCCTGCAATGGAAGCAGCAAGACTGATTATGGCAGCAGGCGGCAAGCCGCAAAGGACAATACTTGTCTGCCTCTGGGCAGCTGAGGAATTCGGGTTGCTGGGATCGAAACACTGGGTTGAAACGAACAGGGAAAAGCTTCCCCGGATATCAAATTATTTTAACCGTGACGGCGGACCGACAGTTGCGTCAGGGATCGTGGTTCCGGACGCAATGTACAATGATTTTGAAAAGGTATGCAAGCCCCTGGACAGGATAAATCCTGATTTTCCCTTCAAATTAACCAGGAATACCAATCCTCCGCGTCCGAGGCCGACAACGGCAAGCAGCTCCGACCATGCGTATTTTGCCATGAACGGAGTTCCGACTCTTTCATTTGATGCCCCCGATTCAAAGGGATATAATTTCGACTATGGGGAAATATGGCATACCGAAAGGGATACATATGACAAAAGCATTGCTGAATACCAGGAACATACATCGGTGGTAACAGCTGTGGTGGTCTACGGCCTCGCCAACCTTGATCATCTGCTTTCAAGGAAAGGACTTTACCTGGATCCGGAAGAGAAAAAATAAAATCTGTTTGCAACAGATCTTTTCCTGTCTTTCAGGTCAGGTTCCTGCGTGAATCCCTGAGGATGTTGTAAGCACAGAGATAGCCTCCGTAGATTGCTCCTGAGAATCCTCCGCCGGTTTTACCCCAGGCTGAGGCAATATGCACATTTGGTGGCAGTACCGGGGACTCTGTGGAAGGCAGGGTCGGAAGCCGGGCAAAGCCGTAAACGGCTCCACCGGGGGCGAGGGTGTAGCGATTCACTGTAGCTGCAGTAGCAACTTCGCAGTAATCAACTGCTTCCCGGAAACCCCGCAGAATTTTCTCCATCCTGTTTATGAACAGTTCTGCTGTTTCCTCCTTCCTTCGGCGGTAATCCCTTTCCGGCAGATTCTCCCAGTCAGACAGGTAGTCAATGCAGCAGACAGCGCCTGTGCTCTTCCCCTCCGGGGCCAGTCCGGAGTCAATCCTCCCGTAGTCGACAAAGGTAAAGCTGCGCCTGTCAAAGCCGGCGTGATTATTTTCAAGGATATCTGACTGCCGTTTAACAGAATCATAGTAAATGAATGTTGAATAATGCCGGTTACCGATGGCAGCAAGGTTTTTGTTGAAGCCAAAATAGACGGTCAGCAGCGAGGCTCCCGTCTTTTGCCCGGCAAGTTCATCAGTCAGCCTGATGCGGTACTCTTCAGGAAGCCATGAGACAAAGAGTCCGGGTGCGTTGTTCATGACTATGTCGGGAGCAAATGCTCTAAGCTCGTTTTTGGTTTTGTCCACTGTATTCCGGAAGGCAACACCTTTTACCGCATTATTTTCCGTGATAAACCCAGTGGCAATATGCCTTGTAAGTACTTCTCCTCCATGGGTTTTTATGAAGCTGGCCAGGTGATCCGACAGCATCTGCGAACCTCCTTTGATGAAACTGGCTCCGCCGCCGCTGTAGTAACTTTTCTGGGCAGTGTTGTAATATGTCATCGACAGCGAGTAGGGATCGTCGGAGAAATAGCCCAGGTTACCCAGAAGCACCAGCTTGAGATCCTCATCGTCAATTATTGAGTCGAGCCAGTCACCCACGCTCGTCTCCGGAAGGACTGTTCCTCCGGCTCCTTTCCGTTTCGGGTTGAGAATCTGTCCGAAGTAGTTACCGATGCCGACTTCCTGTCCCGGGAAGCGTTCCCTGAGCAGCTTTGCGGCCCTGTCCGGATCGTGGGGTATGGTGATATCGACATTGCGGCTGATGAGCCGGTAGAACTCCGGAACTTTTAGAAGTTGTACATTGTCTGTCACCTCCAGTTCGCTGAATATCCGGTTTTTCATATCACGCGGCGAGGGTCCGTCCATTTCATGGAGGCCCACCTCAAGGGTGTAATCGCCTCTTTTGAAGGTGGTGGCACAACCTCCGGGCTGCGAATGCTGTTCCAGCAGCAGTACTTTTTTACCTTCACGGGCCAGTTTTGCTCCGGCGGTAAGTCCACCCAGTCCGCCACCTGCAATAATTACATCATAATCCATGCAATAGTTCGTTAAAATTTCATGAATAGCCAAGTATCATGGAAATCCTATTTTATATCAGGAATGGGATATCTTTTAAATTTTTTTGTCCTGTCGAACAGATAACGGAAAGTAATATAGTTTTTGGCCGGCACACTGCTTACCGAAACAAAAATCTTTCTCATGCGCGGATTGAAATCTGCCACCCACGAGAATTCAACTTCCGTATAATGGGGTTTCCTTTTCAGCACGTCCCGGACGTGCAGGATAAAGGCCGACTCTATGCCAAGATTCTGGAATGCGGGGATCACACCCATCAGCAGTCCCTTGGCCCTGGTCATGGTCCTGCGCTTTTTCAGCCAGAGGAACCTGATCATGTTAAAAAGGTGCATTTTGCCGTTTAGATGTCTGAATATCTGGTTCACATCGGGAAACATCAGGTAGACGGCTATGGGTCTGCCTTCGAAATATGCCATCCAGATAAACTCTTCATCGACAATGGGCTTTGCCTTTTTCAGTACTTCCCTGATATATTCCGGCCTGAGAGGTTCAAACTGAGTCTTGAATGAAGCCCAGGCCTCGTTGTACACCTGTGCAAAGTCGAGTGTCAGCTGCTCTTCCTCTTTCCATGAGAAGTGGCGGAACGAGTATCCGGGTTTGGCAGTCACCCATTCGGCTATCTTCTGGAAGCGGTCGGAGAGAGCTTTGGTTACATCCATGTGAAAGCCTTCCATCCTGTAATATGTCCGGAATCCGTAGGATTCGAACAGCTCCCTGTAGTACGGATGGTTATAGGGCACATCGAAGGAAGGGTGAGTAAATCCGTTAACCAGCAATCCCCAGTACTTGTCCGTTTCGCCGAAGTTAACAGGACCGTCCATGGCCTCCATACCCCTTTCTGTAAGCCATTCCCGTGCCGTGTCGAAGAGTATGGTTGCCGCGTTTATGTCGTTGATACATTCAAAGAATCCCATTCCGCCCGTAGGCTGGTCATGACTATGTGCCAGGTTATGGTCAATAAAGGCAGCAACCCTGCCGATAAGGGTTCCGTCTCCATTTTCGAGTATCCAGCGGTCAACTTCCCCGTGCTTGAAATAGGGATTGATTTTCGGGTCGAATATTGATTCTATGTCTTTGTCAAGGGGACAGACCCAGACAGGATCGTCCCGGTATATAATTCTTGCTGTGTCGTGAAATTTTTTCCTGGTCCTGCGGTCGCTTACCCTGGTAATATTCATAATCAATAAGTTTGAAACATGCAGTAATCATTTCCTGTACACCTCTTCAAGCAGGCTGTGATATTTATGCATTATAACCTGCCGTTTAAGCTTGAGGGTGGGAGACAGTTCACCGGTGGCAGGACTCCATTCATCGGCCACCAGCCTGAAGCGAAGTATCCTTTCATGAGGACTGACTGCCTTGTTATATTTATCAACCTCGGAAGTTATGGCTGCAACAAGCTCCTCCGATTCAAGGAGCAGGCCTTTTATCCTTGCTTCAGGAGCCTTTTGTGCCTCCAGCTTTTCAAAATATCTCAGGTCGGGGGATATCAGTGCGCTGACGAATTTTTCATGTTCTCCCACAATCATTATCTGATCGATCATTGGTGATTCCTTGAAAACGTTCTCGATAAGCTGGGGTGCGATGAACTTGCCGCTGGAAAGCTTGAATATTTCTTTTTTCCTGTCGGTGACCATCAGGAAACGGCCTCCGGAAATATGTCCGATATCTCCGGTACGGAACCAGCCTTCCTCATCAAAGGCAGATGCCGTGAGATCAGGATCATTGTAATATCCGAGCATTACATTGTGTCCCTTGCATAATATCTCGCCATCCCCGGCTATTTTAACATCTACACCTTCAATGACGGATCCTACTGATCCGAGTTTCAGGGCACCCTTGTGCTGACGGTTTATTGTAATAATGGGCGATGTTTCCGTAAGGCCGTACATATTGATGATCTTAATGCCGGCAGCCCAGAATATCCTTTCCAGCTTTGGAGAAAGGCTTGCTCCCCCGCAGCCCACAAGGCGTACCCTGTTGCCCAGAGCGGCTCTCCATTTACTGAAAACAAGTTTGTCAGCCAGGGCCAGTTTCAATTCATAGAACCATCCGTTTTCGCCGAAGGGTTTGTAGTTGTCGCCCAGCCTGACTGCAGCGAAGAAGAATTTCTTTTTGATGCCTGTCAGCTGTTTGCCCCTGGATATGATTCCATTATAGAATTTCTCGAGAATACGGGGTACGGCATCGAAACCGTCAGGTTTTATCTCCTGCATGTTGGCAGAAATTGCACCCATATTTTCAACATAGTAGATACTGGTATTGCTGTATTGTGTCTGGTAGTTGCCCATGCGTCCGCCCACATGGCACAAAGGAAGGATACTCATGAATTTGTCTTCCGGTTTCAGTCCGAACACCTCAGCGGCGGCCAGGAAGTTGCCTACCAGGTTGCGGTGCGAAAGCATCACCCCTTTGGGTTTGCCCGTAGTACCTGAGGTGTATATGAGAACGGCACAGTCACCGGGCTGTATGCTCCTGCTTATGGAGTGTACGGTATTGCGGGTTTCTTCGGAAGACTTGCTTCCGTCTTCGGCCAGCCCGAGCCAGTGCCGGCTTCCCTCAATCCTGTCGAAGGTAAAGATGTGCATGGAACTGTCAGCGGCAATGGCAGCAGGTCTTACAAGCTTCAGGAGCTTTGCGTCGGATACAAACACTGCCTTTGCCCTGCAGTTCCTGATGATATACTCATATTCCGATGTAGTGAGTGAGGGAAAGACAGGTACATGTATTATCCCCAGCATTGCCATGGCAAGATCGGCAAAGTTCCATTCCGGGCGGTTTGACGACACTGTAATCACCATGTCTCCCTTGCGGAGCCCCAGTCCGTGAAGTCCGTAGCTGAGATTCCGGGTTAGTTCGCAGTATTCACGCGAACTGTATTTTTTCCATTGTCCTGCCTGTTTATGGCAAAGTGCATCTTCTTTATCGGGCAAGGAAGCATATCGTTCCAGCAAATCGAAGGTTCGGGTTATTTTCATAGAGGCAGGTTAAAATATATACACAAACTCAATTTAATAATAATTCCCTATGCATGTTAAGCCTCCCCGGTTCCGCCTGTAGTTTGTCAGGTCATGTGTATGCCTGTCAATCCTCCCGGTTCCGCCTGTAGTTTGTCAGGTCACATGTATTCCTGTCAGTCCTCCCGGTCCCTGACTATAGTTTGTCGAGCCACATGCCGAAGGCAACACCTATGTAGTTGCCTATAATCCATCCTATCATGCCGGTGGCCAGTCCGGTAAGGATTACATCCCTGTTTTTCAGTGCTGCGGCCACCATCGGTACAAAAGGTGGCGAATATACAAATCCGGTGGTGGTAATCATATAGTCATCCGCAGGGATCCTGAATATCCATGAAAGCAGGAGATGCAGAAACAGGGAACCAAAAACCACATAGCTGACAAAATAAAGGAGGTTAAGGTATTTCGCCTGGAAAATAACTGACAGGTCGCATCTGGTGGCGATGACAATGGAAAAGGCCACAATGAAGTACATTCCCAGCTGATAAGTTTTTTTGATTTTCCTCACCGGTCTTATGAAAGAAGCTGCCACACCCAGCGTGGTGATGGTAAGAATCACTGATATTGTCATTGGTACCCCGGGAATAAGGAAGCTGACGGCAAGTCCCAGTACAAGGATAACCAGGGACAGTCCGATGGCACCCAGCAGCGGTATGAAGACATCTCTGCTGAATATGCCTGAATAGTCGTCAAAATCTTCAGTCAGCTGCCTGTTTATTCCCTCAGCATCTGATTTATGAACCGTTCCGTCAGCAGGTGCTTCGAAAGGAGGCAGGAAAAATCTGAAAAACGCCGGTCCGGCAGTGATAAAGAAGAATATCACCAGGGCACCGATTATCATGTCATAGGTATTGGTCATTATAAAGGCATGAGGATCAACATTCAGAGCCAGTGCTATTGAGGCCAGGTTTACTGATCCTCCGGTATAAAGGCCGATCAGCATTCCCCCGATTTTTTCCGCCTCTTCAACTCTGTCCCTGAAGATCAGGTAACCGGTGATAACGACTGCCATAACAGATACCAGGGCCAGAAGCATGGATAGAAAGCCCTTTCCTGAAAATTTCAGCCATCTTCTGACATTCAGGGAAAAGAGTATCAGCGGTATGGCAAGCAGTATCAGGGCACTCTGCATACTGTCCTGTACCATGGCAATGCCGTTGTAGCTCAGATCACTTTTTGAGAGTATCCCTGCTTCTGCCAATTCGTGGAGCTCAGCCTTCGGGATATATGCGCGGTTCTGACCAATGGTGGCCTCCTGGTAGGCATCACTGCTCTTCGGCAGTATGCCTGTATTTGCAATAAGGATTCCGGTGGCATAGGCCAGTACAATCGCTCCAATCTTTTTAAAAAATGAATACTTTTTTGTCAGCCAGATAAGGAATACGGGGAAAAGAAGGCAGAAGATTGCCAGCAGTGTGAGTGAAAGCATAGCAGTCAGTTTAGGAAATCAAAAATATACAAATGACTGAGTCTGCAGGGCTCCGTATCTTTAAAAGAGGTATTTTAACTGCCTTGCCAGTGGTACTTTTACGTATCAGGACAGTCCCCGGATACTCCCTGAAACCGTTTATTCAAAATTCAGCCATCCAAAGAATTCCGGACGATGGAAACTTGGTTTGGGAAAATGGACAGGAGCCCATGTGAGCCAGTGTGGATGTGAAGTCATGTCAGCACATTTGTAAAAATTAGCTCTCCACTGAACTCCGGGTCCGGGGACATCCACTTCCATATACTTTGAAAGAACAGAAAAGGGAATGCGGTATTCTATGATCCAGGTCAGTGGCTTTGCTATTTCATTTTCCACATTCTCTTCCAGGGAATGCGAGATTTCTATCTGCCGGGCATCATCAAGGTCAACAAAGGCTTGTTTATTATTGCTATCCTTATATTGAAAAAGAAACACTCCCTTGCAGTTTGTTTCCAGGTTGAAATAGCCTCTGCTTACATCCGGACCGGGTGTGAAGAAGAACTCGACACAACTGTCCTGAAACACCGGCCCGTTGGTTTTCGTGGCTACGGCTCTGACATAATTGTCCTTTACACGAAAAATCACATAAATATAATTCTCATCATATTTCACTCTTACCTGGGTTTTGGGGAAGTGTGACGGATAATCCCCCATATAATTTTTCAGACTTGTCTTATCTGCCCTGTTCCAGAATTTCTTGTTCCAGACTGCATTAATTGCCGGAGGGCTGTCTGCCTGTTTTACCGGATAGGCATATTCCCGATCTTTGCTCTGCTGATCCGGCTGCTGGAAAAACCAGGAATAACCGGTATTGAGAAGCATTATCAATAAAATCTGTGTAAAGTTGATCATACCGTGAATTTGTTTATGTTGTATGTTAATGGATCTGTCTGATATATTCCGGATGAAATCATGATATCCCGGTCCGCTTAAACAATGAAGTCAGGCGGAACATTTACCAGTCGTGATATGTCGGTAATCTTCTCCCGTATATTGAAGTTCATTGAACAGGCAGAAGTACATTCGTCACAAAGTCTGCAGGGATCGTCTCCGACTGCAAGATCAGTGAGCAGTGTATGTGCCAGCTGAAGATTTGAATATCCGTAGGCATACATGTAGGCGCGCATGATTTCCGGTATTGGCAGATTAAACCTGCAACCCGGGATACAGTTATCGCACGATTTGCAGAAAAGGCCTGTTTCTGCCCGGGCAATATAGATATCCTTCTCTTCCTGTTCGGTCAGGGCAATATCCTCAAGCAGCTTAATATCGGTGTCCAGATGATCAAATGTTGTCATGCCCGGAATCACGACATGCACATTCGGATTTGACAATACCCATTTTATTGCAGCAGATGCATTTATGGGCTTTGTCCTTTCCTTGTCAAGGAAACCCCCGCCTGCCAGTGCTTTCATTGCAACCACACCCAGACCGGCATCACCTGCCTTTTGCAGGGCTTCCTCCATGCCATGAACGGGTGGTTCCGCATTCTGTCTGATCAACTCGGTATTTAAAAAGTTATAGGTTGTCTCGATAACATCCCAATGTCCGGCTTTTATAACTGCATCAATCACAGCTGGCAGTTTATGGGTTGAGATTCCGATGAATCTTGCCCTGCCTTCTTTCCTGAGCTGCTGCATGGCCCTGATTATTGGTTTGAAATTAACCATTTCAGGAGTATTAACCAGATGTAAATAGAGGATGTCAACATATTCCATTCCCAGTCTCTTCAGGCTAAGATCAAATTTTGAAAGGAAATCCTTTGCTGTTGTTTCCCGTGTCGGCAGGCCAACTGCCCTGTTCACCCCTGCCGGTCCGATCTTTGTCGAGATATAAAAGGAATCCCTTGGATAATCCCTGAAAACCCTTCCGAGCATTTCTTCATTTCTGCCGTTCTGATAGCTGTGTGCAGTATCAAAGAAGGTGATGCCCTGATCTATTGCTGCTTTCACAAGATTCGGATTATCTGCTATCATCACTCCCATTCCTATTACCGGAACTGTGAGACCGGTTTTTCCGAGAGTACGGTAAATAATTTTCTTTTCTTCTTTGAATTCCCTGCCTGAAACCCCCGATGATACTGTTATACCGCCGGCTGCCAGAAGGCCGGATTTGAGAAATTTTCTTCTGCTGAACATATTAATTTTCTAATCCTGGTGATTTGTACTTATCCTGGTCTCTGCATATCTGCGTTTCTGCAGACTTCCCCAGGAAACTACGGCAATATTACTTTTTTTTTTAAACTTTCACCTTTTGATCACCTGAAATTTCATTTTCTTTCCATATGAAATGTAAAGAACCGGGCACAATCCGTCCGGCAGGATCCGCATCCGGTTTCAGGAGAGCCGTGTTAATAACTTACTCATTCATCTGGATAATTTAAAATGTATCTGATACTTTATATGGTTATTTTTGTTCTGCAATCGGTTCTTATAAGATTAATAGGGAATCCGGTGTGAGTCCGGAGCTATCCCCGTAGCTGTAAGTTCCATTTCAAGGTTCAATCATCACGCCACTGCTCCCGGAGGAGTGGGAAGGCGATTGAAACAGAACAAGCCAGAAGACCTGCCGATGCAAAATTTCGTAGCTTTCGGGCGAAAAGCAAGTGAATTTCTGCCATTTGCAGGCATCCTTAAAATCCCCCGCAGGTTACCATTACTAATCTTAAATTCATTTAACATGAATGGTAAACTATTTTTTTCACAAATCATTAAACGTAACGGCGATGTTGTATCCTTCAACCGGGAGAAAATCGAAAATGCTGTTTTTAAAGCAACACGTGCCATCGGCCGTCCTGACAGGGCAAAAGCGAACAGATTATCGGCAGATGTTTTGGAAAAACTGTCAGAATTAGAAATCCGGGAATTACCTACAGTGGAACTTGTACAAGACCAGGTTGAAAGGACATTGTTTGAAGATGGTGATTTTCAACTGGCAAAGGCTTATATCCTTTACAGAAAACAAAGGGAGCTGGTAAGAAATGCACAGGAATTATTTTCCAACATTGAAGTTGTTGACGATTATCTTGGTATATCTGACTGGAGGGTCAATGAAAGTGCCAATTCAGCATATTCCCTTCAGGGACTGAATCAGCATATCTCCACTACAATCACTTCACAGTACTGGCTTGACAGGATTTATCCAGAGAATATCTCCTCAGCCCATAAGCAGGGGTATTTCCATATTCATGACCTCGGGTTTCTGAGTGTTTATTGTGTCGGCTGGGATCTGAGGGACCTGCTTCTGTCAGGATTCAGGGGTGTTAACGGGAAGACGCAGACAAAGCCGGCAAGACATTTCAGGACTGCTCTCGGACAAATTGTGAATTTCTTCTATACGATGCAGGGTGAGGCTGCGGGAGCACAGGCTTTCTCAAATTTTGACACTTTGCTTGCTCCATATATCAGAAAGGATAATCTTGATTATAAGCAAATTAAACAATGTATCCAGGAATTTCTTTTTAATATGAACATACCTACCAGAGTAGGTTTTCAGACTCCTTTCACAAATATTACAATGGATCTTCATGTTCCGGATTTTCTTAAACAGGAACAGATTGTATGGGGAGGTGAGATACAGGAAGATGTATATGGCAGTTTTCAAAACGAAATAACCCTGCTGAACAAGGCCTTTGCAGAAGTAATGCTCGAAGGTGATGCAGCGGGAAGTCTGTTCTCTTTTCCAATACCAACCTATAATATTACACCGGATTTTGACTGGGATAATTCTGATTACGATTCAATTTGGGAAATGACTGCAAAATATGGCATACCTTATTTTTCCAATTTTGTGAATTCTGACATGAAACCTGATGATGTAAGAAGCATGTGTTGCCGTCTTCGTCTTGATAAAAGAGAATTAATCAAACGCGGGGGCGGATTATTTGCTTCCAATCCTCTTACCGGTTCTGTTGGCGTGGTAACTATTAATCTTTCAAAACTTGGCTACGAAGCTATTTCAGAGAATAACTTTTTTGAAAAGCTTAAAAACCTGATGGCTCTTGCACGGGAGAGTCTCGAGATAAAACGTAAAACGATTGAAAATTATACAGAAAAAGGCCTGTATCCATATTCAAAATTCTACTTGCGTGATATTTATAAGAGGTTTAACTGCTATTGGAAAAACCACTTTTCAACTATCGGAATAAACGGGATGAACGAATGTTGTCTTAATTTCCTCGGAAAAGATATTGGTCATCCGGAAAGCAAGTCTTTTGCCATCAGGGTAATGGATTTTATGAAAAACGTGCTGGAAGAGTTTCAGGAAGAAACCGGCAATATCTATAATCTCGAAGCTACTCCGGCTGAAAGCACTGCATTCAGGTTTGCACGGATTGACACAATACAATATCCTGATATAATCACTGCAAACCAGAAGGCATATAAGGAAGGAGCTGCACCCTATTACACAAACTCAACTCATTTGCCGGTCGGTTATTCTGATGATATATATGAAGTATTATCGTTGCAGGATGATCTGCAGGTGAAATATACCGGCGGTACGGTTCTGCATGTTTTTACCGGGGATACAAATATGCCGGCCATATCTGCAAAAAACCTGATCAGGAAAATAACAAAAACTTTTCACCTTCCTTATATAACCATCTCTCCTACTTTCAGCATCTGTCCCTCACATGGCTATATTCCGGGAGAACACTTCAGCTGCCCTGAGTGTAATTCAGAAACCGACGTATATAGCAGGATTGTCGGGTATATGAGGCCGGTTAACCAATGGAACAAAGGGAAGAAGCAGGAATTTAAAGACAGGAAGCTGTTCAGGCCGGACACCGGTAATACGGGAATGGAGGAAAATCAGGGAACGAAAGAAAATCAGGAAATCCCTGAAAAGGCATCTCTGATTCCGGAATTAAATAAATCCCGCTAATGCGGATCGGCGGGTTTCTTAAACATAGTCTGATCGACTGGGAGGGAATGATTACTGCTGTGATTTTTACCCGGGGTTGCAATTTCCGGTGTGGATACTGTCATAATCCCTCCCTGGTCCTTCCCGGTTTGTTCAATGAAACAGAAGATATAGAAACTGAAGAAATACTTTCTTACCTGAATATCCGCAAGCAATGGATAGATGGTGTGGTTATTTCAGGAGGAGAACCGACTGTTCATCCGGACCTGCCTGAATTTATTAAACTTGTCAGGAATTCCGGCTACAGGATCAAACTTGACACCAACGGCAGTAATCCGGTAATGCTGAGGGAACTTGTCTCTGCGAAACTTGTCGATTTTGTTGCTATGGATATCAAGACATTGCTTAACCCTTCCGCGTATTATGAAATTACCGGATCTTCCAGCCCCAGCCTTATTCAGTGTATTTCAGAATCAGTCAGTATTTTAAGAACTTCCGGAGTTCAGTATCAGTTCAGAACCACACTGGTTCCCGGGTTTCATACAGAAGAAATTGTTGAGAAATTAAAAAAGGAATTCAAAGGTGACCCCCTGGTTCTGCAGCAATTCAGGGAGGGAGTCACCATTGAATCTCTTAAGACTGCCAGTCGCTGTTGAACCTCTTGAGGCAGGGAGTCACCGTTGAATTTCTTAGGACTGGCAGACACAGTAGAATCTTTTAGGACTGGCAGTCATCATTGAATCTCTTAATGACCGCCAGTTGTTTCTTAATAGCTGAAAACCACTGAACAGGGAAATTTTGCCGTTTCAAATTCAAATTGTTTCACCCCTGCTGTATTATAAATAACAGCTTTGGAATTGACTGCATCCAGACAGACGATATTACCGGTCTCCGGATCCACATCCAGACCGTAAAATCCCTGATCGGCAAGTTTGCTTTCCGGTAATGCGGTTGCAGTTACCGGCATGGGATAAAGAGCATCGTTAAGATAATAAATCGTGCTGCCATCTTTTCCTGCCGCTATATTATTGATTCCGGAAGAGCTCATACTGCTAATCGGGAATGAGCTCACCGTATTGTCAGATATGTTGATCCTGCTTATCCCGGCATCATTATAGCTTACATCCGGCCAGTTTGTGTAATCAGCAACACCTTTGCAATATGCCCATATATTATTGTTCTTGTCGGCTACTATGTCAACGGGAACTGAAGCCACATTATAAGTGTCGGTAACCGAGAAGGTCAGGGGATCGATTCCGATCACCGTGTTGCCGTCATTATCCCATCCGCCTGAAATTGCTGCATATACTTTTGAATTCACTCTGATCAGTTTTTCCGGTCCTGTGCTTAGCGGGAGGGATCCGCTTATCTCCAGGGTCGACAGGTTAATTTTGTAAATAAAATTATCTGATGATCCGTTTCCGTTCGATACATATACCGTGTTCTCATCGGCACGGACAACACTGCGGGGATAGGAAAAGCCGGTAATATGTTTGACCACTTTGAAATTCTTCATATTTACCACTGTAACCTTCTGTGAATTGTTTACAACAATAAATCCGAGGGTGTCTGCTATTTCAAATGATTGCACAACATCGCCGGGTTCCACTCCATTCACTGAGTAGTAAAGATTTTTTGTCGTCTGACCGGTCTTTGAATCATAAAAGCTGATATCACCGTTTGCCTGGCCATAAACTCCTTCACACACAACAAACATACCTTTCAGGTTATTGATTGTCAAAGGCGGTTCATCCTCGATCTTTTCACATGATGAGACCAGCAGGAGCACTGTAATCAGGGCAAATGCGGGAAACATGGCAGTAAAGGCAGGAAACAGGGTTTTCAATCTGAATTTTTTCATAATTATTGGTTTTAGATGGATTTTAAAAGATATTAAAAGGAATAGTTTATTCTGACTGACCAGTAACGACCCGGCACCGGGTATAGCCTGATAAGTTCATAAGTGGTGTTTGTCAGATTATTAACAGTCAGATGAATACCCAGATGTCCGTTCCCGACAGGAATCTTCACTCCGCTTTTCATATCAAGAACCTGGTAAGGCTTCAGCAATGAACTGTCATCGTAAAATCGGTCTGCTGTAAAATGATGATCAACAACAAAATCAAATATTCCTGCCGACAGGCTGTTTTCCCATGAAGTGATTATACGGGGGGAATACAGCATTTTTTCATGTTCTCCCGGAACATAGGATTGTACATCAGACTTGTTCAGCATTAAATTAAGTGCCGAGCGGTATTTTAGTTTTCTGTGTGTCACCTCCAGAATCAGTTTGCCGTCCATTCCGGCAGAATATACTCTCTGGTGATTCATGGCGGTCCAGTAGATCCCGGCAGGCCGCCACACGATCATATTATTTATTTTTGACCAGTAGATTCCTGCATCGGCTGACAGCGTGGCTTTTTCTTTTTCAAGGATCGTCACGGAAGAACCGGCTTCAAGCGAATACCCTGTTTCGGGCTTTAAGTCAGGGTTCCCTCCGGGCATCCAGAAAAGATCATTAAATGTGGGCTTACGGAATTTCTGTGAAATATTGACTCTCAGTTTCCACCTCTCATCTTTCATTTGCCTTGTCATTCCGAATGAGGACAATACACCGGAACTGAAATTGGAATTCCACTCTTTTCTTAATCCTGCCTGACATGAAAAGCGGTCTGTATCATATTTTATTCCTGTAAAAGCTGTCAGCCCTCTTTCCTCTTTTCTCTTCCCGTAGGCTGACACATCCGCATTGATAAAAGTGGCAATCAGTCCTGCATCGATCGAAATATGCTGACCCGGATGATATCTGAAATTCACATCTCCATAGTATTGATTTGACCTGATCCTTGAGTCTATACTATATGATGCCGCCTGTTCAGATGCTTTCTGGGTATAGCGCTGGTAATCCCTGAAAATTGCTGTTTTTGCTTCCATACCCCAGTGGCTGCCCGATTTTTTCCAGGCTGTAAAGAATTTCAGGGTTGAATCCCTCTGATGTTCATAAGATACCGATCCTATCCGTGATGGAATATTAAAGGCCTTTACCTGATACCATAATCCTGCTTCAATGGTTGATGACGGTGAAAGACGGAATATAAACTGCTGAATAGTACCTGTATTATGCCACTGGCCGTCTGTTTGCTTTCTGTCGTTCTGCAGGATATAATCATAGTAGCTAAACTTATTACCGGAAAGTGTTCCCCATGCATTGGTTTTCCATGCCAGCCTGTTGTTTCCGATAGTAAATGACATGCTGCCGTTGATGGTTTCGAGGGATTCATAACTTATACTTACTGATCCTTTCAGCGCACTCACCGTTTTCAGGTTATTATCCAGATTGACAGCTCCGCCAAATGTACCGCTTCCGTAAAGAGCCCCCGGAGCTCCGTACACAACAGATATATTATCGAATCCGGCAACAGGGATAAATGAAAAGTCTGATGAGCCCAGGGTGACTGAATTGATGGGAAAGCCGTTCCAGTTAACCTGGACATGACTTGTTGAGGTACCCCGCAGGGAAATATTGCTCAATGCACCGCCAACTCCATAACCTTTGACATTCAGAGCCGTTTTGCTTATCAGGAAACGGCCGAGTGATTCCCCTGAATAAGGACTCAGCTCTTCAGAAGTGAATTCATCTGTTTTAATATCATTTCTGAACTGTTGAAACCGGGAAGCTTTTATTACCACATCAGGGATTTGAATTATGGTGTCGGCAATGGATTGTGCAAAAACTGCCGACCCATAAATTATTGACAATATTGTCAACAAGGCTGATCTGATAAATAGCAATGTTTTTGTTCCCATTTCTGTCAAGTTGCTCGTTGTGTAAACATTGCGACAGCTGCATCATTAAATGACGATGCAGTTTACATGCAGGATCCTTCGCAGAAATAACAAAAAGGCGGAGATGGAAACATTTAAGATTTCATTCTTTGCCTTTCACCCGAAAGCTACGAAGCATGTTACAGGCAGGTCTTCTGGCTTGTCCTGTTCCGGCTGCCTTCCCATCTCACCTGGAGTTTAACAGTGGCAGGGTTTGCCGGAACGCTTGCAGGACTTACAGCTGCGGGTACAGCTCCTGTTTTTCACAGGATTCCCTCTTCGCCCGGGTCAGTATCTGACTGATCCGGGAACCTGTAATCGCAGAGCAAATATATTCTTTTTTTTCTGAAATGATCAATCCCGGGAATTTTCTTGCAGCTTGCCCGGATCTCATCCGGAGTAACTCCCGTGAGGATGAATCAGTCAGTAACCGGAAAGGGATCAGAGCAAAAAGTGTATCTTTATACTGAATAAGGGGTTTATGAATTAATCAGGTTAAACTGATATTTCGGGATATTCATTCTGTTTGTTTAAAAATAATCTGTATGAAAGATTTGGATGAATCAAAGTATTCCGTTGAGTGGATTTTTGAAAATCGTGTTACCAGGCCGGCAGCAAAAAAGAAATCTCCAATTGGTCTTGATAGTGTCTGATTATACCTTATAGCAGTCCGATTTTGACCACTTCAAAAGGAGGCATGAAAAAATGTAACATAAATTTGGAAACAACGAGAACATAACTCAATAGATGAAAGCTCAGTATGAGAGGACTAATAATGGGAGGGATCTGTTACAGGATTCGGATAAAGTATAGATTTTATGATTTAATCTGAAACAATTAATAATATCCTTCTATTTTTATGTCCTGAGGAAGGCCCACTCTCATAAAATATCTGGCAAATGCTTGAGATAGATGTTCTCGATATGGGGGTAATAATCTATATCTTGATTCCCTTTCCTGTATTAATCCCTTTAATAAATCGAATTTAACCCCATAAACATTTTTAAAGTCTACTACTTGGTAGTCTTTCAAATCTTCTATAACATCTGAGTTATTAAGTAGATGGTAACTATACAAGAAACCCTTACGAAGATTTTCTACTACCTCTCTAATAGCTTTCTTATCCTTTAATGATTCAACAAAACTTTTCAAATAAAGAGGGCACATTAAAACAATATCTACTTTCCCATGGATGAGATCACAGGTTTGAGAAAGAACAATTGCATCCATCAATTCAACTTTAATATCAAGTTCTTTATCAGCTTCTATTTTGGGAGGTGGGATTATTATTGGGCAATCAGGTATTAAATCACCCTGCTGAATTTCTTCATTATTTTTTAAAATAGTGTACCAAGGGTAATCCATGATTGAGATTAAATATTGATGGATATTTTATATCTTGAGATGGATTTGACTTTTCCCTTGAAATGAAAGGACTTGTTGATGATTATTGGAATATGGATGTCATAATTACCCGAAAGAGAATCCTGATAGACTTCCCCTGATGTATTTGTGTTTTTAACATCAGAATCAAATGTAACAGTAGTCAGTTTATTATTCTTAATGGTTTTTAATCCTTCCATTTCCGAATAGTTAAGAAATCGTCTGGGTTCAAACATTTCAATATAATAATCATTCCATACCTCTTTTGTCGCTTCAACTGTGGTGGCAGTTTCCAAATAGCAAGGTAAGAATATGAACGGGAAGGAGATCATATTATGATTTAAAAGATTCATATAAAGAGCCTGCAGTTAGCTTTTTAAATATATCGCTACAAAATTCATGCGATTCATTAATCCAAGTAAATAATTCTTCAGTATTAGGAGTGAATTCCATACCCTTTACTCCAGTCTGTAGGATTAGTCCTTTTTCAGCTCGTTGATTATTCCCATTATTAAGATTAAAAATAAATTGCCCAAGCTTTGTAGGGTAGGCAAAGTTCAAAGTAATTACAGAGGGAAAATCAGGTTCACTATAGAATCGTTGTTCGATACTTGTGTTCAACGAATTTCTGACGAATTCAATCAGGTTTTCTTTTTCCGGATCTATTTTGAAAAAATCTACATATCTCAGATTAGGAGTAAATTTTTCATGTTCGATCAATGGATATACCTTGAAAAAGTTGTGAATTAATTCTTTAATTAATTCAAAGTATTCAGACCAAGCGTAGGTATCGTCAATGGTATTTAATGTAATTATTCCAGGACCCACTTGAAACAAAGGATAACCTCCCTTATTTGTTCTGAATCTATGAGCTGGATTATTGATTAGCAGTTCTGATGGTAATTCAATTGGGGTTAACGACTCCCTTATTGGATATTTTTCACTTAACCTGGAGTAAAGATCTCCATGTAAATATTGACATCTGCTTAAATCGTTTTTATTGGTAATCTTCCATCTTAATTCGAAAATTACCTCTAATAAGGGAGCATTTGGTAATTTGCTCATCTTTTCAGTTTAAATGCAAAGCATAAAGATATGCAAATTAAGAAAAAGATTCAAGAATCATTCTTTTACAAAATGTTCTTAAATAAGTTCGAAATCTTGTTACCAGACCGGCTGCAAAAGAAAGTTATAACTTTTAAGGTTTTATCATTTTAAAATTTGCATTATACTGTTGTCGTGCGTTTCCCCCGATCTATATGACTCCAGATCGTTGGCAGACAGGTGATAAAAACGCATGATTTCATTTGTTGGAAAATCGTCGGTAAGAAGGTCGCTAAACGCATCGCTATCAAGGAAACGGCAATAGAACCGCAGGGAGCAAATGATCTTGTAACTCAAACTGATTTATTCCCTATCCGCGGCCATATATTTAAGTACACAGCACAGACCCTGTATGATAAGTTTGTACTAAATGGAGCCGATGATTTATTTCCCTGATATAAAGAGTTTAATGCTGCTGTCTTTGCCATTTTCATTAACGAGTAAAACATATATTCCGGTGATAAGACCATTGACATTAATCCTGTTGGTCCCAGTCTCTTCAATTTTTCTTATCCATATCGCATTTCCCCTTAAATCGTATAATACGGCAACTGCTTTTTCAGTAATTCCGTTAATTACAATCTCGTCTCTTTCCATCCATGCTGTAATCTTTTTCAGCTCACCTGAATTTGTGTCTGTGATGCCTGTCATGAGTCCTTCACAGCTTTCGTTTACAAAGGAATCGCCTTCTATCGTCCATCCCATTATTCCTGTCAGATAAGCTCTTGCAGTTTCGGCATATGTGCCGTATTGCATGCCTGTGGCTCCCAGTACCCTGTTTAAAGGAGTAGATGGATTAGCATACCAGCCTGCCAGTGTTGCGGAATAGGAAATACAACTCATGCCACTGCCGTCAAACATATATTCCAGCATAACTCCGGGGTTTAAAGTCCATGAACCGATGTTCCGGTTAAAGCCGGAGGCCCAGGCGAACATATTACTCATACTGGTTACAGCAGCCGTGTTCCAGGTGCCAATATCCCGGTCAAAGGCATATGCTTCCCTGAACATACCACTCATATCATTAACAGAAGATGTATTCCATGAACCGATGTCCCGGTTGAAACTGGTGGCCCCGGCAAACATATAACTCATATTGGTAACAGAAGCCGTATTCCAGGTGTTGATATTTTCAGGTGAATCCAGGGCAATGCAATACTGGAACATCAGTTCCATACTTGTAACGCCTGACAGGTCCGGCACATCTACGGCAGTTATCTGAAGATTCGCACAACCATTAAATGCCAGTTCCATACTTGTCCAGGCTGTGCTGCCCCAGTTCTCCACCAGTGTCAGTCTGTTACGGTCAATACCACCGTCAATAAAGAACCTTTTCAGGTTTTCGGGCTGAATATTCAGACGAATTGTGGCACCGGCAGGCAGGTTACCAATGGTTGCCGACGGTCCGATGAATGTTCCGGAACCGGAATAAGCGGCAGGAATGGTTTCCCAGGTATAGGCAACTGTGCCGCCCGTTGCCACGTTAAAAGTTATTTCCGTATCTGCCCCGCCGGGAATGGCAAGGTTCCAGACGCTTATAAACTGATCACAGCCGGAAATAACAAAATCATTGAATGCCCGGTCTTTAAGTGTAAACGGATCATCACAGTCATTGGTAATAAAAACGCCATAACGTTTACTGCCCGGCAAATCGTAGATAAAGAAATCCGTATCAGTTGTTTCACCGCTGGTAATAACACTGCCATAACTGATATTGTACCCTGAACCGGTGATTATCTCCCGAACAGAGTATTTGTATGGCGGGTGATTCACAGGAAAATCTGAACCAGAATCAATATTTATGTGCAGATATCCTCCTGAGGCGCCGCATTCACCAATGAACCCTGATTCTGTTACCTCGAATAAGCCACCTGCAATTCCATCTTCGGGTATGATAACAACTGATTGCCCGCAGGCATCAGTTACTCTTACCGTGTAGATTCCGGGTGGCAGCTGGGTGAAGAAACCATCGTCTGCAGGGTCAGAGAAATTTATTCCATCAGAACTTATTTCAAATGTGTAAGGAGGAGAGCCATTGTCAGTATCCACGATTAATTCATAAGGACTTCCGCAAATGTCTGAAACAGGATAAATAAAAGCATCTGCCTGAAGGGTGCCGGTACAGACCTCCTGAAATATTACGTTGTCACCGTCTCTGACAAAAACTGTGTCACAACCTGTAATGCTTTCATATACAAAAAGGTTTGAAGACTGCCACACACCCGGATTACCCTGAGAGATTTTTAACAGGTATTCGGGGTTATCGGAACAGGTTTGTGCATTTACGGTTAATTTTGTTTTACAATCTTCTTCATAAATCTCAGCAGAAGTGATAACAGGATCCACGGCCGGGAAAAATTGAATTGTCGGCTTACTTAATCTGCCGCAGCTGTCGCGCACTACAATTTCATATGTTTTTCCTAACCTCAGATTGTTTACGGTCAGTCCGGGAGTAAAGATATATGGATCATTGGTGCCGGCCAGCCGGACACCATGCTCCGGATAATCGCCCATCAGAGTTATATAGTATTCACAGAAGCCGCCATAGGAACCATAGCCCCTCCAGACCGCCACAGGATAGTCAATGCCGGTGCTGATTACAGAATATCTTGAAAGCACTCCGAACCTGTCTTTTGCATTGAGCACATAGCGTTTTTCTGTTAAGCCTGTAATTATTCCTTCAGAGTAGTTATAGCTAATTCCATCAATAATACTTTGGGGTACAGCAGTTGAAAGAATGGTGTCATGAAGCGGCGCCAGGCCAAAAGTAAGGGGCAGCCGGCCGTCAAAGTTCTCTCCGACGAAAACACTGTACACTTCCATGCTTGCACCGCTGCAACTTCTTTCAACTATACGGCCCCTGGGTACAAATGCAATATTTCCGGTCACTGAGTCAACCTGATTGCAATAATCCTTAACAGTAACTACATATTCCTGATTCGCTTCAATGTTTCTGTCAAAACGTACAACGTTGGTTGATAATTTCTGATCAAAAACAGGACCATCTTTCTTTTTAATGGTGAAGGTGAACGGCGGCCGCATACTCGTCAGAAACGGAGACGCTATTGGTTGCACATCAACATAGTTGGATCCGCTTGTGGCAATGGTTCCCCAATAAAAGGTTAATTTTGGTTCGGGTTTAACCACAGCATCATTGTATCTTGCAGGGTCAACAATTACACTGTTTGAAATGATTTCCTGGAGGGTCACATTGTTGCGCAGTCTTGCACGGTATTGGGTTGCAACGCTAATATCACCGGGAATTACCAGGTGGTAGTTTTCAATTGTCTGATGAATTGTAACCCAGTTACCTTCGAAAAACCGCTGAAATTCATAGGTGATGTTTGTCCACTCCGGGTCTCCCGGGTAGGCAGCTACTGTGGCGCCACCGCATCCATGATAAACATAACACACGGGGTTTTGTGCATGTAAGGTGATTGTGGAAACAAGCAGCAGAAGAGCAAATACGCTTTTCATTTTTTGTTTTAATTTTTAAGTCAATGTCGTTCAGATAACATTATTTTATAGTCGCCTGTAATTCATCGAACAAGGTAGTTCATGCCACTTGCTTTTCTGAAAACTTCGGGCAGAGCAGCTGTTAAACAGCTAATAAGTCTATCATTTTCAAGTTTATATATTAAATTTTCAGCTGGATTTTATGATGTATAATGAATTCAGCCTACAAACAATATTTGCTGATTTAAAAAAACGGATTCAGATTTATAAACAATTCAACTACAGGATTTGTTTGGTTTGGTTGAAAAATATTTGTAAGGCTGATCTCTCTGATTCAAATGGTTCCGGTGTTCCTGCCGGCCTTTTCAACATGAAAGTAAACAGTGTCTTCATTTAGTTTTTTATGATGCAGGCTGCATGGTCTGGTTTCCCTGTTCAGGACAATGAATGAGTTAATGAATTCACCCGTCCGGGTAACTGAAAAATTCTGTAAAAATGTCTCAGCCCTCACATCAGGTAAAACATACGGCAGAACGGATATAAATAAAAAACCCGCCATAGCTTTAGCGATGGCGGGTTAATGTGGGCCCAGTTGGGATCGAACCAACGACCCCCTGATTATGAGTCAGGTGCTCTAACCGTCTGAGCTATGGGCCCCGGAAATAAATATGTTAATGAACCAACGACCCTCCCGACCTGTGGTCGGGATGCTCTAACCGTCTGAGCTATGGGCCCGGTTATTTATACTTCGGGTGAACGGGCTGTGTACAGCCTTAATCCGTTCAGCTACCGGCATACAGAAAACGGACTGCAATATTAACCAATTGTTATAAAAAAACCAACAGCCATTTCGAAAAATATTTATACCAACTTTCTTGCAGCCATGGACCTTAATGCCGGAATAAAGAATGCTCCGCCGGCAAGCATTCCCAATCCCCAGCATACTTCCACAATGCTCATCTGAAAAGTCCCTCCGTTGAAATGTTGAAATCAGTTGTCCGCTCCAGATAATGCCGAATACTCTTTTCCAGTTTTGCATGTAAAGAATGATTACCAGATCATATTATTCCGGTCAGTTTAATGAGTATTGTATCTGAAGCGCCATCCAGAAAGCATTTTCAGGTTCTTTGAAACTGATCTGTTCAATATCTCCCGGCCTAAAATATCCAAGAATACCGGTAAGCTGCCAGTGTTTGTCATGCTGATGCCTGAAGTACAGATTGGTTTCATTACCAAGATGATTATTTCCATTCTTCAGCTTCATGGTGTTCAGAAAAATACAGTTCTCAGGTTCGGGAATATAGAAAAGCATGTGTTTGAGTTCAACATACATCCTCTTCCCGGGACTGTTAAGCTTAAGGGAGAACTGCGGATTACTGAGATTGGACCAGGAAACGAATCCCATAAATCCGTGGAATCTGGCCCGGGAACCATATACCGGATCAAAAGTGTGAATTATATCATCCCCCGGCTTGTCTCCGGAAGCATAATAATAAGCCAGACTGAGTTCCGGTGCTGCCGGCAGGCCGTCAAACCTGTATACCGTCTTTAATCCAAATCCGTGAGCCTTGATCCTGTGTCCTGCTTCATTGCCGAATTCATGTGCATAAAGAATATCATATGAGAACCTTTTGTCTTCAGGACTTAAAAAGTTTATACCCATCCAGTTCCTGTTTATTGACTGGGTTCTGATATAATCGGCTGTACCCTGGATCTTCAGGGCATAGAAAGTTTCTGCATTCAGCCAGGGAGTCAGCTTTTTATGTGAATAAATACCACCTCCCAGGTATTCCAGATGTGTGAACGGCACGTGGGTTTTTTCAGGATCATGTATTTTTGTCCCTCCTCCGAAAACATCAATATATTCATCATTCTTTCTGTAGGAAACTTTTATTGCATCCCAGGTATATCTTCCGGTATTTCCCCACTGGGACATTTCAAAGATTCTCCAGTCGCCATAAAAAATCTTCTGGCGGCCTATCTTAACAGACAGATTCTTCAGTAATTCCCTGTACTCGACAAAAAGATCATATATTTCGAAATATTCTTCCTGCGGATTCATTACGTAAAATGAATGTTCCGACAAGGGGTTGCCGATCTTATACAGATCCGGATAATTTTTACGGCTCAGGGACCAGCCGAAGGCTCTTGAATCCTGCATATGGAATTCTGCATTTATCTTACCCTTCCTGTAAATTACCCCCGGAATAATCCTCTGGAGAAGAAATTTATCATTCAGATTTCCGATAGCATCAGGACTGTCATCCCCGTAGTTTTTTGCATTGAAACCATCCCATAATTCGAAGCGGTAACGAACGAGGAGATCAAATTTAAAAAATGAATCAGAATCCTGAGCAACAGCAGGCTGGGATAATAACAGTAGCAGTATCAGCATGAAGAAAAACAAATGTAACCGGCTGTTCATCTTTTTTCCAGTAATGACCTCAGATGCCTGTCAAAGGGATAAGCTATTGGGGTATGATCTTTCCCGTGCCGCGACAGGATAACTGTTTCAGTGTTGCTTATTTTTCCGCATATAAGAGGGGAAGCCGGACTGCCGTATTTATTGCTGACTTTGATTATTTCGGGTGAATCCAGTATGTCGGGATCTTCCAGTCCCGAACCTCCTATAATGCCTGTTTTTACCATTATTCCTTACCGAGATATCGCATGAGAATGTTAACTGCCTCATCCATGTCCTGACCGAATGTAAGTATTCCGGCACGATCGCCTGCCATGACAATTATTCTTTTTTCAAACACATCTGAATCGCTGAAAAGCCGGAAAATATCCTTTGCCAGTCCTGTTGTTCCGTATTCCATAGCCGGATTGGTCGTCGGTACCTTATAAATGATTTCATTCCATAGCGCTATATTGTGAACGTGAACTATGGCATTGACATCGGGATCGGCCAGGTAAATTGCTGCATGCGTAAGTGATTCAGATGACGCTTTGAGAGGACCGGCGCACTGTACTGCATTATCATCAATATTGAATGAATTGACTTTTACATAATGTTCCGGTTCAAGTTCGGGAATTTCTCCCGTCGCCGAACCTGTTATGATGAATTGATTTCCGCCCCTGATTCTCAGGCTTATATTTCCGAATCCCACACCGTTCTCATAGGCTCCTATCAGATCCATATTATACAGTATCTCCCTCCAGTAATTGATTATTTCATACTGATCATCTGATATTAAGGGCCCGCACTGGGTCCAGTGGCAATTGAATTTTACAACACCTTCCATTTGTTTATTTGATTTTATCTGAAAACAAGTCGCGTTCAACGATCAAATTTATAAAAATAAAAAAGATATTCGAAAATCATTTTGACCGATTCGTTTAACCTTTCCACCGGATACATCCATAAAAGCATATTCAAAACTTCGACCGGAATAGTAGAAATATTTGAATGTTGAAGTTTTATATTGTATTTTTGTCAAAAGAACCGATCAGTCTTCTGAAGAACGTTTTATGGTTGATAAAGAAGAATATAGAAAGCGGATCATTATGATCTCAGGCACTATTTTCAGTCGTTACGGATTTAAGAAAACCTCAATGGAAGAGATTGCCCGGGCTCTTAAAATGGGCAAAAGTTCCATTTATTACTATTTCAGCGGTAAGGAAGAAATATTCAAGGCAGTGGTAATGAATGAAGCCAATATGCTTAGAAATGAGCTGACTAAAACAATAAAAGCAGTTGATTCACCTATTGAAAAGCTTCGGAACTATGTTTTTGTCAGAATGAAATCGTTCGAAAAACTATCCAATTATTATAATGCCATCTTTGACAAGGATCTTGATCATTTTGATTTTATAGAGAGTGTGAGGGTCAAGTATGACCGTGAGGAACTGGCAATTCTGAGACTCATTCTCTATGACGGTGCCAGGAAAAAGGTTTTCAATGTACCCAATAGTGAATTTACTGCACTTGCTGTCCAGACTGCCCTCAAGGGTCTGGAAGTACCACTTTTCTGGAAGAGAAAGGAGATGGATATTGAAAACAGGCTCAATGGCATCCTGGATGTCCTGTTTCACGGAATACTTGCAAAGTAGCTGTTTCTGCCGGGTCACAGTTCTGACAGAGGCCCGGACTCATTTCTTCCTTTTTATTGCGGCGGTCTTTTTGTTTTTCAGGCTGTACCAGAGCCAGACAGAACCGGCAATGACAAATGGAATGCTGAGGATCTGACCCATATTCAATGCCATTCCCTGTTCAAAATCCACCTGGACTTCCTTCAGGAATTCCAGAAAGAATCTTGCGGTGAAAATCAGTATCATGGCAAGACTGATAAGCGTGCCCTGGAAATGTTCTCCTTTTTTTCTCCAGTAAAGGCGGTAAAGGAGAATGAATATCAGCAGGTAGGCAAGGGCTTCATAGATCTGGGTGGGATGCTTCGGTGCGTTCTCTCCGTTTCTCAGGAAAACAAAACCCCAGGGAAGAGTGGTTTCGACACCATATATTTCGGAATTCATCAGGTTGCCTATCCTTATAAAAAAGCCGGCCAGGGCAACGACAATGGCAATACGATCGAGGGCCCAGGCATAATCCTTTTTTTCCTTCCTTACAAACAACCATATCGCGATCAATATCCCTATGGCAGCACCATGACTTGCCAGTCCGCCATGCCATATCTTCAGGATTTCGCCCGGATGGGAGAGGTAATAACCCGGTTCATAGAACAGGCAATGACCAAGTCTTGCTCCGGCGATTACTCCGACTGCCATGTATATTGTCAGTCTGTCAAGGGAAGCTTCGGGAAGATTTTCATTTTTGAAAATCCTGTTCATTATTATATATCCGAATAAAAAACCCGAGGCGAACAACAGGCCGTACCATCTTATTGCAAAAGATCCTACCCTGAAAATCTCAGGATCAACATCCCATGGGATAACAAGAAAATGCATTTTTCAGAAATTAGATAAAATCCAAAGGTATAAAATATGCAAATAGAGAATACCTAAAGCAGGATAAAGTTTGAAATCCCTGGCTAAAACAAAGGAGGAGACCTGTATTCCGGGAAATGCTACTGCTTAAAGTTACTGAGCTGATTACATTGATAAAAAAAATTGATGTAAGTTTGTAAACCCTTAAAAATCCGAATCGGATGGAGAAAGCGAACATATACAGGTATATCATGTATGTTGTCAGCGGATTTATACTGGCTGCAGGATGCGCCAAGATAAGTTCTCCGACGGGAGGTCCCCGGGATACTGAACCCCCGGTAGTTCTGAAAAGTATTCCGGAGAATGGTGCAAGGAATTTCCGGGGTAACAGGATCGTCATTTCTTTTGATGAATATCTGGTACTTGATAAAATAAATGAGAAATTCATGGTGTCGCCGCCCATGAAAAGGACGCCTGAGATCAGTATAAGGGGGAAGGATATTGTTATCAGGTATGAAGAAGAACTGAGGGACAGTACAACATACACCTTTTATTTTCAGGATGCGGTACGGGATCTGAATGAGGGGAATGCCATAAACAATTTTCAGTTTGTTTTTTCAACCGGACCCTTTATTGATTCCCTTTCCGTTACCGGGAATGTTCTTAAAGCTGATGATCTCAATCCTCCTGAAGCAACGCTCGTTGTTCTGTACATTCAAAAGGAGGATTCGGCATTCATGAAGGAAATCCCGTCATATATAGCTGTGGCGGATAAGGACGGATATTTCAGGATAGATAATGTAGCTGCCCGGGAATACAGGATTTATGCCCTGAAGGATGCAGATAACAGCAAGAATTTCAATCTTCCCGATGAGGAAATAGCTTTCCTGGATTCTGCAATATCTGTTACTCCCGAAAAAAACTGGATTCCCGTGAGTCAGGATTCCCTCAGATCGCTGCCAAAAGATCCGAAAGCAGCTGATACAATAGTTTTACAGGGAGATTACAGGCTCTTTCTCTTTCAGCATGAAAAGAAAATCCGGTATCTGACTTCTTCATCAAGAAATGCAGCCTACGGGCTGAGTTATACCCTTTCTCTTCCGCCGGACACTCTGGGATTTCATTTTTCCATACCGGAAGCTGAACCGGGTTCATATTTTACCGAAAGCAACAGGGCGGGTGACTCCATCAGGGTATGGATTGCAGACAGTGCACTTTACAACCGGCCGGTGATCAGTACGGTCGTAAAATATCCCTTTACTGACAGTGCCGGGGTCAATGTTCTCAGGGAGGATACGATAATGATGAGATTCATAGCTCCCCGTACACCGGCCAGGGGCAGGATGAAACCAACACCTTTCAGGTTTACCTCAAATATCAGTTCTGCTTCCCTTAAGCCGGGAGAACAGCTTGTTTTTAATTCGCAGACCCCCTTCCGTGAGCCGGATACATCACGAATAAGGCTGTATGAACAGGAAGAAAGCGATCTGAAAAGAATACCTTTCAGCATGAACATTGACAGTACAAATTCTTGCAGGATAAGCGTGGAAGGTAAACTTGGTATGAATAAAAACTATATTTTTATAGCCGATTCCGAGTCTTTCGGGAATATTTACGGCGAACATTCCGATTCGTCAGCCTATAAATTCACGGTAAAAGATGAGGAATCATACGGGAAACTGGTGCTTGACGTAAACAACCATGAAGGAAGCAGGATAATCCAGCTTCTTACCGATGATGAAAAGATTGTAAGGGAAATGTTTATGGAGAAGGATGGCAGGGTTGAATTTCCCCTGCTTGATAAAGGATTTTACCAGGTCCGTGTCATTTATGATCTCAACAATGACGGTAAATGGACTCCGGGTGATTTTCAGGCAGGACGTCAGCCGGAACCGGTTTCATACATGCTGCAGACTATTGAAATAAAGGAAAACTGGGTTCTGGAGTTTGTCTGGGATATAAGTGAAAAGAATGTAAAAACTATCAGAAAAGCTCCTGCAGGTACAAAAACCAGAAGGTAGAATCAGGTAATCTGACCATTAAATTTAAATTACAGACAGATGAAAGAAATTGTAGCCGGCGTGGATATTGGAGGAACCAATACTGTTTACGGCCTTGTGGACAGGGAAGGCGGGGTTTTGGCTGAAGGAAGCCTGAATACTGCCAGTTATCCCTTGATAAATGATTTTGTTTCTGCACTGGTTGCAGCCATCAATGAACTGTTGTCACCGGGAGGGTATAAATTGCTGGGAATAGGAATAGGTGCGCCCAATGCCAATTATTACAAAGGCACTATTGAGCTTGCCCCTAATCTTGCCTGGAAAGGCATAGTTCCCCTTGGTGATCTGATCAGGGCAGAAATAGATGTTCCCGTTATTGTCACCAACGATGCCAATGCCGCGGCAATGGGCGAAATGATTTTCGGAGGGGCAAAAAACATGAAGGATTTTATTGTTCTGACTCTTGGCACCGGCCTTGGCAGCGGGATAATGATAAACGGACAGATGGTATACGGGCATACTGGATTTGCAGGAGAACTCGGACATGTGACGATTGTTCCCGGAGGCAGGGAATGCGGCTGCGGCCGGAAAGGCTGTTATGAAACCTATGCTTCGGCTTCCGGACTGGTCAGGACTGTCCTTCTTCTGCTGAGTGAAATGAAGGAGCAAAGTATTCTCAGGGATATAAAGCCATCTGAACTCACTTCGAAAAGAATAGCTGAAGCAGCTGCTGCAAATGATCCGGTAGCTGTCAGGGCTTTGGATTTCACAGCTGAAAAACTGGCTTTCGGCATTCATAATGCCATTGGATTTTCAAGTCCCGAAGCAGTGTTCCTCTTTGGCGGACTGGCGAAAGCAGGGGAAATGCTTTTTGAACCCGTAAGGAAATATGTTGAGAAAAATGTTCAGCCCATTTTCAGGGGAACCGTGAAAATCCTGCCTTCCGGCATAGCCGAAAAAAATGCTGCGGTCCTCGGAGCAGCTGCTCTTGTCTGGAATGAAATGCTCACATAACTTTTAAAAACGAAGGAAATATGTATCAATCTTTGTTGTATATTGTGTTCTTTGTGATTTTGAACTTAAACCCGATGCAAATGAAAGTGATTGAAGTTGAGAAACTGAAGTTTTCCACAGCCTGTCCTGATCTGGATGAAATATCCCTTAGTCTTGACAGGAACATAAAGAAGGAAGCAGTTGATGTACTGAACTGGAACGATTTCAGTTACAAGCCGGATGTGAGCTTTGCAATTGCCTACACCGATAATGAGATACTTCTGAAGTTTTATGTCACCGAAGAATATTTCAAGGCAGAAAAAACCCGCTCAAACCAGGGTGTTTATGAGGATTCCTGCGTTGAATTCTTTGTATCACCCTCTGATGACGGGATATACTATAATTTTGAAATAAACGGCATAGGCACTATTTTGCTGGGAAACGGTACTGAAAGATCGAACAGCAGAACCGTGGATCCGGAAATAATTTCAAAGATCAGAAGAAAGTCTTCGGTTGGAGACAAGCCCGTGAGCGAGCGTATCGGCAATTTTTCATGGAATATCACCGTAGCCATACCTTTTGAAGTATTTTTCCGTCATGAAATCAGGGATCTGAAGGGAAAAACTTTCAGAGCCAATTTCTATAAGTGCGGGGATAAACTGACTGTTCCGCATTATGTGACATGGAATCCGATAAATACTCCCAACCCCGATTATCACCGTCCGGAATTTTTCGGATTACTGAAATTCAAGTGAATCATCAAATAAAAAAACATAAGAAATATGCTTAAAGGAAACGCAATTATCGGACAGTCAGGTGGTCCGACTTCGGTTATCAATTCCAGTCTGGCAGGAGTCATTGAAGCCGGTTCTCTTTCAACCAATATCCGTGAAATCTATGGTATGCATTATGGTATCGAAGGTTTCATGAAGGAAGTGATGTATGACCTGGGCAAACAGTCTCCCTCGGTGATCAAGGGACTGCGGAATACTCCCTCTTCTGCGCTGGGATCTTCAAGACACAAGGTGAAGGATGAGGATCTGCCCGCGATACTCTCGGTACTTAAAAAATATAACATACGCTATTTTTTCCTGATCGGGGGCAATGATACCATGGATACCATCAACAGGGTAGAGGCTTATTGCCGCGATCAGAATTATGAACTAAGGGGAATAGGGATTCCGAAGACCGTTGATAATGATTTGTTCGGAACTGATCATACACCGGGATATGCTTCGGCTGCCCGGACAAATATTCTGAATGTGATGCAGTCCGGGATTCTTGCCAGGGACATGCAGAGAGTCGATAAATTCCTGATATATCAGACTATCGGAAGGGATGCAGGATGGCTGGCTGCAGCAACAGCCATGGCCCGCAGGGAAGAGGATGATGCGCCTCATCTGGTCTATACTCCGGAATTTGTCTTTGACCGTGAAAAATTCCTGACTGATGTTGAGAAATGCATCAAAAACTACGGATGGGTGTCGGTAGTCTGCGGGGAAGGACTGAAATATGCCGACGGTACACCTGTCAGTGCTTCGGACACAAAGGATAAATTCAATAATATAGAGTTTGGAGCCATGGGAGGTACCAGTGTGGCTATTAATCTTCACAGGATGATAACTGAAAAATTCGGATACCGCGGGGAATTCCAGATTACCGAATCGCTGATAATGAGTGATTTTGTAAGAGCCTCTCAAACGGATCTTGAGGAAGCCTATCTCTGCGGTGTAGAGGCAGTCAAACTGGCAAATAAGGGAGAAACAGGATACATGGTGAGCATCAACAGAATGTCGGATGAGCCATATATGATCCGTTTCGGGAAAGTCCCGCTGAAGGAAGTGGCTATTGCAGCCAAACCCATGCCCGAGGATTATTTCAATGAAGAAAGAAATAATGTGTCGGAGGAATTCATGGAATATATCAGGCCTCTGGTGGGTGACCTTCCTGAATTCACGAGGCTTGAAAAGAAAATGGTAAAAATTAAATAAATATATATTATGGCAAATAAATTCAACAAAGTCGTTCTTTCCATCAATGCACATCCGGATGATGCCGAAGCATGGAATGCCGGAGTATTGAAACTTCTGAAAGACAAGGGATATAAGATTGTAATAGCAACCATGACCGGGGGAGATCTGGGCGGTTGCAACACCAACATGGAGGAAACAGCCAGGATACGGTTTGGGGAAGCCCAAAAAGCAGCAGCAGTTCTTGATGCAGAATATTATACACTTGGTGGTGTTGATGGTTTCCTTTTCGACTCAAAGGAGATGAGACTGAAAACTATTTCCCTGATGCGCAGGGTAAGAGCCGGAATCGTGTTTACTCACCTTCCGAATGATTATCACACTGATCACCGGACAACGGCCAATATAGTAGAGTCGGCAGCAATGGTGGCTTCCCTTGATCCCGTACCGGTAGAGGAAAAGCCACTTGAAGTTACACCCCTGCTGTATCATTCCTCACCGCTTACATTGTCCGATCCGCTTGGGGCACAGCTTAATCCACCGCATTTCCTGGTCGATATAACTTCCGTTATTGAAGCAAAGAAGGAAATGCTGTCGAATCATATTTCACAGATTGATCTTATGAGGCACATGCATAAGATTGATGATTTCTTCGGATATGTGCTTGAAGGTAACAGGAACTACGGCAAAATGGCCGGAGTGGAATATGCAGAAGTTTACTGGCAGCACCTGGGAGGAGGTTTTCAGAAAGATCCTCTGGTACAGGAAGAACTGGCAGAATTTTTGGTAAAACAATTATAACAACGATCATTTTAATCATCATAACATGAATTTAAAAGAAGAAAAATACAGCAGGTTTGCCCTTGTGGCAGAAATGCTGGAAACACCCGGAATAGTCAGATCTTTCAGTCCGGAAGTGTCAGAAAGGTTTGTTGGTTCAATAAAATCAAAAAAGGGTCTGATGCTGACCGGAGAGGGCAGCAGCCGGATCTTTCCCGCCAAAAGGGCAATTTCCGCCATGCTGAAAAGAGGATTCGGAATGCCTGTCTTTACCGAAGGATCCACACAGGTCAGGGAATATGCACTGGATGACATGGCAGTGTTTGCGTCCTCAAATTCCGGACAGACCAAGGAGGTGATAAGACTGATTCTCGATCTGAAGGCAGGGAATCATAATGCCATATTTGGCCTTACAGCAAATAAGAACACCAAGCTTGAGGAACTGGTACACGATACCCATGTCCTCTCATGTGGCAGGGAAAAGGCTGTAGCTGCAACAAAGTCGGTACTGGAACAGGCACTGTTCTATGATTCACTCCTCAGGAACCTGGAAGGCAGGGGGATGGAAGGACTGGAAGAATTTGCCGGGAAACTGGAACAGGTACTCACTTCTCCCGTCAGAAATGAGATAACCGAGATCATCAAAAATGCGGATTTTGTATATTTTGCAGGCAGGGAAAACGGTGTCGCCGGTGAACTTGGACTTAAGGCCAATGAGATAATAAGGAAGAAATCTGATTTCCTTGAAGGGACTTTTGCACTTCACGGAATTGAGGAGGTGATGGATAAGAATGAAGTTCTGATATGGGTTGACCCCTTTGAAGCAGACCAGGAGCAATTCAATGAATGTCTGGTGAAAGGCGTGGGAATAAATATTGTGGCTATATCGGCAAAACAGACAATTTTCCCGACAGTCATAATACCTGACGGCGGTGAATATGCAGAATACCTGCAGCTGGCAGCCGGCTGGAATATTCTTGTTGAAACCGGTGTCGCACTGGGTCTGGATCTGGATAAACCACAAAGAGCCAGGAAAGTAGGTAATATATACCTGCCTGAATAAGGTCCGGGTAACAGTCATTACAGAGATCATCCGGTCTGAACAGCGCATGTTGCGAAATCCTCCGGCCGGAATGATCCGGAAAAACAACGGATTCTTATCTTACTTGAATGACAAAAAAGGAAGTAGCGGCAGGTATTGACATTGGGGGAACCAATACCATATTCGGATTGGTTGACCGGCAGGGAAATATTCTGGCTGAGGACAGGGTTACAACTTCTCATTATGATGAGATAGAGGTGTTTGTAGCAGCCCTGCATGAAAAAATCCAGCTTTGTATCAACAAAGCCGGTAAGGGTGTCGAATTAAAGGGATACGGCGTGGGTGCACCCATGGGTAATATTAATTGCGGCACCATTGAATATGCTGCCGGACTGCCATGGAAGGGAATAGTGCCGATTGCCGCCGAATTCCGCAGGCATACCAGCCTGCCGGTGACAGTGACCAATGATGCAAATGCAGCCGCTGTAGGTGAAATGATTTATGGCGCAGCCAGGGGAATGAAGAATTTTGTTGTGATTACTCTGGGGACCGGGCTGGGAAGCGGATTTGTAATTGACGGAAAGCTCGTTTACGGCCATGCCGGCTTTGCCGGCGAAATAGGTCATACGGCAATCCGGCCCGGTCCGTCAAACCGTGACTGCGGATGCGGAAGAAAAGGTTGTCTCGAGACATACGTATCGGCAACGGGAATAAAAAGGTCTCTGCTTAAGATCATGGCTGACAGTATTCAGCCCAGTGAACTGAGGAAATACAGCTTTGAAGAGCTTGATGCCAAGATAATTCATGATGCGGCATTGCGGGGAGATCCGCTTGCTCTCAGGGCATTCCTGCATACGGGAAGAATGCTTGGCTTCAAACTGGCCGATGTGGTGGCACATACAAATCCGGAGGCAATATTCCTGTTCGGGGGCCTGGCCCTGGCAGAAGATCTTATATTTGAACCTGCAAAGGAATATATGGAAGAAAACCTGCTGAGTATTTACAAAGGGAAAGTGAAACTGCTTGCTTCCGGACTCAGCACACAGAATGCCGCCGTTCTTGGTGCAAGTTCACTGGTATGGTCAGAGCTTGAAGCATGAACATGAAAGTAATTACTGCTGACGTGGCTAATTTTAAGGATATATTGAATTACATACTGGGTGCAGTCTTTATCGTGATAATTTTTGCACTGGCATATGCTTATCTGAAACCCCATCAGCTTCATAAGCGCAGACTGGTTTCAACACTTCTCCTTAAGATCAGCTATTTGGTATACCTTTCAGTACTGCTGATAATTGTGTATCTGGCCTCACTGGTGAAAGGCGGACTCGGAACAGTGTTCCACGGAGTTGAGTTTTTTGCTTTTCTGATTGTACTGTTTGCCCCGAATATCGGAATATTTGCACGTAAACTGGGCACTTTCAGCAAAAAACGAGAGAAATACAATTATTTTTTCACGGTTGTGAATGTTATTTCCATGCTGGCCATTCTTGTAATGTATTTTGTATAAACCGGCAATTAATATTTTTTTCCTCTTATATTAGGGATAATGAAAAAATAGTTAACTAAAATCTGATAACATGATAAAAGAACGCCTCATAGGCTATATTGAAGAAAGTATAAGGCAGAACTGGGAAATTGAAGCTTTGTCAAATTATAAGGAAAAGGAATATACCTACCGGCAGATAGCGGAACATATCCTTAAACTCCATATTTTTTTCAGGGATTCGGGCATCGGGGAGGGTGATAAGATAGCACTTGCAGGAAGAAATTCCGCGAACTGGTGTATGATCTATCTTGCAACCGTCACCTATGGCGCCGTGATTGTACCAATACTTCCCGACTTTAAGCCGGATGATCTGATGAATCTTATAAATCATTCAGATTCAAAGATACTGTTTGTGGATGACAAGATTTTTGAAACGATCGATTCTTCAAAAATTCCTGCAATACAAGCTTCGGTATCGGTTGATACTCTCAAAATGATAAAATCGGCCGACAAGACTATAAACGATGTATACGAGGCGGTTGAGGATAAATTCAACAAGGAATATCCGGACCTTAAGCCTGCTGATATCCATTTTTCCGGGGTCAGCAATGATAAGCTTGCTGTCATCAGCTATACGGGAGGAACAACCGGTTTTTCAAAAGGAGTCATGCTGTCCCATAACAGTCTTGCAGCCAATGTCAGGTTTGCCCAGAATAACATGCCGCTTAAACCCGGGGATTCGCTGGTCTCATTCCTTCCCCTGGCACATACATACGGCTGTGCTTTTGAATTTCTTTTTCCCTTTACCTACGGATGTCATATAACAATACTTTCAAAAACACCTTCGCCACATGTGATCATTCAGGCATTCAAGGACATACGACCCAGGCTAATTATTTCTGTACCCCTGGTCATTGAGAAGATTTTCAAGAAACAGATTCTTCCGGTGATCAGCAAACCGCATATGAAAGTCCTTCTTGCCATACCGGGAATCAAAAAGATACTTCACAAGAAAATCAGGGAAACGCTTGAGGAATCATTCGGCGGAAGGTTTCATGAAATTGTTATTGGAGGAGCAGCCTTCAATCCAGAAGCGGAACATTTTTTCAAGAAGATAGGATTGAGATTCACTGTGGGATACGGCATGACCGAATGTGGTCCGTTGATCAGTTATGCATCCCACGATACCACGAAACCCGGAGCATCGGGAAGACCGGTTGATACTCTCGAAGTGACAATTGATTCACCCGATCCGCAGAAAATAATGGGTGAAATAATTCTCCGCGGCGAAAATGTCATGCTCGGTTATTACAAAAATGAGAAGGCCACCGGAGAGGTAATCGATGAAAAAGGCTGGATGCATACCGGCGATCTCGGACTGATGGACAGGGACAGGAATATTTTTATTAAGGGAAGAAGTAAAACGATGCTTCTCGGATCATCCGGAAAGAATATCTTCCCCGAAGAGATAGAAGCTGTCATTAACAACATGGATTATATAGCTGAATCACTTGTAATAGAAGAAGATAACAAACTGATCGGACTTATTTTCCCGGATTCTGAAATGCTGAAAAGAGATAATATCCAGGATGATCAGCTGCCGGAGATACTGGAAAAGATCAGAAAAGGGGTTAATGAACGGCTTCCCGATTATATGGCTGTCAACAAATTCAGACTCCATCACGAGGAATTTGTCAAAACACCTAAAAGGAGCATTAGGAGATTTCTGTATACGAAAGACTGAATCTTTCCACATCAGCCAGTATCTCCCCTGAATCTTGCCGGGAGGAATAAAGACAGAACAGCAGGAGTTAATGTATTATCCTTTTGTCCCATGACGAGTTATGCCATTGTTGTTGCAGGAGGATCCGGTGAGAGGATGAAAAGCGACATACCGAAGCAGTTCATTGAAATTGCCGGGAAGCCTGTGTTGATGCATACAATCGAGAAATTCAGACTGTTTGACAATTCCATTGAAATAATTGTCGTACTGCCTGAAAGCCTTATGGGATACTGGAATGAGCTCCGGGAAAAATATTCATTCTCCATTCCTCATAAAATTGCAGGGGGCGGAGTTACACGCTTTCACTCGGTGAGGAACGGACTGGAGTTAATTACCGGAGCCGGACTTGTTGCCGTTCACGACGGAGTAAGGCCCCTTGTCAGCATTGATACTATCGTCAGATGTTTTGAAACTGCAGCAAGACTCGGCAATGCCATTCCGGTGATATCTCCTTCGGATTCACTCAGGATGATTTCCGGCGACTGGAATAAACCGCTGGAAAGGACAGGAATAAGACTTGTACAGACACCCCAGGTGTTTCATACGGATCTGATAAAAAAAGCTTTTCTTCAGGATTACCGGCCGGAATTCACCGATGATGCAATGGTACTGGAAAGGACCGGGGAAAGAATAAATCTTGTTGAAGGCAACAGGGAAAATATCAAAATAACCACTCCTGAAGATCTGATCATTGCAGAAAGCCTGATGAAAGCGACTGCCTGATCAGGACATACCGGCCCTATGGGTGCCGGCAGGCTGTTTCCTGTCAGGACATTCCGGCCCTATGGGTGCCGGCAGGCTGTTTCCTGTCAGGACATTCCGGCCCTATGGGTGCCGAAAGGCTGTTTCCTGTCAGGACATTCCGGCCTTTCGGGCGCCGGGCAGGCTGTTTCTCAGGGAGAATGATACAGGAGAGGAAAATGTCTGATAAAAGCATTTCTGATATTTTGTATATTGCAGGGAATTTCAATTTATCTGCAAATGAAGACAAGGGTTTTATTTTTTCTGACATCATTATTTTTTCTGACATCATGTGCAGAACTTACTAAAGTTCTTCAGACCACAGTAAATGTCCCCCTCACTGAAACCGAGGTTGTTAACGGACTCAGGGAGGCTCTCTCCACCGGGGCGGTAAATGCTGCCGGCCTGCTTTCAAAAACGGACGGATACTACAGGGATGAGCTGGTAAAAATCCTTCTTCCGGATGAGGCAAGAGTGATAGTTGAAAACATTTCAAGGATTCCCGGCGGGGACAAGCTGGTAGAGGATGTCATACTGAGGATCAACCGGGCTGCCGAGGATGCTGCAAGGGAGGTGGCCCCCGTATTTGTTAACAGCATCAGGCAAATGACGGTCAGGGATGCCTTCGGCATTCTGAACGGAGCTGACAATGCCGCGACAAATTATCTGAAAAGCACTACTTTCGATGAACTGTATGCTCTTTATAAACCGAAGATACAGGCATCCACGGAAAAGAAGATAGTCGGAAACATATCAACAAAGGAATCATGGAACAGCCTTACTTCAAAATGGAATTCCATCGCAAACTCAGTTGCCGGGAAACTTGCCGGACTGAATCCTGTAAATACTGATCTGGATGATTTTCTTACGGGGAAAGCTCTTTCCGGAATGTTTATGAAAGTTGAAAATGAGGAATTTAAAATAAGAAAGGAAGTTGGTGCAAGGGTCACTCCCCTGCTTCAGAAAGTATTTGGAAGCCTGGATTCAAAAACAACAGTTTATAAATGAAGAGAGATTGAGCTGCTGGACGAATTGATTTACCGGGCTCAGCAGATCCATGATAGTTATACGGATATTCAGTTTAAGCAATGAAGGCAATTATGAAAGCAAATTCTTCGTTAAGGACAGTGACAGTATTTTTCATTTTTTTCTCATCGTTTGTACTGCTTAATGGTCAGTCATTTGTAAACGAAAGAGCCGGATGGTTTGTTGAAGCCCGCTATGGTATGTTTATTCACTGGGGACTATACAGCGGAGCCGAAGGAGTCTGGAAAGGGGAAATCCTGAGAAATGACAATAACTACGCTGAGTGGATTCAGTACAGAAACAGTATTGACGGGGAAGAATACCTGGCTCTTGCCGACCGGTTTAAATGGGATGAGATTGATCCGGAGAAATGGGTCCTTCTTGCAAAGGAAGCAGGTATGAAATACGTGGTTCTCACTGCCAAGCATCATGACGGATTTGCACTGTGGGACAGCAGGGCAAGCCTTTATAATGTTGCCCGGCATACAAATCCCTCCCGCGATATACTGGGGGAACTGGCTGAGGCCTGTCATAAGCACGGCCTGAGGCTCGGCCTTTATTATTCGCACTGGATTGACTGGGAGCATGAGTATGGCTGGAATCACAGGATGGAGATAACGGGAATCAGGCCCGAAGACTATGATCTCTACTGGCAGAACAAGGTCATTCCCCAGATGCGGGAACTGCTGACGAATTACGGTCCCATCGATCTTATCTGGTTCGACATGTGGATCCATCATTCCAGGACCGTGGTCAGCCGTGAACAGCTCATGCAGCTTAAAAGCCTTATTCGCGAACTGCAGCCGCAATGTCTTATTAATTCCCGTTTGGGTCTTTCGGTAAAGGAAGACAGTGATGTGGATATTCATGAAATGGGGGATAATCAGATTGGAAGCCAGCTGCAGGATTTCCCGTGGCAATCCCCTGCCACAGTGTCTCATTCCTGGGGTTTCCACCGGCGGGATACCGAGTGGAAATCAACGACATCACTGCTACAATCACTGATCAATAACGTAAGCCTTAACGGAAATTATCTTTTAAACATTGGTCCGAGGGCAAATGGCGATGTGCCTTATGAGATTGAGGTACGCCTTCGTGAAATGGGGAAATGGATGGAAACAAATGGTGAATCCGTTTATGGCTGTAAGGCATTTGAACTTCCGGTGGACTACCACGACTGGGGCAGGATTACCTGCAGGGAAAGGGCAGGCGGTACAAGACTGTATCTTCACCTGTTCAGCTATCCGCTTGACAATAAATTGTGTTTCAGCGGGGTAACATCAAAACCTTCAAGAGTATACCTTCTGGCCGATAAACAGAAGAAATCACTTAAATATGTGCATGACGGGGCTTCAGCGACCATCACCCTGCCGGGATCCGCACCTGATCCCTATGTATCTGTCGTTGTGCTTGAATATGACGGGAAACCCATGATTCATGAAGGTCTGGTTGCCAAAAACATGGATGGTGGATATTCCCTTACCCCGTGGAATATTGATAATTACGGTATTGCCCTGAAAACCGTGAATAAACAACGCAGGGGCACTGTTCCTGCCTATGCTGCCATAGAAGAGCCCGTTGCCCTGAAGTGGAAAATATATATTGACAGGCCGGGACCGAAAACATTTGATATATCTTACAGTTACCAGGGTGGAACGGACAAAGGCACTATCCGGATAAGGGCTGCCCGGGAAACAATTTCCCATAAAGTGTCATCAAGCGGCAAAACGGTTGCCGAACCTGATTCTGACTGGGTTATCGATGAGTTCAGGTCGCGCCGTGCCGGGATAATAAATTTTGATAATTCCGGTTACTATAACATTGAGATGGAGATAAATCCGCAGGACAGGGAAGAAATAAAATTCCAGTGGCTTTGGATTCGCTGATTCGGTTAAACTGATACAATGGAGATTCAGGTCTAAACCGATAAATTGGTTTTGAATCCGGATTTTTGAATTAATAAGGATCAGAAAACAGATTATGACTGAAAAAACGATTTTTGATTTTCACGGACTTGAAATAAGGGTTACAGACAGTGCTGATGAAGGCATTATCAACATTCTCAGCCGGGCTGTCCAGGGGTCGGAAGGAGGTATGAGGTTTACCTTTCAGGATATTTCTGAACGGATAGCTGCCTATAAGGACCGGATCAGGTTCATATCCCTCTATAAAAAGAATAAGATTACGGCAACGGCCGGAGCCTGCTACCGTATTTCAGGACAGGATGATCTTAAATATCCTTCCACTTTCATCAAGTATCTGGCTTTTCTTTCACTGTTACAGTCGGATACCAGGAGCAGGAGAAGAAGACAGGTCAGGGAGATAAGACCGGAACCTTTCGATTCTTTTAAAACCAGGACACTTGAGATTTTTGGGAAGCCCCATCTGCTCGGATTGCCTGATGTTTTTGAAAAAGACAGGCATATTTTGTATGCTTTTCTTGAAAGTGTGAATGAGAGGGCAAAAGACCTCGTCCACAAGGCGGGTTTCGAGTATATCAGATCATTCCTTACAGTTGCTTTCAGCAGGTTCAGCCCCCGGCCTGACAGGCGGGTATCACTGATACGGGAGAATGAGATACCGGAAATGCATGAATTGCTCAGGGATTATTACCGTGATTATTCTCTTTTTACTGCGGATTATGCTTTTTACGGCAACAGGTATTATGTTTTGAAGGAAGGAGATGAGATAGTTGCCGGTGTAAATGCTTTTCCGGCCTCCAACGAAATATATAATATTCCCGGTATATGGGGCTGGGTGATGATGAAAGTTCTTCCTCTCATACCCTTGTTCCGCCGCCTGTTCAGTCCGGGTATTTTTCATTTCCTGGTGTTTGATGCCATTTACTGCAAAAAAGGGAAGGAATCCCTTCTTTATACCCTTCTTGAATCTGTCTGTGCATCGGAAGGCTTTCACACCGGACTGATGTGGCTCGACGACCGGAGTGAGTTGTATGACACAATGCGGACCTCAGGAAGGCTGGGAGCCCTTAACAGGATGCTCAATGCCAAGCCGGGACTCGTTTATGTAAAATTTGTCAATCTGACCGCGGAAGAGCAGGAAAAATTCTATGATGCCCCTGCCTATGTGTCTGGATTTGATTTTTCATAAGCATTTACTATTTTTGCAGCTGGCAGGGGGTTCCCCGGTTGACCGGAAATACAGCAGACTTGTTAACAGACGGAACCAGCGGGTGCCCGGAAATACGGCAGACTTGTTAACAGATGGAACCAGCGGGTGCCCGGAAATACGGCAGACTTGTTAACAGATGGAACCTGCGGGTGCCCGGAAATTCAGAAGACCTGTTAACAGTGTAAACAGCCGGAATCCGAAGCCAATGTGAAAAAGGGACGTTAGTTCAGTTGGTTCAGAACGCTTGCTTGACAGGCAAGAGGTCACTGGTTCGAATCCAGTACGCCCCACAAATGAGAAGCCCGGGAACAGGATGGCTCTACCCTTCTGAAAAGCCTGCTGGGTCTGTTCATTCAAAATAACAATATTTATTCAATTTTTTCGGCAGAGGGCGGAGCTGAATCCGGACCACTTCCCCATTGGCGTTCAGGAGCCGGACCCATTACAAGTTCGAGTGTTGCACCATCCCTGATATCATCATGACTGAACCAGGGTTTGTTCCACTCCTTGCCATTAAGCCTGGCCGACTGAATATATTTATTTTCTTCTGAACAGTTGACTGCCACGATTTTAAATTCCTTTCCGTTTCCAAGATCCATCACTGACTCAGTAAATACCGGGCTGCCGATATTATATGTCGGAGATCCCGGGGTGACCGGGTAGAAGCCAAGCTTTGAAAACACTACAAATGCAGTTGTTCCGCCTCCGTCCTCATCGCCGGGAATCCCCATCAGATCGTTGCGGAACCATTCAAAAAGCAGTGTCCTTATCAGTTTCTGCGTACGCCATGGCTGGCCTGCATAATTATACAGATAGGGAATATGGAGAGAAGGTTCATTTGCCATTGAGAACTGGCCCACGTTACCGGTCTGATCAGGCAGCTGGGCATAAAATGCATACTTGCTTTTACCAAGAGGTTCATTGAAAGTCTCATCAAGTCTCATGACAAACTTTTCATTACCTCCCATCAGGCTTATCAGATCGGCAATATTATGCTGTACATCCCATCTGTATGTGTAAGCATTGTTTTCATCATAATAGTCACGGGCGCCCATGCCGCCTGAAAACTTATAGTCAAAGGGCGTAATAAAATTACCCCTGCTGTCTTTCGGATGAAAAAAGTCAGTTTCTGCATTGAAAAGTCTGCGGTAATTATAGGAACATTCAAGGAAATACCGGTAATCATCTGTTTTTCCCAGCTCTTTTGCAATCTGTGCCAGACACCACTGGTCATAGGCAGTACCAAGTGTAACAGCTACTGCCTGTCTTTTCTCAAAAGAATGAATTTCCGGTATTGTTTCCTTTTCATTTTCAGCCAGAGCAGGAATATAACCATGTTCTTTGTAAAACTCATCGAGTCTGCCGGCAGGTTTGCCTGACCAGGGAGCAAGGGTTTTTTCCGTGATTGCTCTCCTGCAGACTTCATATGCCTGTTCCAGATCAAAATCCGTCAGTCCTTTTCTGTATGCATCAATGACTGTTGCCACACCATGATTGGAATTCATACTCCGGCTGTCACCGGTTATTCCGGGGAAGGTGGGCATCCAGGGATTTTCCATCTGCTCAGTCATTCTGAGAAATGATCTGATAATATTGGTCTCAAGCAGAGGTTCCGTCAGTATCCTCAGGGGATGGGTTGCCCTGTAGGTATCCCATATCCAGTCATCCGTATAAAACGGAACACCTTCGGAATCATGAATTTTACCATCAAAAGCGCTGAAATACCTGCCGTCCTCGGTTATATTCACCGGTCGTTCATAAGTACGGTAAATGGATGTATAAAAAACTGTCCTGTCATCTTCCGACCCGCCCGTAACCCTGATCCTGTCAAGAGTCTCATTCCATATTCTGCGGCCTTCGGAATGGATCCTGCCGATATCGAAATCTTTTATCTCACGTTCAAGGTTTTTCTTTGCCTGATCAGCATCAATAAAAGAAATACCATATCGTATTTTAAGTGTCCCGGTCCGGTCAGGGAAACTGAGAAGAATGGCTGCATTCCTTCCGGCGGCTTCTGTGAGTGATTCATCAACCTGTCCCTCTTTCAGGACACCCGCGGAAGAGGGTTTTATGTCAGATTCAAGATAAAGAAAGACTTTTGTCCGGTTATCAATATTCTGGTATCCGGAAACAGCCTTTCCGTCCCACTTCATTTCCCCGTTCCCTGAATTCAGTATGATATTGCTTTTATCGTCCTTTGAGAAAGTAAACTCATAAAGTGCCGACTGTTGTGAAACACCCAACCTTACCCCGATATTCTGCTCATCAAGAACAACGGAATATGAATACGGACTTATTTTCTCGTGATCCCAGGTATAGTTGATAACCGGACCGGCATTGTCCAATTCTCCCTGAAAAGGACTGAGACTGAAAGCCGAACGGCCCCTGTGACTGGTCACCACCAGGGGTAGTCCCCGCAGTTTCAAAGTTGTATAATCAGTTCTTTCGGGATATACCCTGAGCATACTGTTTGGCAGATGAACCGTCGGATAGGTAGGAACCAGCAGGTGACTTATGTTTCCGATATAAGGATTCACATAATCGACAGGTTCCCTGATCATCCGGTTTTCAGTTGTACAGCCATGATTCAGGATAACAGATCCCAGTATTAAAATAAACAGTTTTGCAGTTCTCATCTGTCAATAATTTAATAGTCACACTCTTGTATGTAAATTCATTACATGGTTGTTACAGCGGTGCTTAGCCAATGGCGTCAAGCACACCCCGGAAATAACCGATTGATTCGGCTATTCCTGCCAGCGGATCATCCATGTCTTTTGCATATTCCAGGCTGCATGTTCCGGTGTAGTTGTGTTCACGGAGCATTCTGAAGAAGCGCGGGAAATCAATTATCCCACGTCCGGATTCAACACACCAGCCGGCTTTTTCCGGCTTATCCACATCCCAGATATGAAAATCAAAAATCCTTTCTTTGTAATTCAGGAAATCCTGAAAAGGATCCTGCCCCAGTCTGACCGAATGTGCAATATCATGACAGAATCCCATGCGCGGGTCAAGATTCCTGACCTCCTTCCATACATCAATGGCTCCCGGGTAGAGCTCAAGATCCGGTCCGTGATTATGGATGGCCAGGCGAATGTTATATTCCCTCACCTTCTTCTCCACATATGGAAGAAGATGGATATCAGGTACTCCCACAAGAGTGTTTGTCCCGACCCGCTTTGCATAGGCAAAAGCCTGATCAACGGCTTCTTCGCTTTTCATGTAGATGGGACCCACTCCGTAGGGTTCAACGCCGAAGGATTTCATCTTTTCCAGTGTCCGGTTGATCACTTCCTGTGAGCTGTCGAGCGGAAGATGAAAATCTTTTACTCCAAGTAAACCCACGTTTACTTTTTTCATCATCTCCAGTGTCTGGTCGAGATTGAATTTTGCAAAAGTAAAACCGGCAATGGCCAGTCTGAAAGGATACTTTGTCTCAGGAGCAGGGAGACTGACTGAATCTGCTGCAAGCACAGGGACTCCGGCAGCAATCAGTCCTGCCCCGGTTGTTTTGATGAAACTACGTCTTGTGAATGTCATGTGATTGGCACTGGATTGTTAAGTATTTCTTTTTTGATCTGTTCCGTCAGTTTTCAGTGCCTTCCGGTATCACGCCCTTCCCATCCGGTTTTTCCTTCTCCTACATAGAGTTCTGTTACGGTTTTTGAAACCCTGTCATCCACTTCTTCCACAAGCTGAATGCGCAGGGGACTGGTCAGGGCTTTCATATGTTCAAGAACAGGAGCCCAGGGTTCTGAACCCTTTGCCGTTTCATACATCAGGTAAGCCCATTTTTCTGAAAAAATGTTTCCTTTCATGGCTGGCACCATCTGTTGCATGTTCGATGAAAGGAAGGGCAGGGATAATGCCCTGGCCCAGTATATCCAGGGGCCTCCTGTTATATAAAAGAAGGGATTGAGCAGCCTTGTCGGATTCTCCAGTCCGGAATTTGAATAGTCAAGCTGTATACCTGCAAAGCCCACACCCTCCTCCACATTATAGAAAGTGATCCACGGAACGTCTGCTTCCATGAAGAGGTCCGTGAGATCCGGCATCTTCGTCACATCATATATTATTACTTTATCCCTGATAACATCATACCATGCGGCATGGGTTATCAGTTCCCTTTTAATCACTATTTCACCGTTGCGGAGTGCGTTGCAGTGCATTGTTTCATTTATTCTCATCACTGTTGAACTGATGAAATAGGGTTTCCCGGGATAAAACTCATATCTGACCGAAGCATCCACTTCGGGTATTTCGCGAAGGTTGCCCCATACTGAAGCTTCTGCTTTTACCGGGCCGGAGTATGAACTTATGTTCTGTGGCGGATCCCAGTCGGATGTATGTGTCCATGGTCTCGGAGGTGTATAGATTTCAGGATTCCAGTGAATGGCTCCGTTTGTTTCCTTGCGATGGTAGAGCGGGAATCCGGATTTGTTTTTAAGTGTCATCTGGTCGAGGTGTCCCGATTTGGGATGAAGAACAACCGACAGCTGCTTATTCTCGATCTGAAGTCCGGGACCTTCGCCCTGAACTGTCAGGTCTGACATGTACACCTTAGCCAGGGCATCCGGGTTGTTGTAATAAATATGGAATATACGGCTGGAGCGGGCCGGCACGTCTGCAAGGAAGGCAACTCTTGCGGATACTGTCGGGAACCAGACAGGAACATCTCTTGTTGGTCTTCCGTCTTCATCCGGGGCAAGGTCATCCTCCTCCAGATGTTGTTGGATATCATAAACCTGTGACGTGACTTCTGTCAGCTCATAGCTTACCGGATCAACTGCAACCACCCTTATATCCCTCTTGATATCATTTGCCTCATCGGGATAGAATGCGAGAAGAACTTCCACAGGTTCAGCTTTCCTGTCTATTCCCGCGGTTTCAGTCAGCACGACTGATTTATAGCTTTTCCATGCAGGATCGAATGCTTTCACTTTTTCAGGAGCAGTAAGTGTCCTTACTGCCGTAATGATCTGGTCCTTCTGGGAAGCCTGGATATTATCCTTCATCCTGATCCTGAGTCTTATCTGGTAAGACTGTCCGGGCTGCCATTTGACCCAGCCGATAACGCTCATATCCCTGTACAGGGTGTTATCCTGGGAAAGGCCTGCGCCCGAAGGCGGGCGGTGTGTCATGGCCGGCAGGGAAGGATCTTCTTCCTCTCCTGCCTTGTGAAGGTTCAGATAACGGAGAACCTTGCCGTTGACTTCGGCTTCAACCTCTATCATTGAGGAACGGGGCAGTTCCAGGTCTGCCTTAAGATGATAATAAGGAACACCCGGACTTGGATATAATAGTTCAATATTCTTTATCTGCAGAGTCTCACTTTGTTTTGCTCTTTGTGCCGTCAGGGGAAAGATCAAAAGGAAAGCGAATAGTAATGCAATTGCTGTTTTTTCTGATGACTTCATTTTCTGTTGGTTTTATTTTTTACGTACTGATATCAGGTTTCTGTTTCTCATTTCCTTCAGGGCTGATTCCCATTTGCCTCCCGAAGCCCACAGATAATATGTAAAGTACATGGTGTTCTTCTGGTATATGGGTGTCCATGGCTGAAATTCAACATAGTAATGATGAGCATCACTGTTGCGGGGATGATTCATCCACATATGGAGGAAAATCGGCTGTTCAACGGGAAATGCACCAATGAATGCTATATCTTCCTTTGTGTCATATCCGGCGTTCCAGCCTTCCTCAATCATTATTGCCCTTCCGTAATAATCTTCCGGTCTCATCCGGAATTCCTCATGACCTCCTATCGTGGGAGTTATGAACACATCTTCGGTCCAGTGCGATTTGCCCAGTTCCAGGATAGGCTGGGGACCGATGACATTGGCTTCGGGATTAATGAATTTTATGGCATATCGTACTTCAAGAAGGGGAGAATTGCCATAAAGGGTAAAAATCTTTTCAAGCTTGTTTCCATAGTAATCGGCACTCATTTTCACCTGTACATAATCACCTTCGCTTTTGACAAGTTCGGCATCGTAGACCTTATGGGTTTCCATACTTGCCTGGCCAAGGAAATCCTCGAAGCCTCCATAGGGATAATATCCCCACATGCGGTTCGGACGTTTGTCATCCCCGGATTTTTCCGGCCATAACTTAAAGAGGACATTGTCATTACGGCTCTTGACGACATATTCAATCACTCTTGCCCCTGTTGCCAGAAGAGTAATCCTTACACTGTCGTTTTCCAGCCTGAATTCGTCTGTCCCGTCATTGTTCAGGTCAGTGGCATAGGCATAAACTTTTCCTGAAGCCTTTCCCACGCCGAGCTGACTGTATGTTTTTATTCCCAGGGCTGTCACTTCCACTTCATAGTTTCCGGCCGGCACTTTAAGATCAAATTTGAGATCGGCATAGCTTCCCGTGGGATTTGTTCCGTACTGTGTTGAGGTGAAGACAGGCTTTGTTGGTCTTTTGCTGTCAGTCACTTTTACAGTTACCGGATACCTGGTTTCAGTGGTGAAGTTATGAATGCTTACGGGAAATGACACCAGGGGTGCATGTCCGTAAATGATTTTGTGGACGGAGATGGCAGGCGGCATTTCCATGACGCACATGGTATATTTTTCGTTTTCGCCCCATTTGAAACCGGCCACAATGGGATTGGCATCATCCATTCCCCGGGCATCGGGCCTGATATTCAGGCGGACTGTAGTACTGCCCCTTGCAGGGATTGTGACTGATGCTCCCTTTGAGTCATCTGAAAGTATTCCTTCGGGAAGCTGAACATCCCATGTTCCGGTCACGGGCTGATCATATGTATTGGTGATGCTGAAACTGAGAGTGTAACCCTCCATTACGGCATCCAGGTCAATACGGTCACCGAAATAATTTTCCAGGTACAGTCTGTCGAGGAACAGCATCTGCATTGCAGTTCTGAATCCTGCAGGACCCATCACGATACCTTCCTGTGTTATGCCAACCTCCCTGCGTGCCATGATGGCATCGAACAACTGTTTTTTGCTAAGTTTCTCCCCTTTGTCAATGAACAGTATCATTGACGGGACAAGATTATTCAGCAGTCCGCCTGTGTTAACTATAAACGGAACGTTTTCACTGTCTATCTGCAGTTTGTTGCCGGCTGTGGCTATGTAGCCGTCATAATTATACGGATCGCTTGCAGGATCCCAGACGGGGCGGAAGACATAGCCGTTCCTGGAATGTGCAAAATCTATCCATGACTGCTTGTCCGGCATGTCCTGTACCTGGAGCCCGTCATAATTATCGAGTCCGAAAACGGGAGAGAAGCCGACATCTGCTACTACCGGCTGTTTTGTTCTTGAGAGCCAGTCATCCAGTTCATCCTTCAGGAAAAAATCCATATATCCGTTGAAGACAAACCAGGAGTTGCCCTCGTTCATTCCCCTGCCGATTATTTCAAGAGGATGGCCGGGTGTGCAGGTTACCGATTTCAGGAGGGTTTCAGTGGCAAACCATCCCTTATGCAAATCATATTTAGAAAGAACTGTTTTTACATTTTCCATCAGGTCTTTTACTTTCATGGCCGACGCATGATTGCCGGAAGAGATCACGAATATCTTCCTGTTACCGTTTTCGAGTATGAATGCGTCGACAACTGTCAGAAAAGGATCATTGAACTGGTAACTTTTCAGTATCTGTTTCCATTTTTCATTTCCGGTATATTTTGAGTGAAGGATTTTCCCCGTTTCCGATGAAGGTGAGGTGATTACCAGGACGTTGCCTTTCGAGGCAGCACCGGAGAGCTCAGCCGGGGACGGATTGTCGAGCAGAGTGCATTGTCCCTCAAGCCAGCCTGTCAGGAATCCTTCCTGCATCCACAGACCCGGAAGGCCCATGTCTTCAGCCATGTCAATCCTGCTCTGGATAATTTTCTTTTCAACGTCGGGAATAGCTATTTTATAAAGACTTCCGTATCTGTACCATTTTTTGTAATCATTCCACCAGTGGTTTGTATAACCGTTGAACTGAACGTCGTTGGTGACAGCATTGCCGAGAGCATCAAGTGATCCCCTGTAGTTGTAATCTGTCAGCTGTTGCGCCGTTGAATCGGTCATGAAGGAAGCAAGAGCAAATAGTATTGCGCCTGCCAGCCATGTAATTTTTCTTTTCATATGTTTATTAGGTTTTTGATGTGTCCCGTTAAACGGGATAATATTTGGAATATTATTTTATCCGGGCTCAGTCAGACGGGTTCCTATGAGTAATATCATCCCCGCTTTAAAAACCGTTTACAGTTCCCTGATCTTGATGTTTCTGAACCATATGGTGTAACCATGGTCCTGAAGCCCGATATAGCCTTCCCGTGGAATTCCGGCAGTGAATCCGGGGAAATCTCTGAATTTGCTGTTTTCGACCATTTCGTCCCATTCGGGAGTCCAGAGTTCGTATTCAACCACTTTCTCTCCGTTCTGGCTATGTGTAACCCTGCCGTCCTTAACACGAATGACAATGGTATTCCATTCGCCCGCGGGTCTGGCGTTTTGTGGTATGGCAGGCAGCATGTCATAGAGTGATCCTGCCAGGTGACTGTCAATCTTGTTGTCGCTTGCATTTTCATTGTCCAGTATCTGTATCTCGGGTGATGCAGAGTAAATTGCCGATCCGGGAATTTCCTTCACATTGTAGAAAATGCCTGAATTACCCTCCGGAGCTGTTTTCCAGTCGATTGAGAGTTCGAAATTCCTGAATTCCCTTGATGAATAGATTATGTCACCGCCTGCACCCTGCCCGTCTTTTCTGCCTTCACCTAAAAACACTTTCATGGCATTGTCCTCGATCATCCAGTTAGCAGGCATTTCGCTTCCGCCATACTGCCGCCAACCGGTAAAATCCTTGCCGTTGAAGAGTAGTGTCCAGCCGTCTTTCTTTTCCTGACTGGTGAGTTTATTGGTGCTCTCTGCACATGATGCAAGTGTGATGAAAAAAATAAGCGTCAATGGAAAAAGGTAAATACTGTGTTTCTTCATGGTTTATAAGTTTTAGATTCTGATCTGCAAATTAGGTAAAATTATTGATTCGTCGAAAATAAATAAACTAATTGCTGAAGTTCTGGAAATTCGTTGTCAGGAATCTTTTCCAAAATCGGGGTTAATCCGGGGAACACGTCAGCAGGAATCTTTTCCAAAATCGGGGTTAATCCGGGGAACACGTCAGCAGGAATCTTTTCCAAAATCGGGATTAATCCGGAAAATTCATCGTCAGGGATTTTTTATACTTCAGGGTTAATCCAAAAACCAGGATGGCAAGAATTTTTAGATCAGGCAATTACAAAAATGACTAAAAACATAGTCATTTTTAGTCAAAAATATTTGCATGACTATAAAACTAGTCATATATTTGCAATGCAGTAATGCTTCAACGCAGTAGAAATGCAATGAATTAATAACATATCATACCTTTATATAATATGAAACTTACACGGGCCGAGGAAGAGATTATGCAGATATTGTGGGATATGGGTGAAGGAGTGATCAGGGATATACGTGACCGCTTCGAAGATCCCAAACCTGCACGGAATACAGTTTCCACTGTTGTCAGGGTACTGGAAAAGAAAGGATTTGTGAGCCATAAAGTATATGGAAACGTTTATGTTTATTTTCCTGTGATTTCGAAAAGTGAGTATTCCGGAAGTCAGCTGTTCAGGCTGCTGGAGAGTTATTTTGATAACTCATTTCCTGCAATGGCATCATTCTTCGCAAAAGAAAAAGATCTTTCGATGGGGGAGCTGGATGAACTCCTTGAGGATATGAAAAAAGAGCTCAGGATGAAGAACAAGAAAAAATAATGGAAACATTTACATTATACATAGTAAAGTCGGCATTATGGCTGACAGGATTTGCGGCTGTTTATCTTTTATTTCTGCAGAATGAAAGATTTTTTTCACTGAACCGCTTATACCTTCTTTCCGGGATCATAGTTTCATTTATTTTCCCGCTTATTACCATTCACTATCAGGTAGAAGTTCCGGCAGGTTCACTTAACGGAACGGAATCAGTATTACCGCTTACGGAAGATGCAATAGCAGAGGTAAAAGAATTTGCTTCAGCTACTTCTATTCTGTCAACAGTAATGATCATATTATATCTTTCCGGTGTAATATTTCTCGTATACAGGATAATATATCATCTTCTCCTGCTTGTGAATGCAATCCGCAAAACAGGTGTAAGTTACAGTGGATCCGTAAAGCTTGTCAGGGTTTCGGGATTTCCCTCTTCATTTTCATTTTTCAACTATATTTTCATCGATCCTGCTGTTGAAGAAGATGAAGCCGGGGAGATCATGAATCATGAGCTCGTTCATGTTAACCAGAATCACTGGCTTGACCTCTTACTATGTGAATTACTGCGTATAGTGCAGTGGATGAATCCGTTTATCTGGATTTATTCCGGTCTTATAAGACAGAACCATGAGTATCTTGCTGACAGACAGGCTCTCCAGACTTCTGTAAATCCGGCAGTCTATAGAGCAGCTATGATTAATCAGCTGTTTAGCTCAAAGGTTATCAGTCTTACAAATTCATTTAATTATTCACGTAACAAAAAACGATTTCACATGATGAAAAAAATAGAAACCTCACCATTCAGGAAGTTCAAAATACTTTTAATTCTTCCTGTTTTTGCAATTATCCTGTATTCATTCTCAAAACCGGAATACAGGTATATTGATGTTAATGAAAATACGGGCATTAATGATCCGCTTACAGCTGTCTTATCCGAAGGAATCAAAGCTGCGGATAAAGGAACGGCCGATGCTCTTCCCGGAGAAGTCAGCGTGTTGGCAGGGGAAAGCGGAAAGGAAACCGGGATTGAGGCAGAAAAGATAATTCCCGCTGCAGATATTGCGGCCGGTGCAGTAAAGGGAACAATTGTTCAGAAGGGCGGAGGACCTCTGGAAGGTGCTGTAATAGTGATAAGAGGAACAACAACCGGAACAATTTCGGATAGTAAGGGATTCTTTCAGCTTGGCAGTGTTCCGGATGACGCCATGCTTGCTGTAAGCTATGTGGGATTCAAATCGAAGGTACTGAAGCCTGTCTTTGGTTCTGAAATGATGATATCAATGGAAAAGGATACCATTAAGGTTTTGAGTTCCGGAGTCGGTTTTCCTACACCGCCGCCACCACCCCCGCCGTCATCCGGGAAAAGTACAGCTTCAAATCTGTCCCCGGCAGTTAGGCAGGGCGGTGATGCAGCCATATCGCCTCCGGAAGCCAAAGGCATAGAAATACGAAGCAGCTCTGCCGAACCAGTCGGAAACCCTCTTATAATACTTGACGACGTCAAAACAGATATCACTGTAAATTCAATAAATCCTGATCTTATTCAATCCATAACCGTATTGAAAGGTGAAAGAGCGACCAGACTTTATGGGGAGGAGGCAAAGGGCGGAGTGATTATTATAACCACAAAAACCGGTAATATTTCATCAGGCGATAAACCTGAAGTCAGTGCCGGCGGATATGCTTCCGGTCAGGAAAAGCAGAAAGAACCATTCACTATCGTTGAGGAGCTTCCTGAGTTCCCCGGCGGAGGTGCAGATGCCATGAGACGCTGGCTGCTGCAAAGAATGAAGTATCCTGATGACGCTGTTAAAGCCGGAATAAGCGGTCTGGTAAATGTTGTTTTTGTTGTTGACAGGGAGGGCAGGGTTAAAAATGCGAAAGTCCTCAAGGCTGTTTATCCCTCACTGGATGCTGAGGCTGTCAGGCTTGTGGGGAGTATGCCCGACTGGAAACCCGGAAAACAGGCCGGCAAAACCGTAGATGTGCAAATGGTTGTGCCCCTGACTTTTTACCTGAAATAAAGACTTTGTTTTAAATCCCGGATCCGGGATTTACAGCCGGAATGACATAATATCTGCGTATTATAATAACTGTTAACCAGGTATTATAATACGCAGATCACCAGTGTCCGAAAGATTTTTGAAAAACCTCCCATTATGGAAGCGGGCGGCTTATAATTTAACCGTATTGTCACGGATATAGTCATTCAGCCTCCGTTTTGACGGGCCGAAATATTTGAAGCGCTCGGCCCATTCCAGACCATATTTTTTCCCCACTTCCCTGTCGGAAGGAATACCTCTCATCTGCTCCGAATACTTATCCAGCATGAGATTCTTTATATAGTTATAATCAGCACTGTGGTCGTCATTGCCAAGAAGAGGAAGCTTCTTTCCTTCCTTTGCCAGACTTTTCCTGAGGTTTGAACCGGAATGACCGCCGCTTCCCTGTGAAACAACAGCCATGTTTGCTTCGATTTTCTTTTCGATAAAGTCCGATATGTCCACAATCCTGTTGAATACCTGCGGACCTCTTGCATAATAATACCGTTCGATCACTGTATGTTGTCCGACTGCTTCAACCTGTTCGGGATAATCGGTGTTCATTCCTGCCATCCAGCGGGCAGTTTCAACTGCACGGGCAGTAACATAATGGTCGGGATTCTCTTCGTAATGATCCCAGGGATCAAAGCTGATGACAGTATCAACTTTCAGCATCCTGAACAGGAATATGAGTCTTCCCTTTATTTCCTGAATGTTGTATTCATCCATCCGGTGATTGCGGTAACCGAGGTCATAGACCTTTTTGAATCCCATTACCCTGGCAAATGCTTCATTGGATATTTCATTGTTCAGCGCTCTTTCCCCGTATGAATTGCCACTTCCCGCGGCATCATCATTGGTCGTCCTGATCAGGTATGCGGTATAGCCCTCATGAATGAGCTTGGCAACGGTGCCTGCGGCATAATAGGCTATATCATCACAATGCGGCTGTATTGCCGCAAGCACTTTTCCTTCATGAGGCCTGCCGGCAACAGCTTTCTCAATGACTATCTCCCCTTCGGGCGTAACAGGCTTGTCCTGCATGCCGTGAGTTGATAAACCTGCAACGGGAGCCATCATTCCCCCGGCGATCATAGTTTTTTCCACAAAATCTCTGCGTTTCATCTCTTTATAATTTAAATTTAATGGTCAGATTACCTGTCCGGTTTATCGGGAACCTGCTCCGGTTTATCGGTGGCCTGTCCTGCTTTTTGTCCCGGCTTTCTCCTTCCCGGGATTTGTACTGAGGATGATCCGGACCGGTACCGGGTCCCCTGCTGGGAACCTGCTGTTCAGGTTCATAGTTTATTATTTCTGGTTTTAAGTACTGACAGGGCATTGCTGATGACCTTTACTGTCACATCTCCGGGAATTTCGACCGGCTCGCCGTCGACATGAAATTTTGTTTCACTGGTTCTGATGGTCAGAGGCCTGTCTGTTTTCAGGTATTTTACATATTTCGATTCTTTCAGGGTTCCCCTGAAAAGCCTGTAAATGAATACCGGGAACATAAACTTCGGGAAAGGCCGTATCATTACCAGATCAATGATACCGTCATCCGGTCTGGCATCGGGGGCTATAAATGCATTATTGCCGAACTGCCTGGTATTGGCGATGGTTAAAACAAACAGATCTTCAGTAATTTTTTCTCCGTCCTCCGGAATGATTTCTATATGAACGGGCTTCAGCCTGACGAAATTAATTATGGTCACCCAGGCATAGGACCAGAATCCCCGTGTTTTGAGTCTGTCGAAGGAATGTGCCACAAAGCTGTCAAGTCCGATACCTGCAACGTTCAGGCAATTCATGTCGTTTATCTTTATTATATCGATCTGAAGCTTTTCGGCTTTCTTTATATCCTTCAGAAGAGAGCGGATATTTGTCCTGAATCCCAGTTCCTTGGCAAAACCGTTTCCGGAACCCATCGGAAGCACTCCGAGGATCTTATCTGTTCCGATAAGTTCCGATGCCACACTCCTCACTGTTCCGTCACCCCCGGCTGCAACAAATATGTCGTACTTGTGAAATGATTGCTTTATTCTTGACCCTGAATCATCAATGCTCAATGACTTGAAATATGATAATTGATTCTTCCTTCTTTTAAGTTCTTCGGATATTATTATTTTGACAGGGATTATACCCGCATAAGGGTTCAATATAAAAAGAGATTTCTTTTCTCCCTGTATTTCCATACGATAGTTTATTTGCCTTGCTGCAGCCCGGTTAATACACGAAGGTGAAAAAATTATTCGAAGAAATCAAGAAAAAATTTGAGAAATCGTTCAGAACATCTGTGATTCAAAGGTATAGAAAATTTTTATTTTGATAGTTTCTCAATTTTATGGAACCGGGATCAGATGAATTTCCGAAGAAGCTTCTGCTTCCTGCTGATTAATAATTTTCCCCCCGGGAGCCCTGAAAGAGAATAAAAAACCGGAACGGGTCCCGGACTTTGAGGAATGCAGATAAGAAATTCAAACCGGATCAATGCGGTTTTCCGGGGAAGTCATTTCATTGTAGATCTTCATGATTTCATCCTTGAAGTTTTCCGGACTTTCCAGAACACCCCATCCGGACTGTAACTGAAACAGACCATCATAGGCTGAATCATGAAACGATCTAATGATATGAGGAATCCCCTTTGAAAGAAGAATTTCACCAAGAAGCCTTGCTTCTATTTCATTGTTGAAAACAAGAATCCGTTCTGTTTTTGCCATTATTCTGATTTTTAAATTTCAATTGAACCTGTAACACTTAGCCGGGCAGTTGATTAAGCTGCTTATAGACTGAAACTGTTTCATGCCGTAACCAAAGGATGCCTCTGAGATTTTCATTTCAGTTTCAGGATATAAAGATAATTTTTTCCCCTTACCGGTGATCCGGAAAGGAATTTTTTATTCCGGCCGGCAGTATTCTCTATCTCCCGGTGATGCTGAATGAGCAATTTATGGTATTACCGTCTTCATCCACGGCTGTCAGGGAATGGTTACCTGCTCCGGCAAGGATCTCAACCTGGTGAATGGATCTTGTTGTGATCTGGAACTTGTCATCGAGATGCCAGAAGATCTTTTTTGAAGGATTCCTGTGGGCGACTTCCGAGATTATCCTGGTCATTTCACCTGTCTGGTCCCTGGGGATGAATATTTTTATTCCCGGTGTGGGATATATGAACTCCATTGCGGGAATGTCCCTGCCGGGCAGACAGCCCGGGGCAAAGGGCGGAAGCGTTTTGTATCCGGGATGTGTGCGGCGGTAGAAATATTCCATTGCAGGAGGAAGGATGAACCAGGATTCATTCCTGATACTGCTGGCCGGCGCACAATCCGAATTTACCTGCATAGTCCCGCTTTCATCCAGGTGGATTATCCTGTGGTACGGACAGGCTTCGCTGCGCAAACCGTTCACGCAGGCCATTTTCTCCATGGTTTCGGGACAGTCGGGACCGGCCCTGAATCCGCTTTGGGAACAGACCCGGATCAGTGTCATTTCATCCGACGGTTCTGAAAACCATTCCTTGCTCCCCATTATTCCGGCGAGATCAAATAATATTGGAGCAGCGGAACCAATGCCCGTCAGTCCCGGTCTGCCCTCACCGTCTGCATTTCCTGCCCATACAGCGATTACATAACCGGGTGTTGTGCCCAGGGCCCAGGCATCACGGAATCCGAAGCTTGTTCCGGTTTTCCAGGCTAATGTACCCGAAGATGAGAAGAACTGCCATCCGGATTCTCCCTCAGGCCTGTTGACTTTCCTCAGGGCTTCATAAGTCAGCCAGATGGAAGATGCGGACAGGGCCGGAGCAGAAGCGGAGGGTTCCCGTTTTGATTTCCTGTTTTCCTCTGCAGGTACGGCTACTGTCCGGGATGCCGGTACGGGTTCTGATAATGGTACCGGCCGGAAGGCTGACACGGGTGCAGGGCGGGAAGTGGGAACAGGTGCTTTCCGGCTTGTCGTTGCGGATGCGGGTATTGTAGCCGGTACGGGTTCTGATAATGGTACCGGCCGGGAGGTTGACATGGATGCAGGAACAGGAGTCAGTACCGGCATGTGATAGTCATCATCACTGTAATTCCCTTCCCTGTTGTATCTGTTCAGCACTCTTGACAATGAGGAATATACTCCGGCAAGTTCCCATAGTGAAGTTTCCCCGCCCCCGAGGATCAGTGACAATCCGTAATGAGAAGCCGGTCTGTTGAATGAGGTGAATCCGGTTTTCCTGAGGAGGACAAGCATTTTTTCCGGGCTGTACTGCTGAAGCATTTTGACGGAAGGTATGTTGAGGGACTGTGACAATGCCAGGGAAGCAGGAACGGCTCCGCTGTAGCTCAGGTCGAAGTTTTTTGGAGAAAAGCCCTGGAAACGCGAGGGGATATCCGCTACAAGACTGTTCGGAAGAATATCTCCCGATTGCTGCATACCTGCGTACAGAAGGGGTTTCAGAATACTGCCGGTACTTCGCGGAGACCTTATTATGTCGACATCATTCCCGTGCCGGCCGGAACTTTCCGCGGGACTGTTGCCGACATAGGCCATGACTTCACCCGTTTCAACCTTCACGATGATGCATGCTGAATTATGTATCAGGTTTCCCGATAATTCCTTCTGATGAGTACGGATCACCCAATTTGCTCTGTCCTGAAGCACCGGATCTATTGTCGTCCTGATCTTCTCCCCCCTGTTGTGCTTAAAGAAATAGTCCGTAAGATGCGGTGCCTGTGAAGGAAGTGCCCTGGGCTCACCCGGCAGGGGTTCATCGAGTGAAAGAATCAGTGTCAGTGAATCGAAACAGTTTCGTCTGTACAGTTTCTCCAGGAGTTCATCACGCTTTGTTCTGAGTATATCCTGGTTCCTTCCGGGATGGACGAGGGCGGGTGAGTTGGGCAGCACAGCCAGGGCAGCAGCTTCCGCCCATGACATACCGGCTGGCGGCTTCCCCAGGTATCGCCAGGCGGCAGCATCGAGTCCGACTGTATTGCCTCCGAAGGGAGCGTTTGCGGCATAGATAGCGAGTATTTTCTTTTTTGACCGGAAAAGCTCCAGCTTGAGCGCAGAAAGCATTTCTCTCATCTTGGCGGAATAGCTTCTTGAGATATTTCCGGATGAGAGCCTGGCAAGCTGCATGGTTATTGTGCTTCCGCCGCTCAGGATCTTCCCTGCTTTTATATTGGTGATCAGGGCCCTGACGACCGAAACAGGGTTTATTCCCGGATGCAGATAGAAATACCTGTCCTCAAAGGTCAGCAATGCTTTTTCAAATCTTTCCGGTACTTCATATCCTCCGGGGAATCTCCACTGACCGTCTTCTGCTATCCGCGCACCCAGCAGAGTCCCGTCCGCGGCCTCCACAACCGTTGAGAGAGGAGAGCTGAAGCGGGGAAGTGGCGACAGCAGGACCGGAATAATGATCACCCCGGCAGCAATCAGTATGATTTTTACATATCCCTTCAATTCTGATCTCCGGTAACAGTCACTCTGCCGCCCGGATGCCGTGCATGACAATCTTTCGTATACATTGCCTCGCACCATATTGCCGGCTGGAAATATTCTCCCTTGTAAGCAGCATTCAGGAGGAGAACAAATGTTTTTGTTTCTCCCTTTCCGAGACTGAAATAATTATATACACGGTCATCCCTGATATCTGTATAGTCCGACGCACTTTCCCTGATGCCGTAGTCTGCCTCATGGAGTCTGATGTTCCTGATCTCCCATCCCGGAGGGACCATTCTTGTGAGGGCAATGTCATCAACCCGCGAAAAGCCTGTGTTTGTCACCCTGACCACCATCAGGAAACCGGTTCCCATCATCAGCTTCCTGTGGTCAATCGGTTCCAGACGTGTATTTACATAATCAACCTTCATTCTTAATCCCTTCTCAATGGCTGTAACATCGGATGCCGGCGCTATCCCTTTTCTCACAAGACCGGCATAAACCGTTGTTCCGGAATTGTTGACCACTGTGAGTGAATTGGATCCCGGAATCATATCCAGCTTTTCCGACAACAACTCCCGGGAACCAATACTTTTTTCGGATTTCCTGTTATTGAAGCTGATGCTGATCCTTGCAGGAGATTTGTCATCCGAAGGCACTGCCTGTACCCATTTCATATACGCAAACAGTCCCCAGGCAAGTGAATGGGTACTGTGCCATGAATTTTCCGTGAGACTGCCGCATATCTCCCTCAGCAGGGGGAGGGCCTGTTCCTTTCTGTCAAGGAGTGTGAGGGTATAAAGAATTATTGCCTTGTCGCGGAGAGGGCTTCCGTAGTAGGAATACTGATATTCCGGTTCCGTTGAGGTGTTCCGGACATCCAGGAGAGAGCCCGCAACTTCGTTCCGTCCGCTTGCTGCGAATGCAGCTGCAAGCAGCCAGCGCGAAAGGGCGGGAACATCCTGTGTTTCCCTCAGTCTGTTCATGGCTCCTTTTTCCGGGGAGCCGGCAAGAGCAAGGGTGAAAAGGCGGTAGGCCTGATCATTTGAAGTCTGGATATTCCGGGGGTCATACCTCCATTCGCGCGCAGCCTTTTTCTGATATGCCGTCCATTTCTGCCTGAATCCCGATGTTATGTTATATCCCTTCCTCTCAGCCTCAATCATGAAATGTCCGGTATAGGATGTTATCCAGTTATCCGCCTGGTATGAGCCGGGCCAGGATCCGAGGCCTCCGCTGACCATCTGCCTTGAAAGGATTTTGCTGATAGCTTCTTTTATGTTTGATGCCGGCTGTTCCGCAAAGGCTGTATCGTTTTTAAACAGATCCGCGGAAAATATCTGCGGAAATGCTGCTGAGACGATCTGTTCAGTGCAGCCGTGAGGATAACTGACAAGATAGTCAAGGTGCTTCCCGAGGTTCGCTGAAGGGAGTCCGGACAGTTCTATTGCGGCTGAAGCGGATCCCTCCGTTCCGAAAGGACTGAAGGATGTTTCCCATTTTTCTCCCGGTTTCAGGAGTTTAAGCTCTGATCTTGTTTCAGGAGGATTGGGGCTCCGGACGGCAATCTGGATTTCATGAACGGCTGTTTCGCCGCCGCCGGTGGCAGTCACTTTGATTACTGCCGTTCCGGTTTTTCCGCCGGCAGTAAAAACAAATTCGGTATCCAGTTCGCCGCTGCCGTCTGCCGACAGGGTTTCTGAAGCCTTCGGAAAGCTTATGAATTCATTTCCTTCGGCTTTAAGACTCACTGTCCTGATATTATTTCTGTTTATGAAAACGGTAACGGGAAGAGCGGCTTTTTCTCCCGGACCTATTACTCTGGGAGCAGTGACCAGCACCATCAGGGGATCCTTCACGAGTATTGACCTGTCGGCTGCTCCGTAGGCATTTTCATTTCCGGCCGTGACCATTGTCCTGACAGATCCTGTGTACTGCGGAAGGGTGATTGTGTGAGTATTCGTCTTTCCCTGGCGGAGATTGAAAGGTCCGAGGAATTTCACCACCGGAATGAACCTCTGGGCCTTGTTTGCTGATCTGTCGACAAGACTCTCATCGCCTCCGACTGCAAATATCCTGTCGAGGGTTCCCCCGAAGGATCCGAAAACCTGGTCATACAGATCCCATGTTTTTACGCCGAGAGCCTCACGGGCGTAGAAATAATTCCAGGGATCAGGTGTCCTGAAGCCGGTGATGTCAAGCAATCCTTCATCAACGATAGCCAGGGTGTATGACATTTCCCTGCCTGAAGCTTCATTTACACTTATTTCGAAAGATTGCTGCGATCTGACTTCCTTCGGGGCATTTATCACGGGCCGAAGCCGTGAATCCGGGTCTTCCACCAAAATAGCGGCTATGCCGTAAAGACGTACAGGCATATCATTGATTGTCTGACTGTGAGGCTGAATAACCGATACATGGGCATAGACGTTGGGAGCCATTCCGGCAGTTATCCTGAAACGGACCTCGGTATTTCCCCTGTCCGTTTTTGTGTGGATATGGCTGAGTACTCCCGTCGCATTTTCCAATGATATGATGGCCCGGGCATTTTCGGGTGAGGGGAAGGACAATCTTACTTCATCGCCCGGATGATATTTCTCCTTGTCGGTATTTATTGCAAGGAGAGTGGCTCCGTCGGCACCCGGCTTCATGCCATATTCCCATGGCCAGTCGACAAGCAGTATTTTTCCTGTTGAATGTCCTGACGGGGTGCTTGCCCGTATCAGGTACCTGCCCCATTCCTTCCTGTCAATATTGAAACTGACGCTTGTTCCGCCCGCAGGACTTATCAGCCTCTGCCTTATGACAGGCTTGTGGATACGCCCGGAAATATAATCCGCAAGGTATTCATTATCCGATTCCCACCACCATCTGTATGACAGTTTGTAGATGGTCAGCTCCACCTCCGAGCTGACAGGCACGCCCTTTTCATTTACCGTAATGATCCTGACATTATTGTCAGTGTCGGTATAAAGAGTCCTGCCCTTATCGCCGAGTCCCGGCAGATTGATACCCACAAAAACAGGGTAGGGCGCATATTTATAGTCTGACTGTATTATGCTTTCGTCTCCGCCCGGTTCCGTGACCTTCACCGTGAACAGGGCATTAAGCATTCCGGGGGCATTTACCTGTTCACCCGGACTGAATGTTATAAGAGCATTTCCATTGTCATCAATCCTGTTACTGAAGATGTTCACTGTTTCGGCATAATAATCTGCAACCGGATCATCGAACACATACTGGCTGTATTTCGGGAATTCGGTTTTTGAGTGTTTCAGGAGATAGTCCACCGAAGCATTGAGGTTTTTTGCCACTGCCCCGTTGAGCCATTTCACACCGAGGTTTCCGGTGATGCTGTGTTCGCTTCCGCCGAGTGTTCCTGAAGGGAAGGCAAGATTTATTTTCAGGCGGTTGGGCTTGATGGTCTCAACACGTATCCGTTTTGTAAAGATGGCAACTCCTATCCTGAACTGTGCCCGGTAATTCCCTGTAACAGCATCTTCATCAGTTGCTGTCCTGACAACGATCAGCCCCTTTCCGTCGAATTTATGGATCTGGTAATCCACTTTCTGTTCATGGGGATTGATAAGTTCGAACTGCACGGGATGATCAGCGGGAAAATCATCCAGCAGGTCCCTGATGAACAGGGAAAGGTATATTGAATCACCCGGTCTCCATACATCCCTTTCACCGTGGATAAATGCTTTTATTCCCTTTTCGGGCCTTGTTCCCGAGACATCAAAGGAACTGAGCGAGAGTGATGATCCGTCATTCACTTTGAGATAATTACGGTCCCGGTCCTTGTTTGCTGTTACCAGGAACGGCTTCCCCGGACAGTACAGTGAAAAGAATCCCTCATGGTCGGTGCTTCCCGATACAATCTGCTGCATCTGGTAATCATAGACCCTTATCCGCACCTCGTTCACAGGCGTTGCGGTCAGCAGGTCGTTTACCGTTACATGAAGGATGTTGTCTTCGCCCATCTTGGCGATCAGTCCGAGATTTGATGCCAGAATATTCCTCGACACGTTTCTGTCGGGACTGTAATATGCGTCCATGCATGGGTCATCACGGTCCTCCCAGCGAAAATTCATTGAATAGTAGATGGATTCCTGGCTGTCATCAAAATAATCATCAGGATCATCGAAGTATGCCTTTTCCATTTCCCGGGCTTCGTCGAGGAGTTCTTCATAGCGGGAAGGCTGGTCGCTGCCCGGACATGAAAGCAATGAATAGGATCTCCTCATGCTGAGCCGGACATTGTAAAGGACTCCCGGTTCAACATTTATATAATCGGCAAGGTCAATGGTATAAAGGTTCCATGATCCGGTTCCGGTTCCCGGACCAACTCCGGTGTTCCCGCTCCCCGTGCCTGTCCCGGTTCCGGTATTCCCGGCTCCGGACCCTAATCCTTCTTCGCCGTGAAGATCAATTCTTCCGGAATAAACCGCCCGCCCGAAGCGTTTGATATAATACCCCCTGTCGATATCACTTTCCTGCAGAAAATAGGGGAGGTTGTTTTCGAATATCTTAATAATTTTCAGGTCAACAGCTTTCAGGTTGGCTGCTTTGAACGGGAATACCAGGTTTTGTGATGCCGGCATGATAATGCCTTTGCCAATCAGTCTTATTTCCGGCCTGAGAGCTGCGAATTCGAGTTTTGATGAAAAAGCTGCCGGGAGGGATCTGCCTCTGGTGTTTCTGACCGACGGTTCAATGTTGAGCGTTACCATTTGGGGGAATCCTTCCGCAGGAACAAGACTTACCACATTCCTGCTGATGCTTGTTGTGATCCGGGTGGCGGGATCGAGGAAGATAAGGCCTTCCGTTTCCTGCGATTCATCCACGGGATCGGAGAAGATGATATCGATTGCCGGATTATCGCCTGAACGGGTTCTGACATCCATTACAATGAAATCGCCTGTGGCCGGTATGCTGATATTTTGTGAACCCTTTCTCCTGATACCCGAAGCTGTGCCGTCCCATGAGATTGTAAGTTCCCCGGCCCTGTCTTCCCTGGCTATGCCGGCCACCGTGAACCTGTGCACGGGATTGTCCTCATGCTCCCATTTTATGTCGATCTTCTTTCTGTTCAGCCTTACTTCCAGATAGCCTTCTGTTTCCGCATCGGGAATATAATCCGGGGTTATCAGTTCCCCGCTTATGGTATATCTGTCTCCTGCCGGACTGCTTTCAGGGGCACCAAGGTTTATGCTGAAATCTTTTTTGAGTGTTTGTATCCTGAAAGGGAATACCTTCAGTCTTTCTTCAACGCTGCCGAGCTTGTGGATATTCAGTCCGCCCGTATATGCTTTCCCCGGATCAAGAGGCTTTGACGGCGTGAATGCCAGGGTTGATTCATCGGTCCATTCGGTTTTGCCCTTTATTGCGGGACTGAATTCGAAAAGTCCTGCTGGCAGCTGTTTGCCTGCCACGGCGGCAAATCCGGGAGTGAAACGTATTTCGATGACTGAAGCGGCAGGTATGGTACCTGATGTATAGGCCGAGATATAACGGCTGAATCCTTTATCAAGGGGAAGAATTGTCTCTGACAGCCCGGGAACTGTTGACAGTCCCGGTTTTTGTGAGGATTTGTCACCCCTTCCGCATGAAACAATGAGAATGACAAATATCGTGATGATGAAATATCGGAAGGATTTCATGATGAAAACAAATTAACGGATTTAGTATTTAAAAGTACGAATTCCCCGGATAATATCTCAGGGTGTTACCATTTCAGTTCTCAGCTTTGCGACATAATCCTTTATCATGTCAAGGGTTGGAAGCGTGATAGTCATGTCAGCACCCGAGGAACGCAGTACCTTCTTGAGGGTATCTATTTCAAGATCACCCGGTTTGAAATAAATGTCGAAGCTGTCGAAGTAATTATTGAGATATTTCAGTTTTTTCATGTAATAAACCACCACCGGGTCGTCATAGTAATTTTTCATGAAACTCAGCAGGGATTTCAGGGTGTATTTCTGTTCAGCGATTTTTTGTATCACTACCGGATCGGGGTTTTCGTGATCATATGCCAGCTGGGTTGCAATGAACATTGCTTCAACCCATCCGCCCATGAGTATCAGTCCTGCAATACTCTCCCTTTCGTTCCTCATCAGATGGTCCTTGAGATCGGAAAAAGCTTTTCCCATAAGGGCAGTCACGGTGTCAGGATCAGCAATATCACTTTCAATCTGTCTGAGGGGATTCAGCATCAGGTAATCCGGAATCCCCAGCCTGTTGCTCATCCTGCGTATGGTAACCATGTAATTGATCACATCCTGTCCCAGTCCGAACATTTTCAGGTAACCGAAATCCACTCCGTAAATGCCGGTATTGACTGCAGCTTTTGCAATGCTCATGTATGAGTCGCTGTTTGATACCGGATTCAGGGCTGCATTGTCATAAGTCACTCCAAGCCTGTTGAATATCGAGCAGATTTCGACCGGGGTCAGCAGTCCGTAATAGGCTTCATATTTTGTTTCCCGGTCAGTACTTCCGGAGGAATCTTCAGAAAGGGTTGAGAAAACCGGATTGAAAATGAATTTTTCCGCGGTCTTTTGTCTGCAGGAAAATGAGATTAAAATAACAGTTGTCAGAAGGAGATATATATTGACTTTCATAGACAGAGAATTGACAAACCAAATTTATAATAAAATTCCGGAATAATGAGCTGTCGGGGCAGATTCATTGATTAGTTTTTCCGGCCGGGTTTCAGGATATAAGTTACACCTGATATAAGCTATAGCCCATGCCGGCACAAAAATGAAAGAATATTTGCGTTCAGGTAAATTATTATTTACCTTTGTGTCGTTATAGCCTATCAGCAGACAATGAAATGTTCTGAGCTATATAAGATCCTGACAAAAGATGGTTGGTATCCCATATCACAAAAAGGTTCGCATGTAAAACTTAAACATGACAAGAAACCAGGTATGATCATCTTCCCAAACCATGGCAGTCAGGAAGTAGGTAAAGGGCTTGAGAAAAAGATACTCAAGGATGCTGGTCTGACGTAGGAGAATTAATATAAGTGATGGAGATGAAAACAACAAACAAAAAGATAAAAATGATAGTGGAAAAGACAGATACAGGCTTTTCTGCCTTTTCTGAGGACTATCCTATCTATACTACTGGCAGGACTATTCCTGAGTTATTTGATAATGCTCTTGAAGCTGCAAACCTCTTTTTTGAAAAAGAAAGCATTCGTATTACTCAAGAGAACCTTAAGTTTGAGATTGACTTTAAACAGTTCTTCCAGTACTACAAAGTCATTAACGCTAAGTTTCTTGCCAACAAGATTGGAATGAATCCAACCTTGCTTTCTCAGTATGTACAGGGTCGTAAGAAACCCTCTGATGCCCAAACAGAAAAAATTCTGCTTGGAATTCATCAAATCGGACAGGAACTATCAGAGATAAACCTTATACACAGGCCTTAATAAAGGGTACTGGCTATAACAGGCCTTTGTAAAACCCAAAGAGCATTTTTATTAACAGCGTGAAGGACAGTGAAACAATAATTCAAACACTTCTTATATTGAAATATGAGATAAGTCAATAATTAAGAACTATTTTAGTAGTCTGAATCATTGACCACATGAACAGAATTGAAGAAGTACTGGAAGATAAAGGAATAAAACAGACTTTGCTGGTTGAGAAATCCGGTAAGAACTACAACCTGGTAAATGGGTACGTTCAAAACCGACAATCAAGACGTGGAAAAAGTAATAAAGTTGATCCGTAAAGGAAGATTATCGGTTTTAAAAGTACAACCAAATATTTGGGAATTGCCTTCTTAATTTGTTACAACATTTAATCAAAGTTTCCATGAAGGAAAGTATTCACATCAATCATGAAGTCCTTGTCTGGGCGAGGGAATCGCTTGCTCTGAGCCAGGCACAGGCTTCTGAAAGTACCGGTATTTCGCCTAAGCGGTTGGTTCAATTAGAATCAGGTGGGAAACAGCCCACCCTGGCAGAGCTTAAGGCATTTTCAAAAACATACAAACGGACTATTGCTACATTTTTACTTAATAATCCACCAAAGGAAAAACCGTTTCCTGCAGATAGACGTAGCATTGATTCAAAGGAACTTGGTTATTTTCATGAAAAAACCATTATGGCAGTCCGTAAGGCAAGAGCTTTGGCTCAATCGTTTGTTGAGTTGCGCGAAGAAATGGGAATGCCATTTCCCAAATTCAATTTATCTGAATCATTAAAGAATAATCCGCAGGAAGTTGCAGAAAAAATTCGTCAACTGCTTCATTTAGACGAAATAAGGGAAATTGAAGATGTCAGAATAGCATTAGAAGTTTACATAGAACGCATTGAAAACCTGGGCATTGCTGTATTTCAACTAAGCTTAACACAAGACAATGTACGGGGTTTTGCCATTGTAGATGATCTTATTCCGATTATAGGCATAAAAAGAGGTGGCGAACAGGATCACTCAAAAACATTTACCCTATTTCATGAACTGGGACACATCTTATTAAATGAGAATGCGATAAGTGATTTATCTCTGTATCCGCAATGGGAAGTGGAAAAATGGTGTAACGCTTTTGCTGCTGAAGTATTAGTGCCCTCAGAAGAATTATTGCGTAAGGATATTGTTCGCTCATATCAGGAGCAAGGTCAGAAAGAATGGTTATTAAAGGACCTGGCTGAGCTTGGCAGGCATTTTCATGTTGGCCCTCTGGCAATTCTGAGGAGCTTATTTGAACAGAAGCTTACCACAGCTGCTTTTTATAAAGAAAAACACAAACAATGGAACAAGCCGCCCTTCGGAAGGGCAAAAAATTCGGAAGGGCGAAATTTAGCCAAAGAGGCGGTCCAGGAAAAAGGTAAAACCTATATTAGCCTGGCATTCATGGCATTTGACCAAAACCGCATTAATATTAAAGATTTGTCTGATTTTCTGGGCGTTAAGTTGTCCTATATTCCCAAGACCCGTCAATTTCTGAACGCTTAACAATGGACTTATTCAGTGAAGGAAATACGGTTTATGTTATTGACACAAGTGCCCTGATGCGATTGGACTTTAATTTTAAAAGGGGAAATCCTGTATTTACTGCAATTTGGGAGGAAATAGAAGATTTAATAAGGCTGGGCTGCTTCAAAACCATTGACTTTGTCGAACAGGAAATTGATGAGTATAGGGGGAAGGAAGTATTTCTAAAAGACTGGATTAAGAAATGGAGGAAACTATTAGTAGTTAATACAGATATTGCAAGTTTCAATGCAGCAAAACCTATTATCAATGAAGAATACAATACGGGGTTTCTTACACCAAATAAACAAGCTGAAGGCAAAGAGGAGGCAGATCCGTATTTGATTGGTTATTGTAAAGTTCACAACTATGTTTTAATAACAGACGAAAACAAATTAAAGCCGAATCGAATTCCGGCAGTAGCACATAAAAATGGAGTAAAATGTATAGATATATATGAGTTTTTGCAAGAAAGAGGATTAAGAATGGAAAGGAAAAGATAAATAATGTTTGTATTTACAATTTACATCAGGATTCTGTTTCCGAGTTGCCGGGAAATTATCCCCAGTGCAGCCTTTAGTGCCTGGTCCCTTTTCTGGAGTTCCGGTATCCTTTCCGTATCACCTGAGCTGACTGCTTCCCGGAGCTCTTCCATTAACTCCTGCAGTTTGAGCTTTATTTTGTCGCCCTTGAATTTCAGAACCGCATCCGGAACGATGTCCCTCAGCTTCATTTCCTCGGTCTCGACATAGGTATGTTTACTTATCCATATCATGCTCAGCTGATGCGATTCGGCAAGGATATCTGCAGACAGCATTGAAATGGCAGGATCTTCATTTTTGATAAAGACCTTGTCTTCGAGAAATACTCCCTGTTCGCTTGCAAACCTGAATTCTTCAAAGATGCTTTCGAAAATCGCCTCATCAAAACCAAGCTCATCTGAAACAATTTCCCTGACGATATAATCGGCAACGCTTGTTACTTCTTCCCGGCCGTCTTCTTTATGGATAATCCTTTCAAACTCATGACTTCCGAATTTAAGAAGAAGTCTGATAATCTCTTTTTCTGATACGTAGGTTGTTACCTCCTGTTTTATCTTTTTGGGAATGACCGGCGGCGGAACGGGCAGATCCTCAGGTCCGGGATATTTGTTCCTGTCCTGGAAAGATCTCTGCTGACGCATTTTGTTCACCTCATGGTAAAGCACTTCTTCGGGGACTTCCATCACAACGCTGCATTCCTTGATGTATATTGTTCTGGTGATGGATTCGGGAATAACGGCAATTGACCTTACTATATCGCGGATCAGATTTGCTTTTTTTACCGGATCACCTGCCGCATCTTCAAGCAGGAGGTTTATTTTGAAGCGTATGAAATCAGTTTCATTCCCGTTGAGATAATTCAGGAATTCTTCATTGCTGACTTTTTTTGACCAGGAATCCGGGTCTTCATTTTCCGGAAGAAGAACAATTCTGACATTCATTCCTTCCTCGAGTATCAGGTCAGTTCCGCGCAATGAAGCTTTTATACCTGCGGGATCGCCGTCATACAGCATTGTGATGTTTGGCGTGAAGCGTTTAATGAGTCTGACTTGTTCGCGGGTGAGTGAAGTGCCTGACGAAGCAACTACATTCTCCACATTTGCCTCATGCAGGGACATCACGTCGGTGTAGCCTTCCACGAGATAACACTTGTCCTTTTTTGTTATTGCCCTGCGAGCCTGATAGATGCCGTAAAGGATACGGCTTTTGTGGTATATCTCCGATTCCGGGGAGTTGAGGTATTTTGCCGTCCTGGCGTCCGATTTCAGGATTCTTCCGCCGAAACCAAGTACCTGTCCGGAAAGGGAATGAATGGGAAATATAATCCTTCCGCTGAATCTGTCGAAGATACGGTTTTCGTGTTCAATCGACAGACCGGTTTTTACAAGAAAATCCTTTCTGTGGCCGTCTTCCAGAGCTTTCTGTGAAAAGGCATCACGTTTCTCAAAACAGTATCCGGCTTCAAATTTCTTCAGGGTACTGTGCCTGAATCCTCTTTCCCTGAAATATGAAAGTCCCACCGCCTGCCCTTCCTCGCTGTCGAAAAGGTTTTCCGAGAACTGTCTGGATGCATAAGCGGTAACCACAAGGAGGCTTTCCCTTTCATTCTGTTTTTCAATCTCCTCCTGAGAAAGTTCTTTTTCAACTACTTCGATATGATATTTCCTGGCAAGGAATTTAAGGGCTTCCGGGTAGGAAAGGTGTTCATGTTCCATTATGAAATTGACCACGTTCCCAACTTTGCCGCAGCCAAAGCATTTGAATATCTCTCTGGAAGGCGACACCGTGAATGAGGGTGTCTTTTCATTGTGGAAAGGACACAGTCCGAGGAAATTGACCCCCCTTTTCCGGAGGGGGACAAACTCCTGGATCACATCAACTATCTGGGCGGCATTGAGAATGCGTTCTATTGTGGAACGGTCAATCATTTTCCAAAGATATCATGATTCCCTGTAAGGCTTATGAAAATATTATCCTGCTTCAGATAATTTCGTATTGTTCAAGAAGTTTTCGGGATAATATTTTTACCCCCTCCGATGCCTTTTCCTTTATCACGGTGATATTTTTGACCGAGGGAACATATACATCATGTGGATCAATGAGCCACAGGGAGGCGTTTCGCGGTGCAAAGCCCATAAGACCCGCAGCAGGATAAACGTTGAGGGAGGAACCGATCACCACAAAAATATCTGCAGTGGAAGTTATTTCCACTGCCTCGTCCATCAGCGGTACTGCTTCTCCAAACCAGACGATATGCGGCCTGAGCTGACTTCCCTTTTCACACAGGTCGCCGGGATTCACTTCCTTGTATCCGATATCGTAAACCAGTGAAGGATCCCCGGTGCTTCTCACTTTCGTCAGTTCCCCGTGCAGATGGAGAATCTTCGTGCTTCCCGCCCTTTCATGCAGATCGTCGACATTCTGGGTGATGACATGGACGTCGAAATATTTTTCAAGCGCTGCAACACCCTTGTGTCCCTCATTTGGCTCACAGTCAGCGAGCTGGCTTCTTCTTTCATTATAGAACCTGAGTACCAGATCCCTGTCTTTCGCCCATCCCATGGGTGATGCAACCTCATTGACATCATATTCCTCCCATAGTCCGCCTGTTTCCCTGAAGGTTCGTATTCCGCTTTCCGCCGACATTCCGGCACCTGTAAGTATTACCAGTTTTTTCATCATAATCTCTTATTGTTGTAAAAATACCAAATAATAAATCATTCTTCATCGTTTATTAGTTTTGTACTAACGGAACAATGTATTTATTTTGGAGAAGCCGTGAGGATTCCCGGAATCGGCGATGGCTGTACGGAGCCGGGAATAAATAAAAATCGGATGCTTATAAGAGATCAGTTAAAAAATCAGAACGGAGCAAGGTGCCTTCCATTATGCTTGTTCCTTTTTTTATTTGCCTCTGCCGGAACTGCCCGGAGTTCCCCTTACTTTTCTGTCTCTGGCCTTGCTGACAGTTTCCGGAGTCCTGAGCCTTTTGTTGCTCCTGCCCTTGCCGGTACTACCCGGAGTTCCCCTTCCTTTCCTGCCTTTGGCCTTAGTGACAATGCCCGTGATTCTGATTCTTTGCAATATAAATCCCTGGATCCACATTATTTTCATCTTCAATATCTTAAAGAAGATTCTGCCTTGCTGATTGATGTTAGAATGTTTTTTGAGTTCCGGGGCAGGAGGATCAGGGATGCAATAAATATTCCGTCCTCGAAAGAATTGTATTCATTCACGGATACGATAAGCAAAAATACGGCTTTATTCCTTTATTGTACGGATGGCTTCAGAAGCAAACAGGCTGCCGGGTTGCTTTACAAAAGGGGATTCAGGAATCTGTACAATCTTGAAGGCGGCATTATAGCCTGGAAGAAGGACGGTTTTCCGCTGGAGAAAGGAAGGATTAAGAAAAAGAAATCCCGTCCCGTCCGCTAAACCGCAAATTGAGAATTTGTCCGGCAGATCACTGCAGGGGCCGGCACACGGAATCATAAAAGCTCAGAACAATTTCATTACATTTGCAGTTGCATCAATAACTCAAAAACATGTTTTCGGGAATCGTCGAGGAAGCAGCACCGGTTGTAAAACTGGAAAGGGATCAGGACAATCTTCATATTACAATGAAATGCTCATTCACGGATGAGCTCAGGATAGATCAGAGCATATCGCATAACGGAGTATGTCTTACGGTTGTAAAAACAGAAGGCGACAGCTATACCGTTACGGCCATAAAGGAGACTCTTGAAAAATCGAATCTCGGTCTTCTGAAACCCGGAGACAAGGTGAATCTTGAAAGAAGCACCAGGCTGGATGCCCGGCTTGACGGACACATGGTTCAGGGGCATGTTGACCAGACGGCAGTCTGCACCGAAGTCACGGAAGCAGGCGGAAGCTGGTATTATACTTTTGAATATGAACCTCTTCAGGATGATTACCTGACAGTTGAAAAAGGGTCGGTTTCCGTGAACGGCGTTAGTCTCACCGTAGTCAATTCACAGGAAAAATCCTTTCAGGTTGCAATCATTCCCTACACCTGGGAAGTGACCAATTTCCATCAGATCAAAGCCGGAACGGTAGTGAACATTGAATTTGACATCCTGGGGAAATATATTGCAAAGATTGTCAGGCAGCAGCTTCAGAAATGAATCTGATATGGCTGTTGGTGAAGCACCCGCAACAGGTCTTCCCGGTACAGGCAGCAGCTTCAGAGATAAACCTGTTATGGCTGACCGGATATGGAGGCCGGATCCCATATCAGTTTTTTGCCGAATCCGAGCCGGTTGTCGGTAAATTTTATAAATGTGATTTTTACGACCCACAGCTTTGTTTCCATCAGCATGGCAACCGGAAATCTTTTCAGATAGGCGTTTTCAGCTCTGGCAGCCAGCTTCCCTTCCGGTTCAGAAACGGTTCCCGAGAACTGAATCCCGCGTATTTTTCCTATTATCCCGGTTTCAAGGGCAACGGTTCCGGCTACCGAGGCATTCTTTAGAAATTCCCGTCCATGTCTTGTGCTGAGATCGGTGGTGAACACAAGGAAATTTTCATCTTCCAGGTAAACATAGAAACAGCTGGCACACCATGGTGTTTCATTGACCGAGGTTGCGATTGTCAGCACATGATGCTTTTTGAAAAATCTTTTAATCCTCCTGTCAATCATTTTTCATCCATCTGTGAAAAGGTGCGTCAAAACCGGCAAGGGACACAATCCTTTCCACCACTGTCATAACCAGATCGTCAATATTTCCCGGTCTGCCGTAGAATGAAGGTGATGCCGGACACACTATTCCCCCGGCAAGAAGGATGGTTTCCATGTTCCTGACATGGATAAGGTTGTATGGTGTTTCGCGGGGAACCACTATCAGCTTCCTTCTCTCCTTCAGCATTACATCTGCTGCCCTTGCAATGAGGTCATCCGAGATTCCGCCGGCTATCCTTGCGAGCATCCCCATCGATGCCGGACAGATTATCATGGTGTCATAGTCAGATGAACCGGAGGCAAAAGGTACATAGAAATCATGGTTGTCATATTCCTTTTCCGGGGGAAGTGCCTCGAAAGCCCTGCCGTTCTCATATTTCCATATCTCTCTTCCGTTATCTGAAAATACAATGGCCGTCTCAGCGGGAGGATCCGTTGTCTTCCTGAGAAAATCCAGGAGTTTCATCGCATACACCGATCCGCTGGCGCCTGTAACAGCAAGGATTATTTTTCGTTCAGACTTTTCCATAGGTAAAAATTGAATGGCAGATAAAAGTAGTAATTAAAGTTATTCCCGGCAGCAGCTACATTTTTATTATCTTTGTTCGTTTTTTCAATTCATACAATAAAAAGGATAAAATGAGGGGAAAATTTCCTGAATATAAGACTCTTGATCTGTCACAGGTGAACAAGGACATACTGAAGATATGGGACAGGGATAATATTTTTTTCAAGAGTATCAGGCAGCTGAACGGCAAGGGAGAATACATTTTCTATGAGGGACCGCCGTCGGCCAATGGCATGCCGGGAATTCATCACGTCCTGTCAAGAACCATCAAGGATGCCATCTGCAGGTACAGGACACAGTGTGGTTATGAAGTAAAGCGCAAGGCCGGATGGGATACCCACGGACTGCCTATTGAACTGGGTGTCGAGCAGGCTATGGGGATAACAAAGGAAGATATAGGAACAGAAAAGATTTCAATAGAGGAATTCAACAGGGCATGCCGCACCGATGTAATGAAATACACCGATCAGTGGGAAGACCTTACCCACAGGATGGGCTACTGGGTCAACATGGACGATCCCTATATAACCTATGACAACCGTTATATCGAAACGCTCTGGTACCTACTGAAAAAGCTTTTTACAAAGGGATACCTGTACAAGGACTATACCATTCAGCCATATTCCCCGGCAGCGGGCACCGGACTCAGCTCTCATGAACTGAACCTGCCGAACTGCTACAGGGATATAAGGGACACAACCTGTATCGCGCTGTTCAGGCTTATCAGGAACGAAAGATCAGAATTCCTTTACGAAAATACCGATACCCCGGATGTGCATATAATGGCCTGGACCACTACTCCCTGGACATTGCCGTCGAACACCGCCCTTGCAGTGGGAAAGGATATTGAATACATCAGGGTGAGGAGCTTCAACCCCTATTCGGGAGAACCCGTCACCGTCATCTTTGCAAAGGATCTCAGGGATGCGATGTTTCCCGGCATGGAAGAGGGATCGGGTCTTTCGGAATACAGGACCGGCGACAGGAAAATACCTTATAAGATACTTGATGAGTTCCCGGGGAGCAGACTGGAAGGTATGGATTATGAACAGCTTATCGACTGGGTGAAACCTGATGAAGGAGCTTTCAAGGTGCTGACTGGCGATTTTGTGACCACCGTCGATGGTACCGGAATTGTTCATATTGCACCCACATTCGGGGCTGATGACTATAAGATAGCCAAAGAGAACGGTGTTCCTGCCATGCTTCTCAGGATGAAAGACGGCAGCTTTGGTCCCATGGTCAACAAAAAGGGATATATGGTACCTGTGAGCGACCTGGACGGGACATTTGTCAGGGAACGGGTCAGTCTTGACAGCTATGCCCCTTTTGAAGGCCGTCCCGTCAAAAACGAATATGATGAAAATATTGATCCGGATACGGATACCCTTGATGTGGATATTGCTGTCATGCTCAAGCAGTCGGGAAAGGTGTTCAGGATTGAAAAGATGGAACACAGCTATCCTCATTGCTGGCGCACCGACAAGCCTGTTCTCTATTATCCCATTGATGCCTGGTTCATACGTACCACGGCATTCCGCGACAGACTGATAGAACTGAACAACACCATCAACTGGAAACCTGCATCAACAGGATCGGGGAGATTCGGGAAATGGCTGGAGAATCTTGTTGACTGGAACCTTTCGCGTTCACGTTTCTGGGGAACTCCCCTGCCTGTGTGGAGAACCGATGACGGGAAAGAAACAGTATGCATAGGTTCGGTAGGCGAGCTTAAAGCCGAAATAAAAAAGTCGCTTACGGCGGGCTTCATGAAGGCGAATCCTCTTGCCACATTCACCGAAGGTGACAATTCACCTGAAAACTATGATAAACTGGATCTTCACCGGCCTTTTGTGGATGACATCATACTTGTCAGTCCCTCGGGAAGGAAGATGTTCCGCGAACCGGATCTTATCGATGTATGGTTCGATTCGGGTGCCATGCCCTATGCACAGTCCCATTATCCTTTCGAGAACAGGGAAAATTTCAGCGATATGTTTCCTGCCGATTTTGTTGCGGAAGGTGTCGACCAGACCAGGGGATGGTTTTTCACCCTTCATACAATAGCTTGTATGATATCTGACTCGGTTGCATTCAGAAACATCATTTCCAACGGACTGATCCTTGACAAGAACGGGAACAAGATGTCGAAGCGTCTCGGGAATGCTGCCGATCCCTTTGAGATCATCGAAAAATACGGCTCTGATCCGCTTCGCTGGTATCTGCTTACCAATTCCCAGCCCTGGGATAATCTCAAGTTTGATATTGAAGGAGTGGATGAGGTAAAGCGGAAATTCTTCGGAACTCTTTACAACACCTATTCATTCTTTGCCCTTTATGCAAATGTTGATGACTTCAGGTATGCCGAAAAGGATATTCCGGTAAATGAAAGACCCGAAATAGACAGATGGATAATTTCCCTTCTCAATTCGCTGGTTAAGGAAGTCGGGCGAAGCTATGAGGATTATGATCTTACGCGTGCAGCCAGGGCGGTTCAGGATTTTGTAATAGACAATCTCAGCAACTGGTATGTACGGCAGAGCAGGAAGCGTTACTGGGGCGGCGATTATGACCACGACAAGATTTCAGCTTACCAGACCCTCTTTAACTGTCTCGAAACAGTCAGCCGGCTCGCGGCTCCCGTTGCTCCCTTTTTCATGGATCAGCTTTTCCGCGATCTTAATATGACAAGCGGAAGGGATTCCGGGGAATCAGTACATCTTGCGCTTTTCCCGGTTCATGATGAATCGCTGATCGACAAGGACCTGGAAGAGAAAATGTTCATAGCCCAGAAAATATCCTCGATGGTACATGCCCTCAGGAGGAAGGTGAGTATAAAAGTGCGGCAGCCACTGGCAAAGATTATGATTCCCGTTCCCGACAGCAGTTTCAGGGAGAAGTTTGAGGCTGTAAGGGACCTGGTCCTTACCGAGGTCAATGTACGGGAAGTCGAATATCTGGATGATACCGCTGCCATGCTGGTCAGGAAGGCCAGACCCAATTTCCGGCTTCTTGGTCCGAAATACGGCAGGATGATGAAGGATATAAGCAATGCGGTTGCAGAGATGTCGCAGGCAGAGATAGCATCCTTCGAGGCATCGGGGTCGTGGGATCTTGAGATACAGGGACAGAAACTTACCCTCAGTCCTGAGGATGTGGAGATAATATCGGAGGATATACCCGGACTGCAGGTTGCCAATGAAGGCAGACTGACAGTGGCTCTAGATGTTACGCTTACTGATGAGCTCCGGTATGAAGGAATTGCAAGGGAATTTATCAACCGTATTCAGAACATCCGGAAGGAGAGTGGTTTCAATGTGACCGACAAGATAAGGATCAGGATAGAGGATCATGAATATGTAAGGGAAGCCATTCAGAAGCATAAGGATTACATCGGATCCCAGACCCTGGCCACGGATATTGTTCTGGACAGTAATATCAACGGCAGCGGGGGGAAGGAAGTAGAAATTGACGAAGTGATTGTAAGGATCCTGATCGACAAGGTTCAGTAAATACAGAATAGCTATATTTGTCCTTTTCTAAACATCCCTTATGAAACGCATACTGGTAACAGGCGGTGCAGGATTCATCGGATCGCATCTCTGTGAAAGGCTTCTGGAATCCGGCAATAAAGTTATCTGTCTTGACAATTTCTTTACCGGTTCCAGGGAAAACATAACACATCTGCTTGATAGTCATCATTTTGAACTTATCAGGCATGATATAATCACTCCGGTGTATGTTGAGGTTGACGAGATATACAATCTTGCCTGTCCTGCCTCTCCCATTCATTATCAGTTCAATGGCATCAAGACCATCAAGACTTCGGTAATGGGGGCGATAAACACACTGGGTCTGGCAAAGCGAACCGGATCAAAAATATTACAGGCTTCAACCAGCGAGATTTACGGTGATCCGGAAGTCCATCCCCAGCCCGAGTCGTACCGGGGCAATGTAAACATTCTTGGTCCGCGAGCATGTTATGATGAAGGCAAGCGCTGTGCTGAAACTCTTTTCATGAATTATCACATGCAGCATGGTCTGAAGATCAAGCTTGCCAGGATATTCAACACCTATGGTCCGCGTATGAGCCTGAATGACGGAAGGGTGATATCAAACTTCATCGTGCAGGCTCTGAGAGGAGAAGAACTGACCATTTTCGGCGACGGTTCCCATACCCGCAGTTTTCAGTATGTGGATGACCTCATAAGGGGACTGATCACCCTGATGGATACCCCCGACAGTTTTACCGGTCCGGTTAATATCGGCAATCCGGTTGAGATATCGGTCCGGGAACTTGCAGAAAAGATCATCAGACTTACCGGATCGGGATCCGGGCTCAGGTATCTGCCTCTGCCGGCGGATGACCCCCGTCAGCGCCGTCCGGATATTTCACTGGCAAAAAGGGAACTTGGCTGGGAACCTCTTGTGGATCTTGAGGCGGGATTGAAGAAGACGATTGATTATTTCAGGACGGTGATTTAAAAAAACCATCCGTTATATGGATGGCTTTTAAATTTGTTTTACTCTGTGCTTTTGCTTTGTTTTCTTTTGCGCCTTATTTCTTTTTCGTTGGTGTCTTTGTTTCGTTTTACGCTGCGCTTTTCTCTTTTTATCCTGTGCTTATTTCTGTTTCAGTTTTGCATCAATGCACAGTGTGGCATGGGGTACGGCGCGCAGTCTTTCCTTCGCAATGAGTTTTCCTGTCTCACGGCATATTCCGTATGTCTTGTTTTCAATCCTTACAAGTGCAGCCTGAAGATGTTGTATGAATTTAAGCTGACGCTGAGCGAGTCTTCCTGCTTCCTCTTTGGAAAGAGTTGTAGCGCCTTCCTCAAGAACCTTGAATGTGGGAGAGGTGTCCATCGTGTCGTTGCTCTCCTCATGTGAAATGCTTGATTTCAGTATTTCATAATCTTTCCTGGCCTTATCCAGCTTCGCCAGGATGATCTCCCTGAACTCCTCAAGCTCCGCATCCGAATATCGCGTCTTTTCCTTTTGAGCCATGGCATAAGATTTAAAATTGTGCCGCAAAGATAGCTTTTTTTCATTATAAAAAAAAGATGCTATGCGGCATAGAATGACATCTTATTAACAGGCACTTAACCAAATTATTACAACAGTCCGGAAGCCCTTTTCCGGACTCTTGCAACTGCATCTCCGGACAGTATTTTCATTTGCTCCTTTAGGCCTTTTTTTTATCTTTGCCGAAAACTGCTGATAATGGATCCTGTGATATCATCTGAAGCTTCCGGGGCTCTGATACTGAAGAAGCAGATACAGCCCAGATGGTTTGCCGTTTATACTTATCCGCGTGCCGAAAAACTGGTTCATGCCAGGCTTGAAGAGGAAGCTGTTGAGTCATTTCTTCCTCTTCAGAAGACCTACCGCCGTTGGAGTGACCGGAAGAAGCTGATTATGAAACCCCTGCTTTCATCCTACGTCTTTGTAAAGGTTGTTCCGAAGGAATTTTCCAAGGTTTACAAGACTTACGGGGTGGTTAAGTTTGTTTCCTTTGAAGGGCAGCCGGTTGCGATTCCCCAGAACCAGATAGATAATCTTCGACTGCTGGTCAACAGTGATGCCGAGCTTGAGGTTACAAGCGAAAAGTTTGAAAAGGGCGACGTTGTTGAGGTGATAAATGGTTCAATGGTGGGACTCACCGGAGAGCTTATCAGGACAGGCGGAAAAAGGAGAGTCATTGTCCGTATTGACAAGCTTGACCAGAACATACTTCTCACAATCCCGGTTACATTCCTGAGGAAAATAAAGGAGACGGAATAGCTAAGTCCCGGTTCCCCGGGATGCGGAGTATCGCCGCGCTAAACGAAGTTCCGCACTGAGGGCGGTTCCGCCAGAGCTTGCTATGAGCGGAAGTAAAGCCCGCAGAGCGATTTCACGGGGAGACAGATGAAATCATTGCTACAATCCCAGTTCCCTGAGACGTATTTTGATTCTGAATGAATTGGGTATTTCCTCCTCACTGACCAGTATGAGATAGCCTCCTCCTCCGGCACCTGATAGTTTCCATGCCCTGGCTTTCCCCTGGTATTGCGTGATTATCCTTTCAATTTCCGGAGTCAGCATTTTGGGGAACATTCTCACCTGTGAGCGGAACGAATTCAGGAAGCCCTCTGAAAACTTATCCATGTCTTTGTTTATCAGTCCTTCCCATGCCATATCGGCTGCAGTGGCCAGGCTCTTCACATTCTCCCCGTTTATATGAGTGTCGGAAAGAACATCGAAGCCGTCAGGTCTGGGCCAGAGGGTCACCATGAAAAGTCTCTCCTCCAGCCATCTGATAATATCATGATCCGTGATGGTATCAAAGTGTGAAGGCCAGTACTCTCCCCTGTCGTAATAGAACCTGTTGATTCCGGGCATGGCTATTCCTATGGAATCCTGTGAACCGCTTACCTCGACGGTTCCCGGATCATTATCATACCTGAAGAGAGTTTTTGCCAGCTTCTCGGGCTTTTCGAAAGGCAGATGGTCATTCCACAGTTCGATTGCCTTTTTACGTGTTGAAGTGGCCATACCCGACCTTTCGTTGAACTCTATGGTGGGTTCTATGGATGCTGTTATTGCTGCACCCGGGTGAAACTTCGATACGTAGGGCTGATCAATCCATGTCCCGGCAATATCAATCCTGTAGGGGATGGGTCTGGATGAGCGCAAAGCGGTTGTTGACCGCGCCGGAAGGTTGGCATGCGGAATCCTTTTAAGCACCATGTATTCAATCCCCAGTTCCCTGCAGAGATCTTCCTTTTCCGGTGAGTGGCCGTCCTCATTCACAATAAAAATGTCGGGTGCAAGTTTCTTCATGTCATCCCGGAAATCCATCAGTCCGTTTCCCCTGTTGACAGAAACCCTGTGGACGCTTTTCAGGGCACTGAGCATGTATGCACGTTCCTCTTCCGAAAAAACGGTTTCCCTGCCTTTGAGATCCCTGATGGTTTTGTCAGAACCCAGACCAATATAAAGATCGCCGTATTGGGCAGCTTCCTGCAAAAAAGCAACATGCCCCGAGTGGAGCATATCAAAACAACCGGATACAAAAA
>CAZFVQ010000014.1:0-83644 GCA_964522415.1 uncultured Rikenellaceae bacterium | reverse complement strand
ACGTACAGTTCTTAATGGGGAAAGCGGCGGCAACGCCGCTGACCTACATAACTACCATCGCCACGATGAAAAAACGCCAATCAGTCCTTTTACTTTTTATACTTATAATTCTGGTATCAGAATCATGTGTTTCCAGGAAAAAAATGACTTATCTCAAGCATATAGATAAGTCTCTTGAATACACAGGTGAGCAGACGGATTTGTGGATGTCAGTCACGCCTTCTGCCTACAAGGTAATGCATTATGATAATCTATACATCAGAGTTGTAACTCCTGATCCACAATGGTCTGCAATTTTTAATGCAGATGTCGGAACAGCCGGTGTTACCCAGGAAAGTGCTGTCCTGTCCGGATATGTCGTTGATATTGATGGTAATATTGAAATCCCTTATGTTGGCCGGATCAATGTTGCAGGTAAAACCCTTTCCGAAATTAAAACAGAGCTGGATTCGATATTTAAGAACTATGTGACTGATGCTGCAATAATGGTCAGGCTGGTTAACAACAACATAAGTATTCTGGGAGAAGTCAACGTACCAGGAAGATATATGCTCACAAAGGATCGGATCAATATTTTTGAAGCTCTGTCATTGGCCGGGGATATGAGTTATTACAGCAACAGGCAAAAGGTTCAGCTCATCAGGCCGACTCCGTACGGCCCTGTAATAAAGGAATTTTCGCTTGCTGACAGGAGTATTCTGGCGTCTGAATATTATTATATTATGCCAAACGATATAATTTATGCCATGCCCCGGCAGGCAAGGCCTTTTCAGATCAATAGTACTGCCTTGACCTTGTTCCTGACTACTGTTACATCTGCAATGGGAGTGATAGCATTTTTCAGGACATTGAATCCATAAGAATGCAAAACAGTAAGTTATGCGACTAAAATGATATAATTTGGTTTGTTCTTTCATCCGTCTATAATTTTATTTAAATTATCAGGTAGCCTGTTCTGATTTATCAGGGAAACTTCTATAAATCTAAAGTAATATAGGTTTGTGAATTCATTACATGGTAGTTGCATTTCTAATGGTACGCTTATAATATCCGCAAATTATAATCAATTATGAAAAAAAATCAAAGTATTAATCAGGATCATCAGGTAAGAAAATCACAGGAGTCAATCGGACTTGATCCCATGGTTATTTTTTCTTTGCTGATTAAAAACTGGTATTGGTTTGTAATATCTGCGGCCATTGCTTTATTTATTGCTCGTTTTTATATTAGTCATACATTGCCGGTTTATGAAACTTCCATTACAGTTCTTATCAATGAAGCGGATGACAGACCCCGTGTGGATAATAGTGCTTTATTACAAGGTCTGGGACTTCCCGGCGGAATGCAGAATCTGGAAAATCAGATGATGATATTAAATTCCCGTGATCTGACAAAAAGAAATCTTGAGACACTGGCATTTGAAGTGGATTTTTACTATAAAACATTAAGAAATAATCTGCCTATTTACCCTGATATTCCTGTTAAAATATTTCCGAAAGATATGATACCTTTACCCCGAGATATTGAATTTTCCATGACTTATCTGGGAGACAACAGGTTCACTTTAGAATCAACATCAGAATATTATCCTTTTTATGCATCTGCTTCTTTTGGAGATTCCATTATTTGTCCTGGAGGAAAATTCTATATTGAATGCTGGAATGAAGGCGCATTTTACAGGGATAAAGACCAACAGATTTTTTTTACCATATACAGTACAAATCGTCTGGTGAACTATTATAGCAGCAGATTGAATGTAGAACGGCTTTCAAGGGAGGGTACTATTTTGAGAATCAGCATGAGGGGAACCAATCCGGCCAAGGATGCTGATTTTCTGAACAAGCATATTGAAGGCTTTCAGGCGATTTCACTTGAAAAGAAAAATACTGAAGCTTCCAGGAGAATACAATTTATAGATAATCAATTGATAGGCATTTCAGATTCTCTATCCAGTACTGAAAACAGACTTCAGCAGTTTCGTTCCTCCCATCGTGTAATGGATTTGTCTGCCCAAGGGCAGTCAATTGTAGCTCAGGTTACTGTGCTTGAGAATGAAAGAGCACGACTTAATCTTGAAGCAAATTATTATGATTATCTGGCCGATTATCTTAACAGAGGGGAAACTGGTAAAATACCTGTTGTGCCTGTAACAATGGGGATCAATGATCCGGGATTAACGCGCCTGGTTGAGGAATTAGCATTACTGCAGGGACAGATGGCAACAAGGGGTGCAGGAGAAATGAATCCCCTTCAACGAAATATGGAACAAAGAATAGCAACTTCAAAAGCTGCATTAAGAGAAACTCTTAATGGTCTGAGAAGAGCAAACAGTCTGGCGAGATCTGAAAATCAACAGCAAATAAATAATGCTAATGCCCAGGCATCAACATTGCCGGTTACTGAAAGGCAGCTTCTGGGTATTGAAAGAAAATTCAGACTGAATGATGAATTATATACATTTCTTCTTGAGACAAGAGCTGAACAGGAAATGCAAAAAGCTTCAAACAGATCTGACAGTGAGGTTATTGATCCTGCTGATGAACGGTTCAGCATGTTGGTGGCGCCCAGTCCGCCAAAAATATATTTCCTGGGATTATTTGCCGGGTTTGGATTGCCCGCAGCAATTATTTTTTCATTATTTCTATTAAATAAAAAAATTAAGGAAGAAGATATTCATAAATTGATAAATTTACCAATTGTCGGGTATATACCACAGAATCCGGGTAAGATCAATACGGTTGTTTTTGAAAACCCCGGTTCACTTATAGCCGAATCTTATCGCCTGGTAAGATCCAGAATGCAATTTCTGACCAAAGAAGCAGCATCCCCTGTAATTTTGGTTACATCATCGATGCCGGGTGAAGGAAAAACTTTTACGTCAATAAATCTGGCTTCAGTTTACAGTCTTTTGGGGAAAAAGACAGTTCTGCTCGGATTCGATCTACGAAAACCCAAAATATTTAAAGATTTCGGACTGAACAATGAAAAAGGTATTTCAACATGGCTGATCGGACAGGATAAGCTTGAGGAGATAATTCAGCCAACTTCATTTGATAATTTGTCAATTATCTCATCAGGTCCAACACCCCCAAATCCATCAGAACTAATTGCCCTGGAGAAAACAAAAGAACTTTTTAAATTTCTTAAAGAGGATTTTGACTATATTGTTGTTGATTCTCCTCCAATTGGTATTGTTTCAGATACATTTCATCTTGCAGCTATGGCAGATACGTTTCTCCTAGTGATAAGACCCGGTTATACACTTAAAGATATTCTTGACAGAACTTTTAGTGAAATGACAATTAACAGGACGCAGGGGGCAAGTCTTGTAATAAATGGCATTAAAACCGGAAGCAATCATTATTCATACAGTGAGAAGTACGGATATACAGATAATAAAAGCAAATTTAAAAATCGAATATTCAGAAAGCGCAAATAATTATTCTTTATTGAAGAATCCCTGTTTTCATGCCTTATACAAAGCCTTTAATTATAGAACTCCCAAAATTTTTTGATCTTCGGGGCAACTTGTCATTTATTGAGGAAGATAATCAGCTTCCCTTTAAAATACGTAGAGTTTATTGGATATACGATGTGCCTGGAGGTGAAGTACGTGGCGGACATGCTTTTAAAGATACGGAGGAACTGATAGTAGCTCTTTCAGGCAGTTTTGATGTTATCCTTCATGACTCAATTAGTGAATATCGTTTTTCTCTTAACAGATCATATTATGGAGTATTTGTTCCTAAAATGATCTGGCGGATGATAGATAATTTTTCAACTAATTCCCTGGCATTAATTTTAGCTTCAACAAACTATAGTGAGTCTGATTACATACGTGATTTTGAGAAGCTTAAAACAATGAAATCAAAATGAAATTTCCGGGATCTGATATACATAATTGTAATATTATTGAACTTATTAAAATTCATAATCCTGCAGGTAATATTACAATTGTGCAGAATGGTGATTATTTACCTTTTAATGTAAAACGAGTATATTATCTCTATGATATACCTAGTGGTTCTGGAAGGGGAGGGCATGCTCATAAAGCATTATATCAGCTGATTGTTTCGGCCAGTGGTTCATTTGATGTTATGTTGGATGACGGCTACAAAAAGAAAATAGTAAATCTAAACAGGCCAAATTATGGACTACTTGTTGTTCCTGGAATATGGAGAGAATTGATTAATTTCTCGTCTGGAGCAATTTGTCTTGTTCTTGCATCTCAAAAATATTCCGAACAAGAGTATATCAGAACCTATGAAGATTTTTTAATATGGAAATCATTGAAGTAAACGTATCTGAATATAAAAATGCCATTCCATCTCCATATTTTATCTTTGGTGATGCGGGATTCAACAGCCTGAACAGTTTTAAAGCTGAAGAAGTATTTTACTTACTATTCAGAGAAGGGAAAATTCGTTTAGGAATAATTATGGGTTATCAGAATAAAGTGTTGAAGTCACCTTTCTCTGCACCATTTGGTGGTTTTTCTTTTGTCTCTGACAAAATTCGACTTCAGCATATCGAAGAAGCGCTAAATACATTAGCAGGCTGGGCACATAGCAGAAATATCAGTGCAATAGAAATTACTTTACCTCCTTTATTTTATAATTATAGTTTTATTTCAAAACAAATAAATTGCTTTTATAGGACGGGTTATATTTTTTCTACAGTAGATCTCAATTTTTCCTGTGATATTTTCAACAATAAAAAACCATATCAGGAACAACTCTGGCGGAATTCAAGGAAGAATTTAAGAATTGCTTTTGAAGCCAATTTGATTCTTATTAAGGTAACTGAAAAAAAGGAGAAAAGAATATCTTATGAAATAATATCCAAAAACCGTGCTCACCGGGGTTTCCCTTTACGTATGACCTGGGATCAGATTCAGGGAACTGAAATACTGATCCCGATCGATTATTTCCTGGTAAAGGATGTCCATGGAAACCCTATAGCTGCAGCAATAGTTTATCATGTGACAGATAAAATAGTTCAGGTTGTATATTGGGGTGATCTGCCCGGACATACAGAAGTTAAACCAATGAATTTTCTTGCATCTGGTTTATATGAACATTATAAAGCTTTGAGCCTTGATTTTCTGGATGTTGGCCCTTCTTCTGAAAATTCTTTGCCAAACTACGGTTTGTGTGAATTCAAGGAAAGTCTCGGGTGTACTTTGTATCCCAAATATACAATGTATAAAAGTTTCAGCTAATGTTTGTTTTCTATCCCGATCAGTATTTAACCCCAGCCTACAGGATTAGTCCTTTCAGAACTTCAGATGTCATATTGAATTATCACTTTCCCTATAACAACACTATAGATAATTATCTGACAGGCAGGTTTCAAGATTTTTTATACATTTATACCTTAAATGGAAGAGAAGCAATAAACATTGCGCTCAGAAACATTAATCCGGGAATAAATGACGTGGTTACCATTTTTACTACCTCCGGGAATACCTATATAAGCAGTTGTGTAACTAGTGAGATTGAAAAATATTGCAAATGGTCAAGAAGGATGTTGCCTGAAACAAAAATAATTTTTGTTATTCATGAATTTGGCTATCCTTATCCCGATTTGAAGGATTTAAAAAGGTTCAAGCTTCCTATAATTGAAGATTGTGCAGCGTCTTTTTTTTCGAATGACAATGATCGGACAATAGGAAGAACCGGTGATTATGTTATTTATAGTTTTCCGAAAATGTTTCCGATCCAGGTTGGGGGGATTCTTGTATCAAAGCACAAAGACATACTGAAACAAACCACAAATCTTGAACTTGATTTGCTTCAGTATATTAAAAACATCCTGTCTAAATACATTGTAGAGAAAGATCAGATAATCAGTCAGCGAATAAGAAATTATTTCGAACTGAAAATAAGATTCGATTCTTTGGATCTACCCGAACGATATGAGTTACATGATGGTGGAGTTCCTGGAGCTTTTATGTTTCGTACAGATAATTATAATATCGATCTACCTGAATTAAAAAAACATTTTTGGGCACATGGAATTCAGTCAAGTATATTTTATGGAGAACAAGCATTTTTTATTCCGGTTCATCAATCTCTGAATTCTTATGACTTGGATTATTTTTATGAAGTTATGAAGAAATTTCTGGAAAATACACAACAATGAAGTTTGCTAATATAAATTTAGGAAAAGATGTGGAAATTGATGTTACATCTTCAGTTAACAATGTTATAATAGGAGATTGTGTAAAGATAGCCAAACGTTGTAGCGTATTTGGAGGCCCTGAAAATCTTCTTGAAATAGGTTCTAACTCCTATGTGGGCATGAACTCTATTCTGAATGGTTTTTCTGCAAAATTGGAAATTGGGAAAAATGTTAGTATTGCACAGAATGTCACTATAATGGTTGATTCGGGCCCTAACGCATCTACGGCGATGCAGAATGTTTTTCCCATCGAGAAAAAAGCAGTTGTAATTGGTAACCACGTCTGGATAGGAGCAGGATCAATTATTATGCCCGGGGTAGTATTAGGTGATTTTTGCATTGTTGCCGCCAATTCCTATGTTAACAAATCCTTTGATTCTTTTTCCATAATTGGGGGTAATCCGGCAAAAATAATCAGGACTTTCACTGAAGAAGAAAAACAAAAGCTATTAGGATGATAAAATTTCTTGATATACAAAAGATTACTGCAAGTTTTGAACCAGAACTAACTCAGGTTGTTCAGCGGGTTATTGAACGGGGGTGGTATCTTCTAGGGGAAGAAACATACTCTTTTGAAAAGGAATATGCCAGTTTTATTGGTTCAAAACACTGTATAGGAGTGGCAAACGGACTGGATGCATTGAGACTTATACTTAGAGGCTATATTGAAATGGGGTTTATGAAGGAAAACGACGAGATAATTGTTCCTGCCAACACCTATATAGCAACGATTCTGTCAATAACTGAAAACCGGCTTAAACCTGTGTTTATTGAACCTGATATAGATACATATAATATTGATTTTTCTCATTTGGAAAAACATATTACTGAACGTACAAGGGCAATTATGATTGTCCATTTGTATGGACAGGTCTGCTGGTCGGCTGAACTTGTCAGGATTGCTAATAAATATAACCTTAAGATCATTGAAGATAATGCTCAGGCGGCAGGTGCAGCTATGCCGCTAAATCAGGAGTATAGATCCCGAAGTTCAGAATTAAATGATGAGTCTGGCGGAAGTAATAGTTTATTCAGGCGGACAGGTTCTCTAGGTCATGCTGCCGGGCATAGCTTCTATCCGGGTAAGAATCTTGGGGCTTTGGGGGATGGCGGAGCAGTTACGACTGATGATGATGAACTGGCAGAGATAATACGGAGCATTGCAAATTATGGCTCATCGAAAAAATATATTAATGATTATAAAGGAATTAATTCGAGACTTGATGAAATTCAGGCAGCTGTGTTAAGAGTAAAACTGCCACGTTTAGATGCTGATAACCATAATCGTCAGAAAATCGCTCAATGTTATCTTGATAATATCAAAGGTCCTGCAATTACCTTACCTCGGTTTAATAATTCAGAATGTCAGGCCATTGAAAGTTTTCAAATAAAACGCAATATTCCAAACTTTGACAGAACCTCAAGTGTTTGGCAGGGTTCAGAAGAAGATATGGTAAACCAACCTTTTGTAAACTATAATCTCCGCATTAATCACGTATGGCATCTTTTCGTTATACGTTATTCGGAAAGAGACAAATTAAAACAAGTTCTAGAAGATCAAGGTATTCAAGTCTTGATACATTATCCTGTTCCACCACATAAACAAAAAGCATTTATTGAGTATTCAGAATTAGACTTGCCTATCACCGAACTGATACACAGTGAAGTTCTGAGTTTGCCAATCAGCCAGGTTATGACCTTTGATGAGGCAGAAAAAGTAGTTGAGATTATTAATAAATATATATAATCTTGTCATGATACTGTGAATAACAATTACATAAGCAGTGTATAGGGAATTGTAACACCAATTTTCATTTCTTTTGGGAGATTGAAAAAAATTGATCTTCTGATTATTGAAGATTGTTCAGGATTGTTCCTTGTCATCATGCACGCTCCGTTATATTAAGAATGTCCATTAAGTTAAAGGTCAAAGAAAAGATAATCAGGCAAAGGATAGTTAATTATTTGGGATTGCAAGGTAGGTTTGATAGATTAGATTTACCCGGAACGAGAATCATTTCTATGGTAAATAGGTTTCCTGGGGAAGTGTGAAAAAATAGTGCAAAAAATATTTGAATTTAAGGAAGTCTGAATAAAAATATTTAGATAATCTGATAAGAAAAACAGATTAAGTTTAGCTACCTATAGGTAATATGTTAGTGAAAAGAACGATGTTTTCTCAGAAAGATTGGACATTAATTATAAAACCTAAAAATAAATTGTTCAACCTTAATGCCAAAGAGATCTGGCAATATAAAGATTTACTGTCCATGTACATAAAACGTGATATTGTCACGTATTATAAGCAGACTATATTAGGGCCACTCTGGTTTTTTATCCAACCTATATTTACGACCATAGTTTTCATGTTTGTTTTTGGAGGATTGGCAGGAATACCAACTGACGGAATCCCGCAAGCGTTATTTTACTTGTCTGGAATTACCCTTTGGAATTATTTCTCTGATACTCTGGTAAAAACATCTGATACCTTCCTAGAAAATCAGGCTATTTTTGGGAAAGTATATTTCCCGAGAATGGTGGCGCCATTATCAATTACTATCACTGGCTTAGTAAAAATGTTCATTCAGTTCGGACTCTTTCTTGTGGTTTACATTTATTTTATTTTTAAAGGCAACCCAGTTTATCCCAATCTCTATGCTTTGCTTTTTCCTATCCTGATAATTATCCTTGCTGCATTATCACTTGGTTTTGGCATCATTATTTCATCCATGACCACTAAGTACCGCGACTTGAGATTCTTAATCCAATTTGCAGTTCAGCTCTGGATGTACGCTACACCAGTCATTTACCCTCTGTCTGTTATGCAGGGAAACTGGTCGAAATATATGTGGCTCATACAGGTAAATCCAGTCACTTCAGTTATAGAGACTTTCAAATTTGGTTTTCTTGGACAGGGTACTTTCACATGGTTCTCACTAGGTTATAGTGCAATATTTGCTGCAGTTATACTTTTTATTGGGATCTTGGTCTTCAATAAAGTTGAACGGAGTTTTATGGATGTGATTTAAATTTATCTGAATGAGTGATATTGCAATTAAATTTGAGAATATTTCAAAACAATACCGTTTAGGCATAATAGGTACGGGAACGCTCAGCCATGATTTGAAAAGGTGGTGGACGATGAATGTTTGTGGAAAGGAAGATCCATATCTTAAAGTGGATGATACAAATAGCCGGAGTATTAAGGCTGAAAGCAAGTATATATGGGCGTTAAGAGATATAAATCTCGAGGTCCGAAAAGGAGAAGTTTTGGGGATTATTGGTAAAAATGGTGCAGGTAAATCAACGATGCTTAAGCTACTCAGTCGTGTAACTACGCCTACGACGGGAACTATCAGGGCAAGAGGCCGTATCGCTTCACTATTGGAAGTGGGTACCGGGTTTCATCCTGAGTTGACCGGCCGTGAGAATATTTACATGAACGGTTCAATAATGGGCATGACTAAGGCAGAGATAGTCCGCAAGTTTGATGAAATCGTATATTTTGCCGGAGTCTCAAAATATATTGACACTCCTGTTAAGAGGTATTCCTCCGGCATGACTGTACGCCTTGGTTTTGCCATCGCTGCACACCTGGAGCCAGAGATATTGGTTGTGGATGAGGTTCTGGCTGTAGGAGATGCAGAGTTTCAAAAGAAAGCTGTGGGTAAAATGCAGGATGTTAGTAGAGAAGAAGGGCGCACAGTGCTATTTGTCAGCCACAATATGACTGCTGTGTCAAATTTATGTAATAATCTTTGTGTTTTGCAAGATGGATTAATTGATTATTTGGGAAATGTATATAATGGAGTAGAACACTATTTAAGAACATCAACAATAGGAGCATCAAAATATCCTGGAATGCTTAAAGAGAAAATAATAACGATTGATGATCCTGATTTTAAATTAATTGAAGTACAAATAGAGCAAAATAGGAAAACAGATCGCGTGTTTTATACTGATATTCCGATTAAATTGATGTTTGAATATGAGGTTAAAAAGAGATTACATGGTCTTAGGATAGGATTTGATTTGGAGGATAATAATAATGGGTTGACTCTTTTCAGGACTTATCATGATGATGCCATGAATTCAACAGTTCATGAACCTGGTGTTTTTTCATTGACAGCACTAATCCCAGCAAATTTATTAAAACCGGGATTTTACTTAATTAAATTAGCAATAAGTATCCATAATGTTAGATGGATAACACATGAACAGATCGTGATTCCAATAAACTTATATAATATATCAGGTCTAAATAAACAATACGCTGATACAAGGCCAGGAATTATCATGCCATTAATAGACTGGAATTTTGGTTAGCATTAATAATTTGCGTTTATCACTTGTTATGCAAAAGGGAGCAAGAGGACTTCTTAAAAATTGAGATACAAAAAGGTTATTCATTTTAAAACATTTTCTTTTTTGACTACAAAATAATCAATTCTCTTATTACTTTTGAAGGTAACTTAAATTTCTTCATTCATAAATCAAGGCTTAGTCTTTACGAATTATGGCAGAGTTTCCAATATTTTCGATCATTACTATTAATTTAAATAATGTCCTGGGTCTTAGCAAGACAATTGAGAGCGTTGTTAATCAGTCTTTTGATGACTTTGAATACATAATAATTGACGGAGGAAGTACTGATGGTAGTATTGATGTAATCAGAAAATATGCTGATAGAATAACATTTTGGGTTAGCGAATCGGACAAAGGCATTTATGAGGCAATGAATAAAGGAATTCTTCAAGCAAAAGGTAATTGGATAGGTATTATAAATAGTGGTGATTGGTATGAACAGAATGCATTGGATACTATTTTGAATGCAGCTGAGGCTAATACAAATATGCAGATTATACATGGTGTGTTGAGGGTATGGCAAAACTCTTTAGTCTATAAAGTCCAGGGTGTGCATTCAAGCTTTTTGCCCGATGGTATGATTGAGCACCCCGCTACTTTTGTTCGGAAAGATGTTTTTCAAACTTTAGGTCTCTTTGACATAAAATATCATGTCGCTTCTGATTATGATTTTATGTGTAGAGCATATTTAAGTAATATCAATTTTCTTTTTATTGATAGAATAATATCTAACTATGTTTTAGGTGGAATTTCTTGCACATCATCTTTAACATTAACAGAAACATTAAAAATAAAACAGTTGCATGGTTTTTTACCGGAAATAAAAAAGAAAAGTAAATTGGCTGATTTATTTTATAAATTAAGGCGTCTTTTTGCAATACTATAATAAAAGTGGAATTTTTTTCAGCTTTAAGTATTATTTAATACGTTTTGAAAAATTGCTATTTTTTTACTTATTTTCGCTAATGAGAGAATATTAATTATCCAAAAAAGAGATAATATTTGATAACCAAATGTCTGAAAGGTTGGAATATTTCTAAGTATAAATTGCAGTTTATCAATTGAACCAATAAACGGACATTTTAAAAGTGATTATAGGATGTTAAAAATTAACTGCAATTGACCGGAAAGATATATTATTGCATAGGATTATTTGAAAGTAAGACTTTTTAAAAGCTAACTGAAGAGATAAGTAAAAGAATTTTTCATTTTCCAATGAAAAAAAATATATTAATACTTGCGGATTCATTTCCTACTAAATCAAAGCCATCAATTGGCAATTTTTATTTAGAGCAGGTTGAAGCTTTAAAACCTTATTTTGATTTTCAAATAATTGTATTGGAAGCCAGAGAACTTATGTTTCTCTCGTTTTTTAAAGAGAAGAGTTTTAAAAGGTTCACTGATCCTTTTGACGTTTCTTATGATATGCCTTTAATACGGTTGAGATTCAATCGTATCCGCCAAAATAGGATTACAGTATTATTCACATTCCTGAAAAACAAAGTTGCCATTTATAATTTTGAAACAGGCTGTAAAGCAGTTGATTATGGTTTTCTTAAGCATTACAAAACAGATTTTATGCCTGATCTGATTATTTGTGAAACAGCTCAATTTATGGCCCCATTCGCTGTGTATCTTGGAGAAAAGTATAAAATACCGGTAGTAGGTTATGAACATTATCCACCATTTGCAAATATGACAACGATTTGGGAAATAAATGATTTTTCACGCGAGTTGATTATCAACTCCTTAAACCAACTGACCTTATTGTTTTCTACCAGCCAATATCTTACAAATATTCTTTACTTAATAGGAGTTAATAGTAGGATATCAACTATTGGTAATATGGTTAATGAAAATAATTTTTGTATTAAGCCAAAGATGCCTTCTGAGTTTTTTTATGTAACGTATGTTGGTTACCTTAATAATCTTAAAGATCCAATTACAATGTTTAAATGTATTAAAGAAATTAAAAAGTCAAATGAAGAAAAAATCAGATTTCGAATTATTAATGGGGTTAATGAGTTCACAAAAATGATTGAAAATTTCAACATAGCTGATATTGTTGAAAACAGAATAGAGGTACCAAGAAATGATATGATCAGAATAATTTCCCAACAAACTGATGTATTAGTTTCTACAAGTACTTCAGAAACTTTTGGTTTAACAATGGTTGAGGCATTAATGAGTGGAGTTCCGGTAATAGCAACGAAGAGCGGGGGCAATCAGGATTTCCTGACATCCAAGAACAGTATTTTGATTGACAACAAAGATTTCAAGACTCTGGCTGAATCAATAATTAAAATTAAAAACAAGAAAGTTGTTTTTAATAGTCAATCTTTAAGGCATAGTGTATTATATAAGTATAGCATGGGAGCATTTACAAAAAATTATAGTGATCAGCTTAATAGTATAATGAATAATGTTTGCTAATGGGCGGTTATAATCAAAAATATCTTATTTAGAAAGGATATAAGGGCAATGCAAAGATTTGTTTTTAACGGCTTGAAATTAAGTTTATAAATTTGATTATAACACTTATCAACAATATTTGGAAGATAGTCTTTGTTCAGTTAATATATTTGATATCCGAGTAGAGGTGTACGGCGTCTTATCCTTTCTACGTTGTAAAAATCTAATGAGTTATATCTCAAAGTTATAAGCAAGAACAATAGCCATGACTCCAATAGTAACTGTGATTATTAGTACATACAATTCCGCACAGTTCTTAGTTGAAACCTTGGATAGTGTCAAGAATCAGACTTGGGAAGAGAGCGAGCTTATTATTACAGACGATTGTTCAACCGATGATACAATAAAGATTGCTTCAAAATGGCTTAATACAAACAAAGAGAGATTTGTACGAGTCAAGTTACTTACATCCGAAATTAATACAGGGATTTCTGCAAATGCTAACAGGGGGCTGAAAGAGTCTACGGGCAAATGGTTAAAGTTTCTTGGTGCTGATGATACTCTTTTGCCCGATTGTTTGACTGACAATATTAACTTTATACAAAAAGATCCGAATATCAGAGTATTGTTCTCAAAAGTCAATATTTTTAATGAATCGTTTAATCCTGGAGATTTTTTAACTACCAATCCCGATGGTCCTATTAAATCATACAGTATTTTATGGCCCGGTCGTACATCAGAATCTCAATACAGGATGCTTCTTGTATGTGACAGAGTAGATTTTTCTCCATCAGTTTTTATACATCGCGATCTGATCCTAAGTTTGGGAGGTTTTGATGAAAGATTCAGGTTCTTTGAAGATTATCCGCTATGGCTTAAATTAACAAAAAGCGGACATAAATTGTATTTTATGGACCAAGTGACTGTTAACTATCGCCAACATCGGGGAGCAATAAACAATACGGGGAGACCATTAATTGTAAGTCCGAATTATTTTAAGTCTGAATCTTTTCGAAAGACTTATACATATCCCTTTCTCCCTCCAATTCTTAAAGCAGAACAAAAATTCAAATGGATAGCTTCGCAATTTTTCCGGATTGACTTTTTAAATAGGAAAACAATCATCAATAGATGTTTGTACACAATTTTAACTATTTATCTGAATCCGTTTAGATATTTAATCAAGTTTTTTGGATATATCAGAAAAGATGAAATGAGCAGAGACTTTTATCTTTAAAAGCAAATCAGTGATAAGTTGTTATTAGTGAAAAAAATGCTTAAATTAAACTGAATAGTTTTATTTTATTTGTCCTCTATAATTTAAAATCAAATGGGAAGGCTTTCTATAATAATACCGATGTACAACGTTGAGGTATATGTTGAAAGGTGTATCAGAAGCCTTGAAGATCAAAATATTCCACAAGATGAATTTGAAATAATCTGCATTAATGACGGATCACCTGATAATTGTCGGGGAGTTGTAGAGAAACTTCAGGAAGAGTATTCAAATATTATCCTTATTAATCAGGAAAATCAGGGTGTTTCCAGGGCAAGAAATGCAGGAATTGATATTGCAGTTGGTAAGTATCTATTGTTTATTGATCCTGATGATTATATCATCCCGAATATATTTGAAAAATCATTAGGATTTGCGGATTGCAATAATGCCCAGGTTGCGTTTCTTGGGTATACCGTATTAAATGAAGATGGGACAATTCGCACTCTTTTTTTTAATGAAAATTTGAAAAATCAGGTTTTAACGGGACCTGATGCTTATTTTTATTCCAGGGGAGACGGACGCACTGATCCGGATAGAATGTGGGCAGTTCTTTTTAACAGAGATTTAATAAACAAATATAATCTCCGTTATCTTTCTGATGTTCCTTTTCTTGAAGATGGAGAATTTATAGCACGAATTCTTTGTTTAACTGAAAGATGTGTGTTCTTTGGCCGTTCATTTTATTTAAGGACCATACGTCCGGGGTCAGCAACAAATTCCAGGCTTATTTCAAGTGAAAAGGCAACGAACGGTTTTTTTCTTGCTGTTCTTAACTTAAAACGATTCCAAAGAGAACAAAATCTTACCTCTGAGCAATATAATTTTATGAATCAATCAATATGTAAATTCTCAATTTTAATTATAGATCCTGCCAGGGATTTTTTTGTCTTTATGAAAGTAAAAAAGCTGAAAAATATGCTTGCTGAAAAAGGTTTAGCCAAATTAGATTTAACAGGAGTAGATAAGGAATTTACAAAATTTGGATCTCTTTATAACAAATCTGTTTGGTGTTTTTTATTTTACAGATACTTGTCGCTGATATTGAAATCTATTAAGTTAAGCTTTATTCGAATGAGAACCCACAAGAAAAGGTGACATGTGGGTATTATATAATTAAATTATGTGATTATGAGTGGGTTGTCAGGTTTTATCGCTAAACCAGGGAAATTTCTGCCAGTTTCTTTAATTTTAAAAATGAGTGATTTAATCATTCACCGGGGTCCGGATGATGAAGGTTATCTTTTTTTGAACAGGAACAATGAAATTTATACTGCAGGAGGAAAGAATACTCCAATTCAAGTATGGAAAACATTTACACCTCAGCAACCCCGAAAAGATATTACTGATTGTGTTCAAAATTATTCAATGTTGGCGTTAGGACATAGACGACTGCTCACTCATGATTTTTCACCAGTAGACCACCTTCCAATGTCATTTGGTAATGGTAAATACTGGATTATTTTTGATGGTATAATGTATAATTATAGAGATGTCCGGCAGGAACTTCTGAAAACAGGTTACAAATTCATCACTAATTCTGATGCAGAAACAGTTCTGGCAGCATATTCAGAATGGGGAGATAAATGTTTTGAACGATTTGTTGGTATGTGGGCAATAGTTATTTATGATCATTCGAATAAGGAAATAATACTATCAAGAGACCGGTATGGCATAAAACCTCTTTATTATTATTTTTCACTTTCTGGTGCCTTTTACTTTGCGAGCGAAATAAAACAATTTACAGTATTGGAAGAATGGAATGCCCAAATGAATCCAGCCAGAGTATGTGATTATCTAATCTATTCTTTTACTGATCATACTGATGAAACTATGTTTTTAGATGTGTTTCAACTTCCGGCTGGTAGTTGTTTTATATCAAAAATAAACAATATTCATAAAAACAAAAAAGGGAGAATTAATCATTATAAATGGTATCAACCTGTACGAAAGGTCTTTTTGGGTTCATTTATTGATGCTTCAATTGAATTCAGAGAACTTTTTGAACGTGCCATTAGTGAGCATTTATTTGCTACCGTACAAGTGGGAACAGCTCTTTCTGGAGGATTGGATTCGTCTTCAATAGTATGTGAGGTAAATAATATAATTAGAAAACGAAAACAAAACAATAAACAAAAAACATTTTCTGTATATTCTGATTATGAGAATTATAGTGAAAAAAAATGGATAGATATTGTCATTAATTTTGTTGACTCTGAAGCAACTTTTATTTATTCGGACCTTGATGAATTATTTGAAATTACCCCTACTGTTCTATGGTTTCAAGATGAACCCTATCAGTCACAAAGTGCATTCCTGGGTTTTAAGTTATTTCAGAACGTTAATTCTAATAACGTAAAGGTGTTGCTTAATGGTCAGGGGGCAGATGAATATTTAGGAGGTTATGGTCAGTTTACTATTGCTCGTTATGCTAATATGATTAGATACATGAGGTTTTCCGAATTGATTTCAGAATTAAAAAATACCGGGGATTTTAATTTTTTATCAATGACAAGGATCTTTAGTGGTGTGACGTATCATATGTTGCCTGATAATATTAAACGAACTTTAACAATGCTAAAAAGTAGTTCCGATAATGTCAGAAAAATTATAGACGTAAAAAAGCTTAATATTTTTTACACTCATCCCTTTGATCAGATCCCCATTTCCTATAAAACGGTTCCTGATATTTCCAGACATTTGGTTTTTTACAGTACTCTTCCCAAATACCTCCATTGGGAAGATCGTAACTCCATGGCCAATTCTGTGGAAGCCCGCACTCCATTTCTTGATCACAGACTGGTAGAATTTGCTTATAATTTACCGGACGATTTTCTTGAAAAGGATGGTGTTAAAAAAAGGATAATGCGAGAAGCCTTCAAGAGTCTTATACCTGAACAGATTAAAAACAGGAAAGACAAAATGGGATTTATCACTCCGGAAGAAATGTGGGTCAGGAAAGAAAAACCAACATTATTTAGAAAAAAACTTGAAGAAGCAATTGAATTAACGGATGGTATAATCAAGCCCGGGGCACTTGATTATTTTGATGCGGTGGTTAATGGTAAATATAAATTTGATTATACCTATTGGCGCCTTATCCTTTTCAGCTTGTGGATTAAGAAATTTAACATAAAAATATCATAGATTATGGCGTGGTTCATTTTACACAAAAAAGCTGGATCTATCATTACATTAATTAATTGTTAAAGGAAGAGCATTGAATTTGATCTGATGTTTGATAAATTAAAACTATTACTGATATCTAATGCATTTTTCCCTGAAATGTCGCCACGAAGTTACAGAGCTACAGAACTCGCAAAAGAATTCAGCAGGCAAGGACATGAAGTAGTGGTAATAACGAAATTCCGGAATTACAGTTATACTGATTTTTTAAGAAAGAACCCTGTCACTATTAAAATGTGGAAAGGTGACAAATGGTCACCAGTTAAAATTATTCAAAGATCTCCCTGGAATTTTATCACCAGAGGTGTTAAAAGAATTTTGATGATTCTATTTGAATATCCGGCAATAGAGGACATGTTTCATGTGAAAAGAATGTTGAAAGTAGAAAATAATCATGATTTAATGATTTCATTTTCTGTCCCTTATCCTGTTCATTGGGGAACGGCATGGGCAAGCAGTTCCAAAAATCAGATAGCGAAAAGATGGATTGCTGATTGTGGGGACCCTTATATGGGAGATGTTCTTGATTCATTCAGAAAACCATTTTATTTTGCGTTTCTTGAAAAATGGTTTTGCCGTAAAGCAGATTTTATAACAATTCCAGTACAATCTGCAAAATCTGCCTATTATACGGAGTTTCATCATAAAATAAGAGTAATTCCACAAGGATTTAATTTTAATTTAAACAAAATTAAAGAAAATAGAATTTCACGTGGGATTCCTGAATTTGCTTATGCAGGCAGTTTCCTAAAAGGGATTCGTGATCCTGGTCCATTACTCAATTTTCTTTCACAAACAAACTTACCATTTAAATTTTATGTTTTCACAGATCAGTGTGAATACCTTGGCAATTACAAAGAAATCTTGAAGAATAAACTTGTTATTTCCGGGTATATCCCCAGAGACGAATTGCTCGAACGATTGTCTGAAATGGACTTTTTGGTTAATCTGGATAACAATACCACACTTAATATTCCAAGTAAGCTTATTGATTATTCTTTAACAGGCAGACCTGTATTGAATATTAGTAAAGATTTTTCCGTAGATGATATTATTGCCTTTCTTTCAGGTGATTATTCTGAACAAATGCAATTACCCGATCCCGGACAATTTCATATTAGAATTGTCGCAACACAATTTCTGAATCTTGTTAGTATTGACTCCGAATGATTAATAGTTCAAGAGTAGAAACGTTTACAGAAACATCTCTTTCTGATATAAGAAATTATCTCCTTCTGTTTATCATCTGGCCATTCCTGTCATTTATGCTCGCTTTGGTCAATTTTTCAAAGAAAGAAGCAAGGAATGTAGTTTATATTTTTATCATTTATTTTGGATTAACATTTGTAAATAACAATACGGCCGTTGATTCCTACAGATATGCTTTGAGTCTTAAAGCAACAGCCATGCTTCCATTTTCAGACTTTTTTAAAATAATTGGAGGCTTATATAGTGATACTTCCGTTGACATTGTGGAACCTCTTATTTCTTTTCTTGTTTCAAGGATTTCAAGTGATCATGGTATATATTTTGCTGTGTGGGCTGCATTTTTTGGTTTTTTTTATTTGAAATCCATAGGAATATTATATGATCGTTGTAAAATGAATCATGGTTGGAATACAATAATATTCATGATATTTTTTGCAATGATTATCCCAGTTACAATGATTAGTGGTGTTAGGATGTGGACAGCGGCATGGATCTTTTTTTATGGGGCTTATCGTGCTGTTACAGAAAAAGAATTCAAATTTCTTTTCATTGCGCTTTCTTCATCTTTAGTTCATTGGAGTTTTATTACAGCAAATCTGATTCTGTTTATTTATTTTTTTGCCGGCAACAGGAATATAATATATATTCCTGTTGCACTTGCTTCTTTTATAGTGCCTCGTCTGGCCTCACCATTTTTTGCAACTTTGGCGTTAAAAGCCGGGGGAGAATTGCAGCATCGCTATTCAAGTTATTCAAGCGAAGCTTATATCAACGTTCTTCAGGAAAGTGCAGCTCAGTCGTCTTGGTTTATACGTATAGCAAATGATTTGGTTTTTTATTATTTATTAATTGCTGTTGTTGTGATACAATTTAAACACATAACAATAATTACTAATAAAAAAGAAGAAAATCTCTTCAGCTTTTTAATCCTTTTTCTTGCATTCGTCAATTTTGGCATGCCCATACCTTCGTTTGGGGAAAGGTTCATGCTTGTTTTCTTTTTATTTGCAACAGCATATTTGCTGTTGTATTTTGCTAGATTACCTGGTAATAATCTTTACCTTATAACAATATTGGGAATTTTTCCAATGCTCTTATATTCACTTATTAATTTTAGGATTGGGAGTGAACACATTAGTGCATGGATATTTTCTCCCTGTTTAGGAATACCTTTGTTGAGTCCTGTTTTATCAGTATCAGAATTATTGTTCAACTAATGGTAGTCAGTATAAAAAGATTTTTGTCAGGAATTCGAAAAAACCTGGCTGCCTTACCCGGATGGAAAACAAAAAGGAAACTAATTGTTATTGAATCTGATGATTGGGGAAGTATCAGAATGCCTTCGGTCGAAACTTACAAAAAGCTTATACTTTCAGGTATAGATCTGGTTTCGGATGCAGGAAATCTGTTTAATAAATTTGATAATCTCGCATCTACAGAAGATTTAGCCAGACTGTTTGATAATCTTTGCTCATTTAAAGATATATCAGGCAGACCAATTGTAATTACACCGATCGCAGTTGTTGCCAATCCTGATTTTGATAAAATTAAAAAAGAGAGATTTGCATATTATTACTTCGAACCGTTTACTGAAACTCTAAAAAAATATAAGGGATCTGAAAATGCTTTCTCCTTGTGGCAGGAAGGAATATTTAAGAGAATCTTTGTACCGCAGTTTCATGGTCGCGAACATTTAAATGTCAGATTGTGGATGAGATCATTATCAAATGGGAAGATAATTGTTAAAACAGGATTTGACCATTGTTTCTGGGGTATGACTACAGAAAAAGAATCAGACATCGGTGTTGAACTACTGGCAGCATTTGATTTTATCGATCCGGCTGATCTGATTTTTCATAAAAGTATATTATCCAGTGGCCTGGATTTATTTAAGAAAATATTTGGCTATAACGCATCCTACTTTGTTCCTCCAAATGGGCCGTTCAGCTCAATCCTTGAGCCATTATTGGCTGAGAAGGCTGTCCGATTTCTATCAATGCCAAGAATTCAGAACGAGCCCCTTGGCCACGGGAAAATCAAGAAAAAGTTACATTGGATGGGGAAAAAAAACACTTCTGGTCTTATAATATTAACCCGTAATTGTTTTTTTGAACCGGTTATTCCTAATATTGATTGGGTTGACAGTTGTCTATCTGATATAGAAATTGCTTTTAAATGGCAAAAACCTGCAATAATTAGTTCGCATAGAGTTAATTATATTGGGGCATTATATCCAGGTAACAGCCTTAATGGTCTAAACCGGTTAAATGAACTGTTGAGAAGAATAATTATAAACTGGCCTGATGCTGAGTTTGTAACCTCCGAAGAATTGGGAAATATCATCTCTAGTGAATGCTAATTTGGAATTTTGAAAAATAATTTGTTACATAATATTTTGAATATTCCCGGTTGGAGAACCACTAGAAAAATCATCGTAATAGAAAGTGATGATTGGGGGAGTATCAGAATGCCATCTATAGAAACGTACAATAGATTCTTGTCTGCTGGTTACGATCTAACAGGCAGTGTTTATAATAGACTTGACGCCCTGGAAAGTAACGAGGATCTTGCAGAATTATTTGAAATCCTGACTTTATTTAAAGATAAAAGTGGAAACCATCCTTCATTTACTGCAAACCTTGTGGTTGGAAATCCTGATTTCAAACGTATAAAAGAAGCAGAATTTGGTAAATACTTTTTTGAACCAGTTACAGAAACTTTAAAAAGATATCCTAATAGAGATCTTGTGGAGTCTTTGTGGAAAGAAGGTATTTATCAGAAAATATTCATTCCTCAATTCCATGGAAAGGAGCATGTTAATATTGTGAGGTGGATGGAAGCCCTCCGTGAAAGATCTCAGGAGATAATGTTTGCATTTGATGAAGGAACGACTTTTTCAGGAGCTGGTGATTATAACTTTATGGAAGTCCTGGACTACAATTCTCCTGAAGATCTGGTTGTAATGAAAGAAAACCTTCTTGATGGATTAGATGTTTTTGAGAGTCTTTTTGGATTTCGTTCTGTATCGTTTATTCCTCCCTGCTATACATGGAGTAGTGCTATTGAAAAAACTCTAAGTCGTGGAGGAGTAAAATATATTCAGGGTCTTATGATTCAGCAAATACCCACAGGCACATTTGAAAAATATAAAAAGAAATTTCATTTCCTTGGAAGCAGAAATTCTTTTGGACAATACTATCTTGTGAGAAATTGCTTTTTTGAGCCATCACTTACTAGATCAACGGATCCAGTTGATCGTTGTTTGGCAAGAATTGCAATTGCTTTTCGATGGAACAAACCAGCTGTCATTTGTTCTCACAGGATAAATTATATTGGAGCGCTTGACAGAAGTAACCGTAAAAAAACTCTGTTAATGCTGAAAAAATTGTTAGAAAGAATTATTAATGAATGGCCTGAGGTTGAGTTTATGACTTCAGACAGGTTAGGGGACATTATAGCAAATGATAAAAATGAAAATATTTAATGCTGTTTTCTTTTGAAAATGTAACCATTATAATCTTGAAATATTTTAAACAATTGTAGTGTGACAATGTAAATGAGAAAAGATTTGATAAAATTATTAGTGACGGGTGATTTTTGTCCTGTGAACAGGATAGAGAAACTGGCTCTCAATAGTAACTTTGATGATATTTTTAATGATTTTAATAATGTTTTAGCTGACAATGATCTTGTCATAACAGATTTGGAATGCCCCTTAACTATTACTGATGAAACAAGAAGAAAAATTGGTCCTCATCAAAAGGCCAGACCTGAATGTGTTAAAATCTTGGACTATGCAGATATAGGTTTGGTTACTTTAGCTAACAATCATATTATGGATTATGGTAGTAAAGGGGTTGAAGACACTTTGGAAATATGTAAGGCTAAGAATATATCTTTTGTGGGGATTGGAACTTCAATCAAGGAAGCTTCAGAACCATATTTCCTTAAAAAGAAAAATAAGCGCATAGCTATCCTGAATTTTGCAGATGATGAATTTATTATTACTCCTGATGGTAAATACAGATGCAATGCTATAAACACTTTAAGTTTTTATTATGATATTCAACGTATACGGCAATCAAATGATTTTATATTAGTTATTGTGCACGGTGGAAATGAGTTTTATGAATTTCCTTCACCCCGAATTAAAAAACTCTACAGATTTCTAATTGATGTAGGGGCAGATGTTGTTCTTGCCCACCATACACACGTATTTTCGGGTTATGAACTTTATAAGTCCAAGCCGATTTTTTACGGACTGGGAAATTTTCTCTATGATTGGCCAGGGAAATGTAATACTGCTTGGAACAGAGGTTATGCAGTAAGGTTGCTTTTATCAGAAAATATTGATTTTGAGCTTATACCTTTTAAGCAAGGAAATGAAATGCCAGGAGTATTTCTTCTCAATGAACGTGAAACGGCTGATTTTGAAAAGCAAATTCAGTATCTGAATTCGGTCATTGCCGATGACACAGAACTTGAACAACATTTTTCAAAATACGTAAAATCTGTTTCACCCATGTATGATGCTTTTATTGAACCCTATTTCGGCAAGTTCATTTCATCTTTAAGAAACCAAAAGCTGTTCCCAAGGCTAATGTCATCCAGGAAAAGATTGTTGTTATTGAACATTGTTCGATGTGAATCACATAGGGAAGTATTGATGAGAATACTGGGGGAGTCCTGGAAAGATGATAATCTCTGACCATGGAAAGCTTGTTTTAAATCATAGTGTCAAATTTTAAAAATATTTGAAATTTAAAAAACGTTTATGTCAGGTATAGCTGGATACTTGAAGATTGATTCAGGGTCAATAAAAAATTCCTGTCAGATACTTAATATGTTAAAAGTGCAAAAACATAGAGGACCTGATGATATAGGTATTCGTTTATTTAGTTTGCAATATAATGATACTGAAGAAATTTTATCTCAACAGCCTACGGGTATCAAACGGAATTTTGAAGGCGTTCTTGGTTTTAACAGGTTAAATATCCTTGATCCTTCCCCAAATGGTCATCAGCCTATGACAAGCCCAGATGGTAAAGTAATCCTTGTAATGAACGGATTAGTTTACAATGCATTTAATTTCAAGCCGGAGCTTGAAAAATGGGGTTATAGTTTCAAAAGTACAACAGATGTTGAAATAGTGCTGGCACTTTATTTAAAATATGGCTTCAAAAGCATGTTGCTAAAACTGAATGGAATGCTCGCAATTGTATTAATAGATCTGGGGCGTAAAGAACTATATTTTGCCCGCGACAGATTTGGTATTAAGCCGTTTTATTATTTATTAAATGCCAGGATGTTAGCTTTTTCTTCCGAACTGAAAAGCTTTACCCAACTTGAGAATTTTGAATTCAGCCTTAATAAAGAAAAACTAGATGAATATCTTCTTTTTAGAAATAATTTGAAGGGAACACTATTATCAGGAATTGAAGTTCTTGAACCGGGAAGCTATTTAGTATACCGACCGACAAAAGGGCTATTAAAGCAGAAATATTTTGATCTTAATAAATATTCCCGGATTAACCGTGAAGGAAACATTGACTCATTTTGTCTGGAAGTTCAGGATTGGCTTGAAGAAAGTGTTCGTAGTCAATTAATTGGCGATGTAAAAATAGGGGGACAGCTGTCGGGGGGTATAGATTCATCGCTTGTTACCTGGTTGATTAACAAAAACATTAAGTATGGTAATGGGAATCAGAATTTTTTTTCAGTTATTTTTGACAACAAATTCTTCAACGAAGAATACTATATTGATATAGTGTCAAATACTCTTGGGATTACTGTTCACAAAACCCTTCTTGATCACAATGCCTATCTTAATAACATTGAAAGGGCCACCTGGCATATTGAATCTCCACTCAATCACCCAAATTCTGTAGGATTATTTACATTGTCACAAAAAGCCAGAGAGTTTGTAACAGTCCTCCTCTCCGGAGAAGGAGCAGACGAAGTATTTGGTGGATATTCCCGAATCTATAATGTTCTTGATCCTTATTCCTGGGAAAGATTATTGAGAGTAATTAACAAAAATCTGACTACTCCCCGGGAAATTCTCTATTATATGAATGACAGTCAAAGGGCAATTATGGCAGCTGCCTTTATGACACCTTTTTATGCAGGCAGGCTGAAACGTGATTTTAAGAAAAATTCAGCAATCCAGGACAGGCTCAGTCTATACGAATCTTTGTCAGGTTCCGGTTTCGACAAACTTATAAAATACGAGTTTATTACATATCTTCCCGATCTTCTTATCCGGCAGGATAAAATGTTAATGGCTCATTCAATTGAAAGCAGGATGCCTTTTCTTGATAATAATATTGTCGAGAGTTCATTTACGATACCTGAAGAATTTTTATCCGGGAAAATCACTTCAGGGGATGTAATTACTCCAAAATACGTGCTTAAAGAAATAGCAGCAAAAACATTTGGTAAGAATTTCGCGTTCAGAAAAAAAATGGGCTTTGGAATTCCAATGGCTGAATTCTTTTCAAAATCTGATTTCAAAGAGTATTTAAATGATTTGATCATACCAGGAATTCAGAAAAGAGGACTCTTTTCACACCGTTATGTTTCACGTTGGAAAGATGCAATTCCAAATCTCAATTATATTGAACTGGAAGCGTTTTGGGTAATGATCTCATTTGAGATCTGGGCATCATTATATCTGGACAAAGGCTATGAAGATAGGTATTCATAATTGGAAGGGATCATTTAGTGAAAGATGGATCTCCTATTGCGAGACAAATAACATTGATTATAAATTGGTTGATTGTTATAGTTCTGATATTATTCTTCAATTATCTGACTGTGATGCTCTTATGTGGCATTTTAATCATAAAAGTCCTAAGGCCAGTAAATTTGCGAAACAACTTCTATATTCAGTTCAGACTTCAGGGAAAGCAATATTTCCTGACTACAATACCGTCTGGCATTTTGATGATAAGGTAGGACAGAAATATCTTCTTGAAGCAATCGGAGTTCCTTTGGTGCCATCCTATGTCTTTTATAGTAAGAATGATGCATTGGAATGGGCAAGGCAGACTGAGTTTCCCAAAGTCTTTAAGCTTAGAAATGGGTCTGGTTCTGACAATGTTAAAAAGGTCAGCTCGAAGAGAGAGGCTTCAATTTTAATTGAAAAAGCTTTTGGGAAAGGATTTAAACAGTATAATGCATGGTCTAATTTAAGGGAACGTTATCGTAGATATCGAATTGGTAAGACATCACTCTGGAATGTGATCAAAGGTATATTTAGACTTGGGCACACAACAGAATATGCCAGGGTAACATGTAACGAAAAGGGTTACATCTACTTTCAGGATTTCATTCCAGGAAATGATTTCGATATCCGAGTAGTTGTAGTCGGTAATAAGGCGTTTGCACTTAAGAGAATGGTTCGTAAGGATGATTTCCGGGCATCAGGAAGTGGTCTGTTATTTTATGAGAAGAGCAATTTTGATGACAATACTGTCAGTCTGGCTTTTAAAGTATCTGATAAGTTGCAATCTCAATGTATGACATATGATTTTGTCTATCAGGATGGTAATCCTTTGATAGTTGAGATTAGCTATGGCTTTACACCAGAAGGTTATGACTCATGTACGGGCTATTGGAACATTGATTTAACCTGGCATGAGGGTAAAATTAATCCCTATGGTTGGATGATTGAAGATCTAATCAACACTGCCGAACGCAAAAAATAATCGCTTAAGTAAAACGACTTGTGACAGGGGGGAAAAAAATTAAACTTTGTCTTGTTATTCCTTCTTTGCAGGCTGGTGGAATGGAACGTGTTATGTCAGAACTTGCATGGCATTTCACACAGAAGCCATCTCTTGAGGTTTATCTGGTTTTATATGGTATTACAAGAGAGATTTTCTATAAAATACCAGTAAATATTAAGATTTATAAACCTTCTTTTCAGTTTCACTCCAAGTTTAGATTGTTCTACACAATAAAAACTTTGTTTTTTATAAGACGTACTATTACTAAGATTTCTCCTGATGGTATTTTAGGTTTTGGTGAATACTGGAATAGTTTTCTGTTACTTTCACTGCTTGGTATTAAATTTCCAGTGTTTGTTTCTGATAGAAGCCAACCTGGTAAAAACCTTGGATGGTTTCATGAATTACTGCGCCATTTTCTTTATCGTAGCGCAAAAGGATTGATCTTTCAAACAGAAACAGCCAGACAGATCTATTTCAAAAAACACAAGCATGGGAACACTATTGTAATAGGCAATCCTATAAAACAAATATCAACAGACAAATTTCCTGTTATAAGGGAGAAGATTGTTCTTATGGTAGGCCGTCTAATCAAGACGAAACATCAGGATAAATTGATAGAAATGTTTGCTAATATTAATCTTTCCGGTTGGAAGTTAATGTTAGTGGGCTATGATCATCTTAAACAGAATAACATGGAACGGCTAAAGCAGTTGGCCAGAGATCTGGGAATTGAGTCAGAAGTTATTTTTACGGGGAAGACAGAAAATTTGGAAGAGATTTATTTGAGGAGTTCCCTTTTCGCTTTTACTTCAAGTTCGGAGGGATTTCCAAATGTTATCGGTGAAGCAATGTCAGCCGGATTACCTGTAGTTGCATTTGATTGTGTGGCAGGTCCTTCTGAAATGATAACGGATGGACATGATGGATATCTCGTGTCTCTGCATGATTACGTGAGCTTCCAGGCAAGACTTAATGAATTGATGGAAAATCGGAAAATGAGGGAAATTCTTGGAATAAATGCTCAAGATAGTATTAGAAGGTTTTCCACCGATAAGATCAGTGAAGCCTTTTACAAGTTTATTACTTGCCATTTAGAATGAAAGATTTAACAGTTCAGCAGATAATGTTGGTCAAAGTTTTATGATAATGAAAATCCTCATAATTGGTTCAAAAGGATTTATCGGATATCATCTTTACAGTCATTTGGTTAAACAAGGGCACGAAATATGGAGTGCTGATGTAATAATAGATAATTCAAGTAATGAAAGATATTTCCATTTAGATGCGACGAATTCTGATTTTTCCCCCTTATTTAATCATACTGCATATGAGCTATGTATAAATTGTTCAGGAGCTGCAAGTGTGCCAGATTCTATCAGGTATCCGTTTCGGGATTATTCTTTAAATACTCTGAATGTGTTTAAAATACTTGAAGCAATAAGGAGATCACAGTCAGCCTGTAAATTCTTGAATCTTTCCAGTGCAGCTGTTTATGGAAATCCGGAAAGACTTCCAATAAATGAAGATGTACCTGTAAATCCTCTTTCTCCATACGGAATTCATAAACTGCAAGCTGAACAGATATGCAAGGAGTTCAACGATTTTTACAAAATACAAACATGTTCAGTCAGAATTTTTTCTGTTTATGGACCTGGCCTAAGAAAGCAACTGTTCTGGGATTTGTATAATAAAATTGACTCAGGTATACCTTTTACATTATTTGGCACAGGCAATGAATCAAGGGATTTTATTTATATTTCAGATTTGGTAAAGGCAATTGAAATTGTGTACGAACATTCAGATTTCTGTGGAAATATCATAAACATTGCAAATGGAATGGAAATCAGGATTAAAGACGCCGTCTCAATTTTTACTGGTTTCTTTAATACTGAAATTAAGTATACTTTTTCCCATGAGATAAGAAAAGGGGACCCAACCAATTGGCGGGCTGATATCAGTAAATTACAATCATTAGGTTATATGCCTCAGGTAGACATTATCAAAGGGCTGTCTAATTATTTTGAATGGATAAAAACAAACTATATTAATAGGATTTCTGGTTAGACTAATTTCTCAAGTATATGAAGCATGTGTTAATTACAGGAATTACTGGTCAGGATGGAGCCTATTTGGCTAAGTTGCTACTTGACAAAGGATATAAAGTATACGGGACATTCAGGAGACTTTCCACCCCCAATTTTTGGAGACTTCAATATCTGGATATATTTGATCAAATTGAATTTCTTCCGGTAGATTTGCTAGACAGCTATTCAATTATTGAAGCAATTAAGTATGCCAAACCTGATGAGATATACAATCTTGGTGCGCAGAGCTTTGTGGGAGCATCATTCGAACAGCCACTGGCATCTGCAGAGATTACCGGATTAGGAGTTGTTAGGCTCCTTGAAGCGATCCGGAACATATCGCCTGCTACTAGGCTTTATCAGGCATCTACAAGTGAAATGTTTGGAGATAATTTGTATTCCGAACAATCTGAAGAAACACCGTTTGAACCCTCCAGTCCATATGCTGCTGCAAAGCTTTATGCTCACAGCATGGTTAAGCTATACAGAAAAGGATATGGGCTGTTTGTTTGTAGTGGAATTCTTTTCAACCATGAAAGCCCGATAAGGGGGCTTGAATTTGTGACACGTAAAATTACAAATGCTGTTGCGAAAATTAAACTTGGTTTCGAAGATTATGTAGAACTTGGGAATATTAATTCTGAACGTGATTGGGGATTTGCCCCAGAATATGTTGAAGCTATGTGGTTGATGTTACAGCAAGATACGCCTGACGATTATGTGATAGCTACAAATGAAACACATAGCATTAAGGAGTTTATTGAAGTAGCTTTTAATAGTGCAGGGCTTAACTGGGAGAAGCATGTTAGAATCAATCAGAGATTCATGAGACCTCTGGATGTCCGTTTTCTCAAAGGTAATTACAAGAAAAGTTGGTCAGAACTTGGCTGGCGTCCAAAGACAAGATTTAATGAGCTGGTTAACATTATGCTTGAGGCTGACTTGAAGAGATGGGAAAGATGGAGTAAAGGGGAACATTTTTCCTGGGATGCATGGAACTACCCTAATGAAAAGAAAATATTATCAGGGAAAATAAAGCTTGACAGGTAATATAGTGAAATCTAAGCAAATAAAAAGATTCAGGATTGGAATTATATTTAATATTAATCCTAGATGGATGGGTGGTGTTATTTACATCATTAATGTTATCAATACTTTAAGTTTTCTTGATGATGAAGATAAACCTGAGATAGTGCTTTTTTATAGATCTGATTTAAAAAAATTTCTTTTAGAGTTGAATTATCCTTATCTCCAAATCGTTGAATGGCCTTTCCTGCCAACAATGAAAGGAACGTTAACATCCATTTTTCTAAGAAAAAACCTGTTTATTCGGGATTTATTAACTAAATACAAATTACATTCTCTATATCCGCTACAGGATTATCCTGTGCGAACAAATACAGAAACAAGACTTGTTTCATGGTGTGCTGATTTTCAACATAGGCACTATCCTGAATTTTTTTCCTGGATACAGAGAATTGGAAGAAATATGCGGACAAGACTTGCATTGAAAAATACCAATGATTTGGTTCTTTCAAGTAACGATGCATATGGCGATTTGAAAATTTTTTTCAGAATACCTGATTCTTTAAAAGTGCATGTTTATCATTTTGTTTCGGTGATTGATAATGAAAAATTGCCTGATTTTAAGGAAATTGTGGATAGATATAGTTTGCCTGACAGTTATTTTTTAGTTTCTAACCAGTTTCACAAACACAAGAACCACAGGGTTGTACTTTATTCACTTGCAAAAATGAAGCAGTCTGGAATAAAGAAGCATTTTGTATTTACAGGGAAGTTGCCTGATGATGATAATTCTCTTTATATCGAAGAATTGCGGCAAGTGATGAATGACTATGATCTTCATGATCAAATCAGTATACTCGGGACTATATCAAGAAAAGATCAACTTGCCTTAATGAGGTATTCTCAGGCTGTTGTTCAGCCGAGTTTTTTTGAAGGCTGGAGCACTGTTATTGAAGATGCAAAATCTTTGCAAGTGCCTGTTATCGCTTCAAATATTGGTGTAAATGTAGAACAGCTTGGCGAAAAAGGTACATATTTCACACCTCAGAATGTTGAGGAACTGGTCTCTGTTTTGAAAGATTATCCACAACGTAATCTCAATGATGTTTTTTATGAGGGTTATCATCAAAGGATTAGAAGCGCAGCGTATGAAATACTAGATATATTAATATGAACTCAATGCAACAAACCCGATAATACAGAACGCTACAACGTAATGGACATTCTATTCGTAACATTGGCGTGGCCGCGTAGGGGAGAGAGAAATCTCTATACAGATCTTTTTGATGAATTTACTAAACGGAAGAATAAGATTTATGTGGCTGGTACATCTGAACAAGCCGATGATATGGTTAGTGAACTATCATTGGAAAAAGGGATTTCTGTTTTACGGATTCAAGTTGGTAAAATCAGGAAGACGTCACATTTGAGAAAAGCGCTCTCATTGTTGACTCTGAATGCTAAATTGTATAAAGGAATTGAGAGGTCTTTTAAAAACAAAAATTTTGATCTTATTATAGGTTCTACGCCATCTGTTACGTTATCAACCCTTTATTTAAGATTAAAAAAGAAATACAATGCACCATTTTATTTGCTCTTAAAAGATATCTGGCCGCAGGGATCAGTCGATCTGAAGGTGCTCAATAAATATAGCCTGCCATGGCTATGGTTGCGTACGCATGAAAAAAGAATTTATCAAACAGCAGACTATATAGGATGCATGTCGCCTATGGGGAGGGAGTATATTTTATCCAAAAACAGATATCTTCCCAGATGTAAAGTTGAGGTATGCCCTAATACTATTAACCCTCATTATTTAAAGCCGGATAAGAATTCGAGGGAAATCAGAACTAAATATAACATACCTGATGAAGCATGCGTTTTTATTTTTAGCGGCAATCTGGGTATTGGTCATGGATTAGCATTTCTTGTTACTGCCATTAAGCAATTGTCTGACTATAAGAAAGCTTATTTTATTATTGGTGGCTCAGGAACACAGTATAAGATTCTTAAGAAAGGTTTGGTTGAAAACTTGAAAATTAATGCATTTTTGTATGAATGGCTTCCACCTGGGGATTTCTCTAAAATGCTCATGGCTTGTGATGTTGGTTTAATATTGCTTCATAAATATACCGTTCCTCAATTTCCATCCAGACTTTTGAGCTATTTTGATTATTCCAAAGCGGTCTTATGTGCAGTTAATCAATATACTGATATAGGAGATATAATTGACCAAAATGGATGTGGCAAAACTGTGGTACATGGAGATATTGAAGATTTTATTGATAAAATAAAGTACTTATCAGAAAATGTATATTTAAGAAAAGAAATGGGTAAGCTAGGACGGGATTATCTGCTTAAAAATTACACGGTTGAACACAGTTATCAAATCATTATGAATCATTTTCGTTGAGCTATAATTGATAAAAAGGAATTCAAGGTTATTCAGGTGATACTTAGTGAAAATATCAACAGGAGGTTAAGAATACTAATACTGGATCAAGGCAGACAAGCACTGCCTTTTCTAAAGTCTCTGACACAGAAGGGGCATGATGTAATTATCGTATGCAATTCGAAATTCAGTGAAGGTTATTTCTCCCGATACCCTGCCAGACGATTAATCTGGCCCAGCTATATAGAAGATAGAAAGGTATTTGAGTATCACCTTATTAATTACTTAAAACAAAATGAAATTGATGTGACAATCAGCGTTGGAGATATTTCTTCGGAAATACTATCGTTGAATAAAAAAAAGATAACACTTTATACAAATGTTACAAATCCTGATTATTCTGTTTTTATACGGGCAGCAGATAAACTAAATCTCATGAATTATTGTATGTTAAATAATTTACCTTGCCCTATAACAAATGCTTTGAATGAGAATTTATTGGATTCAATTGAGAATATCTATAGTTTCCCTGTAATCGTTAAACCGACAAGGGGTGTTGGGGCAATCGGCGTTAGAAAATTTAACAGTGGTTCTGATTTAAAAAAGGAATATCCACATCTCAGGCATAAATACAAAAATTTAATAATACAAGAGTATATACCTCGGACTAAAGATGGCAAACAATATCAGGCAGAAGTGTTCTTGGACAACGAAAGCAAAATGAAAACCTGTCTGGTAATAGAAAAGCCTCGTTATTTTCCGGTTTCTGGTGGTACCAGTACAGCTAATGTCACTATATTTCATGAAGAGATAAAAGATATTTCAAAAAGTCTGCTTGAGGGTCTTAAATGGAGGGGAGCAGCGGACATAGATTATGTTTTAGATCCCAGGGATAACAAGATAAAGATATTAGAGATAAATCCCAGAGTTACTGCAGGTATTAAAATTGGTTTTGCAGCCGGGATTGATTTTGCTGATCTCCATATAAAACTTGCACTTGGCGAGGAAGTTCCCAGTATCGAAAACTACAAAACAGGGGTATATTGCAGGAATTTGTTTCTGGAAACTCTTTGGTTCCTTTATTCAGATGTAAAAATGAAAAGAAACACTTCGCCTTCTTTCTTGAAATTCTTTGGTAAAAATATTGTATATCAGTTGTTTAGTATTGATGATCCTTTGCCTCCCATTGGTTTCTTCTTTGGTATGATTAAGAAGTACTCAAATCCCAAACGTTTTAAGTCGAAATTCCGAAGGTAAATTCATTAATTTGAATTTCTGATATACTTATATTTTATCATAAGTAAATTTTGTAAAACGGCTTTATTTATGCACAGTGAAATCAAAATCGACAGGAAAGAAGTTTCGGCATTGACTATTGATGTTGAAGATGGAATTAGCATTGCAATGCATGATTATTTTCATATTAATATGAAACCGACTGAGAGGGTGGTAACTAATACAAATATTATAATTGATTTATGCAAAGAAAACAATATAAAGGCGACTTTTTTTGTTTTGGGAGAAATATCCGAATTCTACCCTGAATTAATAAAAAGTATTCATAAGGAGGGACATGAAATTGGGATTCATGGGTATAGGCACGAAAAGATTTTTAATCTAACTCCATCTAAATTGAAAGAGAATCTGTTAAAGGCTAAAACCATTACGGAGAATCTGACAGGGGAAAAGATACTCGGTTTTCGTGCTCCCGCTTTCTCAATTAATCCACAGACCGCATGGGCTTTGGAGGTTATCGCAGAATGTGGATTTGAGTATGATAGCAGTATATTTCCAACATTGTCATTACGATATGGTTGGAATAATTTCCCTAAAAAGATTTGCCAGATAAATTTGAAAGGCAGTAAGTCTATTATTGAAATACCTATGTCGGTTCTGGATACCAAATTAGGTTCTTTCCCTGCCTGCGGGGGAGGGTATATTCGATACTTCCCTTATCTGTTTACAAAAGCCGCAATGAAGTCAGTTCTGCTAAAAAGACCAGCAATTGTATATGTTCACCCTTACGAACTTGATAAGGAGAAATATCCTGATTATTTCTATGATGCCTTATCTCAGGCGCAATTATCACAAAAAGTTAAGTTATTATTTTATAGGCATAAAAAGAAAACAGTCTTTTATAAGCTTGTAAGATTGATTCGTGACTTTAAATTGGTTCCGATTTCTACACTTTTAGCAGAAATTGTTGGTAGTGGCTCTTTGCAAATAGTAAATCTTTCAGATTTGGTTCAGTTAGAATAGTGATAATTCTTTGCATTTTTCCAAATAGAATATGGTTAAGCATATTATCCAATCTATCATTTCGTCTGGCAAGAAAATCCAACGGATTTTTTATCTGTTCTACTATCTCAAAGAGTTGAAAAAAGGAAAGCTTAGGAAGCCTATGCAGTATGCATTAATGATTACTAAATTACCAAAAATAGTTATTATAATTGATGCAGTTTTTTCTGCAATCAAATATAATATCTCTTTCATGGATTACTTCTGCTTTAGGTTTTATGAGATTGATAGCAATAGACGCAACAACTGGGCTGGAACAGGATTCATGTATGAGTATCAATTGCGCATGAATCCATTAGGGACAAGAAAATTACTTGAGAATAAGATATTATTTCTGAATCATTATAGAGATGTGGTTCGGAGAAGATATCTCTCTCTTTCTGAAAAATCTTTTGATACTGAGATTATTGCCATGATGCTGAATAACTCATCAGGCCAGCTTGTTCTGAAGGAATCCCATGGGCAGACAGGAACTGAAGTGGAAATAATAAATTGCGATAGCTTCACACCAGAGTTGCTTATGGATTATATGAGGGTTAAGAATTATGACCTGATTGAAGAATTTGTCGTTCAGCATCCGGATCTTCATACTCTTTCTCCCTCGGGATTAAATACTGTCCGGATTATCACACAATTGGACAATAATGAAGTTGTTTGCCTAGGGGCGAGATTACGAATATCTGTCAATTCACCTGTTGATAACATGGCAGCCGGAAATCTTGCTGCACCGATAGATCCGGAGACTGGTGTGGTCTGTGGCCCGGGAGTTTACAGTGATATAACCAAAGAACCGGTACAAATTCACCCGGTAACCGCAATAACTATTGAGGGCTTCCAGATACCATATTGGCATAAAGTTATTGAGCTTGCCGACACAGCTGCACGTCGTGCTGAGGGCAACCGGTCTGTAGGTTGGGATATTGCGGTAACCGCAGATGGTCCGGAACTTATCGAAGGCAACCATAACTGGTGTAAATTGTTATGGCAGATGCCAGTCAACAGGGGCCTCAAAAACGAACTTCTCAAATTTTTATGATGGAAAAAGTGCTGCTATTTATTAAACACAGGATGGGATTTTTGTGGAGTATTATTGAAGTAGCAAATGATTTTTTCTTTGGTTTCCTATTCTCCTCAGAACTTAATAGAGTACTTTTTTCTATTTTTAACGAAATTGAACAGGAACCATTACATTACCGTAGGATAGAGTATGAAGATGCCGGGAATCTATATAAATTGATCAATAATCAGTCTTCGGCTGATCTCGAATATTTCAAACCTCATTCTTTCGATGAACGTTCCATTATCAACCAGATAAAAAAGAAATCATTTCTCATGATGGGAGCTTTCAGCGATGATGTGTTGGTTGGTTATTTTTTTCTACGTTTTTTTGCAAACGGGAAATGTTTTGTAGGGAGGCTGATTGATAAAGAATATAGAGGCAAGGGTATTGGAGTGATCATGAATAAAATAATGTACGAAATAGCCTGGCAAATGAAATTCAGATGCTTTTCAACAATTTCAAAGAACAACAATGCTGTTATCAAGGCACATTCAGGAAATAAGCATATGATTATTTTGAAAGAACTCAAAAATGGTTATTTACTTGTAGAATTCCTTCCTGATCCTGCCTTTTCAGGGGAAAAAAATCCTTAATAATTCTGAATGTTAGTTCTTTTTTGGAATACCTTGCATTTAAAGCGAACTTTTGATATAGCCTTTTCTTTATTTGGGCTTATACTATTGTTACCATTCATGTTGGTAATAGCCCTTTTTGTTAAAGCAGGGTCAGAAGGGCCGGTATTTTTCAGGCAGAAGAGAGTCGGTCGAAATGGAATCCCGTTTACGATATATAAGTTTCGTACTATGATAGAAAATCATGGTGGAAGTTCAGTATCTGTTAAGGGGGAAAGTCGGATTACTCGGATTGGGGCAGTGTTAAGGAAATTGAAAATAGATGAATTACCTGAATTATGGAATATTCTTATCGGAGATATGAGTTTTGTCGGCCCTCGGCCTGACGTACCTGAGTATACTGCATTGCTGAACGATGAGCAAAGAGATATTCTGTCTATAAGACCCGGTTTAACCAGCCCGGCATCCATTAAGTACGCCAGGGAGGAAAAAATTCTTTCTACAGTTTCTGATGCTCAAAAGTATTTTGATGAAGTCATTTGGCCTGATAAAATGAAAATGAATCTTGAATATATTCGTAATCGTAGTTTTACGGGTGATATTTTAATTATTTTCAAAACACTTTTCAGGAAAAATTGATAATCCGGCAAAAAATGACCACAAGGAAAAATAAAATTTGTTTTTCACGCGTGCATCTTAATCCCATACAAAAGAACTCTATCTTTTTATGATTTTTTTGGAATCGGTTATTTTATGTCCGGATGAAACAACTAGTATGAATGTCCCGGCGGGTAACTCTGAAAGATCGAACTCTTTAGTCAGATCATGTCCGGAACTTTGTTCACTATGAAGGATCTGACCTGACAAATTGTAAATAATAAAACTTCTTTCATTCTCAGTTATACCTGACATATTCACATGAAAACAACCTTCAGTTGGGTTGGGGAAGATATTTACAATTCTGGAACCTGAGATGTCCTGATTGATATTGTTAAAATCGATCTCAGGATTTTGTATGGCTGTAGTTGTTGTGCTTTCAACAACAACTGCAACCGGAACCGATACTGTTTGCGTATTTTTATTGTCAATAGCTGTAACATATATGGAATAAGTTCCTTCAGGAACATCTTTCCATGTGAATGAGTATGGTGCATTTAGTACTTCACCCAGCTTTATCTGATCGCTAAAGAATTCAACTTTCACAATACTACCGTTTGGGTCATTTACTAGTGCATCAATGATTATTGTTGCCGGAGCAGTAAGGGTGTCGCTTTTAGACGGCGATGAAACATTTGCTACAGGGGGCTGATTTGCTATCAGCCTGCAATTATTTAATACGGTTTGTGCTGTCAGGGTTGCTGCCTGTCCGCCTTCAGTAGTTTGCAGGGGCTTGTTTGCCGGTTTTGTGTAGGCAACCGTAACCGCATCCCCATATACAATAGGGCTGACAAGATTAAGATATACTTTTGCTCCTGAAATAGAAACCGAGTTCACGTTCCTTGCTGTATTATTAACTCTTACTGTGAATGCGGTTGTTGAAGGAACAACGTTAGCCAATGTCAGGCTATAGGTCATTTCCAGTCTTGAGGGTGTAACATTTTCTATTACCGAATTGATATATGCAGGTGCAGTTGCTGTTACATTATTTGTAACGTTTGTTGCGTTTAAGGTAGCTGCCTGTCCACCTGCAGTGGTTTGTAGTGGATTATTTTGTGGTTTTGTATAAGAAACCGTTATCGCATCTCCATAAACAACAGGACTGGCAAGATTAAGATATACCTTTGTTCCCGATATTGAAACCGAGCTCACGTTCCTTGCTGTATTATTAACTCTTACTGTGAATGCGGTTGTTGAAGGTACTATGTTAGCCAATGTCAGGCTGTAGGTCATTTCCAGTCGCGACGGTGTTGCATTTTCGATTGTTGAGTTTACAAACATTGGAGATGGCGGATTTACCGACCCTGACTCATATTCTGCATAACCTAAGTCAGGAGCCTTGCCCTTGTAAGGTAAACCAACATCAATACCCGCATCAATAAATTGACTTGTGGACTTAAGTTTCATAAAAGTAATGTCGGGTAGTGAACCATCAGATTTTCTTGGAAGCATTATTTGTGAAGCGTCTAAACTAACATAATCATCATCACTTAATGTAAATGCAGGATTATATACCCATCCCGGCCAACTTGCATCTCCGGTTCTTTGTGTTGCCTTCCAAGTATTGTTGCTTTCTTCATATACTGAAGGATAAAATATTCCCGCCAAATAATAATCAGAAGTATATTTATAAGCTATATTATTATAATATTTTGATGTTCTTGGACTAACGTTAGCAATATCCGCAAATCCAGCATAACAATTATATACAGTATTGTTCTTATATACTGCATTGTTCTGAAAAGTATATTCAAGATTATTGTAAAAGCCCCTACCAAAACAATTTGCAGCCAAGCAGTTACTTATTTCTACAAATACATAATTATGTGGATAACGATCTCTTCCGCCAGGGCCAATGCCACTAGTCTTAAAACCATTACCTTCTATATTGCCCCCACATAAGTTGGCATATTTATTAGTAGACATTGCCCAACAATTTTTAATTATCCTTTTGCCGGCTCCACTAGGATCAAAGCCATCATCAGAATAATTCCAAGCGCGACATCCATCAAAAATCAAAACTCCTCCCAAATAATTACCACATTTCCATCCATCTCCGGCAGAGCAATCTACTGAATCACGTATTTCATAAGCGTCACAATTTATAAAATAGGTTGTATCATGATTATGCTCACCTTCATATGGCCAATAGGGAGTACTTTCCCAATTATTCCATGCACCGCTTTCATAATAAAATCCTCTAGCAGATATATTGTAAGCAGTACAATTTTCAAATTTCAAATATCTTGATAAAGTTGCCCCAAAGCCTTGTGGCCGCCTTCCTGCAACTCCGCGCTGGTAGGCGTTTCTTACGGTAATTCCCTTAATATGCCAATATTCAACTGCATTGAGGCCAAAACATGAAAAATTTGTTCCATAGGTCTCATACGCATTTTTACAATCTAGAATAGGATGATTACCTGATTCGTAATCAGGGGGATATGCCCAAAAACAAATTGGCTTTTCTTTTGTTCCTGATCTACCTTTTCCTGTGGGATGAGCTGTTGGATCGACTGTAACCCATGGGTTTGTTCCATTTAAATAATATTCACCTCCCCTGATAAATATTGTATCTCCTGGATAAGCTGAATTGATTCCTTTTTGCCACGTTTTGAAAGGAGTTTTCAATGAGGTTCCATTATTTAAATCATTGCCATTGGTTGCTACGTAATAAGTTTTTCCGGATACAGAAAGACATACAGAAAACAGGATGGGTACGAGAACTCTTTTCATGAGCGTTTTTTGATGAGTGTATAAATTTGCAGCGACAAACACAGCTATTTTTACGGTTAATAAAATTATTTGTTACATTATTTAAAATTGATCGTGCATATGAACCCTAAACTCCGAAATTTCGTATATATTATTTGAATTCACATTATTTTTTTAAATGTGTAACACAAAAAATCTAAATTAAGTCAAAATGGAGGTTGTTTTTTATTACTATTCAATAATATGTATTATGAAGGATTATTTGTTTATTTTCTTTATATTAATGAGCTCATTTATAACATGTAGTCAATCTGCAATCTTTCTTCATTATTCTTTTGGAGGGGAGTATATTACGAAGAGAAAGTAACTAACTGGATCGGATATAATTTAATGAGTGGGACTAATTGGAAAAGAGAGGAAGTCAGATTTTAATCGGCAGATATACGGTGGCTTGTCGATGATATTTTATGATGATATCCAGAATAATTTATTTTTTAAATTTAATTATAAGTAGCCAACTCTATTTATACAAATGGAAATTATTTCACTAAAATTTGCAATACTGACAATAGTTTCAGTTTTTTTATTATATGCCATTCCTTCCAGATTGAGATTGGGATATCTTGTTTTGCTGAGCAGCGGATTCATTGCAACTTACAATATTTTTTTACCGATTTACATTGCAATTTATTCCTTTATCAATTTTATTATAGGGCAAAGAATACCATTTTCCAGAAACAAAAAAACTCTTTTCAGAACGGGTATTATTATAAACCTCACCCAGTTATTATTCCTCCGTTATGCATCCTTTGCCATAGATCCTTTTTTATCCTTGTTTAATAGCAACCTGAAGGTTTCCGTATTGTCAGAAATAATTTTACCGTTAGGAATTTCTTATTACACTTTACAGGGAATAGGCTATCTGATAAATATTAAAATGGGTTGGGAAAAACCCGATAAACATTTTCTAAGTTTTCTTTTATACATAATCTTCTTTCCAAAATTTCTTTCAGGACCTATAGAGAGATCAAATCATTTTTTGCCACAGATAACTCGTGAAAATGAGTTTAATCCCTCAAATATTACAGAAGGATTTAGAACAGCACTTCTGGGTTTTTTCAAAAAGATAGTTATTGCTAATCAGTTGGCTCCTATTGTTACCAACGCTTATGCGAACATCGAAAATGCAAATGAACTCTCAATATTTATACTTGTTGTCTTACAACCACTATATCTTTATTTTGATTTTTCAGGTTATACTGATATTGCAATTGGATTTTCCAAAGCTTTGGGAATTGATCTTTTACCTAATTTCAATAAGCCCTTTTTCTCAGAAAACATGACTACATTCTGGAAACGGTTTCATATTTCACTATCATCCTGGTTCAACGATTATGTTTTTAGGCGAGCAAGTTTTAAAAGGAGGAAATGGGGAGTTTATGCTTCAGTATATGCATTGTTGATAACCTGGACTCTATTTGGTATCTGGCATGGTGCCGGATGGAATTTTATGTTACTTGGACTTGTTCAAGCCCTGGCAATTATTTTTGAGTTTTTTACTAAAAAATGGAGGATTAATTTGTTCTCAAGAATGCCAGATACCTTAAATAAATGGATAAGTCGTTTTTTAACTTATCTTTTTTATAGTTTTTCCTTGACATTCTTCTTTTCCCCTGATCTGCGTACATCTTTGACGTTGTTCGGTAGTTTGTTTGGAATTAGCAAAAGTTTGCTTGCTGTTAGGATTATTCCTTTTAGGGAATTAATTCAGCCTCTCGTATTCATAATAATTATTCTTGCCGTGGAATTATTGGAGAACGATTTTAAGGATTTATATACCAGATTAAAAGCAGTATGGATTGCCAATAAAAAACAAGGTATTGTTCTCCGTTTAGCCACTTATTATATATTAATGACTTTAATATTTGTTTATTATAAACAGACGCAAGAATTTATTTATTTTCAGTTCTGATGGACCAACCATTTTATGTTTGTTTAAAGAAGTATCTATTACTTCCTATGCTCATTATCCATGTTATCGGGATTTTTATTATTATTCATTAATGAGGCCACAAATGAAAGAATATATATTAAAAATTGTCAAATACTCCTTACCATTGATTATCCTTTTTTATTTGAAGCCTATATATCTTCTGCTAAACAACAAATATGAAAAATCAGTGGCGGGAAGCGAAGTTTATGTTTCTATTAAAAATAGTAAACAGAAATCATTAAAAACGAAACTTATTCTGGGAGATAGTGGAGGTTATCAGCTTTTCCCGAACACGGATGATCACGGCTCCGTTTTATCCCTGGCATGTAATCAGGCAATCGGAATGGTAGGACATTATTTATTATTAGTAAATTTTTTGAATTCATGCAATGAAATTGATACCCTATTTTTGATTTTCGGACCAGAAGGTTTTAATAATAATCTTGATCAAGTCTATTCTTTTCATTACTTTCTTAAACCGTTCTATAAAGAAGAATATAAACCATATTTTTCATTACAGGTGTATGAACAAATCAAAAAAATACCTTTTTGGTATCTTTGCAAAGAACCTTATATATTGACGTCAAATTGGGCACCAAATTTTAATACTGGAAATAATTCAAATTTTATTTTTTTATCACCGATAACAGAAGAATACCTTAAAAAAATATTTTTACTGGGAGAAGAAAATAATATTAAGATCATTATTATAGCTGCACCTATGAATATAGAAAGAAAAAATCAATTGGACAGCATATATCTTGAAGAGGTTTTGCATAGTGATTTGAATGAAGTCTTAAACACTTATTTTGAGAGTATTTTGTGGCTTCCTGATACATGTTTCTTAAAGGATGGTGTTCATTTGAAAAATCCGGCAGATTATAGTGATTATTACAGAAACAAATGGATTAAATAGTCTGGGTTTCACCAGGTATCAATATCACTATATGATAACTTACACCTTGTAAAATCAATGAAAAGCTTCATTCCCGATTCATGATTAAGCACCATGCTTAGCTTATGAGCCAGAAGCTGCTGTTTTAAAACAAAATTCCTGCATCTGGGGCAAATGTGACTTTACAGAATTCTTGTTTATATCTTTTTAATGCCATTTTAGGAGGAAATATGTTTCGAAATATTGTAAAAACCGATTATTTTGTTTTTCCATATTGATTTTGTAGTTTAGGCAAATGAAAAACAATTAATCCCATTCTATTTAATATTCTTAAAATTGATAAAATAAACTCATCATGAAAATAAAAAACTGTATTTTTCTGTTGTGTGCATTGTTCATTATATTAATCTCATGTTCGGACGAAAAGAACAATGATGCCATCAAAATACTCTTCCTACATCACAGCACTGGGTGGGTTATCTGGGAGGGAGATCTTACACAAATAGATCCTGTCGCAGTCAAGGAGTATCCACACCTGAAAGCACAAATTCCTTTGTTATGTGCACATTACAATCATACTAATTCAACTAAATATGTTATAAGTGAAATAGCCTTTCCTAAAGCTTCACCTTATGGTTGGAATAATTACCCTTTTGATTATTACAATATATGGGTGAAGAATGCGGGTGATAAGGCTTTCATGAAAGAACCAACCCTGGAGATACTTTCTCAAGAGTATGATGTTATCATTTTCAAGCATTGCTTTCCTGTCAGTAATATTCAGTCAGACATAGGTTCTCCGGATATCGATTCAGATAAAAAGACTCTTGGTAATTACAAACTTCAATATTTGGCCTTGAGAGACAAATTGTATGGGTTCTCAAATACTAAATTCATTCTTTTCACCGGGGCAATGCAGGCTCGGGGTGATGTATCAGAGGAGGAGGCAATAAGAACCCGGGAATTCTTTGAGTGGGTAATTGAGGAATGGGATCAGCCAGATGATAATATTTATCTGTGGGATCTGTATCAATTACAGACAGAAGGTGGATTATATTTCAAGGATGAATATGCCGTGTCAATCAATGATTCTCATCCAAATAAGGAATTTGCAGGCAGAGTTGCTAATCTGCTTTTCGAAAGAATTATAGATATTATTGAAAATAATGGTAAGAAAACAAATCTTATTGGTGAAAGGTTATAACTTTTCAGAGTGATGAATTGGGTTACAATCTGAATTTTAAGTTTTCTTTATTTTCTTTCCCGTTGCACTGATTGTCAGTTCTTCTTTGATATCATAAATCTGCGGTACTTTGAATAATTCGAGTCGCCGGGAACAATATTCAATCAGAAAGTCCTTTGTTATTCCCTGTTCAGGGTCTCTTTTGATTATTACAGTGGCTTTGAGTTTTTCACCTTCTATCTCATCATCAATTCCTTCGACCGTGCAGTCAATTACATCTGATATGGAAAGAATAACAGCCTCAATTTCTTTTGGACTAATGCGTTTTCCACGTACTTTTATGATTTCCTTCGAGCGGGCTGTTAAATAAATATATCCTTCCTCATCAACCGTTCCAAGATCCCCTGTATATAGCCATCCGTCCCTGATGGCATTCTTTGTGCCTTCTTCATCGGCGTAATAGCCCATCATAATGTTATCACCGCGGGCTATGACTTCGCCAACTTCCCCGGGCCTGACCAATTTCCCTTTTTCATTTACTACCATCAGCTCCACCCCGGGTATTCCTTTTCCCATTGATCCTTTCCTGGATTCCCATAATTCCGGCGGTAGCCAGGATAGTCGTGCTGTGGCTTCTGTTTGCCCGTACATTACCACAAACCTTATTTCAGGATGAGCTTCCCTGAATTCGTCAATAAAGACTGGGGCAAGCTTGCCTCCTGCCTGGGTTACATAACGCATGCCTGGGAAACCGGTTGTTTTGAATGAATCGGATTTCCTTAAAAGGATCTGGAAATGTGAGGGGACACCTGCAAATCCGGTGCATTTATAATCAAGGAGACTTTTTATAACTCCTCCCAGAAATATGAATGAGTTGTTGAATACTATTGATCCCCCGATTCTCAGATGAGTATGCAGAAGTGACAGTCCGTAACAGTAATAAAAAGGCAGAACAACCAGCATCCTGTCATCTTCGGTCAATTCCAGATATTCAACAATGGAACTTGTATTGGCTATCAGGTTCTTGTGCGATATCATAACCCCTTTGGGTTCTCCCGTGGATCCGGAAGTGAAAATAATCTCTGCACACCGCTCTGTGTCAAAATCCGGGTAAAATATTTCAGATTCCGTATCGGGGGATTTGGCTGTGCCGGGTTCTCCTTCGGCCTTGTTCCTGCTTTCAGACTTGTTCCCGTCTTCAGCCTGGCTTCTGCTTTCAGACTTGTTTCCGATTTCGGCCTGCTTCCCGCTTTCGGCCTCCAGATTCATGTCTTTCAGGATTCCGGAATCATCAGATCCGGTTTCCGGCAATGTATCGGGGAATATGGCAATACCTGAGTTCAGTCCGAGTCTTCTTTCAACATCATGTGTTAAAAAGATCAGATCAGGCTTTGTTAAATCATAGATATAACGGAAGTTTTCTTTCCCGATGCTCGGATCAAGTGGTATACATATATTCCCGGATTTTATTATTGCCAGATACACCTTCAGGAGAAATAAATTATTGACAGACAGAACAAAAATATGCTTGTCCTGCCCGACTTTGTTCTGAAGCCATGTGGCAATATTTATGCAGGAGCGGTGGAGTTCCCTGAAGGAAATTTCTTCCCTGCCGGCAAGAAAGGGTTTTTCGAGAGTTGAAGTGTGTTCGAAGAAATAATCAAATGCGTTCATGTTTTCAGGTATGTTAATCTATGTCAGCCGGAATTTACTGTGTCCGTCGTAACAAAGCGAAGGTTCTTGAAAAGTCCGGATTTCTGAGTTTGTGTGCTGCATAATACCGCTTTTGTATTAAACTGATTTAACGGAAAACAGCAATTTTTTGTTTCACCCGGAAAGTTTTCAAAATCCTTGGTATCAGGTGAAAAGATTTAGTCATGTTGCAAAGATAAGAATCTTATGTTTCTTCTTTAGCTTTTTCAGGGGTTCAACGGGAACGTTTGCCCTATATACAAGTTAAGTTATTATGTGCAGCATAAAAAATAAGTTTCGGTTTTAATACTTCATTCAATGATTTCAGAGTCTCTAACCTTATTTGAGAATTCAATAAAGTCCGTTAGTGGTTGTCCCCATCATGTGTACACTTCAACAACTAACGCGTTCCTATTTACAATCATGGTGGAAGGGTCTTTTTGACTGGCCAGGCTCTTGCTTTTATATTTCCGGTTAGTCTTGTATTGTTTGTTTTTCCAGCTGCGTATCCTGGCTTGCCGGCACTGTTTTGCCCCACAATACTTCTGATGCTTTACGCGAGGGTTGCATGGAACCTCCATGCCACAATGAAAACAAATGAAGGTTGGATCATTACAAAAAAAATCTTAACCAACCCACATTGGCACATTTGGGGTTTGCCTCGCACACTAACCGACTCAAATCAAATCCCAAGAGAGCCAATTTTGCCAACACTCTAATCTCTCCGGGGTTAGTTCCCCGAAGCTCTGCTTCGCTTAAAAGCTTAATTTTGATACCTCGTCAGCTCTGCTGCGAGGTAGTTCATTAAAAAAGAAGCGTTTTTTAAGATTTATACTCTGTAATTCGTTTGAAAACATTACCTTTGACGAATAGAGTCAAAATAAATTTATTCAAAGATGGAAAGTTTTGGAAACCGGATTAAACACTTAAGAGATAATAAGCAACTTCCTTTGCGGACAGTGGCAGCATATCTTGATATTGACCAGGCCGTTCTAAGCAAAATTGAACACGGACGTCGCAAAGCAACCCGCGAACAAGTAGTACAACTGGCTAAATACTTTAATACCGATGAAGATGATCTATTGGTTAGTTGGCTTAGCGACAAGCTGGCTTACGAGGTACAGGACGAAGATTTGGCAAAACAAGCCTTAAAAGCAGCCGGGGAAAAAGTGGATTACTTAAAAAAGAAAACATGAACGGAGAATCATTAAACATACTGGAAGATAGATTAGAAAAACTCAAAACGGACTTTCCTGAGATTTTTATTGAAGGCGAAAACCTTGAAGTACTGAAAGTATTGCCCAAATACATTTCATGTGCGTTGGTTCAGATTGATTTTGATCTAACAAAGAGAAATGAATTAAAAGCGGGAAATGTTATAGGAGACCAAGATAACCCAACTACCTGGGGAAATGAGGTTTTATATAAAAAAATAATCACCTCTGAGATTGATGCCTTTGTTACATCTGACAAGAGGATTCTGACATTAAATCCTGACCTTCATTATGTTTCTAAAGCAGCCCGTAATACTTGAGTTGAATGATTTGAATAATATCATTTTGCCACCGGGTACAGATGTTAAAGAATCATAACAGAGTAAAAATTAAATTATGAACTCATCAGAAATATTAGAACTTATCGGAAACGGTGAAACAACGAAGGTTCAATTCAAAAGCGATGTAAACAATGTGATAAGCATTGCTCAGGAAATGGTTGCTTTTTCCAATACCAAAGGCGGATTAATCCTTATTGGTGTAGATGATAAGACAGGAAAAGTTCTTGGACTTTCATTTCAGGATATCCAAAGAATAAATAACCTGCTGTTAACCGCTGCACAAGATCACGTAAAATTACCAATCTTTATCAGTACAGAAACGGTAAATGTAAATAATAACCGGACTATAGTTGTAACTGTTCCCGAAGGATCGGACAAACCACATACTGATAAAGACGGGGTTGTATGGGTTAAAAATGGTTCTGACAAAAGGAAAGTAATAAGCAAAGAAGAATTATCACGGCTTTTGCAAAGCAGCGGAAATCTTTACGCAGAAGAAATGCTGTTACAACATAGTTCGTTGGATGATTTAAACTGGGATAAATTCCAGTCGTTTTACGAAGAAAAATATAAAGAGCCTTGCTACAAGGAAGAAATTCTGAAATACTTGGAAAATCTACGATTGGGAGTTAAAGACAAGCTGAATATTGCAGGTGCTTTGCTATTCGGTAAAAACTTACAAAAGTTAGCTCCTTCCTTTTTTATTACAGCAATATGGTTTAGGGGAAACAGTATTACAGGCACCGAATACAGAAGCAGTGAAAACATCATCGGCACATTAGACCTGCAATTCAAAAAAGGTTATGATTTTATATTGGCTAAGTTAGATAAGGTGCAGGCAGGTCAATCATTCAACAGTTTAGGAAAGTTAGAAATTCCTGAAATTGTAATTACTGAATTACTGGTTAATGCATTAATTCACAGAGATTATTTTATTAATGATTCTATAAAAATATTTGTGTTTGATGACCGAATTGAAATAATCAGTCCCGGGAAATTGCCTAACAACTTAACAGCAGAACAGATTAAAAAAGGCGTAAGAAGGTCAAGAAATAATATTATCGCTTCTCTTGCCCCTGATATTTTGGAATACAGAGGAGCGGGAAGTGGTATCTTGCGTGCCTTACAAGCATACCCTGACATTCAGTTTATTAACGATACCGAAGGAGAACAATTCAAAGTAATAATCCCAAGACCAGAGAAGCAATAATGAAACTTCACTTCGACAGTAATCAGGAATACCAGATAGAAGCGATCAAAGCTATTACAGACAACACTTTTCCCGGGAGCAGGATTTGATCAATTTTTCATCCCTTTTTCCCAGCTGAATTAAGTCCTTTTGTTTCAAATAGTCGGTGCATTTGAGTCATTCCGGATTCAGGATTGCTAAAATCAAACGCAGGTAAGCTTTTGGCATGGAGAATAGCATTTGTGAGAAAGGGTTTGAGCCTTAGATAAATATCATGATCCTGCTTTGTATAATATTTTTCCGTCTTTTCATAAGTTGAAAGTGGTTGGCTACTCTGTATTTTGGTTATTACTGAACTGCAAGAATCAAAATACCATGAGGTATTGACAAAATGTAATAAAAACCAGTATTCCAGACAAGGATTATTTATAATGATTTCAATGATTTCTGAGTCTCTAACCTTATTTGAGAATTCAATAAAGTCCGTTAGTGATGTTTTTTCACTTCTATTGGTTTTGCGGGTTTCATTTATAATTACATCAAAATCAACTATCCAAAATACACGCTGGTACTCTTCTGCCAACTCCATTACCTTATCAAATTGATCAGAGAGTTTCTTCTTCTGTGGGATTTTAGGTTCAAGATTTACATTAATTGACCTTTCGTTTCTTTTTAACATCTGGATGTACCAAAATTCACATTCACCATCGACAACAATTGCAAATCTTTGTCGACTCTTGCCTGGCATGTTTTTATTGACTCTCATTATTTAAATCAATATATATAGTACCGAGATTTGGAATTGCGCCAAGTTTTCCGGATTTGTAGGCGTTGTAAATATTGCTTGTATCCCGAATCACTGAAGTGTCGAAATCAGATAAAGAATATAACTCTGTGGCGCAACATTCAGATTTGTCGGTAAACCAAATAGCATCATTTCTAAATATTTCCTTATTGTTGAAAATTTCTCTGTTATGCGTAGTTGCTATTAATTGAGAATTCTTTGAATTCATTAAAAAGGATAAAAGAAAATGCACGTATAAGTCAGGATGTAGGGATGATTCAAGCTCATCTATAGTAACAGCTACGGAGTTTTTAATCAATAAACTTAAGGTTCCTGCAAAACCATAATATCTCATTGTGCCGGCAGATTCGTTTTCAGATGGCAGGTAATACTTCTCGTTTCTTACTGTATGTTCAAATTGCAGATTTATTGACGTCAATTTGCCTCTGGTCTTCAGATCTTTTATTCTTTCACTTGGAGGTTTAAGTTGTTTTATAATGAATTCAAGAAAATCGTCTGATATATCTCTTTCTTCCTTCTGTAATACTAAGTCAGAGATATGGAAATCTGCCTGTTTTAAAATATTAATTATATCTTCCTTTTCTATTTCAGACAAATCTATTTTTGAATTTACGTAACTTTCAAGTTCAGTATTTGTAAAGATCATAGGATTTAAATAATCAGAAAACCAATCTGTTGCATCCTTAAGTTCTTTTAATTCTATATTTGTTTTCAAAAATCCACCTAAGACGGTTACATTCCAGAGAGTGTTTGACTCAAGTAATTTTTCAATATTCTTATCTTTCTTAATTTTACTTCCGAAAGTTATTGTTGATAATTGTTTGCTCAAATCGGTAGTCCGATTGAAAACAGTTGCTTTATTTGGATTAAAAAATAACAGTTCTTCTCTTGTAATGGCCTTTTGATTAAACTCAATTTCATAAAAGTATCTGATACTATTTTGTATAAAATCAAGGGATAATATTGAATTCTGGTTAGGTGTTTGTGTGTCAAAAAGGAAGGGTTTGAAATTCAATGTATTTGTTTTTTTATCCTCAGGTTCAAGGACCAGATCTCTTAAAAATTCTAAAGCCAAAAGGATATTCGTTTTGCCAGAAGCATTGGCCCCATAAATTAATCCAAGTTTAAGCAATCTCAAGCCAATAGGAGAATTGATTATATAATAATTTTCAAGATGATTTGACTTATCTGCTTCGAAGGATAAGGTCTGCTTTTCCTTGATTGAAGCGAAATTCTGAACGCTAAAACTTATAATCATGATGATATCATTTGTAATCTCATTACAATAATAGATATAAAATATTGCAATTACAAAATACTAATTTGAAAAAATGTAAATCAATGACAAGTATGATCGAAAAAATAGTATTTGCTTACAGCTAATGGTCCGGTGGCTGCCAGGATAGTCGTGCCGTGGCTTCTGTTTGTCCGTACATTACTACAAATCTTATTTCAGGATTAGCTTCCCTGAATTCGTCAATAAAGACGGGGGCAAGTTTGCCTTCTGCCTCCAGGTTCCAGTCTTTCAGAATTCCGGAATCATCAGATCCGGTTTCCGGTATCCCTGGTATAAGGTGAAAAAGATTTTGTTATGTTACATAAGATAATGAATTAATATTCTTTCTTTCACTCTTGTAGTACCTGTGTCAGAAAACAAAACTTTACAAACGCAGAGAGAAAGGTAAGGAAATCTGAATAGTATCGGATTGTTATATAAGCACAGTGATAAGACGATAATAATTTGAGCTCCATTTAAAACGAATTTATCATAGAAGCAAACAATCTCTTCTTACTTTTAAATAAAACAAATTGAGAAGAATCTAAATCCATATCTTTTAGGTCATATGTGATGTCTTTTGTCCGTGCTGTTCTGTTTATTTGTCATCGGATAAAAAAGCTAATTTTCTTTCCAAGTCCCTGTTCAATAAGTTTGTAGAGGGTAGAGAGTTGAATATCAGAGTGTCCGTTTTCTATCCTCGATATGAAACTTTTGCGAGTCCCGGTACGTCGTGCGAGTTCCTCCTGAGTCATTTTTGCCAGTCTGCGTTCTTCCTTGATTATCTCACCGATTGCAAACGCTTTGGCTTTAATGTCAAAATCAGTCCGGGTTTTGGTGCCTACTTTTCCATAGGTCTCATCAAAATATTCCTCTAATGTTGTTATATCCTTTTTCATAATCCTTACTTATCAATTTTTGACTTGAAATATTCTTCTTTGATCTTTAGCGCTTTGTCTATCTCTGATTTTGGTGTTTTCTGGCTTTTCTTCTGAAACCCGTTAAAAAGAACGACAAGATTACCACGATCAAAGCAGCAAAATATTCTGTAAATATTACTTTTTGTTGTTGGCCCATTTTTACAAAGTTAACTAATAATGGAACATCTGCAAAACTTTTCTTGAAAGCTATACGCCTTCATGAGGCAGACATAATACGGAACTACATTCAAACAGTTGAAGGTTATGGCGCCATAATCCAGTATTACAAATTGGAAGTACCGATCCCTGCTACTCTGATCTTATATTTAAAAATTTCATTCCGTTACTAGATGATAATTTTGAGATGCCGACAGGATAGTTGCTTTACTAATCAGATTTCTTGAACAGAATAGCGGTATTTTATCAAAAAGAGTAAGGACTAAGGAGTTCAAGAATTTAACCAATACAGAAATATTGAGAATTGAAAAACTATGAAAAATCTGTTGCTTATACTAATCACCATACTCCTGTCGTTTATCAGTTACTAAGACCTCTTGATAATCCTTATGATTGATTTGTGCCTGTCATAAGACATTTGATAATCAATATTTTGAGCGGTATTTGCTTATCGCTGAATATTTTATATCTGAGGCCGGAGTGATAAAGTAAAACTGAAACTTTAGTAATATGGTGCGACAGATATTTGTATGGCTGCTGTTGATTATTTTTCAATGCAGCAATGTTTTCTCACAACGAATCATAAATCTTAATGCCGATAAAGAATTAATTCCTTCTCCAAGAACCGGGGGAATAAAAAGCGGTGAACAGGAAATTCAGGAATCAAGGCGCTACAGGGAACTGAATCTGAATCCTGAATTGCAACGGTCTGATCATATAACTGTCAGGGATACAATATTACTGGACCTCTTCAGCAATCGAAAATACAAGGCTGTCGTAGAAAAAATTAACAGGGATATAAACGGAACTCTGGTTATCAGGGCAAAACTAGCCGGATACAAATACAGTTATTGCACTATTTCAACAAATGACCAGAAGAGTTTAATGATCCTGGATATTCCTGAAACAGAAGAGTATTACAAGATTAATTATGATCAGGAGACAAACCGCCATTATCTTCAGGATCTGGATAAAACAAAGATAAAATATCTTGAGGGAGCTCCGTCGGTAATTCCACCGTCTGATAACCGGGATCCGGGAAGAATAAATCAAGATGACAGAACTGATCCTCCAGATAATAGTACTGATTTTTCAGATAATAGTAGTGATTCTTCAGATGATTCAGGACTGGTCATAAGCAGGAGGGCGCTGAATATTAGTGCAGATGCCATGGCCGTGAATGATGAAAATACGCCGGATGTGATAAAACTACTGGTTGTATATACTCCTGCCGCTGCTGCATGGGCCAGGACAAATGAAACAAATATTGCCAACACCATCAGTCTGATGATGGACAGGGCAGAGCTGGCTCTAAGCAACAGTAACACTCTGCTGACTCTCGAACTGGTTCATTCTGCACAGGTCAGCTATAACGAAGTAAATTCTGTTAATGATCTTTACAACCTCCAGGGAGCCCAGGACGGGTTTATGGATAATGTACATTGTCTGAGGGATTACCATGCTGCCGATCTGGTTGTTCTTCTGGCTGATGTTAATTATACCGGTGGCCAGGGATTTTTACTGACTTCCACAGAGGGTCAGCCTGCCTATGGGTTTTCCCTTACAAGAATTCAGCAGGCAAGCGGAACCTATACCACCATTCATGAAATAGCCCATAACCTTGGCTGCCATCATCATAAACAGCAAAACACCCAGCCCGGGCCGGGAATATTTTCTTATTCAGCCGGCTGGCGATGGAACGGTACCAATAACAGTCGTTATTGTTCAATCATGACTTATGAAGCCGGTTCATATTTCAGTGACGGAATAAATCATACACGGGTACCTTATTTTTCCAATCCCAACATACAATATAGTTCCGGAATAACAGGAAATGCAGCGGACGGGGATAATGCGAGAACAATAAGACAAACAAAGTCAGCAGTGTCTTCCTACCGTACGGAGCAGCCTGCCGTTCGCGTACTCAGTCCGAACGGAGGGGAAAAACTGCTTGCAGGGAGTACTCACAGGATCCGCTGGACCGTCAGCAGTCATATTGATAATTGTGTGCTGGCCTATTCCCTTAACGGGGGTTATACTTTTACAACAATAACCACCCTGAGCAGCAGTAATACTAGTTATGACTGGACTGTTCCCAATACTCCTTCAATACAATGCAGACTGAGAATTACCGGATCTGATAATTCCCGGACATTCAGCGTGAGTGATGCGAGTGATTTTAATTTTGAGATTGCAACAGTAATAACCGATCCCTGTTCTGATATTACTTCCATAGCCGGTTGCGGACCGGCTAATACCTACTCATTCACAGGAGGAGGCTCTGGTTTATGGTTTTCCCATTCGGGTAATCCCTGCGGATACTTCTCGCCGGGAGTGGAAAAAATATATTCTTTTACAGCACCTGAAACAGGTAATTACAGTCTTCAGGTTACTGATGCCACCGGATATGTTGATTATTTATGGAAAACAGGATCATGTTCACCTGAGGGCTGGCACTGTTTTGCAGATGTGAGTCAGCCGGGACGCCATGGTTCGGTAACATGGACAAAAGGGACGACGTACTATATCCTTCTGGATTTTGAAAATTCGTTTCCTACCACTCATACTTTTTATATTGATTATCCGGAATCTGCAAATAATATTGCCGGGAATACCGAAGTGTATAACCTCATTTCCAATCTTAACTACCGAAGAGCTATTCCGGTAACATTTAGTGAAGCGGGGACTGTTCACAGTCTGACGGTTTACCATGAAGGCGGCAGGGGTAATATGCTCATGGCGGTATATTCAAACTCATCCGGTACGCCGGGATCAAGACTTGGTGTTACATCATCCACTCCCGTGAATTCCTCAGCCGGATGGCAGACTATCTCCCTGGAGAATCCGGTTCCTGTAAACGCCGGAGAGACAGTATGGCTTTCGTGGGTTTTTGAGCATACGGTGGGAGTGAGACATACCAGCGGTTCACCTGCCAGGGCTCAGTCCGGTGAATCATGGTCCGGCGGAATGCCCCAGAGCTTTGGTACAGCGTCACTTGGCAACTACAGGTATTCTGTCTACTGCAGCTATACTACCGGTGTTGCCTCGGGTAACACGCTCGGGAATACCGAAGTATATGATCTCATATCAAATCTTAACTACCGAAGGGCTATTCAGGTGACTTTTACGGAAGGCGGAACAATTCAGAGCCTGTCAATCTGCCATGAGGGCGGGAATGGCAATGTGCTGATGGCAGTGTATTCGAACTCATCCGGCACTCCGGGATCAAGGCTGGGTATTACATCATCCACTCCCGTGAATTCCTCTGCCGGCTGGCAGACTATCTCCCTGGAGAATCCGGTTACAGTCAGTCCGGGGCAGACAGTGTGGTTGTCATGGATTTTTCAAAACAAAGTTGGTGTGAGACATACAAGCGGTTCACCCGCCAGGGCACAGTCCGGTGCATCATGGTCGGGAGGAATGCCCCAGAACTTTGGTACGGCATCACTGGACAATTACCGCTATTCAGTTTATTGCAGCTATATTCCTGAAGTTTCAACTTCTAAAACACTGGGCAATACCGAAGTATATGATCTTATATCCAATTATAACTACCGAAGGGCCATTCAGGTGACTTTCCCGGAAGCCGGCACGATAGAGAGCCTTTCAATCTGTCATGCAGGCGGCAGTGGTAACATGCTCATGGCAGTGTATTCGAACTCATCCGGCGCCCCGGAATCAAGGCTTGGTGTTACATCTTCCGCTCCGGTGAATTCTTCTGCCGGCTGGCAGATGGTTTCCCTGGAGAGTCCTGTTACAGTCAGTGCGGGACAGACGGTATGGCTTTCGTGGGTTTTTGAGCGTTCTGTAGGAGTGAGGCATACAGGCGGTTCACCTGCCAGGGCCCAGTCGGGTGCATCATGGTCCGGCGGAATGCCCCAGAGCTTCGGTACGGCGTCTCTCGGCAATTACAGATATTCCGTCTATTGCAGCTATATTCCCGGGAGTTCGTCAACAAAACTGCTTGGAAACACGGACATTTATGAACTGATATCCAATCTTAATTACCGGAGAGCTATTCCGGTCATTTTCACCGAAGCAGGTATTATCCAAAGCCTGTCAATATGCCATACAGGCGGTAACGGCAATATGCTCATGGGGGTATATTCAAACTCATCCGGTACTCCCGGATCAAGACTTGCTGTGACATCATCCGTTGCAGTGAATTCCTCTGCGGGCTGGCAGACTGTTTCCCTGGTGAGTCCTGTTACAGTTAGTGCAGGACAGACAGTATGGCTGTCATGGGTCTTTCAAAACAGTGTGGGAGTGAGGCATACAAAAACTCCTCCAGCCAGGGCACAGTCGGGTGCATCATGGTCCGGCGGAATGCCCCAGAGCTTTGGTACTGCATCTCTTGCCGACTTCAAATACTCGGTATATTGCAGCTATACCGTACCGGGAAGTGACGAAACAATACCGGCTGATGAAGCTGATAATACTGTCAGTGATTTATTCTCCATGGAAAAGGAACAGGTTCTGATCTATCCCAATCCGACTGACGGGGAATTTACTGTTTCATGGGAAAACATATATGATCACAGACTGACAATCACCATTTACAGCGTAAGTGGTCAGCTTCTTAAAACAGTTAAGACAGATCCCGGTATCAATGAAATAATATTAAACCTGAATGGTATGATGAAGGGTATTTATTTCATTGAACTCAAAGACAGAAAGAATGATATAATACTGAGCAGGTCGGGGATCATTAAAAAATAAACTGGAATATTAATTCAATTGACAAGACCCGGGCTCTGTGGGAGAATTTCATGATTAGTAAGAGATTTAAGATCATCGTAAATAGTGATGAACCTCCTGTACCATATTTGAAAAAGTGTCATGTTGTTCAAAAAGTCGTTCGGAAAAATGTAAAATAACGCAAAAAGTCCTTCGAAAAAGTGTGAAATAACACAGAAAGTCCTTCGGAAAAGTGTAATTTTATGCAAAAAGTCATTTGAAAAAATGTAACTTTGTATAAAAAAAGGTATGTATCGAACGAAGATTGAAGATCTGAAGACCTGGAAAAATTCCACTTCCCGTAAACCTCTGATCATTCGTGGGGCCAGGCAGGTTGGAAAGACATGGCTCATGAAGGAGTTTGGGAAATTATATTATGAACAGACAATTTATATCAACTTCGAAAAGGATAAAAGGTTTCAGAGCCTTTTTACTGACGATTTTAATATCCAAAGGATTATTACTGCAATTCAGGCAGTATCAGGTTTAACAATTAATCCTGAAAAGACCCTGGTGATCTTTGATGAGATTCAGGCTCTTCCGGAAGGAATAACTGCGTTAAAATATTTTCAGGAAGACGCTCCTGCTTATCATATCATTGCTGCCGGTTCACTGCTGGGAATGGCTCTCCATTCCAACATTTCCTTCCCCGTAGGGAAAGTGAATTTTTTGGATATGTATCCGTTGACATTTACAGAGTTTCTTATCGCAAATGGTGAAAAACCTCTTGCAGATATTCTTTTCAGCAAAGACTGGAAACTTATAAACTCGTTTAAAACAGGATTAATAAATCGCCTTCGACAATATTATTACGTGGGTGGAATGCCGGAACCTGTCCAAAAGTTTTTGGAAAATAATAATTTCACAGATGTCCGGAAAATTCAGAAGGAGATACTGAATACATACGAATTGGATTTTTCGAAACATGCACCTTCTGATATTGTTCCCCGTGTTCGTATGTTATGGAATTCAATTCCTTCACAACTGGCAAAAGAGAATCGCAAATTCATTTACGGTCTGATGAAAAAAGGCTCACGTGCAAAGGATTATGAATCAGCCTTATTGTGGTTGACTGATTGTGGTCAGGCACATAAAGTTTACAGGGCAAATAAACCATCAATACCTCTTAAAGCTTATGAGAAGCGAGAGACATTCAAATTATTTCTTGTTGATGTAGGGCTTCTGTCAGCAATGGCTGATCTGGATGCGGCAAGCCTTATTGAAGGAAACAGGATATTCACAGAATTTAAGGGTGCCTTAACGGAACAATATGTTCATCAACAGCTCAATAGTTCTGGTAATTATGTTATTTACTACTGGTCTGCCGAGGGCGCAACATCTGAAATTGACTTTCTCCTCCAATATAATGGTCTTGTTGTTCCTGTTGAAGTCAAAGCAGAAGAGAATTTGCAGGCAAAAAGCCTGAAGTATTTTTGTGAGAAATATAACCCTGCATTTGCAATACGAACCTCAATGTCGGATTTCAGAAAAGAAAGCTGGCTCACCAATCTTCCACTATATGCAATAGAATTACTAAAAGAGATTACAGCTCCGGAAGGGTTATAATATTCCGTAATAATCCCGAACCGGTGACATCCGCAAATATTCCGTTGTTCTTTTCTTTCTTTCAAATCCCCGGAACAAAGCTTCCACACGTTCGGGTGTTTCACCCATAACGGCGGCAACCTCACTGACCGGATAGCCGTTTTCATATCCGTACCAGTATCTGTCCATCTGCTCAAAGGGAAGCTGATAGAAAAATTCTTCCTGTGTCTGCTCGGCAGAATAGGTATCTGTGGTGGGTGTCCTTTCAATAATTGCTTCAGGCACTCCCAGGTGTCTGGCAAGCTGATAGACCTGTGTTTTATAGAGATTGCCTATTGGCATCACATCTGCTCCGCCGTCGCCGTACTTGACAAAAAAGCCCTGTTCCTGTTCATGCCTGTTGGGTGTTCCGATAACTGCATAGTGAAGAGCTTCGGCATGATGGTAGAGCATCGACATTCTTGTACGCTGCTTGAAATTGGATGAAGCAACAATCTGCAGATATTCCTTCACTGGAAGGATCTTTTCCTGTTCATTGCCATCCTTGTCAATGATTATCAGATAAAATACGGGAGGAAGATTGCTGAACAAACCGGTATCCTTCACCGCAATTTTCATCTTGTATGTCAGGGGATCATATTCCGGAAACACTCGTTTCACAGCTTCATCGCGTCTTTCATAACATCTGAATCCTTTAAGAGCATCCGTAATGTTTTCAGTAATGGCTTTCACCCCGAATTTTGCAGCCAGTTCATCGGCAAGCATTTCACTGTCGGGACTGGAATCTTTCTCAGGAAGCATTATTCCCAGAACTTTGTCGGGACCGAATGCCCGTGCGGAAAGGGCAAGACATACAGATGAATCGATACCTCCGCTGATACCAACGACACCACCCGTGCGCCGTATTTTGCGGAGAACATCATCGCGCATTTTTTCAATAATCTCGTTTACAACATATTCGATGTCGTCGAGAAGGATGATGTCTTTTGAAAAAGGTTTTTTCTGGTTCATAATTATATTTTTTATTTCATAACATGCAGGTTTCTTGTTCAGCCGGGGCAATGCTGACATTCCGGTCCTACCGGTATTGCTGAGATTCCGGTTTGCCCGGCAATTCTGAGATTCCGTACCGCCCGGCATTACTGACTATCGCCTTAGGGTTGGAGCTACGAGCCGGGGTTTCAAATATCCCGGACTATCTTCAGATTCTTCAATTCTCCCTTTTGGAATTCCTGGTTATTATTTTCAATGAACTGATCATACAGCAAATGTGTTGAAATTACTGCTGTGAGTGTCATGTTGTCAACTTCCGATGCCACGCCTGTTTTTTCTGTTTTCGAAAGAAGTGATGAAACGGAATCATGGTCAAATATTCCGGCTTTTCTGGTGTAGCTTTCGGACAACATCAGTTTTACATATTCCGGTGCATTCCCGGAAAGGAATACACTGCTTATAGGCGCCCGGTAGGGTTGCTTCGGACGTTTTAATATACTTTCCGGTATCCTGCCGGTCATGAGTTTTTTCAGCAGGAACTTTTCGTTCAGACCGTTGAGTTTCAGGCGGGATGGCAGTGTTGCGCAGAATTCGATAACACGGTGATCAAGGAAGGGATACCTTCCTTCCACAGAATTGGCCATTGCCATCCTGTCGCCCTGGGTTGACAAAAGATATCCCGACATGAAAACAGTTGTTTCGAGCCACTGGGCTTTTGCAAGAAGATCCCATTCATCGAAAGTGGCAGGCAGACTGTCAGATAATTCATCCAGAGGTGAATAACCGTCAAGAGTGTTTTTTATAGCGGCAGACAGGTGCTTTTTAATATGATTCGAATTGTTCCATCTGAGAAGATGTGAATAGAAAGGATTGTCAATCTCATTCAGCTTATATCCGAAAAACATTCTGAGTATATTCGGACTGGCATTTCTCAGATGAGGTATGTCGGGGTACAATGTTTTCAGAAGCAGCGGCCTTGTCTGGGAATCAGGCTGCGATGCCCAGAAATTCCGGATCTTTGCTTCCCTGAAAATATCATAGCCTGCCAGTATTTCATCAGATCCTTCACCCGTGATAACCGCTTTGATATTATTTTTCCTTACCAGTTCCGAAAGAATAAGCATTGGAGCCGGAGCTGTCCGGGTCATAGGAATCTCGGAATGCCATACCACTTTTGGAAAAATCTTGGCAATGGTTTCCGAAGAACAGACAACTGATTTGTGCTTAGTGTCAAAAAACCGTACGGCTTCTTCCTGGTAACTGCCTTCATCAAAATCTTTTTCCTCAAAAGCGATGGAAAATGTATCGGGGCTTCGTTCTTCGATATCTTTTATATATGCAACGGTACTGGCTGAATCGATACCACCGCTCAGATAGGCGGCAATTTTTACATCGGCATGAAGACGGAGTTTTACTGCATCACTGAAAAGTTCACTGAACTGTTCCAGGGCATCAACAAATTTTATTTCCCGGTTCACATTGCTGAAATCCGGACTCCAGAACTTTTCACTTTTTACTCCGTTTTGACTGAAATGAAGGTAATGTCCGGGAGAAAGTTCAAGAATATTCCTGAAAGCAGTATGGGGTGTGAGGCTTGTCCAGAAAGTATAGACCTGTGAAAGACTCTCATGTCTTAGCTCCCTTGAAATAAAGGGTTGTTCAAACAGTGCCTTGATCTCGGAAGCAAACGTGAATACTCCGTCAGTGATATTATAAAACAAAGGTCTTACACCCACCCGGTCGCGGGCCAGAAACAATTCCCCCTCATATTTGTCCCATATGGCAAAGGCAAACTGCCCGTTCAGCATGCGGAGACATTCTTTTCCATAGTGTATGTAAAGCTGCAGGAGGACTTCAGTATCCGAATGGGTATTGAACAGATATCCCTTTTTCTCGAGATCCGTGCGCAGTTCCCTGTAATTGAATATTTCCCCGTTCAGAATGATCCGGTATCGTCCCGTACTTTCTGAAAGGGGCTGCTGACCTCCTTTAGGATCAAGGATACTTAACCTTACATGTCCCAGGGAAGCATTGTCTGACTGATAGATACCGCTTTCATCTGGTCCCCGGTGACTGATGGCACGGAGCATTGATGTTAAAACGGCTGTTCTGGTGGCTTTGCCGTGAAAATCGATTATGCCGGCAATTCCACACATAATCAGTAATCAAGTTTGTTGACAACGAAACCGGTCATGGCATTGATCGACTCGAAGTTTTCTTCAAGAAGATCCGAATCGCTGGTTTTTATTTTAAATTCTTCTTCAAGAAAGGTGATAAGCAGTATGAAACCCATTGAATCAAAATATCCTTCCTTGAAAAGGAGAGATTCATCCTTTATTTTTTCACCGTCAACATGAGATGCCTGTACGATGTACTGCCTGATTTTTTCCTGTATAACTGTTTGATCGTAAGCCATATTGAGATTTTTATTGTTAAGCAAATTTTTTGATCAGCGATGGTTTGTCCTTTTTATAATAACTGTCATAACGCCCGTAGCGGCTTCCTTTAAGAGCCAGGTCGTTGAACACGATATCGAAATTATCTATTTTGTTTGTACTGAACATGGTAAGAACATCATTGAGAACATCTTTTCTGGTATGATTATTTCTGCAGACTAAAAGGATATGCGATGCATATTTTATCAGGGGAATAGCATCTGCAACAAGTCCTGTCGGTGTTGCATCGAGGATCACATATTCAAATCTGTTTTTCAGATAATCTATAAGTTCATCCAGCACACCGGCCTCAATAAGTTCCGAACTATTCGGAAGAACCGGTCCGGCAGGTATTATGGAAAGATTATTTATACCGGATTTTGCTATCAGTTCCTCTTTCGGGGTATTATTGGCCATATAATGTGACAGTCCTTTTGAATTGTTTATTTTGATCTTTTCATGAAGAGTGGGTCTGCGAAGATCACAGTCGACAAGTATTGACTTATGGCCGACCGATGCTATTGCCGCAGCCAGGTTAAAGGAAACGAAACTCTTCCCGTCCATGGGCTGGGAGGAAGTAACCATTATTACCTTGAGGGGTTCATTCCTGAATTTGAGGAAAAGGTTGCTGCGGAGATTCCTGAATGATTCGGCAATGGATGATCCGGGTACTTCGGAAACAACTGCTTCGGTCTTGTAATAATTCGTATAGATGAGACTCAGAACGGGCCTTCTCAGCATTTTCTCAACATCACTTACCGAAGTGATCTTTTCGTTGAAGAAATTCCTGAGAATGATATAGAGAGTCGGAATAATAAATGCCAGGAATATGGCAAGTATCCAGTTAAGCATGGTTTTCGGCGAAAGAATGCTTTTGGTGGAATCACGTGCCGGCTCCAGTATTTCGTAATCGGGATAATTTGATGCCATGGCTATTGCTGCCTCGGACTGCTTCTGAAGCAGGAAAGTGTATATGGCATCCGTCAGATTGAATTTCCGCTGCATACTGACCATGTTGAGCTCTGTTCGCGGAAGCCTGGATATTTGTCCGGAAAGTCTTTCTGCCCGGTAATTAAGTTCGTTCTGTGTTAAATTAAGGGTATTGAGATTATTTTTTACATTCTCAATTATTGTCTGTCTCTGAAGTCTTATCTTGTTTTCAAGTTGTCCGAGGAAAAGGTTTTTTCCGGCATTATTGCTCAGAATCGCTGATCTCTCTGCATTCATACTAAGCAGATCCAGCACCAGGGAATTCAATATGGGATCAACAACATTGGAACTGGACGGAGGAGCAAGTCCCGCCATATCTTCATTCTTGCCAAGATATTCCAGAACATAGTTATAATATCTTTCCTGTACCTGCAGGGTGACCATTTCATTTTCAATCTGATTCATTTGCTGAAGAGCCTGCTGACCCTGATAGCTGAGATCAGTGACCTGGTAAGCCGATCTGTAATCCCTTAGTTTTGATTCCGATGTGACCAGGGAATCGGAAATGTCCGAGATCTGCGACTCAATGAATGTGATTGTGTTCTGGGCAATCCTGTTCTTCTTTGAAAGATTCTCATCAAGATATGTCTGGAGGTATTTGTTCAGAAAATCTATTGTAAGCCTGATGTTTTCACCCTGAAACCTGACATTAATAAGAGAGGATCTTATGCTGACGGGTTCGACAGTCAGCCTGCCGAGATATGATTTGGTAAGCTGGTCGATATGATAGAATACGAAATAATCGGTGTCGTCACTTTCCTTGTCTGCCAAAAACAGTTCCCTGTTAAGAAATACTGAGAATTTATAATACCTGTTGCTGATGGTCTCGTTGAAATTACAGATTGTGTCGATTTGCAGGACATGATTGGAACTGACAATCACATTGTCAATATAATTGTATAATGAGACTTTTTCTTCCGATGCGGTTAACCTGAAACTGTTCTCGTCAAGGACTTGTATATAGAACTTTACATTGATCGGCTGAACATGCGATTTATCAATGCTGACTGAATAATGGTTACCTGTAAAAACCTGTACGGCCCGGCCGAAAAGTGTATTTTTTTCCTTGAAATAGCCTGTTTCAAGATTGAGATTTTTTATTGTTGCCGATACAAGACTAAATGAACTCAGGCTGTTGATATCATTTTCCAGATTCCGTGCCTCAGACAGATGTCTGAGTCCGCTGAAAAGATTGTTTGACTCCAGCAGGGACGAACGCCTGTCTTCAACCGGACCAATAATTGAATTTACTTCATATACAACCGGAGAAAATTTGTTTACAAGAAATGCTGCAGCAAATGCGATAGCAAAACTGAAAATATAAAAGTATTTATATTTTAAGGCCTGTAATATAAATTCCTTTATATTAAAACCTTCTGAGGATGAATCGTTCTGGTAGTTCATCGTTGTTTAATATATTAGCGGACGCCGAGATAAAAATAGAGCACTGCTATCAGCGTGGTTACCGTGCTTAGAATTGTTGAAAAGGTTACGTTTGAATAACTTGTTGAAATGGCTTTAAGCGGTTCTACAATAATCACATCATTGGGGTAAACATAGTAATGATCTCTTGAGGATATCTTCGAGTCGGAAAGATTGAGCCGGTGATGCATTATTCTCTCACCTTCATTACGGACAAGAATAACCTTTTTACGGTCACCATACCGTGTGATTCCTCCTCCCAGCCCCAGTGCTTCATAAATAGTCAGCTTGTCCTGGGAAAAACTGTAAACACCCTGCCGTGTTACTTCACCCATTATGGTAATCTGATTGTCAACAAATTTCACAACAACAGATGTCTGTGATACATATTCACTGAGAGCTCTCTGGATTTTCAGGGATGCCTCGGAAGTAGTCATATTCCCGACATTTATCTCTCCCACAAACGGGAAGTTGATATTGCCGTCCTCATCTACAAGATATCCGATAATGCTTCCGAGTCCGCCTCCATATCCTCCAAATCTAATTTCTTCTGTTGCATTGAATATCTGACTTGTCTGCGGATCTATGCTCAGGACCTTAATATAAAGCTTGTCAAAAGGCATGATGCGTTTCTGTGTACGGGGATTGATACCGGGATCGAGTTCTTCAATATCATTGAAATAACTCAGCTGTTTCTTTGGTACGCATGAAACCGCAAAAACCATCAGCAGGATGATTATTAATATATTATGCCAGGAATTCATTCTATGATGCATAAGGCAGATTTTCGTATTATACAGTTAATTAATAGAAATGTTTCAACGCTTTTCAGAAAATTATTCACATCGGAACAGTACCGTACAAAGCTTTTAAATTCAGGTGCAAAGATATGGAATTAATATTTGTCGGTCAATACTTGTTATTCATTCCGTTCCTGCCGGAAAATACAATTCTATACCTTAACATTTACCGGCTTTTTTTTAGTTCTTTCCCGTTACTTTTTTGATTCCGTTGTTGTCCTGATCCCTGATTTGTGGTGTTTCTGATCCCCGTTTCGTGGTTCGTGATTCCTGATTCCTGATTCGTGATTTCTGATCCCTGATTCGTGATTTCTGATTCCTGGTTCATGGTTCGTGATTCCTGATTCCTGATTCGTGATTCCTGATTTCTGATCCCTGGTTCATGGTTTGTGGTTCCTGGTTTGTGGTTCCTGGTTCATGGTTCGTGATTCCTGATTCCTGATCCCTGGTTCATGGTTTGTGGTTCCTGGTTCCTGTGACTCCTAATCGTGAAGTTTTGTTGATAATTATTCCCGGTTCACCGGTATATTCACCATACAGCTCTTGGAATACAGGGAATTTTTGTTTCTTTTTGTCTGGCTTTACGTATAAGATGAAAAAATTAATACCAACAAATGAGCAAAACAGCATTAATCACAGGAATTACAGGACAGGACGGAGCCTATCTGGTTGAATTTCTTCTGAAAAAAGGATATGTGGTGCATGGCATAAAGCGAAGAAGTTCTCTTTTGAACACTGACCGTATTGATCACCTGTACCAGGATCCGCATACGGAAAACAGGAGCCTCTTCCTTCATTACGGAGATCTCAGCGATTCGATGAATATCACCCGTATCATTCAGGAATGCCGTCCGGATGAGATCTACAACCTTGGGGCCATGAGTCATGTAAAAGTCAGTTTTGACGTCCCGGAATATACTGCAAACACTGACGGGATAGGGACTTTACGTATTCTGGAGGCAATTCGCCTGCTGGGCCTAAAGGATATTACCCGGTTTTACCAGGCAAGTACATCGGAATTATACGGGATGGTTCAGGAAGTGCCGCAGACAGAAAAGACTCCTTTTTATCCGCGAAGTCCGTATTCCGTCGCCAAACTGTATGCCTACTGGATTACTGTCAATTACAGGGAAGCCTACGGGCTGCATGCAAGCAACGGTATCCTGTTCAACCATGAATCACCGATTCGCGGTGAGACATTCGTTTCCAGAAAAATAACCAGAGGTCTTGCAAAGATCGTTCTGGGTTTGCAGAAGACCCTTTTTATGGGGAACCTGTCTGCAAAACGCGACTGGGGACATGCGAAGGACTATATTCAGGCTATGTACCTTATGCTTCAGCAGGATGAGCCCGATGATTATGTCATTGCCACGGGTATTACCACAGAGGTCAGGCAGTTTATCAGGCGTTCATTTGATGCAGTCGGAATAACCCTGGTTTTTGAAGGGGAAGGTGAGAAGGAAACCGGCACTATTGCCCATATAAATGATAAGATATTTGCTGAAAAGGTGGGAGAGGAGTATCTTTCAGCTTTCAGTCAGCGGATAAAAAATGATCCGGTGGCAGTGAGGGTTGATCCTGCATATTTCCGTCCCACGGAAGTGGAGCTGCTTATTGGCGACCCTTCGAAGGCAAAATCCAGACTGGGCTGGGTGCCGGAGTATGATTTGGATAAACTGATAGATGATATGATCACCTCAGACCTTGTGCTGATGAAAAAAGAGGATTATCTTCGTGAAGGAGGTTATGAAATTCTGAATTATTTTGAATAATTCATGAACACATTTTGAATAATTCATGAACACATTTTGAATAATCTATGAGCAGATCTTGAATAATTCATGAACACATTTTGAATAATCCATGAACAGATCATCAAAAATATATATAGCCGGACATACTGGACTTGTCGGATCGGCCATAACAAGAAATCTTAAGTCAGGAGGGTACGATAATTTAATATTCAGGACTTTTAACGAACTGGATCTGACGGACCAGCAGGCTGTTGAAGAATTTTTTTCAACGGAAAAGCCTGAATATGTGTTTCTTGCTGCAGCAATGGTGGGAGGGATTGTCGCCAACAACACCTACAGGGCGGATTTTATTTATAACAATCTGATGATACAGAATAATGTGATCCATGCCTGCTGGAAACACGGAGTGAAAAAGCTGCTTTTCCTCGGATCAACCTGTATTTATCCGAAAAATGCCCCGCAGCCCCTTAAAGAGGAATATCTTCTTACAGCTCCCCTGGAATATACCAATGAGCCTTATGCCATTGCCAAAATAGCAGGCCTGAAAACCTGCGAATCCTACAATATTCAGTATGGTACGGATTTTATTGCGGTGATGCCGACTAATCTGTATGGTTCTGGTGATAATTATAATCTGGAAAAATCGCATGTGCTCCCTGCACTTATGAGAAAGATACATCTGGGCAAATGTTTTGAAGAGGGAAATACAGATGCGGTAAGGAAGGATCTGAAGAAATATCCGGTTGAAGGTCTCGGGGAAGATTCTGGTGATGACGAGATTATCAGTGTTCTGGGGAAATATGGCGTGGAAGTCAGATCCGGTTTTGAGAACGGCACCGGTACGGATGCCGGGAAAAGGGTTGTTGTGTCGGTATGGGGAACAGGTGCCCCGTATCGTGAATTCATGCATTCCGACGATATGGCCAGGGCCTGTATTTATATTATGGAGAAGGTAAGTGCAACAGATATTGTAAACCTGCACAGGACCGGCAGGGAGAATGATTACAAGGCACCGCATTTCATCAATATAGGAACGGGAGAGGAGATTACAATAAGGGAGCTGGCATACAGAATCAAGGAAATGACCGGATTCAGGGGTGAGATAGTGTTTGACAGTTCCAGACCCGACGGTACAATGCGGAAGGCAACAGATATTACTATCCTGAGTAATCTGGGATTCAGGCACAGATACAATCTTGATGCGGGCTTGCGTGAAGTCTATGAAAAATATTTATGAACCCGTTCTGTGAAAAATGGTTTTGATTGTTTTCAGGAGAATGACAAAATCGAGCCTGGGAGACCAGTTGTCTATATAAGCCAGATCCATTTCCATCCACTTCTCGAATTTTATATTGTTTCTTTCCGGTTTTATCTGCCAGAAGCATGACAGTCCCGGTTTGACTGAAAGCCGCCGGAGCTGCCATCTTTTGTAATGGACAGTTTCTTCCTGAAGAGGCGGCCGGGGACCGATAAGTGACATTTCTCCCTTCAGCACGTTGATAAGCTGAGGCAGTTCATCAAGACCTGTTTTGCGCAGTAATTTGCCAACTTTGGTAATTCGCGGGTCATCCTTTATCTTGAACACCGGTCCGTCAGCTTCATTGTGCATCTCAAGATCTTTCCTCAGACTTTCGGCACCGGACACCATTGTCCGGAATTTGTACAGATTGAACTGCCTTCCCCTCAAACCCACCCTTGCCTGTTTATAGATCACCGGACCTTTTGAAGTAAACTTGATGGCCAGCGCGATAATTATCATTACGGGTGAAAGCACTATCAGCGCGAGAAGTGAAAAAAAAATATCTGTAACCTTTTTGAGTGCCAGTGCAGACGGACGATATGGAATGTTGATGAAGGTAAGGAAATTCCTGTTCCCGATGACCGTGTTGACAGCATTTGAAAGATTCAGTCTGGTTTCGTCATGCATAAGCCTGAATACAACACCCAGTTCCTCGCATGATCTGAGGATATTCCTGATATCGGCAGGAACAATTTTTTCCCTGACATACATTACCTCATCTATCGGTTCTATCTCCATAAAATCGTAGAGGGATTTTCCTGATCTTTCCGGCAGGACTTCAATGGAATTCTGATATTTCTTCATTACTTCCGGGGAACTGGAATAAATCAGTATTACACGGTATCCCCATTTCTTGTTTTCAAGAAGGGTTTCAATAAAGGGAATTGATGTGTCATCAGCTATCAGTACCGTATTGCGGTAATTATAACCTTTCGAGCGGTATATCCGGAAGAGATAGTATTCCGCCAGTCTGATCAGAAAAAGAAAAAGGAAGCCGAAAGCAGCAGCTTCTATGAGGAAAAGGCGTGAGATATCATGCAGCTTGAACAGGAAATAGAAAACAAGAAGCAACAGGAAAACAAGTGCAGTTGACTGAAGATATTCGAAAAATATCGTGCTGTAATGTTTTGTTCGAGGTATGTCAATCGCGTCGAGCAGGTAAAGTATAATGAGCCAGAAAGGCGCAATCAGGAGATAGATCCACAGTATTGTGAGGTTTGAAAAAAATAATCCCCCCGTTTCATAATAATTGATAAAATAGGAGAGCTGAAATGCCAGGGTAACAGCCAGAATATCACCAATTCTCAGTATGGTGCCAAGAAGATTTTTCTCCTTGATGAACGGGATTACTTTTTTAGTTAAAAATCTGATTACGCGATCCATAATACTGACGGTCTTCTATCAGGTGTTTATACGTGGTAAAACGGAAAAGGTTTATTTAACATCCGGGCAAGCATGTTTTTATCCGAATCCTTGTAATTGTTATGTTACATACGCTTATAAATATAGAAAAAAAAGTCGTTGCGAACGACTTTCAGCCTGAATAAGCAATGGAAATTATCTAAACTATTTGAGAATGAAAATATGTAATTTTGTTCAGTTCGGTAATATCCTGAACATTAAAACCATTATTTTCAAGTAGAGACATAACATCTCTTTTTGAAAGATTCCGGTTGGTTTTTGAATCCATGAAATTATAAAGAGTATTTATAATAGGAATTTTTGACAGTATGCCGTGTTCCACTGCTTCTTTGTCAGCATCATTTTTCCTTAATGAAAAACTGTTATGGTTTTTGCTGTCCAGGAAAAGGCCTATGAAATTACTTTTGGGTGTGAGAATACTGTGAATGGAATTCAGAAAACTCTTTGTGTCACGTAATTCATTGAGTGGAATAAGGTTAATTACAGTTTTGACGTTCTTCATTTCCTCGGCACCATAGAAATAGTGATGCAGGGAGGAAAGAACAACCAGATTCGGATCATCGGCAAGATTCAGCCACTCAAGATAATTAATCAGATCCTCATTTCTTTTTTCAGTAAGTAATTCAAGTCCTGTATTGTTTTTTACTAAAAACTGTGGGAAACCATAATTTACTCCTCTTGATGCAATATGCTTATTATAAGTTAGATCAGCTCTCATTACTCTTTGTGTTTTTTAGCTTTTAAGAGTTTAACAAATATTAATGAAATTAGTTTAAATATCAACACGGGTCAAGTGTATAAGTTATTTAAGCTGCAAACATAATGCAGGAACTGTGCCATATGATCAATGTTATTAGTCCTTCCGTGTAAAATATCAACAGGTTCGTCAAGCGAAAACGCATATTCGTCAAAAAGCATCAAAATTGCTGAATCTGACGGCAGTATTGATCAGGATATATATGGTGGAGAGGTTTAAATGCTTGTTCAACAATACTATAAGACCTGAATCTTACAGAATAATGTCAATAAAAAGAATTTTCAAAATTTTGATGAATGACGGTTTTTTGATGATGAACGTTTTGAGAATGCAGGATCTTAAAATAAGATTTATATATCGGAATCTGCCTGATTATCTTTCTGTTTGGGTCTGCCTGGCGATCTTTTCTTCCGGCTTGTCCTGATTCCGTCAGGAGTACCGGCGCTACCCTCCGTGTTGCCCTCCTTCTCCGTGTTGCCCTCCTTCTCCGTGTTGCCCTCCTTCTCCGAGTTGCCCTCCCCTGTTGTCGGTGTGGCACCTTCAGGAAAGATTAATTCCGGATCGCTCTTCTTTGTTGTCGGTGCACTACCTTCTTTAAAGTTCAATTCTGCATTGCTCTCTGTTTCAGGCATTGTATCCCCTGTTTCAGGTATTGTATCCTCTGTTTCGGGCATTGTATCCCCTGGTTCAGGCATTGTATCCCCGGGTCTGTTTTCGGGTTCTTCTGTGAACTCGTTTTGTGCAGTTTCATTTCCGATTTTGTGGATTTTGCTTTGTCTGGTCCGTTTTGGACCAGCTTCGTTTCCCGGTTCCCCGGAATACCTTATTTTATTTCGCTGGCCAGGACTTTCACCCTGTGCCTTATAGTCTGTACTCCCCGCTCTGAGTCTGCGGATCTCGTTGAAATGGTCCATGGACATCTTTTCCCTTGCCAGGCGGGACTGTTTCCGGTATTCTTCAAATTCAGTCTTCAGTTCTTCCAGATCAGTTCTTGTATGTTTAGCTACAATAAGATTCCTTCTGAATATCAGAAATCCGATTACAAGAATTCCTGCAAGAGATGCAACAATGATCCACATTACTGAGTTATAGGCGAACTTGTTGATATTCAAGCCAAGTACATTAATGGCGTTCTTGGTCTTTATTGCTTCATCAAGACCGGCCCTGGCGCCGGCAACAATCCTGTTGAGAGAATCTATTCTGAAATTGAGTTCGTTAATTTCCGTTGTGAGTTCCGTATTTCTTGATTCTGAGGTTCTTAAGCTGTCAATTGCATTTCTTTTAATCTGCTGAAACATGTCTTCCCGGATGGCACGGTAATATTCATAGATCCTGGTTCTTTCCTCTATGTAATTCAATTGTTCAGTTAGTTTCCCCTGTTTCAGGACTTCCGGCATTTCTGTCTGACCCATACATGCGGGTCTGAACAGGGATAGCAGAATAATTAATGTAACAGCTCGTAAAATATTATAATTCATTCTCTTTAACGGTTAACGATAATATAATCTCAACTTTTGCCTGTATTTAGCTAACGAATTTAAAGAATAATTATTTTAAAGAAGAATTAAGTTTATAATTTTGTTTTAAGCAGGATTGTCTGGAATATCACTGAGTTATATAAATTACAGATTTTAAGTTTCCTGTAATGATGATTCGTTATATTTTTATAAATAGCTAATTAACAATATATTAGTAAATATATATTATTTTAATAAAACATTCATAATCAAATATATGCTTTTGGCGGGAGTCAACAAACCCTTAAGTTAACGAACTATTGCTGAAATGAATTCATGATGTTGTGTTAAAATATTTCTTATTCTTAACTTAGTAGTGTTAAAAACGTTAGCAATGAAAAAAACGGTTCTGCTCATATTTTTGATATTGATATCACGATCTTTTATTTATTCTCAATATTCGGCATATACTGCTGACCATTCGTTCAGGTATTTTGCAACTCCGGGATTTGTCAATATTACTGAATTCAACGGGGCTACGGGACTTTTTGATCATGAAGGGCCGGGTGAATCTTCACAGGATTCCGAATCCCTGAACTCGGCATATTATTTTGGAGTGACAAATGTGTTTGGATATCAGATCGACAGGAACTTTTTTGCCGGAATAGGGGTGGGGTTTCTTCATTATAAACTGGATAATCTTTTCCCTTTCTATCTTGAATACAAATACAGTATGTATATGAAACGGCTTACACTGTATTTTTACGGAGACGGAGGGGCTTTGGTAAAACCGAATCCTGACCAGTTTTCCGATGAATCCAAGATTTATCTTAATCCCGGATTTGGCATCAGCCGGACCATTACACCAAAAACGGAAATCAGCCTCTCGGCGGGATATATGGTACAGGCACGTACCACTATTTCAAGGGTGTCATTCCTTAATTTCAAACTGGGGATAAGCTTTAGAAAAAATGCATTCAGAATGTTCAGAAACTGATAATTTTCTTCAAAATACAGGGTCTGGTTCCATTTTAAGACACAAAATGCCGCTTAATACGTTATAAAGTATTATTCAGAGAAAGTATTCACGCTCTGAATAATATTATTTTTTTATACATTTGTGGTCCTGTAATACGGTTACTATGAAGAAATTCTTTGGTTGTCTGTTGTTTATGGGATTATTCTCCCATGTATTATTCAGCCAGTACTCAACAACTGTTACAAATCCTTCATTCAGATATCAGGCTTCACCCGGATTTGTTAATATATCAGAGATTAATGGCGGAAGCGGATCGTATTACTGTGATCCGGCAGTGTCGAAATATTATTTCGGAATTACGAATGTTTTCGGATACCAGTTTTCCAGGCATCTTATGGGTGGCCTGGGAATCGGTTATTTTCAGCTTGAAAAAGGATTTTTTCTGCCTCTCTACATGGAAAACAAATACAGTTTTTACCTGCAGAGTTTTACAACTTCAGTATTTATGGACGGAGGAGTATTGATTGATCATTCTGCCCCACTGGATGATTCTAAAATATTCCTTAACCCGGGTGTAGGAATCAGCCGGATGCTAACTCCCAATCTGGAAATCAGTCTTTCGTCAGGATACATGATTCAGAACAGAACTCCTCTCTCACGTGTAGGTTTTTTGAATTTTAAAGCCGGAGTGATTTACAGGAAAAACCCTTTCAGGATGTTCAAAAGCGGCAGGGCTTAGGCTGAAATGTTGATTTCAGAAGCTGTCAGGAATGAGGAGAGTAGCTATACAAGAGAAAACAAAGCTTTATTATCTCAGATTTTTATCAGCTTAACCTGATTAGAAGGATTTTTTCCAATTCTGAAAACATACAAGCCTGATGTTAAATGGCTGATATTTATCATGTTCTCTTTTCCGTTAAGTTTTCCCCTCAATACAGTTTGCCCTGAAAGACTGATCAGGGAATAATCTTCATTCTGATCATTTTCTTCTTTTTTAACTACCAGACAATTATCTCCGGATATGAGATAAACCTTATAATCGTCATTTCTTCCGGTCTGGTTCCCGGGTCGGGTCCCGGGCTTCAGATATTGCTGAAGGAAGGGATTCAGGCTGACTACATGCAGTTTCTGAGGGATATTCATCAGCCGGAAATACTCATTGGAAATATAATACTTCAAACCGTCAGAGGTGGCGATTCCTTCAACCTGGTGAAAAGGCAGTGAAATATCGATCCTTCTTTTATTTCCGCTGAAAAAATCTGAATCATCAAAATCATAAAGCAGGAAGATAAAAGGTTCAAGCAGATGTGTATATCCGCAAAGTGCAATCAGTCTTTCTGATTCCAGATATTCCGCACCGGTGATCAGTCCCCTGACATCAAGAGTATTTCTTTTAACGGCAACATAGGTTCCCGGTATCTTTGGCAGGGAATAATAAGTTGTTTTTTTACTTATCCATTGTTTTGTAAAAAGATAAATGCTGTCGGCAGATACAATAAAAGCTTCACAGTCGAAATCTGTATTGTTTGCCGAGGGCGGATCCGGATTTGTCTGATCGGGATAGGAGAAGCTGATAGTATCAATTATCAGTTGATTTATACTGATGGAACTCTTGCTTATCCTCAGTATCATGAGGTCTGTCCGCATCCCTGTTGAATTGTTCCCGAAATCTCCTATATAAATAAAATCCCTGTCCTGGGATATTTCTTCCCAGTCCCTGTTGACTGTACCTTTTAAAGGATATGACTGAATAATATTTCCCCTGACTGTATCCAGTGAATAGATGTTTATGTCATCACTGTCGTTGTGGGTCCATAACCGGTCATTCCAGATTATCAGTCCTGATGTTTCATCAAGCTTATTGTCCAGATTCAGACTAATGTCCGGAATTACCGATGCCGGGGAATAAATACAGCTGCCATCATTTACAGTGGCTGAAGGATTATAATTAATTGCAGGAGGGTCGGTGCATCCATGAATCTGAGCATTGGCAGCAATATTGTATAACAAAATGAATATTACAACATTGAAAATACGCCCGGCTGTCCTGCAAATATGCATTTCCCTTCTTGTTTTAACTGTACTGTATTGTTCTGACTGTACAGTTACAAAAATAACCATTATTATATACTTATGATTCTGTCCGCTATACTTATGGTTCTATCCGCTCCCCGGTGTCATTTATTTCTGAACCGGACAATGTTGCCTGGTACCACGGTATATGGAAGATGAAAAGCAATCAGTAATAGGAATCAATATGTTTCGAAAATAAATATAACTTTGACTGATATGTTGAAACATCACTTTCAGTTCTGTTTTTCCATGAAACATAATTCATTTCTTTTTTTTATTTCATTGCTTCTTTTGTTTTCCGGCGGGTCTTGCGCGACGCTTAAAAATATTGGGGAACGCATCGCGAAACATCCGGAAAAATCGGCTGCGGACAAAAATGAATCTCCGGAGAAGTATTCAGGATCCATAACAGGGTTTTTGGGATTTGCAAAACATACTATTTGTGGAAGTGATAAATGGGAGGATCCTGCCGGCGTTCAGGCGGGAGTTGTTTATCCTTTTTACAGGATAAATGATTTCATTGATCTGAGAGTTGAAGCAAATATGAGTATGCAGGGTGCCAAATGGGAGGAGTCTGATATAAGAGGGAGAACTAATCTTCTGTATATCAATACTCCTGTAATGGCAAGGTATCGGACTGATTTCGGATTATATGCAGAAGCAGGACTGCAGAGCGGTTTTTTAATAAGTGCCAGGGAATATAAAGGGACAGTAGAGAATTATAAGAAAAATATAAGATCAATGGATCTCGGCATACCAATAGGAATTGGTTATGAATTCAGAAATAATTTCGGTATTGGTATAAGAATCATTCCCGGTTTTACTGATATTACCAGGTATTCGTCTGCTTATGACAGGAACTTTGTTATGGCACTCAGGGGAACTTATATTTTCAGTTTCAGGTAGTACGGTTTTATGCAACCATGGGGGAGATACTGTCTCCCTGCTGTATCCAGAAATCAGTAAAATTCTTCCACTCTGATTCAATATCCTCTTTTTTGCCGTAATGCAACAGATGCCATTTGCCTTCAAGCATATCTTTCTCCCAAATACCATAGTACCGGATTTTGTTGATAACAGTTTTGGTATACTTGGCCATCAGGTCACCATTATGTTTCCTTACAACGCCTGAAATCATTTCTCCTTTTAACAAAGCATTCCGGATTGGTTTATTGAAATTCAACGACTTAACTTTATCCGGTTTCTGAGTCTTTTTCATATTCTCAGGTTTTGGTTAATTATCTTATTGCTATTGACTTTCTGCCATAGTAATACGATAAAATGCCTGAAAATGTTTCAATACCAGAAGGTGAGTGGCTTTAGCTAAAGGCTTTATATGTCTTTTTGTAATTTTTCTTCGGGCTCTTCTTGTATTTACTGTGAATATTTTTTCTGGCTTTTTTATTGTGTCCGGAATAAAAAGCCCTGTTCCGTTTATGCTGGGTATTGTCTAGCAGCATAAGACCTCCCAGTTGATTGAGATTCTTTTTGCCGGCATAACATCCGGTCATTGTGACCGAGATCAGGAAAATAAAAATGATATATTTTGCTAATCTCCCCATAATAATTTCTTTTAAACAACCGCTTTCATTATCCGGGTTTAATTCATGGTGGTCAGTAAAAGATTCTTTCAGAGTCCTTTTACGAATACTTCAGGAAAATGTTCCCGCAACTCATTTCGAAGGAGCTTCCGGTCTCCTCAACTAAAAAAAGAATGGTGAGTTTATTATCACCGGCATCCCGCCGTCAGGAAAAGAAAATGCAAATCCTCATTTCCCCTCGGTTACCTGGCGGATAACCCGGAGCCAGTTTAAGCCAAGGATCTTCTTGATTCGCTGATCGCTGTAGCCTAATTTTTGCATTGCTATGGTCATCTGCGGAAAATCGCTGATGTCTTTAATTTCCCGTGGCAGTTCAGGGCCGCCATCCAGATCGGATCCTATGGCAACATGGTCTTCGCCGACTAATTTTACACCATAGTCGATCACTTTTGCCAGCTGGTCCACATGCATCCAGTACTCGTCAGGAATGGTTCCCCTGAAATTCAGCGGAACTTCCAGTGCCAGTTCCCTGTCTGCGTCTTCAATTGTCTGAGCGGTGGCCTGCGGCACTAAAGAGGCCGGCGTAGTCCCTTTGGGAACTGTTGTTTGAGTAGAATCAGCAGGTCTCACCCATGCCCAGTATTTTGGATTGTTAAAGAGACTTCCGAAGTGAACACCAATCACTCCGCCTTTCGATGCAACAGCTTTTGCTGCTTCATCGGTAATACAACGGGGATGATCCACGACACCGTAAAATCCTCCATGACTGTAAACAACAGGATGTTTACTTGTCTCTGCAGTCTGAAGGATGGCGTCATTGGACGCATGAGCAACATTAATGACCATTCCGAGGCTGTTCATTTCGGCGATGAGCTTTTTTCCAAGATCATTAATGCCGTGCCAGTAGTTAATATCACTGCAGGCGTCAATAAAAGCATTTGAAGTATTATGTGCTGTCAGCTGAATTGATCTGAGTCCCAGACGGTAAAGCGCCCGGAGCAGGTTTATGTCACCGTCAAGGTCAAAGCCGCCTTCCAAATCCAGAAAAGCTGCCATTTTACCTTTCTTATTGATATTTTCAATATCAGTAGCCGTGAGTGCCAGCTCGATCACCGGATTATTCTTTTTTATCTGATCCAATGCAAGGTTAACCACACGAAACGTGTTTTTTGTTTCGAACCTTCCGGGATAATAGTGTTCAGGGGTATAAACCGAGAAGAACATTGCATCCAGTCCTCCTTCCTTAGCTCTTGGGAGATCGACGGTCCCGTCGGAATAACGCTGACCGATATTTGTGTTGAACAATAACTCGCGGGTCATTACATGTACATGTCCATCCATCACAAACGCTTCGCGATGCAGTGCAGGTACAGGCTTACTCTGCTGAGTCAGAGGACGGTTATATCCGGCTACTGAAGCATCAAACAGGGATTGCAGGGGAAGAGCTTTTCCTGCTATCGGCATAAGTGCCAGGTTCTTAATAAGGTCTCTTCGTTTCATGGTTTAATTTGTTTATTCGTTCTCTTGTATTATCATTTTCTTTATCCGGGATTTCCTTTCCGGGATTTTCCTTCTTGGATTTTCCTTTCCGGGATTTTCCTTCCTGGATTTTCCGGCTCCGGTATTTCATACTCACCACTCACCGGTTCATTACTTAACCTCACCTCACCTCACCTCACCTCACCTCACCTCACCTCACCAGTTCATTACTTAACCGGAATCCCCGATTTTGTTCCGGTCGTTTTTCTTTCCCTTACCTCAGGCAAGACCGGGTAAGCATTTAAAAATGCGGCTGTTTCTGCGGCTGTTTCTGCAGCTGTTTCTGCGGCTGTTTCTGCAGCTGCTTGCACAACCTTGACAAAACCTATTTATCAAAACCGCGTATGTATGGAATATCAGGCGGACGTTCCCCTTTTTCAAACATCGGTCCGTGTGTCGTGCGGTAGGTCATGTTCATAAACGGTGTTTCAATACAGCGGCCTACAGGAGAATAACGTCCGTTCTCCCAGTTTGATTCCATGTAATGATTCACAATCCCGGTGGACAGAAGAAGCCGTTCCGCATTGAATGGTTCCTTCCCGGTCACCATCATCTCGGTTATCCAGTGTGACAGGGCGTTCGAGGCATGGTACTGGGAGTAAGGTCCCGGCCAGCCAAGCATGGAAATGATAGCCGGATCTTTTTGTCCTTCAACTTCACCGGCATAAGTCCACCCGACTCCTCTGCCCGAGATCACAGCCGCTTTCGTTCCATCATTATACTCTACGATGCAGACGTTTGCCCGGGTGTTCTCCTGAAAGATTCCGGGCTTCAGGTCAAAGCTTTTCCTTACTGAATCAAGTAGCTTGCCTGCCCATGAATTACGTTCAACCCACTTCCATGTCTCAGGTCCGCGGATGGACTGTACTGATCTGACACCCGTCTCACCGCCTTTGCGGCGATCTACAAAGGCCTGCAGCACATCGATACAATGAAAAATACCTCCCTCATCTGAAGCGCCTCCGACCACTATCGAATTTTTTATTGCTGTGTCGATAGCGATATCTGTCTCGGGCTTGCGGAAGTAGAAAGGTATGGAGGATCCGCCGGTCAAAGGAAAGCCCAGTTCACGGGATTTGTCATACATCCATTTGGCGTCGTCCCAATTGTAGGAAAGGTGCTTGTCGTTGAAAACCGGCACCGAGCGATTACTCTGCTCGAAAACACTGATAACCTGCTGGTATATCCACCAGCGTGGCAGGAGCCAGTGCCCCTTGAGATCGGTTGGGTAATTCCCGTGTTCACCGACTATGACGACCCCATCCACAGAAAGTTCCTGTCCCCCGAGTGTTACAGCTTCTTTTATTGTCTTAAAAATCGGTATGTTTTTCGATTTGCATATTTTCTGCCCCAGGAGACTTGTGTCGAACTGATGAATGTAAACGGAAACAACGTCTACCCGTGAAGGGGTGTGGGCACCATGCCACCAATAACCATCCAGCAGCTTGGTGATGATCCAGTCTGCATGCGATCCCGGAGCACCCCAAAAGGTGACCAGACAGGCAATGCGGGGCCGTTTCCCTGAAGTCTGCGGAACAGCGCCGCCAGCGATGTCAGTCAAAGCAGCCAAACCGGCCAGACCGGTTATTCCCAGCATTTCACGCCGGTTTAATATAGGACCTGACTTCATGGTTTCATTGACGGAGGATGAATCTGCTGCCCTGCCGTCAATATCTGTTTGTTTCTTTGTCATAATATATAAAGTATCAGTAGTTGAAATTGAAAATGCCGCTCTGCCTGCAATGAACAAGCGTAAGACAAGCGCCATTAAATCATGAGAAACTTAACTCAAGGCTCAAATATATGAAAAAGGCGGTAATAATTTTTGTCGCTAAATGGTATTAGTTTAAGTTGGTACCACGATCAGGGAAATTCCCAATGATCTTTCAATTTTACAAATTGTTTCCAGTGAAAGGTTTTCATAGCCCTTAACAACTTTATTGATATACTGAGGAGTAACTCCAATGCTTTCTGCAAGAGCTTTCTGGGTCATTGATTGGCTTCTCAGGGTGCTAAGTATTTTTATGGCAATTAAAGCGGACTTGTTGAGCTTTTCTTTATTTACTGCACTTTTCATTGTTTTATAATTCTAACAGTTCGATGATTCCGTCTTCATCAACAATTCCTTCATCTATTATAAATTTCTTACAGTTTTTGAGTTTCCTTAATTCCTTCCTTGTATATTCTCTTTCAGACATGTTATCTGTTAGTTTTATTGTTCCTCCTGTGATCAGGTACTTATCTTTACCGAATTTAAGGGCATAAATCCTAAGCCATGTTTTTCTTTTTGAACCATAAGCTTTCTTCTTTTCCAAAAAAGGGGATATAGGCTGATTCTTTATAAGTGGTTGAAATAATTTTAATAATATATCAAGTCTTTCTGATGGATCCTTATCAGATATCCTTCTAAGGTATTGTCGGAATTTGATAGCTTCTTTTCTTGTCTCAATTATTGCTTGTTCAATTGAAATTCCTTCCCAAAAGGGTCTTTTTAAGTCTATCTTATGAGTTGTAAAAAATGCATCAAGATATTCAATGTCAGTCCAATTTCTAAAGATTTTATCGAATTCGCTGAGTGTTTCATTATCACCTTTTACAGATAATAAACATTCCTCATCACCAAATATGAAACAAATTTCATTAAATCAACCTATAAGTTTATTTTTAATAAAATTTTAACAATTTCAATTGACTGTTTTTTGTATCTGATGGATAAAATTACTTATTATTTTTAAAACATGACTTGTACGTATAGTTGTTTTCAATAAGGCTTGTGTAAAAAACTTATCGTTGAGAGGGTATTTCTTTCAGTTGAAAATCATGCAACATTTATACAGGTCATACTAATCTTTCAAGGCAAAAAAAGACCCTGACTGATTTAGTCAGAGTCTTTCGTGGAGTTGGCGGGAGTCGAACCCGCGTCCAAACATGGAGACCATACGCTTTCTACATGCTTAGTTCTGCTTGTTTTTCGTGACCTGCCAGCTGCAGAACAAGCTAACAGATCCTTAGTTCCTGATTTTCTCGTCGTCCGACCGGAACAATCTTCTGACCAGCCCTGAATTCCGTGCGCCTCCTGATCGGGTTGGAACGGGGCATGACCGCCCGGGAGACGTCCCGTTCCGGAACCTGGTTCCGGAATTAAGCCAGAGTTACTTTATTCACTCAGGCAGCGAGAGCGTAATTATATTCGCCAGTTATTGTTTTGTGACACTGTTCAAGCGACGTGCCACCACACGCTGCATGCTTACATACCACCCCTCATGCTGTCAAAACCATGTCAACCCCTCATGCTGTCAAAACCATGTCAACCCCTCATGATGTCGCAGATCGTATCAATCCCGGATTTTCCCCAAACCGGATCGCCTCTCAGGCACTGCCGGGCTACTTTAACTTCAGACTGGTTAATAGATTCCTTTACCGGGTTAAAGTATTCCGGCAATATTGATCTGCCGGTATGCACATTCTTTGCAAAGATACAATTTTGATCACTAAGTTGAAAATCATTATCAAATAACCGAAAATTATCAACAAAAATCAGACCATTTGATGATGAAGTGAAACCAGTTTAATTTTTAATCGTAAAAATAACGTGGGTCCTGTGAAAAACACATTGTTGAATTTATCCCGGCAAAAGGAATTTAACTATTGTTTTTACCATTGGATTAGTGGAATCTTATTGAATTCAAGTATTTTTACTCTGTGAGGTAAAAGAAATACCAAAAAGTACTGAATAAATGAATTCAATGGGCTGACTCATTTTTGTAAAATGAAACGACCATGTAAAGATTTTACAAATACGGGAATGACTTTAGATTCATGGGAGTTCCATCTGACCATTAAAATTAAATTATAGACAGATGAAACGACCATGTAAAGGATTTACACATACGGGAATGACGTAGGTTTCAGTATGCTTTTAAACATGAAATTATTAAAGTATCTTATTCTTCAATATATTAGCGGAAATCAATGGATAAAAAAAGAATATATCTGTCTTCACCGCATATGGGCGGTACGGAAGAAAAGTACGTAAGGGAAGCTTTCACCAGTAACTGGATTGCCCCACTCGGTCCAAACGTTGATGCTTTTGAAAAGTCAATCGCTGAATTTTGTGGAAGTGAACATGCCGTTGTTCTCAGTTCAGGTACGGCAGCCATACATCTGGCTCTTATAATGCTTGGAGTCAGGCCGGGAGATGAAGTGATAGCATCAACATTTACTTTTTCGGCAACAGTAAATCCTATTGTATATACCGGCGCAACTCCGGTTTTGATTGACAGTGAACAGAAAACCTGGAATATGGATCCTGATCTTCTGGAACGGGCCATACTGGAGCGAAGGCAGGCTAATCCGAAACGGAAAATAAAAGCAATAATAGTTGTTCATCTCTATGGTATGCCGGCCAACATGGACAGGATAACGGAAATTGCCGCCAGATATGAAATTCCGCTGATCGAGGATGCTGCCGAGGCACTGGGAAGCAAATTCAATGGAATACAGACAGGTACTTTTGGAAAGATGGGAGTGCTGTCTTTCAACGGGAACAAGATAATAACTACTTCCGGAGGCGGTGCATTGATTTCCAATGATAAAAAACTGGCTGAATGGGCCAGGTTCCTGTCAACCCAGGCAAGGGATAAGGCACCTCATTATCAGCATAGCCAGATAGGATATAATTACCGTATGAGCAATGTGCTGGCTGGGATAGGCATTGGACAGATGGAGATCCTGGAAGAAAGAGTGAAAGCTCGAAGGGATAATCATTTCTTTTACAAAAAAAACCTGGCACGGTTTGAAGAAATAAGTTTCCTGGATGAACCCGGCGAATCATATTTTTCAAATTTCTGGCTGACAACCATTCTGATCGATCCGGCCCGGGCAAGGGTAAACAGGGAAGAATTACAGGCTGTCTTTGAAAATGAAAACATAGAATCGCGTCCACTGTGGAAGCCCATGCATCTTCAGCCTGTCTTTTCATCCTGTCCCGTGTATGAGACAGGTGTTTCGGAAGGACTCTTTAACAATGGCCTTTGTCTGCCGTCCGGATCAAATCTGACAGATGATGACCGCGCAAGAATACTGGGCGTTATTACAAGGACCATGGCTTGACATCATAGTATAATTCAGTTAGGCGTCAGCCGAAACCTACCGGAGACATGAATTATAACAATTCAAGATTCCAGTGGATTAAACAGAAATAGATTTATGCGTTTCGCAATAATTGACAACAGAAAAATAGAAGCAAGACCCGGATTAAAGGGATTTTGTCCTGGATGTTCTCAGCCTGTTATTGCAAAATGTGGGGAGGAGAGGATTTGGCATTGGGCTCATCGCAATAATAAAAAATGTGATAAATGGTGGGAGTCAGAGACAAATTGGCACCGCTCATGGAAAAACTATTATCCTGCAGATTGGCAGGAAGTATTTCTACTTGATGATCAAACAGGCGAAAAACATATGGCAGATGTACGCACATCAAAAAATCTTGTGATTGAGTTTCAACATTCATATATTGACCCGGCTGAGCGTATTAGTCGAGAAAGATTCTATCAAAACATGGTATGGATTGTTGATGGGACTCGCCTAAAAAGAGATTATACTCGTTTCCTAAAAGGAAAAGAGCACTTTCAGTTTTTTAAGCAAGGTGTTTTTCGTGTTGATTATCCAGAAGAGTGTTTTCCTTCAGCTTGGCTTGGTAGTTCAGTCCCAGTCATTTTCGACTTTCAAGAGAACCAAGATGCAGGTGTCCCAAAAGATATGAAAAGCAATCTTTATTGTTTGTTCCCAATAGCAATAGATAGATCTTTTTTCCTTGCAGAGATTACACGTAAAGCTTTCATTAATACTACAATTAGCGGAGACTGGATTTTGCGAACTCGTAACTTTATTGACAATTTAATTCAGTTCAGACAAGAGCAGCAAGATCAAATGAAAAGACTACAACAGATTCAGGCAAATATAAATTTTGAGAGATTTAGTAGAGTATTGAGATACACACATAGGCGGCGGCGGTTCTAAAAACGCTCTTATGGTAGCACTTAAATGTACTATATCAGAATAATAATTTAAAAATAATGACGACAAGCTTACGTGGATGGCAAAAAGTGGACTATATCTTCTTTGCATCGTGACAGTTTTTCGGCTCTGCTGGCTCAGGGTATCAGGATGTTGCCCGGATGCAGCGTCGGTTAACGCTTACTGAGCACAATCGTCAAACGTTGCCAGTAAGTTTGGAGCACCTTGCTGAGGGATAGACTTTTTTTGTAAATTTGCAATATGACTAAAAGGACTACAAACATAACAGGACGAATACGAAGTGAAATAAAAAGTATTGATCCGTCAGCGAAAGTTATTTTATTTGGATCACGTGCACGAGGTGATGCAAAACAAGATTCGGATTGGGATATACTCATTCTTATTAAAGATACTGTTACTACTGAAAAAGAGAGAGCATTTCGTTATAAATTATTCGATCTTGAACTTGAAACAGGTGAAGTATTTTCTACATTTGTTTATAATTCAGATATTTGGAATAAGAAACATAAGATTACCCCATTTTATAAAAGCATTAAGCAAGAGGGAATTCTTCTATGAGTAAATCTTCAAAAAGAGATTATATTGATTACCGTTTTAACCAAGCAAAAGAAACACTTGAAGCAGCTAAGTCGTTAGCCAAAGATAAGCATTGGAATTCAGTTATTAATCGACTTTACTATTCGTGTTTTTACGCAATTTCCGCTATGCTTTATAAATATGATATTAATGCAAAGTCTCATTCAGGAATTAAGCACCAATTTGGACTTCACTTCGTAAAATCAGGATTAATAGAAAAATCTGCGGCTGAAATTTATCTTGATCTTTTTGACTATAGACAAGCTGGTGATTATGCTGATTTCGTGGATTTTGATGAAGAAAAGACATTGCCTTTAATCCCCCGGACCAATAATCTGCTAATCAAAATCGAGGAATTAATAAAAGAAAAATAAAACCTACTAGTAGTTCGTTCATAAATAATGTTGACATTTCTACTGTTTCGACTTTTTCCTC
>CAZFVQ010000013.1:63864-84674 GCA_964522415.1 uncultured Rikenellaceae bacterium | reverse complement strand
ATAGGTTCAGACGTCATGCTGAACAATTACTTGTGCGACTTCTTGTCGCACTTACGGAATTCAAAGATAAACAAATAAAACAGCCGTAGATTTGAAAAACCGGAAAAGTATGTTCATTTTATGCTGATAATCATTATTATTTAACATATTGAGGTTTGTAAAAAAATACCTATTTTTACTCGCCCGCTGAAACTATTTCCGGCAATCGTAATAATCAGACAATGAGTGAAAAAAAAATCAAAAGCGCATTAATTTCCGTATATCATAAGGAAGGACTGGATGACATATTAAGGATGCTTAATGAGCTGAATGTGAGAATATTCTCAACAGGCGGTACCTTTGACCATATCACCCGCGCGGGGATATCCGCAGAAAAAGTTGAAGACCTTACCGGCTATCCCTCCATTCTTGGAGGAAGGGTAAAAACCCTGCATCCTTCCGTTTTTGGCGGAATTCTTGCAAGGAGGGATAACAGCGGGGATATGGAACAAATGGCCGGATACCGCATCCCGGAGATTGATCTGGTGATTGTGGATCTTTATCCTTTTGAGGAAACAGTCAGGAATACGGATGATGAGGCAGAAATAACGGAGAAAATTGATATCGGGGGTATTTCGCTTATCAGGGCGGCAGCAAAGAATTTCAGGGATGTACTGGCTGTCTCATCCAGGGATCAGTACGGAAGAGTGCTTGAGCTTCTCAGGGAGAAGGGGGGAGTGACATCCCTGCAGGACAGAAGGCGTTTTGCAGCAGAAGCCTTCATGACCTCATCACATTATGACACTCAGATATTCAGTTATTATAATCTTGCGGAGGGCCTTCCCGTATTCAGGGAAAGTATAAACCTTTCCACACAGCTCAGATATGGTGAGAATCCTCATCAGAAAGGTATTTACTACGGGAATCTTGATGAGATGTTTGAAAAGCTTCAGGGGAAGGATATCTCCTATAACAATCTGCTTGACATCGAATCCGCGGTGAGCCTTATTGACGAATTCGAAGAAACGACAGTGGTTATCATCAAGCATAACAATGCCTGTGGGGCAGCTTCGAGGGATAATCTCACCGATGCATGGAATGATGCCCTGGCATGTGATCCTGTTTCAGCATTCGGAGGAATAATTGCCGTCAACAGGGAAGTTGATGAACAGACCGCCTACGGGATGGACAAGATATTTTTTGAAGTTCTGATTGCGCCCGGCTTTAGCGGAAAATCCCTGGAAATACTGGAACAGAAAAAGAACAGGATCATTTTAAAAAGAAAATCCGTACTTAAAATGCATTCCGGCTTCAGATCACTTCTGAACGGTGTCCTGTGGCAGGAAAGGGATAACAGCACACAGACTTCCGGTGACCTGAAGCCTGTAACGCCAAGGACTCCTGAAAAGCTTGAAACTGAAGATCTCGTATTTGCCAATATTCTTGTAAAGCACAGCAAATCAAATACAATTATCCTGGCAAGGAACAAACAGCTATGTGCAGGCGGAATAGGACAGACATCAAGAGTGGATGCACTGAAGCAGGCTATTGAGAAAGCCCGTTTGTTCGGTTTTGATCTGAAAGGTTCTGTTATGGCATCAGATGCATTCTTCCCTTTCCCTGACTGTGTGGAGATTGCTTACAAGGCAGGTGTAACAGCTGTGGTTCAGCCGGGAGGATCGGTCAGGGACAAGGATTCAATAGATTTTTGTTCCGCCAATGGAATGGCAATGGTATTTACAGGAATCAGACATTTTAAACATTGATATATGGGACTATTTTCATTTTTGACACAGGAGATTGCGATTGATTTAGGTACAGCCAATACTATTATTATTCAGAATGACAAGATTGTTGTCGATGAACCATCGATAGTTGCTATTGACAAAAATATGGGAAAGCTGATAGCAATAGGGGAGGCTGCGAGGCAGATGCATGGCAAGACTCATGAAAATATCAAGACAATAAGGCCTTTGCGTGACGGGGTGATTGCCGATTTCAATGCAGCCGAACTGATGATAAGGGGAATGATAAAGATGATCAACAAGGGGCCGAAACTTTTTTCCCCATCCATGAAAATGGTTATTTGCATACCTTCCGGAAGCACCGAAGTGGAAATAAGGGCTGTGCGTGACTCTTCGGAACATGCCGGAGGAAGAGATGTTTACATTATTTACGAACCAATGGCAGCAGCCATCGGTATAGGAATAGATGTTGAAGCACCCGAGGGTTCAATGATAATAGATATTGGAGGCGGAACTACCGAGATAGCTGTTATTGCCCTGGGAGGTATTGTCTGCAATAAGTCGATCAGAATTGCAGGAGATGGATTCACTGCGGATATCCAGGCATATATGAGACATCAGCATAATATCAAAATAGGGGAAAGGACTGCGGAAGATATCAAAATAGCTGTCGGTGCGGCATTTCCCGACATAGACAATCCGCCTGCCGATTATATAGTAAGGGGTCCGAATATAATGACTGCCCTTCCGATTGAAATTCCTGTATCCTATCAGGAAATAGCCTACTGCCTTGACAAGTCCATCACCAAGATTGAAGCAGCCCTTCTCAATGTCCTGGAACAGACTCCGCCTGAGCTGTATGCCGATATTGTCAACAGGGGAATATACATGGTGGGGGGCGGTGCCCTGCTGAGGGGTTTTGACAGAAGGCTTGCCGACAAGATCAATATAAATTTCAATGTGGTTGAGGATCCTCTTCACTCGGTGGCAAGAGGCACGGGAGTGGCACTGAAGAATGTTGAAAAATATCCTTTCCTCATGCGATAATATCCGGCCGTGAATGAGAAATCTCCTTAATTTTTTTAAGAGATACAATAATGTAATAATCTTCCTGATACTTGAAGGGATAGCGTTATCCCTGCTGGCATCGGGGAACAGTTATCATAATACAAGATTTATAAAGGGTATCAGGGGAATTACAGCCGGTCTTGAAAAATCATTCAGCAGGGCAGGTTCCTATTTCCGCCTGCGAGAAACGGAAGTGAATCTTGCCAGGGAAAATGCCCTGCTGAGGAATCTTCTTGAACAGACCGGAAAGTTGAGGGACAATACCTTTTCCACTGTTATAGACTCTGTTTACAGTCAGAAATATTTATGGGTTTCTGCAGAAGTAATAAATAATTCGGTGAACCGCCAGAAGAACTTCCTGACACTTGACAAGGGCTATAACGATAATCTGGCACCGGATATGGCCGTTATTGCGGATGATGCAGTAGCAGGAGTGATAGTTGGATGTTCATCAGACTATTCTGTGGCAATGTCCCTTCTCAATACTGACTTCAGGCTGAGTGCAAGGATCAGGTCAAACGGATATTTCGGTTCACTTAGCTGGGACGGGAAAAACTACAGGAATGCCATTCTGAGTGACATACCCGAGCATGTTAGAGTGAATGTCGGCGATACGGTTGAAACAACCGGATATTCCGCAACTTTTCCTGAAGGACTGATGATTGGAGTGATAAATGAAATTGAGAAATCCGGAAGTGATTTTTACAGGATCTCGGTAGCCCTGAAAACTGATTTTAAAAAACTCAGATTTGTTAACCTAGCCGGTAATCTTAAAAAGACCGAACAACAGAATCTTGAAACACAATTCCAATGATTAACAAGATCCTGAGATACACTCTGATATTTGTCCTGCTGATACTCCTTCAGCTTTTCCTGTTCAATAATATTCAGTTCAGCGGATATGTGAATCCCTATGTCTATATCATGTTCATCCTGCTGCTGCCTTTTGACATATCGTCATGGCTGCTGCTTTTCCTGTCATTTTTGACGGGATTTGTTATTGACGTTTTTTCAGGCACTCCTGGAATGCACGCTTCCGCAACTGTAATCGCCGGATTCGCACGACCCTGGGTATTGAGACTGATTTCCACAAGAGGGGATTATGAATTCGTGACTGAACCATCATTGAGGATTTACGGATTCAAATGGTTTCTGATATATACCCTCGTGATCGTTTTTATCCATCATTTCTTTCTTTTTTACCTTGAAGTGTTCCGGCTCACTGATTTTTTCACTACATTTCTGAGAGTTCTGCTCAGCACACTTTTTTCTGTGATTTTTATAGTACTTCTTGAATATATAAGAAGAGGGAAATAGCCTGCCGTTTATGAAGGATTTGTATGCAGCCAGGAAATATTTCATTATCGCAATGATAATCATTGCGTCTGCCATACTTATTGCAAGATTGTTCGTCATTCAGGTTGTCAAAGATAGCTACAGACTTTCAGCGGACAATAATGTTCTCAGATATGTTACCCAGTATCCTGCAAGGGGACTGATCCATGACAGGAACGGAAAGCTTATGGTCTTTAACCAGGCGGCATATGATCTCATGGTTATTCCTTCCCAGACATCCGCGATGGATACTGCACTTTTCTGTGAGGATCTGGAAATTAGCACTGAGGCATTCAGGGAGAGAATGAAGGCTGCCAGAAATTATTCTTACAGGGCGCCTTCGATATTCCTCAAGCAGATCTCCGTGGAATCATATGCAAGGTTTCAGGAAAAGATATTCATGTTTCCCGGATTTTATGTACAGCCAAGGACACTGAGGAAATATTCGAAGCCTGTAGGTGCGCATATACTCGGATATGTCAGCGAGGTTGACGAGCTGCAGATAAAAAAGGACTCTTACTATAAGCCCGGTGATTATATAGGCAAACTTGGCATAGAAGAGGCATATGAAAAAGAACTGAGGGGTACAAAGGGAGTGAAAATATTCCTGGTTGATGTTTACAGCCGTGTGAAGGGATCCTATGCCGGCGGTGTCATGGATACGGCAGCTGTTCAGGGGAATGATATCGTGTCAAGTATTGATCTTGATCTTCAGGAATACGGTGAGAGACTGATGAAAAACAAAACAGGGAGTATAGTTGCCATCGAGCCGGCAACGGGTGAGATCCTTGCCCTGGTCTCGTCACCGGGCTATGATCCGGAGCTCCTTGTCGGAAGGACCCGTTCAGAGAACTTCCTTAAACTGTCGGCAGACACATTGCTGCCTTTGTTCAACAGGGCCTTCATGGCTTCATATCCTCCCGGATCAGCCTTCAAGCCTGTCAACGGCCTGATAGCGCTTCAGGAAAAGGTAATTGTCCCATCAACAAGCTTCCCCTGCAACAGAGGTTATCTTTTTGTCGGTTGTCATACACATTCATCCCCCCTTGACCTTAAGGGAGGCATAATGAATTCATGCAATGCATATTTCTGCCAGACATTCAGAAGAATACTTGAAAACCCGGCATATTCATCCGTTACGGAAGCCTATGAAAAATGGAGATCATACCTGACCCAGTTCGGGTTCGGGATGAAGCTTGAAACTGAATTTGTCAATGAACTGCCAGGTCTGATACCTACACCGGCCTATTACGACAGGTATCACGGAAAAAACGGATGGAAGGCGCTTACGGTCATTTCCCTTGCAATCGGTCAGGGCGAGATAGGAGCCACTCCCCTTCAGATGGCAAACATGACAGCAGCAATAGCAAACAGGGGATATTATATTACTCCTCATGTTGTAAGATCTGCGGGAGGAGGCGGGGAAGCAGGCAGCCGCTTCAGAACAAGGCACCATATAGAAATTGATTCTGCCAATTTCGAGGAGGTCATCCTGGGAATGGAAGCAGCTGTAAACGGGGGAGCCGGAGCAACAGGAAGGATTGCGGCAATGTCTGACGTGATTGTCTGCGGAAAAACAGGTACCGCACAGAATCCGCATGGTAAGGATCATTCCGTTTTTATTGCATTTGCACCGAAGGATAATCCTGAAATAGCCATTGCGGTGTATGTCGAGAATGCAGGTTTTGGAGCTACCTATGCAGCTCCGGTGGCCAGCCTGATGATTGAAAAATATCTTAAAGGAGATATATCTGCGGCTTCAGGATGGAAGGAACAGAGAATTCTTGATCTGGATCTCATCGGCATAAAAAATAATCAGCGTGACGAGGAACATTAACATATGGAAACGTATCGACAAGCCTGTAGTCCTTGTCTATCTTCTCATGATCATCATGGGCTGGTTCAATATTTACGCAGCCGTATTCAATGAAGAGCACAGGGAGATACTTGACTTTTCACAACGTTACGGGAAACAGTTCATCTGGATCATTGCAGCCCTGATACTGGCCGTACTGGTCATGGTTACCGATGCCAGGTTTTATTTTTTCTTTTACTGGGTTATCTATGGCATCATGATATTGATGCTGATCCTTTTATTCTTTTTCGGCAAGGAAATAAATGGTTCCCGGTCATGGTTCGAATTCGGATTTGTTAGTCTTCAGCCTTCCGAATTTGCCAAATTTGCCACCGCGCTGGCCCTGGCAGGCTATCTTAATTATCACAGGCAGGAACTTACGAAGTTCAGAATAATCCTGCCTGCGCTGGGTATTATCCTGCTGCCGGCTGTTCTGACCGCTGCCCAGCCGGACATGGGATCAACCATTGTTTTCTTTTCACTGATCATTGTTCTGTTCAGGGAAGGAATGAGTCCCTATGTTTTTGTATCGGGTCTTTTGATGATCTTCCTTTTTTTCCTTGCACTCCTGATGGATAATTACATGCTTGAACTGATACTTATCGGTCTGGCATTTTTCCTGACATGGGCTGTTACAAGGAAACTGAAAGTGGCACTTGCCGGAGCGGGAATCATTCTGCTGATTGGCGGACCACTGTTTATACTGAATCATTTTCTGAATGAGCCGGCGTCCTACAACATGATTATTATAATAACACTTCTGGTGTCGGGCCTGTTTTTTGCCTATTACATTTACCAGAAAAAAGCCCTGGGTGTGCTGGTTATTTATACTTTTCTTATTGGTAGTGTCCTGTATATCAATACTGTTGATTTTGCGTTCGACAATTTCCTGAAGCCGCATCAGAAAGAAAGGGTGGAAATCATGCTCGGGTTTAAATCGGATCCGCATGGAACGGGCTACAACCTGAACCAGTCACTTATTTCCATCGGATCGGGAGGTTTCAGCGGAAAAGGTTTCCTTCGGGGAACCCAGACAAAATTCAAGTTTGTTCCGGCACAAAGTACCGATTTCATTTTTTGCACGGTCGGTGAGGAATGGGGATTTTTAGGATCAGTGCTGATAGTGGGCCTGTATCTTTTTCTTCTGCTGAGGCTTATTAAGCTTGCCGAACGGCAGCGTTCGGTATTTTCGCGAACCTATGGCTACGGGGTGGTGTCCATCCTGTTTATTCATTTCTTTATTAATCTGGGAATGACAATCGGTCTTGTCCCGGTAATTGGAATACCCCTTCCTTTTTTCAGTTACGGGGGAAGTTCACTCTGGGGCTTTACCATACTGCTGTTCATATTTCTGCGGCTTGATGCCAGCCGCACGGAACACCTGATATGATCATAGGGAAAGTCTACTCCGGTGTTTTACCATACTGCTGTTCATATTTCTGCGGCTTGATGCCAGCCGCACGGAACACCTGATATGATCATAGGGAAAGTTTACTCCGGTGTTTTACCATACTGCTGTTGATCTTTCCGGGACCTGATGCCAGCCTCACGGAACAGCTGATATGATCAGAAGGGAATGGTTATCCTGTGAGAGATCTCTATGCCGAAATCGTTTTCCACGTAGTCAATCAGCTGCGGAAAGAATTCCATGAAATCATCCAGAAGGGTGAAATAGTTCTTCTTGAGCATACGTATTGCAAATCTTGTTTCGTTCGGCAATGTTGTGTTCCTGCTCAGTGTCCTGAGTGTTCGGCCGATACCCCTGCGGGTCTGATAAGTCTCAATCCAGTTGTTAATAATAAAAAACGGCATCATCTCCTTTACCTTATCGGGGAGAATATCATAATTATTGACCATCGCCCTGTAAAAATTATAGGTGACACTCTCCAGGGGTCTTCGTGAAAAGAGACTCCACTCACGTGTAAGGAAATGATCATAGATAATGTCTGTAACAACACCGGCGTATTTATGATATTTCTTCGAGAAATGGATCTTGCTCCTGTGAACCACAGGATGCCTGTCCGTGAAGTCGTCAATATGCCTGTGCAGAATTATGCCCTTTCTTACCTGTTCCGGATATTTCAGATAATCCCTGCCTTTCACATAATCACCTATGTAATTTCCGATGATTATTTTTTCGGAATCACCCGACAGGTATATGTGGGCCAGAACATTCATTTAAGCTTATAATAGTACAAAATATTTACGAATAATTTCATCAAAAGGTTCACTTTGCACTGGTCCTATCAGGATTCAACCTCTTAATATAAGATATATTGTATCACAGACAGTTAAAATCTGAAAGTCATATAAAAAAAATGACTTGAAATTTCGTTTTTCCGCCATGCAAATTATACATTTGCTGATTCATTTTAAAACGAAAACAGTACTTTCAATAATTTGATGATAAATATTACTTAAAATGAGCAGAAAAAATGTAATAATAATTGGTGCGGCAGGAAGGGATTTCCATAATTTCAATACCGTTTACCGGGACAATGAGGATTTCAATGTTGTGGCATTCACAGCTGCCCAGATACCTGATATTGATGGCAGGAGATATCCCTCCGGACTTGCGGGACGGCTTTATCCGGACGGAATACCGGTGTTTCCCGAGGAAGATCTTCCCGGGCTTATCAGGAAATACAGCGTGGATGACTGTATATTCTCCTACAGTGATGTACCTTATCAGAAGATAATGTCAACGGGGGCGGTAGTAAATGCTGCAGGAGCGAATTTTGTAATGCTGGGTCCTTCGGCAACGATGATCAGAAGCACGAAGCCGCTTATTGCCGTTGGAGCGGTCAGAACAGGCTGCGGAAAGAGCCAGACATCAAGGAAAATAATAGAGATACTGATGTCAAGGGGATTAAAGGTTGTTGCGATTCGCCATCCCATGCCCTACGGGAACCTGATTGAGCAGAAGGTTCAGCGTTTTGCCGTCCTTGAGGACCTGGCGAAACATAAATGTACCGTTGAGGAGATGGAGGAATATGAACCCCATATAGAAAGGGGCAACGTCATATATGCCGGTGTTGATTATGAGGCTATACTGCGTGAGGCAGAGAAGGATCCTGATGGCTGCGACATAATACTGTGGGACGGAGGCAATAATGATTTTTCCTTTTACCGGCCCGATCTTATGATAACCGTTACCGATCCCCACAGGGCGGGACATGAGCTGAATTATTACCCTGGCGAGGTAACCCTGCGTCTTGCGGATGTTGTTGTCATAAACAAGATTGACAGTGCTGATCCCGAAGCTGTGGATACCGTAAGGGAAAATACTGTCAGGGTGAATCCGGAAGCCGTGGTTATTGATGCTGCTTCACCGATCAGGGTAGATGATCCTTCCCTTATAAGGGGTAAAAGGGTGCTGGTTGTTGAGGACGGCCCGACTCTGACTCACGGGGAGATGAAGATAGGAGCCGGAATTGTTGCTGCCCGGAAATTCGGGGCTGCCGAAACAATCGATCCCAGGCCCTTTCTGAGCGGCAGACTGAAAGATACTTTCAGACTTTATCCCGGTATTGGCAGTCTTCTTCCTGCGATGGGTTACGGGGAACAGCAGCTGCACGACCTTGAAACGACCATTAACAATACTGTTTGTGACAGTGTTGTAATAGCAACTCCCATAGACCTTAAAAGGATAATTGATATCAGGAAGCCGGCAACAAGGGTATACTATGATCTTCAGGAAATAGGCGATCCCACGCTGGAACAGGTGCTTGATGAGTTCCTGGCAAAATCCGGCCGCTAAAAAAACAGACGGTCCCGGATTTATATCCGGGACCGTCCTGATAAATATCGCTGTTCTTGTATTTTCAGCGTCTTACCCTTGCATTTCCTTCCCAGATGCTCCATATCTGTTCTTCATCCGCAGGCTGGGCATAATCGGTCAGCATAGTCGTGGCAAGTGCGCCGGAAGCCCATGCGAACTGAATCCATTTTTCGGATTCCCAGCCTTTAAGGATTGAGTAGAGCAGACCGCCCACAAAGCCATCACCTCCGCCAATCCTGTCAAGGACGTGTATCTCCCGTGGCTCGACAACATGCCAGTTTTCACCCTCATGCACTATTGCACCCCATAAATGTTCATTTACACTGATGACCTGCCGCAGGGTGTTGCCAAAAACGGAAACGCCGGGAAATGCATTTCTGACCCTTCTGATCATTTCCTTGAAATTTTCAATCTTTGCTGCAAGATCCATTCCGCCTTCCTCCGGTCCTTCAACACCCAGACAAAGCTGGAAGTCTTCTTCATTACCAACCAGTATATCGGCAATTCCCGCAATTTCCCTGAAGGTTGCGGACAGTTCCTCTTCCCGGTTCTTCCAGAATGAAGCCCGGTAATTCAGATCGAAAGATATTCTGGTATCGTATTTTTTTGCTGCCCGCGCCAGTTCCAGGCAGAAGTTACTTGTTTCGGGTGACAGGGCTGCAATAAGTCCTGAAAGATGCAGTATCTGAACTCCCTCTTCCGCGAACAGCCGGTTGAGATCGAAATCCTTTACATTCAGAGTCCTGCCCACTTCTCCGGCACGGTCATTCTGCACCCTCGGTCCCCTGGTACCATAACCGCTGTCGGCAATATTGAACTGGTGCCGGTAACCCCAGGGATCTCCCTGGGCAACTTCAATACCTTCATATGCCATATGCCTGCCGGCGAGATTATCCTTTATGAACCTGGCTACCGGACTGTCCTTTACAAATGTGGTCAGAACCTTGACAGGCAGTCCAAGATAGGATGAAACACTTGCAACATTCGACTCGGCACTGGTTGCATGCATGTGGAATGTATCGCTGCAGTGAACGGGCTGGCCGTGAAGAGGAGTGATCCTGACACCCATGCTTGTAGGCACCACCAGTGACCATTTGAAATCTTTCCTTAGCTCAATTTTCATAATGCAAATAGTTTAAGTATATTATTGATTGACTATTTCTGCTCCTTCAAATCCGGGCTTATTCAGGAGAGCGAACATGTTTTTCTTGTAGGCTTCAACACCGGGTTGATCAAAGGGGTTTACATCAAGGATATAGCCGCTCACGGCACAGGCTATCTCAAAGAAATAAATCAGCTGGCCAACATAGTACTCATTCAGTACCGGAATATTTATCCTTATAACCGGGATATTCCCTTCATTATGGGCAAGGATGGTGCCTTCTCCGGCATTCTGGTTCACTTCCGAGAGTCTTTTGTATGCCAGATAGTTAAGTTGATCGGAATCATCCTTTTCAATAGGTATTGTAACTGTTTTTCCTGTTTCATTTACCAGAAGGATTGTTTCAAAAATGATCCGCTGTCCCTCCTGGATATACTGTCCCAGTGAATGCAGATCTGTTGTAAACTCGACTGATGCCGGGAAAATGCCTTTGCCTTCCTTTCCTTCACTTTCTCCGAAAAGCTGTTTCCACCATTCTGAGAAATAGCGGAGCTTTGGTGTAAACCCGGCAAGTATTTCAAGGGATCTCCCTGTCTGAAGCATCAGATTACGTGCTGCAGCATACAGGAGTGCAGGATTGCTCACAGCGTCCCTGTTCTTTCTGGTTATAAGCTCCATGTCGCAGGCTCCCTTAACCAGTTTTCTGATGTCCATTCCGGCAACCGCAATCGGCAGCAGACCGACCGGTGTGAGAACGGAATATCTTCCTCCCACATCATCGGGGATCACAAATGTTTCATAGCCGTTAATATCTGCCAGCGATTTCAGCGCACCTTCCGAACCGTCGGTGATAGCAGTGATCCTGTCGGCTGCCCTGGTTTTTCCGACTTTTCTTTCAAGATGATCCTTGAGGATTCTGAATGCAATCGCAGGTTCGGTTGTGGTTCCTGATTTGGAAATGACTATGATGGAATAATTCCTGTCTTCAAGAATTTCAATCAGATCTGAAATATAATCCTCACAAATATTCTGGCCTGCATAAAGTATTTCGTGGTGTCCGGATTTCAGTATCGGAGCGAAAGAATGACTCAGAGCTTCAATAACAGCCCTGGCACCAAGGTAAGAGCCGCCGATGCCGATGACTACTGTTGTATCTGAAACAGACATGATATGCCTGGCTCTCTTCGTTATTCCGTCAAGCTGCTCCTGTATGTCTTCAGGAAGAGTGAGCCATCCCAGAAAATCATTCCCGGCTCCAGTTCCGCTGTTGAGTGCATCAAGATATCTGACAGACTGTTTTGCAAGAGCTATCACCTCCTCGTAGGAGATGAAATCCGCAAAATTCTTAAGATCAATTGCTATATTCTTTTTCATAATGAAAGATTTTTTTACTTCAGGATTAACGCAAAGTTAAAAAAATAACCGCCGGTAAGATTCCCGGCGGTTATTATAAACCGGTATTATATATCGGGAAGGAAGTTATCTTTTCCTGATGCTTCCTGCGCTTGAAGCCCTGGCATCAATGTACCGGGGATCACCCTTGTAGTTTATATCTCCCGCACTGGAAGCCCGTGCTGAAAGTTTTTCGGTAACATAAATACCTGCATCTCCGGCACTGGAAGCTGTTACCTCAGCTTCCTTTACCCTTAGATTGTATGCATTCAGATTGCCGGCACTGCTCAAAACAGCAGAAAGTATATCTGCTTCACCATTCAGTGTTACATCACCGGAACTGCTGATAACAGCATTTACCTCCCGGGCGTATATTTCCAGAGTGATATCACCTGCGCTGCTGGCGGCAATACGAATATTATCGCTTTCGATCGCCGATATTCCGGTAATATTTCCTGCACTTGATGTGGCAACAGTGTTTATCTCTTTCAGGGTTACATACACGGTTTTCGTTTTCGCACGCCGCATGTTCACATCGGTATAGATTTCAAGAATCCCGTTCTTTTCCCTGGCAATGATATGCCTGTGCAGATTTTCATCAGCCTCTACAGTCAGTTCCGGCTTGTCACCCTGCCTGAGGTAAACATCTATTCCCGTGCTGACTTTTATCCCCGATGCATTTACAGGAGTTCTTGACTCAGTCGTTACTCTTCCATTTCCATCGACAGTCTTGCGAAACTGTGCATTGACACCGGATGTTATGGCCAAAGCCAGAAACAGGAAAAAAATTTTCTTCAGATTTCTCATGTTCTTCATTTTTTGAGATTAGCGTTTTGTTCAGTGTTAAAGACAGTGTTTATTATTGTCCGCTGCATCAGATGCATGTAGGACTTATAAAAAATGATGCTTTTGCAAAAACAATTTCCTGAAATGGAAATTTTTTCCGAAGATTGATTTAAGTTTGCAGCCCTGTCAAAAATATACAATTGGCTGGAATCAGCTGACTTAAAAATTTAACGAACTATTGTTATCAATGACGGGCAGAGAATTGTCAGAGAAGCCGGACTCTGTAAACTTAACAACATAGCGCTGAGATTTGCAAGGGAAAGTCTGGAGTAACGTCCTGAAGGCAGGTTTATTTCCTGCAGGTTTTCCGGTGAAATCATATTCTCTCCTGAGCTGAAATCGCGGGAAAGTGAGTAATCAGCGGATTCTCTCGTTATTTTTAAATACTGCAACAAATGCCTGGGGATATCCTGCCTTTCTCAGTGCAGACTGTAGCTGCCTGGCAGGTTCAGTTGTTGTGAATTCCCCCACCGTGTAGCGGTATTCCTTCAGGTAATAGTATACATAGGGGGTATATGACTTACCATCCACCACAAGCTCCTTTATATTTTTTCCCGATTTATCTGACAGGAATTGTACCCTGTAAATCTCGACATCCTTCAGGTTTTCAGGTATTTCAGTGTCAGTATTTTTTGCTTCGGCTGCCCTTGCCTCTTCAGCCAGTCTTTTGGCTTCGGCGGCTCTGGCTTCCTCAGCCAGTCTTTTGGCTTCAGCGGCTCTGGCTTCCTCAGCCAGTCTTTTGGCTTCGGCGGCTCTGGCTTCCTCAGCCAGTCTTTTGGCTTCGGCAGCTTTAGCCTGCTCGGCCGCCCTTGCTTTTTCAGATTCAACTCTCTTTATTTCCTCAGCCTTCACTGCTTTCTTCTCTTTCTCAGCCTTTTCATCTTTTGCAGCTCTTTCAGCTTCCGCTGTCCTTGCCTCTTTTTCAGCGCGGGCTATATCGTCAGCCTGTGCAAGCAGAAGTTTGCGGTAAGTGAAAGTTGTATCAGCCTCTGCGGTTTTAATGAGTGTTCCTGTCAGATCTGCAGGAATTCCTGCTGTTTTATTATCTCCAATAACTATTTTGAAGAGGCGGGCATCTTTTCCCCCGGAACCGGGAATTGATGTATAGAAGCCGGTTTTTCCATCCAGGCGATTCAGGGTAAATGCAATATCATCACCGGCAGTATTCACGGATTTTGTAAGGTTAACAGGCTCTTCCCAGCTTCCCCCGTTGTATTTGCTTACGAAGATGTCAAAACCTCCGTAACCGGGATGTCCGTCTGAAGAGAAATAGAGGTTGTTCTGATTGTCAAGGAAGGGATGGAGTTCATCCGCTCCGGTATTGACAAGATTTCCCATGTTTTCCGGTTCTGACCATTTTTCACCCTCTTTTCTGGTAATGAAAAGGTCAAAGTTTCCTGCCGTTCCGCCCCTGTCGGATGCGAAAACCATCATCATTCCGTCATGGGAAAGGGCGGGGTGAGTGTAGGAAAAATCACCGCTACAGAAGTCAAGGGGTTCTCCGGGTTCTGACCAGGAGCCTTTGCCCTTGGGTCTTCCGGAAAAATCCGATGAATATATTTTATAATGTTTCCCTCCCTTTTCCTTTGCAGTGAAATACATCCTGTCATAATCCCTGCTGAAGGAAATGGCATCGCATGGAAAGGGGAATATGAAATCCGTTGGAAAAACAAGGGGATTAATTAGTGTGGAATCTCCCGGAATGGCATAATATGCCTGGGTAGTTCCGAAGGAAACATGCGATGGAATCATCTTATGAAAATTCTTCGAAAACCCGAGAAACACTATAGCGTTTCTGTAAAACTGAACGCCTGCAGACGGAGGAATTATTTCCAGACTGAAAGAATTTATTTTAACAGGCTGGTCATCCGGGGGCAATTCAATCCCTGACAGCTCCCTGCTGCCACCGGGATAGTCCGGTGTATTGAATCCCGTGAGGACCAGACAGCTCATGATAAGAGAGCAGGAAAACATAAATCCGTAAAATCTTTTCATACTTAGCTGGAATTGGAGCCGGTCATGTTTATTCAATGGACATAATGACATACTTCCTTACCATTGATCTTTCCTGTTATACGTCGTTTTGTTTTTTATAATATTAATACCCATTGCAATTTCCGCAGTAATATCCTTCTTGTAAAAGGCGGTTTTCCTTGGCAGCTCAAAAAATGTACCGATATAAAATCCCGGATATTTATACTGGAAAAAGAAGGGAATCCTGTCATAATCGTTCAGATATGATCCCATGCATAAATTTCCGAGATATAATTTCAGTCCGGGATGAAAAATATCCCTGATTTTATCAGGGAGGGAGTTGCCCGTTTCTGCAATCAGCATCGGTTCAAGTATTATTCTGAGATTTCTGCTGCACAGGATCTTGAATCCTGTATTGAGGATATATTTTTCGGATAAATGAGAGCTGTTATCCCCAAAGGTCCCCGAAAGGATGTTTGTTGCCGACAGTCCGATGTGGAATACCGGATTATAAAAATATATTCCGGCATCCAGGTCCGGGAGTATTGTATTCTTTTCAGGTATGTTCAGATCATCATCTCCGGGATAATGACTGAAAAAACCTTTTGCTGTGGCTCCAAGTGAGAGGAAGCTGTGTTTTTCCCTTCCCAGGGGAATGTGATATGCTCCTGCAATACCTGCACCGGTATGGCGGCTGATTCCGGCATGATCATTCAGAATCCAGGCTCCGATGCCGATGTTTGAAAATTCCTTCATATCGGATTCGGTCAGGACTTTACTCTCCTTTTTCCTGATCCTGGTGTTTGCACCCAGCAGTTGTGAATGCTGATTATCCTGAAGGGCTGCAAGCAGATCAAGAGACAGAAAATCCCTGCTTCCGGCGATTGCCGGATTAAAAACATATTGAGTAAAAACCTTTCCGGATACCGGATTAAAGGCTGCATCCTGCCCTGAAGCCATAACAGGGGAAAGGAGCAGAATGAAAAATAATACCTTTCTCGCGCCAGACATTGATCTTTCAGAAATTAAACAATCCGAAAACCAGAAATACGGTTCAAATCGCAAATTGTTTCAAAATCCTGACTTTATTTACAATGAGTGGTAATAATTTATCTTCAGATAACCAGGTTAAAAGATAAGCTGTTTGCCGCTAATCCTGATTTTTTCCTTTTACAGTATTTCCGGGTATTCTTCAGATCTGATTACCCGGATACCCGGCGGATAGGAATTTGTCACTCATCACTTTTTAAGCCCTGTCCTGTGTGTTGACTCTTTTCTGATTTTTGCCTACATTTGATACTATAAAACCGCCTGATATGAGCAAAATAAACCGCCGTAATTTTATCCGGACTTCCCTTATGGGAGGAGCTGCAGCCACATTCTACAGTCCTTTCAGTGATTTAAAGGCTTTGATTTCTCCTGATTTGCCCGGCCCGGCCTTATCGCGTGTTTCCCTTGTCACGGGTGATGACCGGGCTGACATTGCATTCAGGGCACTGGAACCCTTTTCCGCGGAGATAGCCAGGGCAATAGGAAGGCGCCGTGTGGTAATAAAACCTAATAATGTGTCTACAAGCATACAGCTGGCAGCAACACACGCCGAAACACTGGAAGGCATCCTGGAGTTTCTCAGGTCAATAAAAAAGCTCGATAATGTCATTATTGCCGAATCGGCTGCTCCCGGTCCGGCAATTGAGGGATACAGCAATTTCGGCTATCTCAGGCTGGCAGAGAAATATCCGGTGAAGCTCATTGACCTCGATCAGGAGAAGCATGAAATTCTATATGTGTTTGATGAAAAGGATTTCAGTCCCCATCCGGTCAGGTTTTCAAGTATCCTGCTCAGTCCGGATTCCTACCTGATTTCGGCAGCAAAAATGAAAACACACGATCGTGTTATCGTCACACTTTCACTTAAAAATATCATTTTCGGGGCACCGGTAAAAGATCCGGGATTTTCATGGGGAAAGACCCGCAGGGAAGGTGCGTGGAGTGACAAGGCCATTGTACACGGTAGCGGATTCAGGGGTATCAATTACAATCTCTTTGATCTTGCTCCAAGACTGCATCCTCACCTTGCACTTATTGACGGATTTGAAGGGATGGAAGGGAACGGTCCGAGTAACGGAACTCCCGTTGACCACAGGATTTGTGTTGCAAGTACCGACTGGCTGGCGGCAGACCGGGTGGCTACCGGGCTTATGGGAGTTGATTTTGACAGGGTGGGTTATCTCAGTTATTGTGCCCGGACAAATCAGGGGGTGGCAGATCTCAGTAAAATAGAGATTTTAGGGGAAAGGATCAGTGATCATATCAGGAATTATAAGCTTCACAGCAATATCGAAAGTCAGCTGACCTGGATACAGCCTGCCGTTTGACCCGGAATAATTTATTAATTCCCGGAAATGGTGCTGCTATTGCCCTGTTGTAAATATTGACAAAAGGACAAAACGCTGCTGATAACTTTTCTTCATAAGTTAGCAAAAATGACTTAATTTGCAAAAAATTAATTCTCAGGAAATTAATTTTGCAAGACTGGTGAAAGTCAAAAACATATTCAATGAGTGAATCCATCCTGAATGCGCTTGTGCAGTTATTTGCACTGATAGCCGATATCCATGGAGAAACAGTTATTACCAGCAGGGGAAAGGATGTTGTACGGGCATTTCTGTCACGGCATCTGAATAATGAACTGGTAACAAAATACATGAGGAAATTTGAGGAATACCTCATGGTTTACAATGCTGAAGACATAGAAAGAGACAGTATCAGGGACAGAAAAAGGATATCCCTGAATGCTGTTAAGATACTCACCATATGCCAGAAGATAAATGAGGAACTTCAGCAGAAACAAAAGATTTATGTTCTTGTACAGCTGATGGATTTCATTTCGCTGGGAGAGGAGATCACCGAAAATGAACTCGACTTCCTGGCAACCGTGGCAGATTCCTTTTTTATCCCTTCGGCTGAATACAGTGATATCAAAAGTTTTGTCATCGACGATGCCCGGGATCCTGATGATAATTCAAGGGTAGTGGTGATAAACAACAGAAAGGAGCAGGGGCAAAAGGAAGCCAGGCATCTTTATAATGAACATCTTGAAGGGGAGCTGTCGTTTTTGTTCATTGCCAGTACCAATACCTATATTTTCAGATACAGCGGCAGTGAGGATCTCTATCTCAACGGACAGAATATCATTCCTGACCAGACATATATTTTTGATCATGGTTCGTCAATAAGGGGATCCGGGATCAGAACTATTTATTATACCGATATAAGCAGCAGGATTGCCGGAGCTTCATTTGCCAGCAGGGTGAATCTTGATGCTGAGGCTGTTTCATTCAGGTTCAGTAACAGCGACAATGGCATACATGATCTTCATTTCCACGGCGAATCGGGTGAATTAATCGGAATAATGGGAGGGAGCGGTGTCGGAAAATCGACAACCCTCAGTATCCTCAACGGTACCCTCAGGCCACAGGGCGGTGAGGTGAGAATTAACGGACATGATCTCTACAATAATGCCGACAGGGAAAAGCTGAAGGGAGTAATAGGATTCGTGCCACAGGATGATCTGCTGATTGAAGAGCTGACGGTTTTTCAGAATATCTGGTTCAATGCCAGGATGTGTCTGAACAATCTGAGTGAAGATCAGATTATTGAAACGGTTAACGGGATACTTGCGGATTTTGATCTCAGTGAAATAAAGGATCTCAAGGTAGGCAATCCCCTGAACAAGGTTATCAGCGGAGGACAAAGGAAGAGGGTTAACATAGCCCTTGAATTACTGCGGGAACCCACCATACTCTTTGTGGATGAACCGACTTCCGGTCTTTCCTCGGTTGATGCCGAGGCAGTGATGAACCTGCTCAAGGAACAGACACATAAAGGCAGACTTGTTATAGTAAATATCCATCAGCCCGGTTCGGAAATATACAAGATGTTCGACAAGATCATGATCATTGACAAGGGAGGCTACCAGGTATATTTCGGGAATCCCACCGAGGCAATTGTCTATTTCAAGACAATCACCAGGCATGCCAACCCTGAAGAGGATCAGTGTGTTAAATGCGGTAACGTCGATACCGACCAGATACTTCAGATTGTTGAGGCAAAAGTGGTTGATGAACAGGGCAGGGCAACGAGGATCAGAAAGGTGACACCCGCTGAATGGGCTGATCAGTTCCGGGCAATACGAAAAAACCGGGACAGGGAAAAGATCAGGGTAAAGACAAGTCTGCCCCGGAATAATTTCAGCATACCCGGACTGCTGAAACAGTTGCGAATCTTTTTTACACGCGATCTGCTTTCCAAACTGTCGGACATGCAATATATTCTAATAAGTTTCCTGGGGCCGCCCATTCTGGCTTTCCTTCTGGCTTATTTTACCAGATATTCCGCTGACGGGATTTACAGATTCAGCGAAAACGACAATATAACTCCCTATCTCTTCATGTGCATTATTACTGCACTGTTCTTCGGATTGATGGTCAGTTCCGAAGAGATAGTCCGCGACAGGAAGATTCTCAGGAGGGAATCCTTTCTTAACCTCAGCTGGTTCAGTTACCTGGGTTCAAAGGTGATGTTGCTGTTTATCATTTCTGCTGTTCAGACAATCTCGTTCACCCTCATCGGGAACCTGCTGCTTGGCATAAAAGGGATGACCTTCTCTTTCTGGTTTGTGTTGTTTACAACATCCTGTTTTGCGAATATAATCGGCCTTAATATTTCTGCTGCATTAAATTCGGTGGTCACGATTTATATCATCATACCCTTTATTATCATCCCCCAGCTTCTCTTCAGCGGTGTACTGGTAAGGTTTGAAAAGCTGCATCTTGCAAATTATTCTTCACCTGAATATGTGCCGTTTGTAGGTGATGTAATGACTGCAAGATGGTCTTTTGAAGCCCTGGCAGTGGCCCAGTTCAGGTATAATGCCTACGAAAGGAACTATTTCGAAACCAGGGCGGATGTCAGCCAGCAGGAATACAATATTATGCTCATTAACAGTCTCAGGAACCATCTCCAGCAGGTGGTGGTTTGCAGGGACAGGGAGGAGTACCGTGATGATACCGAAAGCAGGCTGCACAAGCTCGGTTTCCATATCGGTGAGTTGTCGGCCTCCGCCGGTGTTATTCCCGGGAAGTGGAAGGACGATCTCTCCCCTGAAAGATTCCGTACCGAAACAGCAAAGGAAGCAGATGTCTGGCTTGATTCCCTGAAAGGAGTCTATTCTGATCTGAAAAAACAGGCGGTCAGAAAGGAAAATGGGATAAGCAGCCGGCTTGCGGATAAACTAGGGGAGGAAGGTCTGGTCAGACTACGTGAAGATAATGAGAACAAATGGCTTCGAAACCTTCTGCTGAGCCACGACCGCAGGGAACTGACCGTGGAAAGTGACAAAAGGATAATACGGAAATATGAACCGGCATATATGAAGTCAACCTCGAAATGGGGACGGGCTCATTTTTATGCACCCGTAAAAAGGACAGGCAGTCTGGAGATTGATACCTACTGGTTCAACATGGCAGTTGTCTGGGCAGCTTCGGTATTTTTCTTTGTGCTGCTTTATTTCAATCTTATCAGGAGACTGCTGGAGTATATTGAAAATCTGAGATTACCCAAGATTGATTCCTGATTCCTGCTCCGCTGATTCCAGGCTGTTGAACGCTGGTCCACTGACTTCTGGTCCGCAGTTTCCAGGCCCTTGCCGTTGGTCGTTGAGTGCTGATA